>NEXG01000005.1 GCA_003019535.1 Candidatus Marsarchaeota G2 archaeon ECH_B_1
CCTGAGCGCGTTCTCTGTTGTCCTCGTGAGTGAAACACCGAACGAGATGGGTTGCCTCGTGTACGCGTCGACAGCAACCCACACCTACAGTGGTCTTCCGCTACACTTCACCACGCTTTCATCCACCGCGATCGCTCGCTGCCAGCTTTGCACTGGCTCGAAGCTGAGTTTCGCCTCAACCTTTTTCATCCAATCCTGAACGCTCGACTTGGAAAGAGGCTCGGAGAGAAGCCAGAAGAATCCAGGGGTTTTTCTGAGGCTCAACCCAAACGCGTAGAGTAGCACGGCGATAACCTTGAGCTCGCGAGAACCTCTTCTTGTTCCTCTTAAAAACGTTTAAATCCCTGAAGAGTGTAAAGATATCCGTTGTGGGCTCCATGGTGGTTCACCAATTCAGCTCCGTGGCGCCCACCACTTAAGGCTTATCCGGACAGGATCCGGATACCACCGATTAGCTTATGCGCAGGAGTGTATCTGTGGTTATCACGCGAGTAGAACCATAAGATTACAACGTAGAACATAACTTTTGGATTTCTCTCTACGACTCAAGATTTGGAGAGCTTGTTTAAGGAATATAAAATTTTTATACCATGTCTCATATCTTGAGGTATCTCAGAGGTACTGTTTAAATTGGTATAAGCAAAGATGGCATATGCCTAGATTTACCATAGTTATCCCAACTCATAACAGATACGATAAACTAAGGAATTTATTGAAAAGTATCGATTTCACAAAACCCGTGGGATTGGAGGAGATTATCGTTGTGGATGATTCATCGCGTAAAGTTGAAATAGAGAATGAGTTTCCCTGTCTAAACATACATAGGATTGTATCAAGCGAGAGACTATTTATATCTAGAGCTAAAAACTTAGGCTGGAGAAAAGCAACTTCAGATATAATCTTCTTTATTGATGATGATAACATAGTTAACCATAGAACATTTGTGCCAATTATAGATAAACTAGCCAAATCAAAGTGCATAGGTGCTCTTGTGCCAGCCGTCTTATACAAAAATAGACCAGATCTAGTATGGGTTTATGCGACACCATTAGCCAAGGATCGATGGTCACATGTCTTGATCGGTAGGAACAAACCTCGTAATCCTAAGATTGAAAATAGATTTCTGGATACAGATGCATTAGCAAACTCATCGGTAGTAAAGAGAAGCGTTTTAGAGCTTACCAACGGTTTTGAAGAAAAGTTAAGTGTAAATAGTTCGGCGGATTTGTGTTTAAGAATTAAAAAGATGGGGTTTAAGGTATATGCTTATACAGGAAGCTTTATCTACCATGACGTTACTCCTCCCAGTGGCTTCGGTTGGTGGGCTGAACATGGCACACAAGACCCTCTAAGGGTTAATAACGAATTAAAAGATTGGATATTACTGATGAGATTTCTTCATTTTAAAGATAATCTTTTTGTTTTTCATGCAATGCTAAGATCAATGCGTTTTGTGCTACCTAATATGCTGGTTTATATTTTTAAAGGAAAAAGACCACACTACTTGGTTAAAAATGTAATTACGGGGTATCTAGATGGATTTTCTCGTGCCTTAAAGTTTAATTATAATAGATATAATTTAAGTGACGCGTGGCTTGTCACCGAATAAAAGTCCTACGTTATTAATAGTTTATTTGATTATAATGCGCCCATGAATAAAAAGTGCGTTTAAGATGGTTGTTCAATTATAGATGTGGTTTTAGGGATTTTGAGTGACGCCATTTAGCTCTTAGTAGCTTGGTTTAGTTGTATTTCGGCTGTGGTCTTGGGTTTTGCGCCGAGTTTTTCGCGTAGCCAGTTTCTCACGTCGTAGAAGTATATGTTTCCGTATGGGCATGACTCAACGCAGTCCCCTACACCTATGCATTTGGAGGCTCTGAATTCGCCTTTGGCTATGAATTGACCGGGCATGTCCGTGTTGCCCACGGGGCAAGCTTTGGAGCAGTCCTTGGTGGGGCACTTTATACACGTGTTTCTATCCTTGACTTTGAGTCTGAAGAAGCCTAGGCGTGATATCCACTGGTTGGTCATCCCCCAGTGGCACATCCCCGTGGTCACACACCCATAGGTTCCGATGAATGGGATGAGCATGAAGACTATGTACCAGAGGAAGTTGAAGTAGAATGAGTAGAGGAATTGGGCTGCGTCTTCGCCATACACTGTGAGGTTTATTCTACCTGTCGAGTTGAGGTATGATACTGTAGCTGCGGCTACGAGGGATATCCAGACAAGGGTTGAGACCACCTTGTAAGTCTTAGTGATCCGGCTTCCAAGCAGCTTTCGACCCATCTTGGTTGTCCTGTTAAAGCTCTTCATCACGTCGTAGAATGTTCCCTGATACATTGTGGCGGCGGTGCAGGTGACCGAGCAGAGCGCGCGTGACCCGAAAAGCAGTGACAGTGCTCCGTAGATGAGGTATGTTGTCACGAGTCCGAATGCGAAGGCTGGGGCCACGGGGCTGACGGTTCCAATACCCATGGCTTGACCCACGAAAGGTATGTTTGGTAGCTCGCTGCTGGGTATCACGAAGTATGGAAGGAGCACCGCGTATGCGAAGTATGCGAGGAGCATGAGCGTTAGGCGTACCCTGGTCTCCCTGACCTTCACCTCGCGTATCCTGAAGACCACGAGTGAGCCCATCTCGGCGCCCATCATTATCAGGTACCAAGCTGAACCTGTGATGAGGCTGAATGCCTCAACAAAGTTGTAGGCAGCCGCCCCCACCATGCTGAGCGGGTTACCCATAAGGGGTGCGAGTGTTAGTGTGGAGAGGAAGGTGTGGACTCCGTAGTACTCCAAGTCGAAGACGCCGCCCATGAAGAATTCGGCTGCGAATATGGCTACAAGCATCCTGAAGGTCCAAGATGGTTCAAGAAGCCATGAGCGCTGCTTGCTCTCCGCATAGCGTAGGGGTGAGAGCACTCCGTCGAAGTATATGAGCATCTCACCCACTATTGACGCGTCGAAGAGTGCTGGTTGCTGGGTGACCATCCACAGGAAGAGGCCACCCATCATGAGCGTGTACACTACAAGAAGCCTGAAGATGTATTCCCCGAAGACCGAGTTGAGCCTCCTATGCTTGTAGAGGTAGTCGAACACGTAGATGAACATGGCTGTCATCATGCTTCCCCCCACATACACGCTAACCTCCTCCCAGCGGCTGTTGGCTATGGCTGTGGGGGTGAGCACCATGATGGCCGCCTGGAACACGAACACAATGTACACGCTGCGTTCGAAGTCCCTTCTAAAGTAGTAGGAGGATAGAGCCATCTCCGCGGCCATGGGGAACACGAACCAGTATGAGGCCACAGCCTGGTCGAGCTGCACCACCACACCCGTCGAGGGGTTAAGCTGCGCCGATGCGAGCGCGAACGCCCACCCCATGAGCACCTCGTTCACGATGGCGAGCAACACTATGAGTAACCTGCCCCCAACCCTCCTAGACAGCAGCCCTTGGAGCTGGGGTGGTGGGCTCTGGGTTGAGCTGAGCTTTACGAGGGTGTTGAGCACTGGTATGAACGCTCCAACCATCACCGCCGAGCTCACCGCCACCGCGGCCACAAGGCTCTCTGGGCCCCTGTAGAGGAAGTATACGGTTGCACCCCCGAACATGGAGGCCATCATGGCTAGGAGGAACACGCTCAGAGAGTGCTCCAACTCATTCTTGGCTCGGCCGGCATACTTTATGATCCTGGCTGTGACGTACACCATGACGGCCGCGATAGCCCAGAGTATGGGCTCCAAGTACCCCATAATGTCTGAGTGCACAGCACAATCTATAAACGCTACGGCATCCTGATTCGGAGCCTAACGTGTAAGGGTTGTGCTTCCTTTAATTTGACCCCTGTTTATTACTTTATTGATCTTTGTTTGCTCCTTGGGTTATCCACTCCTCAATTGTTTTCTGGTTTTCAGGGATCTTTATGAAGCTTGAGAGTCTGAGGCCAACCTTCCTCACAGGCTTGGTGTAGTCGAATCTTCCAAGTAGGAGTGTGATGGCTTGCTCTATTGAGGCTGGGTCTCCGCGTGGCTCTCTGTATGAGTGGTCTCTTGTGGCTACTTTGAAGTCGTTGTACACGAACTTGACGCCAACGGTCCTATAGAGTAGGCCTAAGCTGCTTATCCTCGAGTGTAGCTCCCCCACCATGGGTTGGAGTGCGCCGCGTATTATCACTGTGTCAGTGGTTGGCCTCTCGAGTGTGTGCTCTGTGCTTATGGACTTATACTCGCTCTGGGGCTCAACGGGGTCATTGTCCTCGCCGTTTGCCACAAGCCACATCCAGACGCCCACCCTACCGAACCTCTCCTCGAGTATGTAGGGTGGTGTGGCGGCGAGCTCGCCTAGGAGCCTTATACCCATCCCCTCAAGCGCGGCCTGAGTCTTCGGACCTATCCCAGCCACCCTACCAACCTCGAGGGGTGCTAGGAACGACTTGACCTGTCCTGGCCTAACAACTGTGAGGCCGTCTGGCTTCCTATAGTCGGAGGCTATTTTGGCGCACGCCTTAGTAGGCGCTATACCCACACTGCAGGTGAGCCCCACCCTCTCCTTTATGGTGCGCTTGATTGCCTCCCCGAACTCTTCAGGGGAGGCGTACTCCTGCGCTCTACGTGTGGAGTCGAGGTACGCCTCATCTATACTCGCAACCTCGAGCTTATCCGCGAAAGCCTCAAGCTCACCCATCACACGGGAGGAGACCTCCTCGTAGAGCGAAAAATTAGTCCTAAGATAGACGCCCCCGGGGCATAGCTCCCTCGCCTTAAGGTATGACATACCAGACCTAACCCCGAAGGCCCTCGCCTCATAAGAACACGAGGCAACAGCCCCACGCGTAATGATCTCTCCATCCTCAGGCGTCATCACCACGATAACTGGTTTACCCCTAAGCGATGGATTCGCGAGCTGCTCACAGGAAGGGTAGAAGGCGTTCATATCAACGTGGACGACTAGCCTACCCTCCCACTCAAACAACTCTACTCAACAAAAACTATACCCCAAACAATAATTAAGCTTGCGCACAGTTCAAGGACCTGTCCGGATAAGCCCAACTCTTGTCACCTTCACTAGGTGTACCACGCAGCGAACACCTCCAAGAAGTCCACGAATGGTGTGAACAGCGTCTTCCTGGGATTGGTGTTGTAGAAAGTCCTCGTCCTGTCTTTGAGGTAGCCTTGAAGCGCTCAACCGAGCTACGCAACCCAAACGTCTGGTGCACGTGGTCCTTGGAAGCCCGCTCCCGCTAATCACGGAGTCACGCCACAATGGACCCCCGTCGGTGAGGATAACCGGGTCACCCACGTGGATACCTTCTCCTGAGTCTCTGCAGAAACCTGAGCGCATTAGCCGTGGTCTTGGTGAGTGTGGTGCCGAACCAACCAAACGAATCGACCCCCTAGCCTTGGCGTCCACCTATGTCCACCCACACTTAGATGGGTCCACCGTTACACTTGACCACCAACTCATCTCCACACGGCTATTTTATAGAGTACTCTTGTGGTTCCATCTGTTGGGGTACGAAGCTAGGGCTTCTACTCCATCCATCTCCCAAATTCCTAACCCACTCCTCTGGGTACACTAGACTTTGGAGACTGCGCTGGAGGGTTTCTCGGAGTACCTCGAGGTTCTCCTCGGCTGGAGATGCTCGGGCCAGAGGCGTTGAGTAGTACGGATATGAGTTTGAGTTCATGGGAACCCCCTTCTTGTTTCTCGCAAAAGCGTTTAAATCCCTAAGGTACCTAGGCACATCCAAGCGGGTAGTGGGCTCCACGTGTGATCCCCAACTCGACTCCGTGGCGTCCACCATGTTTAAGCCTTATCAGGGAAGGTTCGCTTAATCCGCATAAAGTTAATTGGGTAATAGTTGGTTCCTAGCTTGGAAGGGTCAAGAAAGGGTGAGGGGTTCAAACCTAGTGAGACTCTGGTATAATTTGTTCAACCTTTGCACACAACGATTTTTGCCTAATACAAGCGATAAAGACAGGGTTTAAGTATCAGGGGTGATACTTACATGCTGTTTTCCACAGGACCGAAGGATTCTCTTGAAGAACTTTTTGACCGAGAGCGTGAAGTTGGGAAGCTTAAAGAGAGTGTGAACGAAGGCTGGTTCTGGCCTTAGGGCTGAGGAGGACTGGGAAATCCAGCCTTGTACTAGCCACCATGAATTCAATCCCTATAAACTGTGTTTACGTCGATGTTAGGAAGGTTTACGATGATGTTTCTAAGAAGGTGACAGCCGAGAAGCTCCCAGACAAGTTACACTCTTCGCTAGTAAGTCTAAGTAAAAAAGAGAAGCTGAAAAAAGCCTTATCCGAGCTCGAAATATCTGTTGAATCGCCTCTGAGAACAAGGATTTCGCGGGAGAGATTTAGGCGTGAAGCCATCAGAATTTTTGAGGCTCTCAACACACTGGGTAAAACGGTTGTAGCTTTTGATGAAGCCCAGTATCTGCGTTTCTCCACTGTGGGGCTGAGGCCGCTTTTAACCTATATCTATGACCACTTGTAGAACACCACGATGATACTCACTGGGAGCGAAGTAGGGCTTCTCCACGACTTTGCAGGGCTGGAAGACCCTGGCTCTGATCTCTACGGAAAGTATTACAAAGCTATCTAAGTGATGCCTTTTACAAAAGAATGGAAGCCTCGCCATTCGGGGCGGGGAGGAAGCTAGAGTCAACTGCCTCACTTTGAATTATGCTGTTTTATGAAGAGTTCAAGCAGTTTTGCGTAATCGTGGTGCCCATTTTCCTCTAGGTTTGCGGAGAGCTCCTTGAGTCGGTCTAGGTTCTCTTGTGTAAACACCGAATTCAGGTATCCGCGTATAGCGTTGGGTGGCCGCGTAGGTATTTGTATTAGGGTTCGTGCAAGTTGTCGATACTCGTCGATCAACATGGGTAGAAACACTTCGATCGCTGCGCTCACCCCTCGTAGGAGCGCAACGCTTGTTGTCATCGAGTAGGCGGAAGAAAGCTTCTTTGAGACTTCATCCAGTAATCGGGTCAGCTCGTCTTCGGGTTTGTCGAGCGGTTTTAGTTTCTCAAGTTCGGTACTTAGTATGCGTAACCTGCTTCTCGTGTCCTCCACAGTATATAGGCCGACGGGTTTAGTTTGAAGATCACACCCCTTCCATCGGTTTTACCCTCGCTCTTTTGCAGGTAGCCGAGTCTCGCGAGCTTCTCAAGCCTCCCCACAAGTGTGGCACGAGAGACCCCGCCCTCCACGCGTTCCGCAAGCGCGTTGAAATTCGGGCTCCCGGATTCACACAGGACCTCCAAGATTTTCCTATCCTTTCCATCGAGCCTTTCCTCCCCAAAGCGCTCAACCCCAAACATTTCGGTAGCCATGATCACTTAACAGGTGCGTTCTATTTAAGTTTAATAATTAAACTATTAAACTAATTTGCGTAACTAAAATAGTTTCTTTGTGCGGTGAACCAAACGCTTCTCCAAAGTTTCTGGTGAAAATGAAGATGAAAAGGGTATTTCTTACCACTACCGTATCGCTTCCTCTGTCCCTAAAGCGCTCCACCTTGCCTAGTAAGTCGGCGTCACATGTCAGTTGGTCAACATCCCCCGCCAGCCCCTAGTCCGCCTTAGAGTATAAGCGGCGACCAAGATCGCAGTGTTGAATGCCGCGATGTATAGGAGGAGCCTATCCTGTACATAGGACGTGGAGGTTTGAAAGTCTAACACGAAGAATTGCGCCCAGAGGAACACAAGCACAAAGACGAGGGCCCAATTAAGGAGGCCTCCCCACCTTCTCCTCACACGTGCCGTAGACTCCGAAGTGACTATAACAATGAGTATAAAAGTCAACCCGATAATCGTCGTGAGAGTCGACATTCCCGTTACCGGGCTCCACGAGTTCGTGAGCAGGGTGTTAATCGCCACAAACATGGCCAATATGCTGCCTGTGACTGCGAGCATAAGTGCGCTGAGAAACAAGTAGCCTACGACTCCACCAGCGCTAGGCCGCATTTCAACCGCGAAATAAGGCCCTTAACATATAAGGCTTTCAGTTAATAAGAGGCGCTGTCCGAATTAGTGCTGAGCGTGTGGACTATATGTGCTTAGAAATCTCTAATCCGGACACCGCCGATAAGAGACAGTGTCCGAATAACACCTCTTCACGCTTGGAGGCCAACCACATCGTCCCCTAATTCGGACACTATCGGAAAGAACAAGTCTAGAGTATGCACCCATAGGGCAAATACAGGTCTGGGTAAAGCTGGTCGAAAACCTAAATTGGAGTTTTCAGGGATGGGTTCACGGCTAGCTGCGATGGTGTGTTAAGCGAGGAGTATGACTCCGTGGTATCCTATATGAAGCCAACACAACCTTTAGTTATATGGTAAAATGAGCCTAGCGGTTGAGGTTAGGGGCTTTACCTTATTTAGGATAGGGTGGTTCACGTGAACATTCCCTATGCATCTATCCTTAGGATTGTGGCGACATAGAATTTATATTCGATGGAAGCAAATTTTGATTAGGGGACTAACTAAGTTAGGGGGGTAACCATGTATTTTGATGCTGAGCCTAAGAGGGATATCAGGGACTTCT
This sequence comes from Candidatus Marsarchaeota G2 archaeon ECH_B_1, assembly GCA_003019535.1. Classification (GTDB taxonomy): domain Archaea; phylum Thermoproteota; class Thermoprotei_A; order Marsarchaeales; family Marsarchaeaceae; genus ECH-B-1. The sequence continues at coordinate 8,559 of NEXG01000005.1, forward strand.
TCGACATGGAGGAGCAGTTACGAAACTTCGAATCCGCGCTAAACAGGGGGAAACTGGTAGTTGTGAGCGGGCTCAGAAGATATGGGAAGACATCGCTGATCTTGACTGCTCTCAACAAGATGAACGTTCAGTACCTATTCTTGGATGCTAGGCTTCTCTCCGCATCCACGATGATATCCCTTAGTGATTTTCTAGGCGTTTTAGAGGATGCGCTAAACAGGGTGTCTTGGGGTAAAGCTGTGCTTAAAGGCGTGGAGGGTGTTGAGGTGGGCGGATTCGGTGTTAGATTTAGGAATAGGGGTCGTGAGACTCTTCTACACACCTTGCACGCTTTAAGTAGGAAGGTTATTGTTATCGACGAGGCACAGCTCCTGAGAAGGTCGAATGTAAGGTTCGACCAGCTTCTTGCCTATGTTTACGATCATGTGGACGCGAAAGTCGTGGTATCAGGTTCCCAGGTTGGCCTCCTCTACAGGTTCCTCAGGGCCGGCGACCCAGATGCACCCCTATTCGGCCGACCATATATAGAAGTAAGGCTGGGTAGGCTCTCACCAGAGAAGTCTAGGGAATTCCTCATTGAAGGTTTTTCACAGGAAGGGATAAATGTGGGGGACGCACTCGTAGATAAGGCGGTGAGCCTGTTCGACGGAGTCATAGGTTGGCTCACATATTTCGGGTTCACATACTCACGCTCAAAAGAGCAACCTGAAGACGTGTTCAGAAAGGCTTCGCGGTTGGCCGCCAAAGAGGCGTCGAGCATACTGAACACTTACGGTATAGCCAAAAGAAGGTATGCAGAGGTTCTAAGGACAATTGCCTCAAACGAGCAAGCCAGATGGAGCGAAATAAAAAGAGGTGTTGAGGCTAGGCTTGGAAGGATACCGAACAACGCGTTAGCCAACATACTTCGAAACCTAGTTGACAGCGGCTTGATCGAGAGAGGCCAAACGGGATACGCAATCCCCGACCCAGCCCTAAAAAACGGAGTGCTACACCACTTCTCAGGTCTCTAGACAGCGCTCGTCAAAACTCCGAATCCAGGATTGTGGGTATTACACACTTTCCGGTACCTCGCACTTTGAGGTGTGGATCATATAAGGTCTGAATGTGGATGGTGAGGTGTTCCGAGTATACTCACGTGTACGGGTGATGTGTTGTATGGGTGGTGGTTTGCACTCCTTGGGGCCAGCCTAGGACCGACGTGGTGCTCGTGGTGGGATGGATGCGGGTGTTTGGTATGGGTAGCCCCGTTTTTTAGGGTGTTGCAGCTCATTGGAGCCATATTCTCTTTATGGTTTTGATGGCATCTAACCTTTTGTTTTCGCTCACAATCGCTTTCTCCTTGTTCCTTATCATTACCGCTATGTGGATTGCATCTGATGGGTCTAGTGTGTGGAGAAGCCTCATAGCGTAAGCCAATTCCTCCTCCCCGATTCTGAGAATCTTCGTTGAGGCCAAAATAACCCCTTTGATGAAATCAGCCGTATCGGTGTATCTAACCCCGTACTTCTTCTTTGAAATATAAAGCGTCTCATCCAACACGAGCGCATCGGTGTAGAGGATGTTATCCGGCACCAAGCTCTCAAAGAAGCTCCAAGCTCTCTGCTCCCCAGTGTTAAGGTAAATCAGGAAGTTGGCGTCAAGAAACATCTTCAAACTCTTCCTCAAGCAGGGCGCCGGCTAACTCCCCCAGCACTGGTTTTCTATTAACATAGGATATTCTTGCTAGGTGTTCCCGCATTTTCTGTCGTAACTCTTTCAGGTCTACTTTTCTCACCGGTTCGAGAATGATCCTCCCCCCCTCGACACCAACCACGAGCTCCTCCCCCTCCTTAACCCCAGCGACCTCCCTAATGCTCTTAGGAATAACGATGTAACCCTTTTTTCCAACCCGCACTTTCAGCGCCAAACTAGTCAAACCGAGTACGAACTATTCAAACTCCAATAAAAGCATTTCTAGCCAAGGAGAAGCTCGCTAGATCATGCCTCCAGTAAAGGATTGAGTCTACCTCCTATACTTTGTGTTAGCATGATTCTTCAGCTACCCTTCTGTTATCACATAAATGCCTCATTTGATTGTCGGTGACCTTAAGGCAACTCAGGGTTGGAATTAACCATACCCATTGTGTTTAAGACGGGAAATTCACGCCTGTAGATATCCGCGGGAAGGCCTGTAATCCTTGTATGAGGGTGTCGGGTTTGGATGTTGGGAGGAGAGTTCCGCTATTTAGGGTAGTACAAAACATGCTCGAATTTGTCTGCACCTCCGCAGTTGATTTTAACTCATTTCGGAGGTGGCCGAGCTACATGTTTATAGTGTTAAGCCCTTAGATGATGGGGGACCAGAAACTAGGGTCGAATATTCCCTCCGTCTTATTCGGTCTCAAAACCACGTCCGAATGAGGTTGAGAGGTGTTAGTGTATTGTGTCTACGTATGGTATCGCGATAACAAGCGTCCACGCCTTAGTTCACGCTCACCACACCTGATTTGGACAGCATCTGTTTGCGGGGTATTTGAGGCTTATATTAGCCCCGTTGGTGAAGTGTTTTGTGGGGGGCGATGAGTGAGAATCATAGCTGGGATGTTTATCCCCTTGTGTTCACGGTTGATTTCCTTTTCGGAGCCTGTCTCTCCGATTACCAACACTTTGGGCGGACGGTGTGCGACCTGCCCCCGACCGATGGTGCTAGGCACATTGAGCGCTTTAGGGAGGATTTCGACCTCGCAAAGAAGCTGGGGCTGAGTTGTTTTAGGAGTGGTGTTGAGTGGTCGCGCGTGGAGCCCAGGCAGGGGGAGTTCTCCAAGGATGCGCTCGCCTTCTATAGGGAATACTACTCTGAGCTCTCATCGCGTGGGCTAAAGGTGTTCGCCACACTCCACCACTTCACGAATCCCCCATGGATACACGGGTTGGGGGGGTGGCTCTCACGTCAGGTTGGGGCTGAGTTCCTGAAGTATGTTGAGGCCGTGGTCTCCGAGATTGGGGATAAAGTGGACTACTTGCTCTTATACAACGAGCCATCCATCTATGCCTATATGGCCTACCTTAAGGGTGAGGGGGGTCTACCACCCTACAAGAAGGATAGGTCCGCGCTTCTAGTCGCCCTCGAACTCATAGTGAACACAATCTCTGAGGCTGCTGACAGGGTTAGGTCCGCGGGCTTCAAGGGGTGGGTGGGCTTCACACACGCAGTGCCCAACACCAAGCCGCGGCCAGGCTACTCGCTGAGTGCGCGCATGTACTCCTCGCTTGCTCGGGGAGCCCTCTTCTACGATGTTCTTGACGAACTAGTGGGTGCAGTGGACTTCGTTGGATTGGATTACTACACCATGAATTACGTGGATGGTGGCGGCCAGGTCGTCGCCTCGGAGATAGACTCAAAGGGGCTAACCGACACCCTGCTTGAAGTGTGGCTCCGCTACCGTGTCCCAATCGCTGTCACCGAGAACGGTTTTCCCACCCGTAACCATTCCCTCAAAACCAAGTACTTGGTGGATCACTTGGTGGCTGTGGCGAAGGCTTTGGAGGCGGGTGTACCCGTCTTTGCATACAACTGGTGGTCATTCCTACACGGCTACGAGTGGGGGTATGAGTACAAGCCCTTCTTCGCACTTGTAGACGTGGCCCAAGACTATACGAGGACGCCAACCCCGACTGCTGAGGAGTACTCCAAGATAGCGCAGAGCAGGCTAATAAGCGTGGAGCAGCAGGAGTGGGCCTTAAGCCAGCCCTACCCAGGTGTTATGCGCGACTGGCGGCTGGACGCGGAAACCTTCCCCGGCTTGGGGGCTCAAACTAGGGCCTGAAGAGTCTTTCAGCATTAAGGTGTAACACCTTCTCCCTAACATCATCTCTTAGGGGGATGCGCGAGAACTCCTCCAACCACCTTCTAGGCTTTATGAAGGGGTAGTCGCTGCCGGCTAGCACCCTGTCTTGTAGTAGGGTGTTGGTGTAGGACCAAACCTCCTGCGGGATATATTTTGGGCTCCAACCCGAAAGCTCAAGGTACACGTTGGCCTTCTGGAGACTTATGGCTATCGCTTCACTAACCCAGGGCCAGCCGAAGTGTGCGAGGATAAAGCTCGTGTTGGGGTACTCCGCAGCCACTTCGTCCACCCATATGGGGCGGGAGTAGTCGAGCTTGAAGCCACCCCCACCCCGCAGTCCCCCACCTATGCCGGATGTGCCCGTGTGAACGAGCACAACCCCTCCCGCCTCGTCAATCGATTCATACACTCGTCTCAGGCGTGGGTCATTGGGATAAACAAACTGCAGGTTGGGGTGAAGCTTTAATCCCTTCAAACCCATTTTCAAAGCCTCCCTGATCTGCTCACCTGGCTCCCTCGAGGGATCCACCGCGGCGAGACCTACGGCTATGTTGCTGGAGGAAACATAGGTGTGAACAACCCTGTTCAATTTGGCGGCGTCAAAGCTACGTGAAGGCACAGGTAAGAGCGCATAGTGTTTAACGCCTTGAGCCAGTAGATCCTCCTCAGCCTCCCTAAAACCCATTCTATGCACGTCGGCTCTAAAATATTTGAGGGATGCCTCCATCACCCTTTCTCCTAAGGCCTCGAACAGGTTCTCATCTGGTATGTGGACGTGTACGTCGAACACAAATCAGAAACCGTGAAAGACTTAAAAGCCTTATTCAACCTCATCACAACCCCTATTAGTCCACTCTGGGGGGCTTACTCGGCGTCTGAGAGGGTTGATGTCCCGAATGAGGCCCCCAACCCAAAGAGGCCAAGCAGATTTTGGGTGACGTGTAAAGCTCCAAGCAAGCTCGGCACATCAGCCCAAAAGAAAACTCTTTGTTAAGCCCAAAAGAAAAGAAGCCTACTATACCCAGTTTGGATCCACTCCCTAATTGTTATTACTCTACACGCTTAGCTTAATGTGGATGGGTCTCCAGCCCTTCATAAAGTAGATCATTAAGCGCGTCCCGTCTTAGCCCTCTCCAAAACCTTCAAAACCTCTCACGCGTTTAGCATAGTACTTCGACAACCCGCTGGGCCACCTACGAGTGGAGTCGAATTCCGGTATTCCGCTTTCAAAGCTCTGAAGCGAGCCATATGAGCTCGTCCCCCGCCTACATATCCTACCCTTCCCGTACTCTAATTGCTTGACTTGGAGAAGCGTATTGTAAAGTCTGCGAGCCTCGAAGAGTTGGGCTCTCAGCACCACCGCCAGCGTGGCTTTTAAGGTGTGAACCCGGTAGCTATAGGTTCTCATACACGGGCATCTCTATTACTCTTCCATTTTTGCTTTGGGGATTCCCGCGGGTGTGGGCGATGTATTGGGGAGCTTATGAACTGATAGTGTCCGGATAACGCTTTTCCACGCTTGGACACAAAGGTCACCACGTTCTAATCTGGACACCATCTATGAACTGGGGAAATGCTTTTAGCCTAGTAAAGGGTGTGCTTCTTTGAGTGGTTGTTGTGAGTGGTGTTTCCGACTCCCCCCTTGCCCCTCTTGAGAAGTTGGAGTTGATGCTTCCGGGGTTCAAGGGTTATAAGAGGAAGGATTTGATTCGTCAGGATGACGTGCTTGTTAGGCAGGCGATTAAGATGAGGCTTGTGAATGCGCAGGAGGAGCTGGGGCTGAGAGAGTCGCGCCTTGCAGCCCAGAATCCCTTTGACCCCCGAATTTCAGAGTATGAGGAAATCTTGTCCCTGCTCAGGGGTGTGAGCGAAGAGGTGGGAGCCGCACCGGCTGGTATGTACACGTTCTATACGAGATTCAAGCTCTTCGAGGAGGACATGATGAAAATAGTGGAGTACGACCTTAAGCTCCTCACCACCGCGGATGAGGTTTTAAAGCAGGCACGTGGGGACGCTGACCCAGCCACTCTGAGGCAGCTCATAAGCGAAATTCGGGTGGCCTTTAATGATAGGCAGAAGCTCTTCTCACCCGAAAAGATCAGGTGAAGGTGCGAGGCGGTCACCATATGAATGTTCAAAGCGGAAACAGTGTTAGACGTGAGCCGGCCTCCTGGAACATTATAGCTGGTGTGGGCTACTCTTTTCTACTCATGTTGGTCGCGCTTGTAATACAGCTCGTAATACACCTCTTCCTGCCCGCAGTGAGCTTCGAAGTGGCTCTCTGCCCCTTCTATGCTTTGGCGACCGGGCGGATCATCGCGACGGTTTCAGACGTTCTAGTCTACGCTTCAGCCGCATTCTATAACTCTTCGAGGACCTCTAAGGTGTGGGAGGAGTCGCAGACCAACACGGTAGCTAGGTGGACTGTGGTGGCACTCATATTTGCAAGTGCAATCTTCGACTTCACTGGGGGCGACCCAATCCAGACACGTGTTGGCGCATTCATACTCTCGGGACTGGTAGCCGGAGGCGTGGGGGGATTGCTTGCCCGGAGACTCTCGAATTGAACCCGACGCTGAAGCTTTATGGTTGAACGTGTTGGTTGAACACGCAAACCTCGGCTTTGCCCACGTGGCACTTACCCTAATAGAGTCCTTGCGCGGTTTCTGGGTTTTTATATGGGGGTAGGATTAACCGCATGTGGCGCTGTTACAGCTAGTCATCCTATATATTCACACATTGTCGGCAATAATCTTCGTGGGGGGGTCACTATTCATATGGCTTGCCTTCCTCCCAGCTCTCGGCTCCGACATACCTGAAGGCATCAGAAATCAGGTCGTCGTCAGGGTTACCAGACGCTTCGGTAAGGTTGTGAACATATCACTCGTCATCCTAGTACTAACTGGAATATACAACGCTACCTGGTATCTGGATGGGTTCAGTTTCAGGTCCCTTGGGGCTAGGATCCTGCTAGCCAAAGCAGTGCTCACGCTCTTCATGATCTTCAGCATATACTTCAATAACCTCTACCTTGGCCGGAGAATATCCTCCATCGTGCGAGAGATGAACTCAGCCACAACGCAGGAGGCGCGTGAATCTCTGAGGAGCAGGCTAAGCTCGACGAGGCGCCGCTCAAGGGTCTTCTCATACCTCAACATAGCCCTAATGCTGGCAGTCATCCTCCTAGCCGTAATGCTCCAGATCCCACCGTAATCCAGCAAACATTAGGAAAGTGAACCACTCACCCTTACCAGTAGATCAAAATTCGCGCTTGGCGTCGACTGTGCCCCTGCCACGAATCTTTGAACTAGTGTTTAGGACGGGCAGGAGGTCAGACCTGATGCGTCCACGTCTATGCTGACCGGCTCGCTCGACTGACTCGATTAGCGGCACGCCAGCTTAGATTCTGAGCCTGTTAACCTCTTCCGTCGCTGTCGTGTAGCCGATGGTGGGTGGAAGGGTGGGGAGGGAGCCCGATGAATGGCTCTAGGTGATTGGTATGCCTCCACTCCCCCGACCTTCCTCCTGTTCACCTTCTCTCCCCTTCCCCCAGCACGAGGAGTCAGGGATTGAGCTCCCCCCTCACGGGAAAAGACGGGGGCCCAGTTGTGGCTGCGCCGGTTTCTGTGGTTGTACATGAGGTGGGAAGGTGTACACTTGGTATAAACGCGTTGGAACCAAAATTTACGGAGTATGAACCCAATTCTTACAACACTGCACCCGAGACCATCAAAGCAAGAGCTCAAAGATTATCAAGAACCCTCTGGGGAACTGGCGGTTACGGGCTTTACCGTTGATACCGATGTGCCAATACGTTCAGCCCCAGTTTAAGAAGATTCCCTTGCATGTGTCATAGGACGGTTAGTTGTATATGGATTTCTTCTTTGGTGCTGAAAACATCTGTAAAAAACCAAACGTGTCTGACTTGGATGACTAGCCTACTCAGCCATGTGATTGTGAAAACCAAATCAAAAAGCCTGACCGATAAGCACGTCCGCTGGTCTATATTCTTCCCCATCTTTAACCAGAAACGATGCGTCTACTAAATTCTGTATTAACTCGGTAACTTTCTTATCATCTACTTTTAAACCCTCTTGAGCTTCAAGTGCTCTTCTTATATCGCTCCATCTGCCACCTTTTTTACAAGTTTTCACTATGGTATAATACCTTCTCTTGGCCACTTCCCTACCAATAAGGAAGTTATTGAACTCCCTACGTATCAATGAGACTCCTGAATGGATAGTCTTAGCTAATGCTTTTTTATGATCTCGTTCTTGAATATATTGAAACCCGTAATAGGTGAGCCAACCCGGTATACCGCCAACTTCTTCGTAAACTTCCTCCAATAGCTTATCTTCCACTTTAACGCTGAACTGATCAAATCCCCTTCTCATGAATTCTAACGCTACCTCTTTAGGGAATGGTTTCACGACCACGTCGGACATCGCTCTACCGAAGAGCGGTGATTTCGGGTCATTCAGCTTCAAAAATTTGTGTACCATGCCTATTTCGCTACCTGTTAAGATGAACTTTGTACTCAGGTTATCATAGGCGTACGCTATTGGGCTCAACAAGTTATAACCCTTAAGTTTTCTGAGCTCTTGCGATTCGTCGATTACTATAATTACAGCCCTGTTCTCTTTTTCGCTTATATCCGAAAGTCTTTCTAGTATATCAGATAGTTCTACTTTCTCATTCCCCCAGCTCAGTTTCAACTCAAGACCTGCTAAGTTGACTCCCTTTAATGGGGACCAACATCTTCTTTATTTTCTTGGGGAGACCTTGGAGAGACTTTTCCAGCTCCAGGACTATGTCCCTGTAACTCAGATAACCCTTAGCTTCAAACTTTCTTAAATCTAAGTATATCCACAGGGCGTCAGTTTCTTTCATTAAAACCTTTATCAGTGATGATTTTCCACTCCTCCTTATACCTAAGAGCAGTGTTATGGGATACTTTGCCCCCTCCTTTAGGAGTGTGAGTTCCTCTTCCCTATCAAATAGGTCGTTACGATTATCTTTAGGTTTAGGATCAAATAACAGGGTACCTCACCAGTAACTGGGTAGATACCCAGTAATATAAGTATCTCCCTTTTAACTTCACGGGTGTTTAAGGGATCCTGTCCGGATAAGGCGTGAGGCGCTTTGCTACTTCAACCCTACCAGGCAAATCGAGCGAAGCGAGTATCCTGCCAAGGATGACACTCATGAATAGATCGAAGCCAGTCCGGGTACCACCGCTTATCACGTGCACATACTCCAGAAGAAGGAGGCTTCTAAGCTCGAGAGCCATGACAAGCGCAGCGGGTGGAATAACACCCACCTGTCCGGATAAGGTGATAGAAAAGCCCGTGGACGTGGGTATATTTGAAGCCATACTCATGTCTCTTTCCGATTCGCCTGTCTGGATAAGGCGAAGACCAAGAGCACATATTCGGTGAACTGGGCGAGCGTGTCCGGATAAGGTGAGTTAGAATGTACCCCTCTGGTCGAATCTACTTGGTCTTCGTGGTTGGAGAAGCAGAGACACAGTAGGAAGAGGCACTACGGGAACCTGAGAGGGCTGTGGGCCTGGATGTAGGTCTCACGAGGCTTGCCGCACTCTCCGACGGTCGCTACTTAGAGAATCCGAGGCCGCTTGAGCGCTCCCTAGGGAAAATTAGAATAATACAGAAGAAGCTTTCCAAAAGGAAGCTCCTTTCGGGAATGGTTGGAGACCAAGAGGCGGCTCGCCGAGGAGTGCGAGCACTGGAAGGTTTTTAGGCGTGACCTATTCTCCAAGCTCGGCGCCCAACTCGCGGGGGAGTACGACCTCCTGGTTCTTGAGGACCTGGACACATAGCACTTGATCCAAGTGGGGGAGCAGTCTGGGGTGAGGAGGCGTAGGCTCCACGGCTCCGCGCTCTCAGAGCTCAGAGTGTGCCTGGAGTGGGTGTTCCAGGAGCGGGGTAAAACGGTTTTAGCTGTACGAGCCTACAGCACCTCCCGCGCGTGAATGCTTCCTTGGTTCTCCTGAAGAGGTCAGGGTGGGTGCCACCCCTCTCCCTGGTGCGCCTGCCTGCGGAGCTTCGCCCAATACCCCCCCACCAACCCTCCTTGGGGCTAAAGAAGGGGAGGCGTGGTGGGGCGTTGATTCGGGAAGCCCCCTCCGCCCGTGAGGGCGGGGTAGTCCACATTCTCAATCATGATGTTTTCCAAAGTGAGCCGTTATTCCTGAATTCATAATGTTAATCGAAATTACTTTTGATTTTTCGGTCACTATTTTTTCGTGTTGGGTGGGTTTGGAGTTTTGAGTTTTGTAAAGCGTAGCACTATGAATACCGTTGGGAAAACATAGAAGCCTAATATTTGAAGTGCGTCCAGCAGTGTTATTTTGGGTGTGGACCCGAAGTCTAGGAGTGCCCCTGTGTGTGCTGGTATTAGGGGTGAGGTGATGATTGAGAGGATGCCTAGTAGTGTTGAGATGTTGACTGCTACCCTATTCGCTCTGCGTACATACACGCTTAAGGCTATGAGTAGTGCGGCTATGACCCAGCCTCCCGTGACTGTTATGAGCGGTGCGAGGCTGTACACATAGAGTAGTAGGCCTCCTGCGAGTAGCGATAGGGCTGAGCCGACTAGTAGGGCTGCGAGTATGATCTCGGTTCTCAGCGTGATTCACCTAGGAAGTCGTTTATGGTGCGTTGATGTATAACCTCGTCGAGTAGTCGTGCCTTCGTGAGCCACGTCCTAAGGGGGACACTGCTTTTTGACAACCCCTGAGTAACGGCTTCCATGGCGCTGCCGAACTTCTCGGGCGTCTGTCTGAATAGGCTTCTCACAGCCTCCCTAACACTCCAGACGCCCAGAGGCATCATGTACCCAGAGTGTATTTCGCGAAGCAGGACCACTCTACCCTTTCTCTCAAGCCTGAGCAGTCCCTCAGCCGCGGCGAGTCTCGCTGCGTAGTAGCATCCTCCAGGCTCCGCGTAGGTTGTTCTCCCACGCCAATCCTCCATGTCGCCCGTGAGCTCCGCGCCTGATCCACTAGGATTCCACACTGTTCTTGGCTGCCAGGCCTCAACCCACTCATACGCCCACTCTCCTGGGAAGATGAACCCGATATATGTGCTGCCAAGGTTCTCCAACACGTATAGACGTGTCTCACCAATCTCTGGTAGTTCGACCAACTGTCTGATGAGTTTCTCACTCAGAATCGTATCGACTGCTGTAATGCTCCAACGTGTGGGCACCAGCCTCCGCCTCCTCCCCTCACCCATCATGCCCACGCTGAAGGACTTCTGAATCCTGCTCACCTCGACGCCCCGCGAATAGAGGTCGATAACCGCCTGAGAGGCCTTAAGGTCGGCGTCGTAGTACACCCTCTCTATTCTACGGTCGGCGGATGACCCACCAATCTTCATGCCTTGGTAGGGGGCGGTTGGACCCATCGGCTCAACATCATCGCTCAGCGTTAACACCGCTCTGGGCGGCGACCTGAGCTCCAGCTCCGTGTCCACGGGTTTGGAGCTCAGCACCAGCTCGTGTAGACGTATTAGGCTCTCAGATGGATCCGCCGCGTCATAAACGCTCAGCGCCCCAGTTGCCCTAAGCAGCTCAAACCTGAATCCCACTATGGTATCCACACTCATGTTCAGCCACGACTCTGGGAGGTCGAACCTCCACGGATCGGGGTGCGCCGATACGAGCGGGCCTACGTACACCTTAGGATAACCCACCCGCCCCACGAATACACCGGGGGGAGAAGCACCCGAGAAGCGGTTCCCAGCAGTGGTGAATGAGCCAGCGTGTTTGGCTAGCTGGGCTGCCTTGATAAGTATGGGACAACGCGGCCTACCGCAGAGCATCTTGGAAGCCCTGCAGCTGAGGCACATCTCCGCTGAGGGGTTCATCACGAATCTGACGGCTGACGCGCCCCCCGGCATACCCGAAATCAGACTCTTGGGGAGGACGTCAGCAAGCCACTGCAACGCTTCTCCAGACAATGCTTGGGTCGAATAATTTAGGCTGCGGGTGTAATAAAAAGGTGGTTACTATTATCATCATAATGCTACACGTATACTCGTCATCATAGTGATAGAGGTGTGGACCGTAAACCACAACGAAGCGCTCTTGGCCCGAACAGCTTGTCTTGATCACATTTTCTGCTGTAGTAGGAGCTGTGCCATACGCTCTAACTGGAGCACTGATATGTCTAGGGTGGACTGATACTGGAGTATAGCTATGGTTGTATTTGACCAGGCGAGGACGGTGTAAGCGTAGTAGTTTGCACCGTTTATTGTAACCGTGGTATAGTAGACCATGTAGGGCGTGTTTCCAAGGTGCCCACAGTAGGTTTCCTGTGGGTTCGCGATATAGTTCTCACATATCGCGCCGAAGAGTGTCGTGTTCGCGTAGGATAGCACGGATCTGAGGTTGTTCGATGGCTTAACGATCACGACGCCGATCGAGGAGTACTGGAGTGTTAAATTGGATATTACGTAGGATGTGTTCGGATCAGTGTTATCGTTGATTGAAGGGAAAACCCCCACTACACCTCTTTCTAACTCATCCGTCGTGGTGTTGAAGCCACCCTTCAAATTGTACACTGTGAACCCTGATAGGGGTTTCTGGTACACCACTGTGGGGATAAGCCTGATCTCGTTGAATGTGGAGGGCACACCGCGTGTGAGCACATACTCCCCCTGCCTCAGATATGTTGCGCGCATATACAGGGCGAAGCCCAACACCACTACTATTATCAGGATAACTGAGAAGATAATCACCCGAGTATCAATTGGATGACTGGCTTCCTGCATACTCTTGTCGGACACCAAAAAGGAATCTCCGTGGTATGCTATATGGATTCCCGAACACTGGAGGGCTGCGAACCCCGTAGACGGATATTTCTAGGAGGCATGGAGGTGCAGAAGGGTTGGGAAAAGCTCACTTCTTGGTGGGGCTTCCAACCAAATGTTGGTGCGGGCATCCCGAAAACCCTAGTTTGGCGGCCTAAGGGTTTCACTCCACGTAGGCGTACATAGATATGCGTCCGCATATCCATCGTACGCGTAGTGGAGCTTGGGCTTCAGCGCATTATTTAGGGAGCTCACGGATTCATCGGGTTACCTCTACTCCGCTCCACCCCCCGTGTCGGGGCGCACCCACCCCTGCGTCATCGCCGAGTGACTTGGGGGAAGCGCCCTCCATCTTCAGCTTTAGGTCTACTCGCCCCTCCGTGCTGATGCGTGTACCCGCACACATGAGGTCTTGGGTCTCTGGTCGCTATTATCACCCTACTGCCCACGCACCCAGAAATGCCGCACCATATTTTTGTATTTAAACCTCTAGTTTGAAACTGATGGCTACGGCGCTTTGATCAGCATTAGCTAGTTTCTTGGTGTTGGTTCCTTTCTGGCCGCCGCAAATCCTCCCATAATGTTAGGGCAAACTCAGGTAGCGTGTCAATTCTCGTGGTATAATCGAAATAAAATGGTTAGTCTATAGATTTGAGAGAGAAGAGTGTTTCTATGCGTCTTAATACTCCCAGACAATTATTTTCTTTTTATGGGTATTTCACGCTTGCTCGTTTTGGTTTAGTGCTTTGACCAGTCTGTTTACTCCTTCGGGTATGAGTGATTTGTCCACTGGTCCTATGCTTAGGCGTATGTTTGTGTGGCCTGTGTTGTCGAAGTAGAATTCGGATGCTGGGACGAATGCTACGCCGAGTTTGACCGCTTTGAGGAGGAGCTCTTCGGCGTATGTGTTTGTGTTTACGAGGCAGAAGAAGCCGTCTTGTGGTTGGTAGATGGGTTCGAGTCCGTTTTCGCGTAGTGATTCGAGCATTAGGCGCATCTTTGATGCGTAGTGCTCTCTGAGGTCTCCAAGCTTGGATTGTATTAGGCCTGACTCGAGTATTTTGGCGGTGACCAGCTGGTTCACGGTTGAGGTGGAGAAGTCCATCTGTTCTAGGTCTCTGAGTTTCTCGGCGAGTGCGTGGCTGGTTGTGAGCACGAAGCCGATCCTGAGCCCCGGCGCGAGCGCCTTGCTGAGGCTGCCCACGTAAACCACGTTTTCTGGTGACATGCTGTAGAGTGTGCGTGTAGGTTTTGAGATCGGCCTGTATGGGTCGTCTTCAATTATTGTGAATCCGTACTTTTGGGCTAGCTCGACTAGGTGTTTTCTTCTTTCTTCACTCATTGTGACGCCTAAGGGGTTGTGGGCTGTTGGAACCGTGTAGAGGAGTTTTGGCGGTGACTTCCTCGTCTTCAGCCTAGACTCAAGTATACTCGTTTGTATTCCTTGGTCATCCACCGCCACGGGTTCGCCTTGAGGGGAGTAGAAAAGGAATGAGTTCATCGTCTCCACGAATGTAGGGTTCTCATGAACGTAGGCGTCTTGGGCTGAGAGGAGCGCTGCGCAAAGCTGTGTTATAGCGTGCTGAGCCCCACTTGTTACAATGATTTCTCCCCCACCTATATCCAGCGTGGCGCACCACTTCTTGAGCTGGTGTATGAGCTGGTCGAGTCCACCTGCACCGGGGTAGAAAAACGACTTGGCACCGTACTCCTCTATTATTTGAGTGTAAGCCTCTCTGAGTTTTTCCAATGGTATGAGGCTCGGGTCGGGTGATCCGCCTGCTAGGTTGATTGTGCCCTGTCCAATGAGTGCTGAAACCCTCTCGATGGGTGACCTCTTAACCCTCATCGCGCTTGGTGTAAACATTGGAGCCGTCATCTCCACGCCTTCAGCATCATGCACATGTCGTCCACTAGGTGTGTGAGGGGGGTGTTTAAGCGTTTGGCGAATTCTTCTGGGGCCTGTGTCCAATCACAGTTGTCTATGAGTATTGCACCCCTATCCATGTGGGTCCAGGTGAGTGTTAGCTCTGAGTGCACGTTTGTATATGTGTGCTCCCCGTCATGGAGGAATAGCTGTATCTTCTCGTCTTTGAGTGAATCGAAGAATGGTCCTAGCAGCTTCTTTGAGTCGCCCACGTGCAGCACCCACTTCTTCTTTAATTCTTCAGGTATGATGAAACCCACTGGGTAGGCTTGCTGCTCGTCCCCGTACTTGGCACCCAAGTCGAAAGAATGCAGAACTCCACTTTCAAGTCCGCTCAGGATGAACGTGGTGGACACACCCGAGCCCACACCCGTCTCAACAGCGAACCGCGGATTCAGAAGACGCGTCACACAGTAGAGTGCGACCCGTTCGTGCTTACTGATAGCCCAGAGTCTGCGGCCACCCAGCTTCAGCTCTAAAGCCGAGTTAATCTCTTCAGCCTCACGAGCAAAATTTTCAACGGTCGTCAGAGGAGCTTTAAACGCTGAAGCTATGAGCTGGAGGTAACCCATAACAAAGCGGTGCGTATCATGTTTTTGAGGCTTTCTAAATCCGGGTAGAAATAACAGGATAGTTGCCATAGAGGCCTGCTTGACGGTTGTCTGCTCCATCGAAGGCGGGAGCTTACCTCTGATTCCTCTTCTCGCTTGGTGGATTGGGAACAAATATATTCTACTTGTATCATCCTCTGGTGGTGCGTGAGTTGTACAGGATAACTTTGGGATTAAAACACGAGTTGCCGTTCGCCAACCTATCCCGCCGGTTTCCCCGGGTGCTGGTGTATCGCTGGTGTAACTCCACCGTCGACTATTTAGAGGTTGACTGCCGGTCGAATACGTGCGCTGATGTGTCGGGTTGGTTGAATACCTATTCTTCTCAGAGCGGCTTCGAATTGGTGTATGAATACACGTCGCCTACCCACATGAGCGTGATAGTGAACTGCAGGTGCAACGCTCAGAACAGCACTCTCAGGCTGGCTGAGAGCTACAGTTGCCTGTGGGTTGCGCCCGTAACCTACTTGGGTGGGGAGGAGTCGTTTGACTTGCTCGTTTTCGACTATGATAGGTTTCAGAAACTCTTCAATGAATACGAAAGGCTGGGTGATGCGGTTGTGAAGAGAAAGGTATATGTGCCCACAAACACTCTTAGGGATTCGTTCGCCGTGAGCCTTAGCTCACTCTTCTCATCACTAACACAGCGTCAGATAAGGGTGCTCGAAGAGGCCATGACGAGGGGCTATTACGAAGTGCCTAGGAGGACCTCCATTAAGCAGATAGCGGCCGCGCTTGGCTTAAGTGAGTCCACAACCCAAGAGCATCTTAGCAGGGCTGAAGCCAAGGTTGTGAGGGCGATAGCGCCCTATCTCAGGCTCTATGCGCGCACCCCTCAGCTCAGCGATGAACCGGCTGTGCAGGGGGTGCGGGAGGGGTATGAGCAATAAGCTAAAAGCATCTTCCAGCATATATATGTTTGATGATCGAGGCGGAGCTCAAAGTAGACCTAGGCTCGGGGAGGCTCATGTGCACAGCGTGCGCCCGGCGCTGCCAGCTAGCACCCGAACAGGTTGGGCTATGCGGTGTAAGAAAGAATATAGACGGCAAACTATACCTGCTAGTTTATGGGAGAGTTATAACTGGGCACGTTGACCCTATTGAGAAGAAGCCTGTGACACACTATAGGCCGGGTTCGAAAATATTCTCCATAGCAACCACGGGTTGCAACTGGCTGTGCCGCTACTGCCAGAACTATGATATAAGCCAGAGGAGGAAGGTTGAAGGGGAAGAGTACTCCCCATCCGAAATAGTGAAACTCGCTAAGAAGTATGGGTCGCAGGGCTTGGCTTACACCTACAACGAGCCCAGCATTTTTGTCGAGTTCGCGAGGGATATTGGGCTCGAAGCGCACAGGGTGGGTCTATTCAACATATTCGTCTCCAACGGGTTCTATACACCCGATACAGTGAGGCTACTCGGCGAATTCCTCGACTGTCTAACAGTGGACTTTAAGGGGAACGCTGAGACGAGCTTCGTGCAGAGGTTTATAGGCATACCCAGCGCACAGCCAATCTTCGACTCTCTGATAGAGATAAAGAAGAAGACTAATATACACGTGGAGATAACGGATCTCGTCGTGCCCAAGGTGGGAGACAACCTCGATGCTGCGAGACGCCTTTCACGCTGGGTGTACGACAATCTGGGGCCAGACACCCCAATGCACTTTCTGAGATTCCACCCAGACTACAAGATGATGGATTTCCCCCTGACACCAATACCCACACTCGAAAGACACTACGAGGTGGCCAAAGAGGAAGGCCTAAAATACGTCTACCTAGGAAATGTGCCCGGCCACAGGTACGAGAACACCTACTGCGCGGAGTGCGGCTTCCCCGTGGTTGAAAGATACGGCTTCCAAATCATTTCTTGGAATCTTGAAAAGGATAACCGCTGCCCGCGCTGCGGGGTGAAAATCCCCATACAGGGTGGCCTCGAAGAAACATTCCGCCAAGAGAGATTCATACCGGTCATCTGATAGGAGTGGCTACTTCACCCGTGAACCATCCTGTTAGATTGGAGCATCAAATTAGCCACGCATAGGTTGAGTATGGCGGTGTGGAGCACCCCACCTAGTTAAAACAAGTTTTGGGGGCTAAGTTAGGTGGGGTTGGATATCAGGTGTTCTCTATGCTGGCTGTTTTAGTTGGTCATTGACGTATATTTTCTCTATTAGCGTGATTGAGCCGTCCTTTGGGCAGGGCTTGTCCTGTTTGGATATGAAGTCTCCGTTTGTGAAGGGCCTAGTGTATATGAAGCCACACGTGGGGCATCTCGCCTCGCTTATTATATCAACGTTTTCATCTTGGGGTGTGACTTTTACGAAGCTCACAGCGAATGCGAATATTGTGAGTGCAGCTAGTAATATAAGGCTATCAGAGTTAAGGCCTAGACCACTGTAGCCACCGTAGAACCCTCCAAATACGAACAATACAAATAGGACTATCAAGGATAGCATTATGGCTATGAATCTACCCGCATCGAATCTGTAAGGCATCTAACTCACATATTATCTCACTTAGTAAGTGAGCTATTAAGCCAACACCAAAGCTGGTTTAGTGGCTTGTGCCATCGGGTGGCCTAACTGTCTATAAGGTTTAAAACCTCGTCTCAGGGGAGACGGTCGAATTCGCGCTTGGGGGTATCGTATACACGCATCGAATTTTTTGGTCTACTGTAGAAGAGTGGTGGTCCAAGTGTTCGGGCTTCCTATTTGGGTCACGAGTGTCCGCGGTGAGTGTAGCGGGGGATTCACGCGTGCGGATGGGTGCCTCGGTAACCCTCCTTAAGGTAGGCGTTCAAGTCAGCATAGAGGGGTAGGTACAAGGCTTCGCCCTCTAGGTGCAGTGGCTCACATGTTGTTACCTCTTTTCTGAGTCCTATGCGCACCGCGGTTACAGGGAGTCTACCATTTTTCCAAAGAATGGAAACCGCACGGTGTTGGCACGCGTGGCTTACAGCGGGATTCGGTAAGCTCGTTTGTGCACGTAATGGCTTTAAGTGTGTACGGATTTGTTTAGTGGTGTCTAGGAGAAAGAATGGGCTCTACTTCGAGTTGGGTTTAGCCCAACCTGTCAGGTGGCGTAGGTGGTCTCGCGGCGTCTTCGGGCTGGCTGCTAGATTGGATAAGCCTGTGTTCTTGAATATTGGTGCTGTTTGGTCGAGGTGGTGTTCTGAGATGGATTCCAAGGTGTTCACCGCTGGGCAACTCGCGGGTCTTTTGAATGAGAACTTTGTTTGTGTTAGGGTTGATAGGGATGAGGAGCCGAATGTTGACAGGGTTTTCCAGTCGGCTGTGGGTGGGGGCTACCCCGTGAACTGTGTTCTCACACCCGACGGTAGGGTGGTTGTCGCGGCTAACTTCCTCCCACTTCAAGGGTCGGCGGGGGAGGCTGGCTTGATGGGTTTAGTTGCGAGAGTCGCGGAGCTTTGGAGGAGTGATAGGCAGTCCCTGCTGAAGAGTGCGAGGAGTCTGGATCATCCCTCGCTTAGTCCGCAGCCCTTGAGGCTGAGCCCTTCGCTTGTGGATGAATGCGTGGTCAGGTTGCTCATGGACTACGACTGGGAGCTTGGAGGTGTGGGTGTAGGCCTGCAGCGCAGGTTTCCCCAGCCTACGGTTAATAGGCTGCTTCTCTCGTATGCTTCACGCTCGGGTGACACGCTCGGCGTGCAAGCCTCCTCCATAACTCTACGTAAGATGTATTATGGAGGCATAATGGATCAGGTGGGTGGTGGTTTTCATCGTAACGCGGATGCTGAGTGGCTTGTGCCCAGCTTTGAGAAGCTTTTGGTGGATAACGCGGAGGCCGCGTTGGATTACGCGAACCAGTATGCGGCAACACGTGACGAAGAGTTTCTAGACGCACTCAACCTGACTCTCAGCTTTATGCTATCAGACTTGGGGGTTGAAGGGGGATTCGCGGTAAGTTTGGCCTCAGACGGGGAAAGGGAGGGTGAATACTATACTTGGACGCCAGCTGAAGTTGATGAGGCCCTCGGCTCAGTGCTTGGTGGTGTTGGTAGGAGGCTTTTCGGGGTGCACCCAATAGCTGTTTCAGCTGACCCCTACTCGCCGAGTAGGGAGACCACGCGGGGTGTTGTTGCGGGTAGAATTGTTTTGCGCAGGATGTTCGATATACTCGACCTGGCGTCGACGCTGGGCGTAAGCAGCCACCAAGCTTGGAAGACGCTTCAAGATATAAGATTGAAGATGAAGGCTTACAGGGACGCCAAAAGGAGGAAGCCCAGAAGAGATGAAACGCCCTATACATATCCAAACATGCTTGCGGTGGAGTCGATGCTTGTCGGCTACGCCGTAACCGGATTCAGCCGTTCAGAGTGGCTTACGAAGGCGCTGGTAGTTCTGGATAGGCTCACACCTAGGGTTACTAGGCGGTTGGATGGTGGTCGAGAGGGCTTGGCGGAGGACTATGGGGCATCGCTAAACGCGCTTCTCACGGCATATGAGGTCACTGGTAACCTCAGGCTCTTAGAGCTGGCCTCATCTGTTGCGGGGAGGTTGAAGAGTTTTATGGTGGCCGATGGATTTAGGGATGAGTTAAGGGGGACACCGACTTTGTCAAAGCTGGATTCACCCAACGAGTCGCCCAACTCCATATGCCTCAGAGGTGTTCTAAGGCTGTGCGCAATACTGGATGATGCAAGATGGCTTGAGGCTGTGGGTGGGCTTCTTCCAAACCTGATGGGTGGTCTTAGTAGATACAAGGAGGTTTTCGTTGCAGGCCTCTACTCTAATTTGGATAGGTTTATGAATGGGGCTGTCCACTTTGTCGTGGTTGATGCGGGTGATGGTAGGGCTGATATGCTTCATAGGGCGGGGCTCATGGCTTATCACCCCTTTAAGGTTGTGGAGAGGGTCGCGCTGGAGGTTTTAGGTGAACACCCTAATCCAGCTGTGAGGGGGCTGCCACGTAGTGGTCAGAGCAGGGCTTATGTGAGGAGGGGTTGGAGGTCGAGTTTCGCGGAGTCCACGGATAGACCCGAAGGCGTGCTTAAACATCTGGAAACAATGCTTCATGAATCATATAATTACTCATAATATTTATATTTGAAGGTGCGTTTTAAATAGTGATGGAAATGTATGATTACTCTAAGGATCCGGAGTTTCCTCCAGAATCTATATACCCATTAGACTGGGATTTTGACACAAGCCCCCAGACGTGGAGGCTCTACTCACGTGCTAAGCGGGAGCAGTGGGATGAGGATCAGATAGACTGGGCGAAGCTTGAGGAGATAGCTTCGGGGCTTGAGCGCAAGCAGAGGCTTGGTGTTGCATACTGGTGGTGTGTTCTGGCCACATTCGACAACGCGGCGCCAGTCTTCGGGTACGCCATGGTGAAAAGCCATGAGAGGCACATACCCACAGCGTACAGGTCGTTTATATCCACGATCACATTCGATGAGAACAGGCACTGCATGGTGTGTGGTAGGGCTTCGCAGTGTATGTTTAAGGGTTTCCCACGCGGTTTTAAGCCACAGGATGAGCTGGAGAGGAAGGCTGCTAGAAACGTGTTGTGGACTTGGTATAATGGTGCGCGTTACTGGAATGCTTACAAGGAGGCGTACAACAAGTACACCTTTGACGTGCTGCTCACATCGTTCATGATGGGGGAAGCAGCGGCTACAACTATCTTCAGCGAGATGGGTGATGGGGCGAAGATACCTCAGTTCAAGCAAGTGTTCAGGCAGATTTCACTCGACGAAACGAGACACTACGCCTTCACCCACGTGTTGCTGCAGGACAACCTCCCCAAGATGGATGAATCGAGGAAGATGATGGTCACCAAGCAGATAAGGGCTGGATTCATCTTCCTATCCCTTATAATGTATAGGCCACCCAAGGACTTCTGGAAGCTTCCACACGACTATGAGGAGGTGCACTTTAAGATGGAGGATCTCGCAAGAGACGCAGGTCTCGGTGTTCCCTCACTTGAAGAGAAAGAGAAGGCTTGGCGGGAAGCTGTGCTAAGAGTGGGTGCAGCAGTATCCAAGTATGGAGTAAAGTTCCCAGAGATCCCAGAGCTGGGAATAAGCGGGGAGGAAGTTGAAGGAGTATCAGAGGAGGACGTTATACCCGTCTTCTGAGTTTTGTGTTCGTAATAGTTATGACTAAGTCATCCACTCTGTTTATGAGCAAGTTTTCTTCAGTTTTTGATGTATCAAAGCTTATTTATACCCATATATTTATGGGATAATATATGAATAAACCGCTTCGCAGGCTACAGAAAATCAAGGGCGGAAGCTTTATCATAAGCCTCCCAAGCGAGTGGGTCAGGCAGCATGGGCTCACCTCTGGGAGCGAGCTCCTTGTGTACAACTCGGGTGGATCACTCAAAGTTGTTATACCCACCCAGCCGAACAATGCGAGGGAACTAGAGCTCACAGACATTGAGTACACAAAATACCTCCTATCATCATACTATATGCAGGGAGTGTCCCAGATCAGGGTGTACTCCAAGGGGGTTATGGGTCAAGAGCAGAAGCGCGAGCTAAGGAACCTGCAGCTCTCACACGCTGGGCTACAGGTGGAGGAGGAAGGGTTCGACTATATTAGATTCAGCGTGAGAGCCCAAGAACCGAAGGATATACGCGCGGAGGTTGAGAGATTCGGCTCCCAAATACTTCAGCTTGTACGTGACCTCGCATGCGCAGCGGCTCAGCCCTCGAAGGAGATGTGCGAGGATATATATACAAGGTGTGACCAGCTCCTCAAAAACTATAGGCTTATAATAAGAACACTAGCACTTGGCTCACAGCGTGAGTTCGAACTCAACCTAGGCTTACCCACCAAGGATCTGATACTCTACGCGGTGGCGGTAAGAGACCTTGGCCGCACACTCACACACATCAAGAACGCGTCGCAAACCCTTATGAAGGATGAAAAGGGTTCAAGTGTACTGAGTAATACGCTGAACCTAGTAAGCGAGATGTTTGAAAGAGCACTCAGAATGTTCCTCACAGAACAACTCGACGGGGTGCAGGAGATTAGGGAATCAATGAAAAAAGTGGAGCAACTCACTGCTGGAGACGTGAATGCTGGATCCGACTTCGCGAAATCAGTGGTGCGCTTGGCCTCCTATTCAGTGGCGCTCATGGATGACGCGGTCCACAAATCGATAAGAGTCTAGGTTCAAGAATAACCCACAAAACATCTCATTTCTTTTAGCACAGCAAAACATCATGACTCTGAGTAAAGTCGCGCTGTTAGGCGCTATACAACGATCTTAAAAAGACTCAATAGCGATTCTAATTCTTACTCATCACCTTAATACTGGGTAAAATCGGTGTAAATCTTTCCAGTGAAAGACGTGTCTCCGGTAACCTTTGGAGGGTAGCCACCGAGTTGTGGGCCAAGTTTGACGCAACCTAAACGCCTCGTTCTCGATCTACCCTGGAAGCGATTCTACTTCAAAACACTGTGGCTAATGGCTCTAAAGAAAGGTTTAATACACTGTTCTTGAAGTTAGGTAACTGATTTTATGTTTAAACCGTTTAGTTTCGTGGTTTTAGTTATTATAGTGAGTATGGTTATAGCTACCGCTCCAAACGCTTCTGGGACCTTAGGGTACACTCAGGCCTCCTATGTTGGTCCCCCCCTTCTTGGGAGTGCTATTAAGCCTCTTCCAGCAAACTCTGAGGTCTGGTTGAGTTTCTTTCTGCCTCCCAGTAACTCCTCATCGATCAATTTTGTGGCCGAACAGGTTTCTCTCAAACACTTCCACCCACTCAGCCAAGACGGGCTTCTGGGATACTATGCTCCCAATCAGAGTGAGTTTAATGGTGTGCTACACTTCTTGAACTCGCATGGCTTCAAGATCGTCTATGTGAGCCCAGACAGGTTCTCGATTGAAGGCTACGCCGAAGCATCCACAGTTGAATCACTCTTCCACACCACTTTGTATACATACAGCTACCAGGGCGAAACCTACTATGCACCCTCAACCCCTCCTCAGATCCCAAGCGGGCTGCAGGGGGTTGAGATAAGTGGGCTAACAAACCGAACACTAATACAGCCACAGTACATTGTTTTGGGCGCGCTGAACGGCACCAGGATTGTGCCCTCAAACCTCCCACGCTCCACACCCAGTGTTGGGCTCACAACCGCCGCAACCTATTACGGCCCTAACGTGTTAGAGGATGCGTATGGCGTGAACACCCTTCTATCGAAGGGCTATGGGGGTAGGGGTCAAAGCATAGCGATCATTGATGCCTACGGTGACCCACTCATCCAGCAAGACCTCGCGGCCTTCGACCAAGAGTTCGGCTTACCACCGGTCAACCTAACCATAGTCCCCGTGGGACCCTACCACCCCGAATACGGTGTGGCCACTGGATGGGATGTTGAGACTGCTCTCGACGTTGAGGCTGTTCACAGTATGGCTCCCTATGCACATATATACTTAGTGGTTGGCTTCAACCCAGTGGATGTCGCAAACGCCCTATTTGAAGCGATTGATTACGTGGTGAGTTCCGATCTGGCTAACGTCACAAGTATGAGTTGGGGTGGACCTGAGAACCTCTTCGGCGAGTCGGGGTTCTACTACTCGGGATTTCTGAATTACCCTTACGCTGACTACTACTTTGCGCTCGGAGCCGCTGAGGGTATATCTTTCTTTGCTGCGAGTGGTGATGAAGGTGCTTATGGGGGTACGCCAACCACGTATGGTAGCGTCCTGTTCCCAGCGTCTTCCCCGTTTGTGACAGCCGTGGGTGGAACAACACTCTACGTGAACGTCACATCTGGCTCAATAAGCCGGATGAATGCGAATGCAACTTACTCCTACGAGGAGGCGTGGAGCATATCCCCCGACTACTCGGGTGAGACGGTGTCCTCTGGGGGTGGTTACAGCACGCTGTTTCCGAAACCCTGGTACCAGATGGGGGTTGGCAGCTCAGTGTTCAGAAGCGTCCCCGACGTAGCCGCGGATGCAAACCCCTACACCGGCTTTGTCGTTCTGGTTGAAGGCCAAAAAGAAGTCGTAGGTGGCACAAGCCTGGCAACGCCTCTCTGGGCGGGCATGACCTCCCTCCTTGACGAATACCTGAATGAGCCGCTCGGTCTACTTAACACCTACCTCTACCGCATCTACCAGAATGCATCGCTCTACTCTCAGGCGTTCCATCAGGTTAGCTTCGGATATAACGGCGCCTACTACGCATCGCGGGGATATAACTTGGTGACCGGACTAGGCTCGCCGGACCTCCCAGCGCTCGCGCAGGCCATCAAGAGTCTACCTCCACAGCTCGGAGTGGCGGTCACTCTGGGTGGGAGCGGCTCCTCTTTCCCACAGTTCTACTATGGTTCCACCGTCAGTGTGGGTGCGGCTATAACTTATCCCAACGGCACACTGGTTACGTCAGGTTCCTTCACTGCGTACGTTTATAATTCTGAGGGTGAATACGCCAGTGTGCCCTTGAGCTTTAATGGCTCCGAGTGGGTTGGCTCATTCACGGTTGGCTCCGGCGCACCCCCAAACACGTGGAGTGTAGTAGTCGAAGGCTCATCGGGGGGGATCGAAGGCTCAGGGGGCGCGGACATGCAGGTAGGCTTGAGTGTAGTCATAGTTCAGCCAGTACCCTATCCCTACGGTCCACCCATACCCCCCAACCAGCCTTTCACTGTGACCGCCGCTGTAACATATCCTGATGGCTCGCCAGCCATCAACGCCTCCGTTACAGCGCTCTTCGAAAGGAACGGTGTGCCCATATTCAATGTGAGTCTTCTCCCCGTGAGCGATGAGCCAGGCGTATACGCAGGCGGGTACGCCCTCTTACCCAACCTCCCTCAAGGGGTGTACACGATGGTTGTGGACGCCAACCTCTCAGGCCAGTTGGGGGAGGCCTATACCTACGAGTACTTCGGAGAAGCGCTACTTATATCCACAATAATAACACCCTCACTCGACGCATTACCCTCAGCCTCGCCGGGTCAAACAATAACGCTATACACCGAGAGCCTTTCAGCCTCCGGGGGAGGGGTCTTCACCTCTAATGTGACGGCTGAATTCTTCAGTCCGGATGGAGAGCTGGCCGCCAAGGTATACCTCAAGCCAGCCCCAAACGAGGTGCAATATGGCATTCTAAACCTGTTCTTCCTGCAGGAGGCGAACTTTACAGTCCCAGCCAACTTCTCGGCTGGCTTCTACACGGTGGTCTTTAACTCCACGTATGACGGCTCCTCAGGAATAGAGCAAGGCGTTTATGCGACTGCACTATACATATCGAATAAAGAGTTGGCATACCGTGTCCAAGCTCCATCGGAGGCATTAGAGGGTCAAACGCTTAATGTGAAGGCGTGGATATACTATCCTAACGGCACCCAGGTCACACGTGGCGTATTCATGCTAACGGCTCAGCCTGTGAACTATAATTTTGAATCATATATATTCGAAGAGAACACGGGTGTGCCGATGCAGTATAGCACCAACGCGGCCGCTTGGGTCGCTAACATCACGCTTCCATCTGTTCTTAAGGGAGGGTTCTACGCTGGGCTACCTCAGGGCTACCTCTCTGGTGCCTGGGACTTGGCTCTCACAGGCGAATCCTCTGGAGGCGTTCAAGCCCAGCAGTCATACGCCTACCTGAACGTTCTCCCCTACACCTATGTGGACATACATATGATAACGCCCTCAAACCTGAGCTCAACACCGCTTATAGCCAACTCCTCAGGCCTCCCACTTCTCGAAGGCGTGGGCGCCACGAACCTCACGCTTAGCGGGGTAGACCTCACACTAAGGGGAGACTATCTAGACGGCTTAACAGTTGAGGGCGGATCACAAATAGTCTTGGTTGACTCAACACTTAGCCACATCAATATATTGGATTCCAAAGTCACAGTTATAGGTAGCACGGTAAATGGTGGAGGGGTTGGTGTGAGCCTTACAGACTCCAACCTCACAGTTCTCTCAACGACGTTCAACAACCTAACCTACGCGTATAACCCTCTGAACAGCACTATACAAAGTGTGGATAACACGTATAGTGGGGTCTCAAACATCTCAACACTACCCACACCCACATTCAAACTCACCACGCCCACTACAATCACAGGCACTCTAACTCGAATCAAATTGGTGGTCACCGGTTCTCAGCTTAGGGTGATCGGCGTGACCATTAATGGGGAGCCGGTCAACTTCAGTGTGACACCCACGAGCGGCGGCGTCCAGCTCAGTGTGCCCTTCAGCTCGTCCTCAAACCCGGACGGTGTGTACACGCTAGGCGTCACGGTCAGTTCGGGCCTGAGCTACACTCATGCGTTCAACATCGTGAACCTCTACCATCAGACCACCACCTACTACCTGCTTGGTGGACTCGGCGTCTTAGGCTTAGTACTGGGGCTTATAGCCATACTACTCGTGCTGAGGGGTAGACGCGCAGCGGCCACGGGGGGTCCGTCTTGATTCGCCCACTCTTCACACTCCTAATATTGATTTCAGCCCTCACACCTGCTGCAGCGGTGGCTAGGATCCCTCTAATGCAACACAGCCACGAGTTGGCGCAGCATGCGCCTCCACTAGTTAACTCAACCATAGGCGACCCCAGTGGGCTGGTTACGAGCTATTATTCATTCGGCGCGTACCAACCCAAGTTGCCTAGCGTTAAACCCGATGTTGTTGTGATCGCCAATAACGTGGTGTTCAACAACACTGGCCCAACACCCTACACGGTTAGCGTGATCATCCCAGACGTGAACTACTCGCTCGGGGTGCTCAACGTCTCCATAAGGGAGTATGGGGGGGCGCAGTATGATAGGCCGGTCTACGTTTTCGCCGACGGCGTACCCATATTCTGGGGCTCAACTCAGGAGATTTATAACTCCACGGCTGCCTCGGACGTCACACTCTATGAGAATATGCTTAGAGGTAATGTGACATTCCAGATAGTGGTTGTGAACTATTATGATGCCAGTGTGGGTATCACGGGTGTATACGCAGTGAACGTTTCACTTTACCTTTACCCAGGAGCGCCCCCCGCAGGGCTACCCACCGAATTCATACCCCTCTGGGTTAACCCCTTAGGCTACTCCGCGGTAACCCTTAACCCATTTCAGGAGTCATTCAGCGAACAGGTCGAGTTGCCGGCCGGCACATATAGGGCGGCCGCACTGGTGTACACGGAGGGTGGGGGTAACGATGAGTTCTGGTACGCTAACGAGCCCGCCACAAGGAGTGTGCTCCTCTACTATAACGGCTTCCTAGCGGACGTGGTGAACCCCTTCGAGACGCTCTACACGGGTGGCGTAGACCTCTTTTACTGGAAACCCATGCCCTCCATAAACGCGTTATCTTTCCATAATCCATATATAGCTGAGCTCACACCCCTACTGGCAACCGGGCTTAACGCAACGCTCAGTGTGAGTGTGACCAACTTGGCGGAGGCCTACGAACTCACGGGTTCACCCTTCTTCTCTTGGACTCTGAGCGGTGCGCTCGCGTTGTGGGTGAACCCCTCCAACCCCCTCCTATCTGGGAGGCTACTCACCGCTAAGCAGGTCTACTTTGACTCCGCGCCCATCTTCAACCCAAGCTTTTCAGGCGAGGTCTACCAGGAGGTGGGTCACTATTTTCTCGACTACTCGGCAACCCTGAGCTTCGAGCATGGCTACGAAAACACCCAGGTGGTGCAGAGGGGCTCATTTAACGCGTATCAGACGCTGTCAACGCTTCTGGAGAGTGCGGTGTTGAATGAGCAATTCTCAGAGCGGGCTACCGACACAGGAATATACAACGCTTCAATCATCTTTGAGGGGAACTACCCCGTCAGGTTGGTGTACAGTGCGTTCGCAACACCCATAACGAACCCAAGCGTCATCCCCTACAAGCTGGTGTACGCTCAGAACGGAAGCATCAGTTTGGGCTTCAATGTACTATATGAATCCTCGTACGCCTCTCAAAACTATACACAAAGCGTTAACGAGAACCTGCTAGCGACAGGGGGATTCTCAGCAATACTTGAAGTCATAAACCAGTACGGTGGAAGTGTGGTGCTCTCACTTGGCACCAACTACGCCCAGACCACTAAGACGCTAATCGCCGAGTGGCTCACGGACGGTCAAGGAATAGCGGAGCGCTTCCAAGCAACCGCTGTATCCCCCAACGTAACAGACTCGGCAGGGTACTACTCCACCTTCAGTGTTAGCTATGTATTAGTTGTTCCCTTCGAACAGGCTTAATAGTGGGTTCATCGTTACTTCTAGTAACCAAACAAAGCAGGGGTTGAAGAAAACACACTCATGCTTTATGGTTTAATAAAAGTGAAAGAAATGAACTTTGTCGCAGAAGAGTTAGGTTTTAGGTCGTTTGGCTTATCGGAGGACGTATTTAAGGGAATCTTGGATGCGGGTTACACTGTACCAACACCCATCCAAGCACAGGTTATACCCGTTATGTTGGGTGGTAACGCGGTGGTCGCCCAGTCGATGACTGGTAGCGGTAAGACTGCTGCATTCGCTTTACCCATGCTTGAGAGGGCTTCCCGGGATAAGTCTAGGAGTGATAGGTACCTAGTTTTAACGCCCACCCGCGAGCTCGCCGAGCAGGTTGCGGCGGAGATTAAGAGGCTTGGCAGACATGTGGGTGTCCGGGTCGCAGTCTTCATAGGCGGTAAATCCATAGGTAGACAGGCGGAGTGGGTGTCAAGGGGCTTCGATGTGGCCGTGGGCACGCCTGGCAGAATCCTCGACCTCTATGAGCGCGGAATACTCGACTTGGGCTCGGTTAGTGAGGTAATACTGGATGAGTGTGATAGGATGCTTGATATGGGTTTCTATGAGGATGTCGATAGGATACTGAGGTCGACGAGTGCTCGGCGGGTGAGCTTCTTCTCGGCGACGATACCCGAAGACGTTGAGAGACTTGCACACAGGTATGCCGCTGATGCGAAGCGGATCATACTCGACGGGGATAAGCAGGTTGAGACCATTGAGCACTACGCGATAGACGTGGATGAACGTTCAAAGTTCTGGGAGCTTGAGAGGCTACTATCTGGGTCAAATAAGTCCACTATAGTTTTCACGGCGACAAAGAGTAGGAGTAGATGGGTCGCCGAGAAACTCTCAGCGAGGGGGCACAGGGTCGCCTATATTAACGGCGATATGCCTCAAACCAAGCGTGAGCAGACACTATGGCTCTTCAGACAGGGAAGGATAAACCTACTTGTGGCCACAGAGCTACTTGCAAGGGGTATAGACATAATCGAGCTTGAACGTGTCATAAACTTTGATGTACCACAAGATGTCCACGCATATACTCATAGGGCTGGGAGGACTGGTAGGATGGGTAGGAGGGGTGAAGTCATATCCCTCGTATCACCCCGTGATAGGCAGGCGTTCGCAAACATAGAGGTAACATTGAACATGAGGATACCTCCATACCCCCAACGCTGAACTAAACCCATAAAACCTGAATTTATAAAGCTTCCAAAGCCTTGTCCCTTATGTAGACCCAGATCCCCCTTAGCGCTGATTCTACCCCCCAAGCGAATTTTGAATCTACCGTTTAGGGCGTGGTAGCTCACAGTTTTGAGTACCCCTTCTCTTATTTCGTAGTCATAACCAAGCGGTTTGGCTGAATCATCGTAGAGTCGCTTGTATCCGAGGCGCTTAAAGTGGGGAGTCCGCACCCGGGAAATCTGGATGTGTCTCTACCACTACCGCTTGGAGGAAAGGAGTCTTGGGGTTAGTTGGAAAGCTTCACGTCCACCCCAGCGGTAATCCATTTGTTTACAGAACACTAGAAACGATGTGCCCCTTGATTTAGGAGTGGGTATATAATATTGAGTGTGTTGCTTGCCCCCAATAATTGATCTAGCTAATTTTCAAATATCTAGGTTGGTCTGGGTTGCTCAAGCTTTGAGGTCGAAAGGTTTTAGTGGTGGGACGGCTGTTTTGGTTATGCGTAGAAAGCTACTTTTGGTAGGTTTGACGATTCTTATTCTTGGTGCAAGCGTAACTGGGTTTGGCCTCGTTCGGGTGGAGGGCTCATCCACCCGCTCAACTCGGGTCACAGCCTACTCGCAGGGAGAATATATTACAAGTGTGATTAACTTGAGCGTCCCCTCAGTGCTGACTGTGGAATCATCATCAAAGAATTCTGGTCTCATCCCAGTGTACGCTTTGAGTCTTGTAAACGAGTCAAATATTTATCTATATGCGGTTAGACCCACCGCTTCAAGTGGGGGAATCTACTCTTACACAAATATAAGTGGTGACTACTACTATGTTGTTTTCTCTAACGTTACACCCACTGTGAGCTACCTTATCACACCACTGAACGCGGCCGTCTACGCCACACTCATATTTACAGGGATAGTGTTCAGCATAGTGGGCGTTGTTGCAGTAACACTCGGAGTGGTACTGAGAACCCCACCAAAACCGGTGACATGAATCACCTTAAGACTGCCCATCTGTGGGTGTGACAGAGTGTTTTAAGTTCACGCTTATCTATAAGGTGGGATTATCTAGCTGACGATTATGGTAAAATCTTATAGTGATGTGCGAAGTTTTAATGGAGATGATTGTATGCTTGAAGAGATGTTTAAGACTAGGGCGGAGGTAAAAAGGGTTCTTCAGGTTGCGCTATATCATGATAAGCTGGATGGTATTAAAGCGGGGTTGAGGATGTTCCCATCGAACCGCCTAATACTCCTCTACCACCTAGCACCCCAGGATGTCTCGAGAAGAGAGTTGGAGGAGAGGGTTCAGACCTACGTTGACCAGGTAGAGGAGGTTTTGGGGATAGGCGTAGAGGTGATCCAGCTCAAGTCCAACCTCTTCGAGGATGTGTTCGACACTGTAAAGGAGATAGTCAAAAAGTATAGGTCAGAGTATGATGACATAATACTCAACCTTACTGAGGGTGATAAGATACTTACCTGTAACGCTCTTTCATCCGCGTTTGTTTTCGGTTTGAGGGCATTCTGGACCGATGGCGTTAAACCCTATGTATTCCCCATAATCAAGCTCGGCTACCACCGAGCTATATCAGACGCCAAGCTTGATATCTTAAAGGCTATCCAAAGGAGTAGGGATGGCGTTCAGAGCCTAGAGGACTTGGTGATGGCCACTGGATACGATAAGGCTCAGATAAGCCATCACGTCAACGGCGGCCCGCAGAGTAGGGGTCTCGTTGAGCTGGGATTAGTGGAGACTGAGAGACTTGAGCGCGGAAGACTCGCTATAAGGCTCACCGCGCTTGGGAAAATATTCCTCACCAGCCTAGAAGAGGAATGACTCTCCAAATCTATCCATTTTTAAGCTTTTTGGTATAACCGTTCCCAGCGAAAGCCTATCCCCCAAACCGTATTATTGGGTGCATATGAAAAACAGAAAGGTTTTAGGTGTATCAAACTCAGTGTTTGCTGCCACAGCAGTTGTTCTGGCCATACTGGTAGTTGTGGGCTTCGGGCTCTATGCCACAAAGAGCTCTATGGCGTCCACTGTGACCGTTCCTACAACAGTTACTCAATACTCAACACAGTACTCAACTGTGACTCAGTATTCAACAATATATCAAACCTCTGTTTCAACGGCCACAATAACCAAGACGGTGACCCCAGCCTACAGTGGTGCTTTCTACAATGGGCAGGTTATAACATTCGACTATACTGCGCAATTCATGTGCACCCCACCGCTAACACAATTCTTCCCCAACGAAACTACAGCCAACCAGGTAGCCATGGGGTGTGAGGTTGGCGCCGCTAACATGTCAGCGTTCCCATCAAACGCTGCCCCATTCTACGTGCTTGTCCCAGCCTTCGCAGGCCTCTCAATATTCGGTGTACACCAGCTCGGAGCCACAGACCTCGGCTTCCCAACCTTCATCTATGGGTCTCAGAACTACACGATTGTAACACAGTGCGGTGCGGCGCTCACCAAGACAGCGTGCCCAGACCACATGTCACTAATATATTCACCAGCGTTCACAGCTGTCGAAGAACACCTAGGCATTAAGAACGGTGTATTCGGACTACCCGAAGGCGTCCTCCCAACACCAGCGCACGACCACTTGGTCACCTTCGCCACAAACACATCCATACCCTGGTACATAGTGGTTGTTCTCGTATTCGACCCCAACATCTATCCCAACCCAGTCACAGGCCAATGCTCAGCGATAGTCCCCTCAAACCTAAGCAACCCCACAGCCAACTGCCTCAACAATTTCCAGGCTCTCCAAGCAGCTATGACCACTCCCTCCTCAGCTGTTTCAGCCGCAAACGCTAAGAACCCGATCTGGCAGACTCTCGGTGAACCAACACTCCAGGTTGTTGTACCAGGGATAAGCTCTCCATCTCAGCTATCATCAGCCAACAGCAACATGGTGCTATACTTCAGCGACCCAGCCGTATACCCATACCCACTATAAGCGCATAACACAAACACCAAGCCTATCTCCCTCCTTTTTTTTAAAAAAACGTTTTTATAATGTTCCTATAACCCAGCCATTAACCGTGTATTAAAAATCCCTCTTAGAATTCGCTGTTAGTCGTGCACACCATTTGATCTACTATGTAGGGTTGGATGCTTCATTTTAGATTGGTGTTTGAGTATTTGGATAGTAGCCATACATAGAATTTCTCGGCGTCGGCTAGACCCCTGACGCGTTCGTTTCCCTCGATGACGTAGTATTCGTCTGGCGCGTGTGCTCTCGCCCCATGGCCTATTCCCGCTGAGATGAATGGTAGTTTTAGTGGTTCCTTGGTGAACATGTATTGTGGGGAGCTTCCCAGGGAGTAGGGCCAGACTAGCGGGTCGAAGCCGAAGTCCCTGTAGGCTTGTATTGTGGCCTGCACTATTCCCGCCTTGGGGCTTGTCCTAGACCAGTCGTCAGCCGCGTTCTGCCCCTCGTACTCCAGTATTTGGATATCCGTGTAGCCGTGGCGGTCAAGGTGTCTTCTTATCTTTTCAACGGTCTCCTTGGTTGTCTGGTTGGCTATGAGTCTTGATTCGAGTTTCGCTGACGCCTTCTCTGGTAGCACGGTCTTCACGAGTGGACCGGTGTAGCCTCCGTAGATGCCCTGAATGTTTAGGGTGGTTGTGTATAGCGCCTTCAAGAGCAGGTCTCTTCCGTGGAGGTCACGGTAGAAGTGCTTCACGCCCAGGACCTTCCTCAATGCTTCCTCATCAAGCCTCTGCGCCAGTTTGTCAACAAGCTCCAAGTCTTCTGGTGTTGGCGGGGCCACGTTGTCGTAGAATCCCTCAACTAGCACCCTGGTTGGGTCGGCTGGGTCGGTCATGCTCGCCAACGCGTGTATCAGCCTCCAGACTGGGCTCTCAACTATGGCCGCGTAGCTACTGTGTATCGCCCGCTCAGTGGGACCCCTACCCCACTTCTCACCCGAGCACACAAGCTCGAACTCCACCACACCCTTGCATCCAAGCGACATCGATACCTCCCCGTTAATGTTCTGGGAGGCGCCGGGCGCGAGGCATGCGTCAGCCCTGCTCAGCTTACCAACTCTATCCCTCACAAAGTCAATGAGGTGTGCGCTGCCCAGTTCCTCCTCACCCTCAGCCACAAACATGAGGTTGACTGGAAGCTCCAAACCGTACTCCTTAATAGAGAACAGGGAGTTCAAGAAGGCCATAAGTGGACCCTTACTGTTTATCGCGCCCCTACCCACTAACACCTTCTTGAATGGCTCCATTTTAACCAGCTGGGGCTCGAATGGATCCTTTATCAGAGTCCAGTTTTCACCCGAGACCTGCTTGACATCGTACATCATGTAGACGATAAGTGTGTTCTTTGCGCCAGCATCATAGTGGCCGAAAACCACTGGTTGACCCCTCGTCTCGTAAAGCTCTGTGTCCACGCATCCAAGCTTTTTGAATTGGTCGAGCAGGTATTGTGCGCACCGTCTCACACCCTCAGGGTTCTCGGCTGCGACGCTGGGTATGCGTATGATCTCCCTGATGCGTTCGATATGAGCCTCTAAGTGTGCATCTATATAGGAGTAAACCCTTTCAAGTTCTCCTTTATCCATCCTGAGTCATATGCAGATATACGCGATATCTAAAAAACGTTGTGTGATAATCTTGATTGTGCCCGGATTAGAGGGCGGTGTACGTGGTATCCACGCGTGGAAAACCATTATCTGGACACATTCATAATCTCCGATACCCCACACCTCGTTTTGTAAAAATTATGGAAAGCGTTGTATAGCCTCTTTTTGTGGGGTTTGGATAAGCTTATTTCAGCGCTATGAGTGGTATGCGTGGTGGAAATGTCGAGTTTAGCCGAAGAAGTTGAAGATACCTTTAGGGAATTATACACCATGTACACCTCATCCAAGAATAACACCACCAGGCTTTGTTTGGCCTGGGATATAATAGAGCTCTACCTGGCGAGGGCGACCAAATCACACGACTGGGATTCCGAGTTCAAATACGCTTCCAAATCGAATGTACTAAACTCCCTTTTTAAGGTCCTGTGCATGGATGCAAAATTTAGGAGGAACCTTGAAAACATTGGGGGCATCACGCCCATAGTGGTTGGCGGTGAACCGGTCGAGTTCAAGGCGCCCAGCAACGTTTCCCAGCTAATCTGGGTAGCCAAGTTTGCACGAGACACAATACTCACGAGTAAGTCGGACCAGGAAGTACTATCCGAACTTATTGCAGTTGTGAATGAAGCTCTAAAACCCTTCATCAAGGAGCTAGTGCCCTGTAGCTAGATGAGTCTAATAGGCCCAATTCAAAGACGGAAGCAGCATGTGAGTGATTTAAACACAACCTCTCTAGAGGATGGTCTCCAAAGGTTTCACTGATTAGTGTAGGCTGATATCTCCTTGAAGCTGACGCACACACTGTTTTTGATCCGCACAGTCAACTCATTCGGGTGGTCAGCCGCAATGCCATTCTTCGCAATATACCTAGAAGTGGAGAGGGGGGTTGGGCTCGGCGTCATAGGCGCAGCCTACCTAGTCTCCGGGCTACTGTCCCTATGCGGACAACTCTTAGGGGGCTGGTTCACTGACCTTTTCGGCTCAAAGAGCGTGATGCTCACTGGCTACACCTCATCCATAGTGTCCTCAACGCTGATGGCGTACATGCTTTGGGCGAAATTCAACGTCCTACCAATAATACTTCTCTACGTGGGCTTCTCGTTTTTCAGAGCCCTCTCCAACCCCGCCACATCCGCCCTGATCGCGTCTCAAAAACAGAGGACGCAGATAGCCTCAGGCTTCTCACTGCAGACCATGGGTGGGAACATAGGCTTCGGCCTGGGTCCAGCCGCTGGGGGGATACTCTCGGAGCGATTAGGCTACCCATCGGTGTTCGCGCTCAGCGCTCTAGCCGCGTCCGCCGCGCTTGCGCTCGCCTTGGTTCTTATCAGGTTTGATGAGCTTACACGCACTGATTTGAGGGTTAGGGGTGGTAGTAAGCCAAAATTAAGCGGTCTTCTCCCAAAGGGGAAGGAGACGCTGGGTTTTCTGGGGGTGGTCGTGGTGCTTTTCTATGTTGACGGCTCCCTCTACACACCATTATCACTCTACTCAGCTGGCTTCATACACCTCTCAAACCAAGAGATAGGTTTACTCTTCACAACGAACGGCCTGCTAATAGCAGTACTCCAACTACCATTAATCCAGTTGCTAGAAAGAAGCGGGTGGATTAACTATGCTCCAACACTCTCAGCCATACTCATGGCTTCCGCTTATATAGCAGTAGCCAACACGCACAGCTTCGAGGCGTACATCGTGGCGATGGCCGTGGCCACAGTGGGTGAAATACTTCTGACTGTGCCCACGCAACTAATGATAACAGCCTTAAGCGGCCCGAGCAACAGGGGCGCTTACCAGGGCTACTACTCAGCTGCGACAAGCACGGGCAGGACGCTCGCATCATTCATCACCCCCATAACATTTCTGGTATTCAACCCACCAAGCCACGCGTGGTATGTGGTGGGCATCGTGTCTATCGTCGGCGGCATAGCACACTTAGCTGTGCATGGGGGAATCGAGCGCACGGAATCCTACCCTGAAGAGACAGCACGGAATCCGAAGTAGAAACCGCACAACACTAAATTGGCTGAATTCAAGTTGTAACACAGGTTCTCAGTCAAGATGGTTGAAGGATACAATTCTAGTGTACCCCAGCGTAACTCTGTAATAGTATTCTCTCTTCGAGTTGCCGCAAGCCTAATTCTAGCTGAGCAGCGTGGTTGTGGGACGCTGTATCCTCCTTACTTCTAGATGCCTTGGATAGGCCTCCTATATGAGTGTTTAAATTTGCGTGGTTCACACCTTAGTAAAGGGATAGTTACATGGTGTTTGTCTCAGTTGATGGTGGAGCCACTAAGACTGTTGGTGTGTGCTATGACTCCAGTGGTCATATTCTAGGTATAGGTGCACGCGGCCCGTCAAATTTTAGGAATATAGGTGTGGAGCCCGCTAAGAAGAATATTATAGAGTGCGTGAAGGCGGCCGTTGAGAGGTCAAGACATGGGTTAAACGAGGTAGAAAGGATGAGTTTCGCACTTGCAGGAGTCAAGGATTCAGCTATATCGACACAAATCGTGGACGCCCTCGTGCGTGAGCTAGGCTTTGGTAAGCCATACACCCTACTCAACGATGGGGAGGCGGGGTTCAACTGTAGATTCTTTAGCAGGGATGGCGTGGTTGTGGCTGCTGGTACAGGTATGATTGCCTACATTAAGCTTAATGGTAAAATGGAGAAGTCGGGTGGCTGGGGCTGGCTCATAGGCGATGAGGGAGGCGGGTTCTATATTGGTAGAAGAGCGCTACAAGAGGCCGCTAAGATTGCTGATGGGAGGTCTGATGGCTCAGACGAGTTTCTTACGGCCGTCAAATCATTCTTCGGCGTTTCTGAACCCAGAAGACTAGTGGATGAAGTGTACACGTCTCCCATCAACATAAGGAGGATAGGGCTGCTTGCAAGAGAGGTGGCACTGCTCGCGGGCAAGGGTGAGTCCACAGCGAAGAGGCTTATTCAAGAGGCAGCCACAGAGGCGGCTTTAAACGTCGTAGCCCTCAAAAGGAGCCTCCACGCGGAGAGCCTCCCCGTGAGTGGTTTCGGAGGCGTTTTCAGAGCTGGACCCCTCTACTGGGATACTTTAAAGGAATGTGTGCGTAGGGCCTACCCTAACACACCGTTTATAGACCCCCTTTACGGCTACCACGCGGTGCTCGGCTCCATATACATGATACTCGAAGAGCATGGAACAAAAGAGTTCTCTGAAACAAGCATACTCCAAGAATTCAACAGGATGGTTGAAACCCTACCAAGACAGGAAAAACAAGAATACCTCCTACTCGAATAGCCAACGCAAAAACTCCACCACTCCCCCACGCGATTCCCAATCCTCCTAGATAAAGTTCAATGTGACATATGTAGGGATGGCTAATATGTCGATTTGCAGAAAACAAATTAGATAGCTAGGGTAAAGTCTAGGATCGATCCTAATACCCTATATGGGATGTGGGTTGCTTTAGATTTATAGGGGTCTGTATGAGTGGCCGTCTGCCATCAGATTCTGGTCCCACGTCTGGTTTATTATAAGGCTTTATCATTCTAACTTTATGACGGTTGATCAGAGGGATGCACACGTATCCCAGGATTTTAAACCGTTGTTACCCAGTTTAAGGTCGCTCATATATACAGTGTTTCTATTAATTATCGGTAAAGCATTCATAATCCTTCTCTATCGGAGTTGGTTTGGATATGCCTTATTCAGCGACGTGCTACTTTCGTTGGCTGTGTTATATTTTAGGCTTAGACCAGTGTTTGAGTTGGGCTTCACCCCTGGTATGAAGCTGGATAGTGTCACCCGGAGTGATAGAAGACGTGGTAGACTCGTGTTCGCGCTCGAGTTTTTGGGGGCCATAATCCCTCTGCTCCTAGTTTATGTGTTACCCTTTAAGTACTGGGTTACTCTAATATATTTACTTATTACGTGTTGGCCGCTCGCGAACATTGAGTTCTATGTTGTGCTAAGAGTTATTCGTAGACGCTTTGGAGTGTGGTTCTACTATATTCAAAGGTACCGTAGCGTCTTAGATGAAAAATATCTTATAGCCACAGGGTACGCCGCCGTGGCTTCCCCAACCGATCTGCATGACCAGGTCCTAAAGCAGGATGGTTGAATGACTGGATATCTCTCCAATATCATGTGCTGGTTTCCATGGTTTTAGGCGGGGGAGAAATCGATTAAAGCTTTTATCCATGTGTAGGTAAAAGGTTTTACATGCCCCATTTACAAGTGGCCTCACTAAAGCTTTATTATAAGAAGGATTCATCCGTTGTGCGGGCGGTTGATGGGGTTGAATTAGCGGTCGAACGTGGTGAGACGCTTGGCATAGTGGGTGAGTCCGGCTGCGGTAAGTCGAGTTTGGCTTCCGCGATCTTTAGGAGTTTCCCACAGAATGTCGCTTTGTTTGAAGGCTCAGTGAGGCTTGGAGATGTGGATATAACTAGGATTGGGGAGGAGGAGTTTAGAAAGGATTACAGGTGGAGGCGTATAGCCATGGTTCCTCAGTCGTCGATGAACTCACTCGACCCAATCTATACTGTGGGTAAACAGATGGTTGAAACCATTCAGGAGCACTCGGATATGAGTGAGAGGGAGGCTAAAGAGCTTTCTGAAGGGATGCTTCGTGAAGTCGAGTTACCCGTCGAAGTATTCAATAGATACCCATTCCAGCTTAGCGGCGGCCAGAAGCAGAGGGTTATGATTGCTTTGGCTCTCATCCTAAACCCTGAGTTATTGATTGCGGATGAGCCCACGACGGCTCTCGATGTGGTTGTGCAGTCTAAGATACTGCGCCTACTTTCGAGGCTGAGCTCTGAGCGCAGGATGACCAGCATCTATATTACACATGATATGGGCGTCGTCTCGGTGGTGGCGTCCAGGGTTGCTGTGATGTACGCTGGTAGAATAGTTGAGGTGGCTCCAGCCTCCGAGCTGTTCGCTAACCCCCTTCATCCCTACACTCAAAGCTGATTTCATGTATACCCCGATTGGGGGGTAAAAGGGAGGGTGAACTGAAGTATATACCCGGCACCCCGCCGTCGCTTACCGAGGGCAACTTTGAGAGTTGCCTTTTCGCACCCAGATGTGAGAGGGTTATGGGTGAGTGTTCGCGGATTAGGCCGAAGCTGGTTAGGGTTGGGGATGAGCACTATGTGGCCTGCCTCTCATACGGGTGATGTTGGATTGGCTGCACAGGATTCAACCCTCCTCGAAGCAAAATCAGTTAAGGTGTACTATAGTGTAAGACGTGGTGTGTCAAACATTCTTCTAAAGGCGGTTGATGACGTTGACTTTAAGGTGGGGGGCGGATATATCATCGGTGTTGTGGGTGAGTCCGGCTGCGGTAAGTCCACCCTCGCCCGTGTTTTAAGTGGTATCGAAGAGCCCACGGATGGGGAGGTGTTGTTTAACGGTGAGAGTCTAAGGCGTATGTCTAGGTCTAAGAAGAAGGAGTTCCATCGGAATGTTCAAATGATCTTCCAAGACCCCTACGAGGCTATCAATGCACGCTACACTGTGTTCGACACGGTGGCGGAGGGGCTGAGGGTTCAGGGCGTAAAGGAGAAGGGGGTGGTTGAAGAGAGGGTTCACCGGGCGCTAGAATACGTTAGACTCAGCCCACCAGAGAGTTTCACTATGCGCAAACCCTTCGAGCTAAGCGGTGGACAGCTCCAGAGGGTTGCGATAGCCAGAGCCCTAGTCCTGGAGCCTAAAGTGGTGTTGGCGGATGAGCCCGTATCCATGCTTGACGTCTCTGTGAGGGCTGAGGTTCTTAACACCCTCATTAAGGCAAAGAGTGATAGGGGTATGGGTGTTGCGTTCATAACGCACGATATAGCGCTCGCCGACTATGTGTCCGACTATGTGGCCGTGATGTATCTTGGTAAAGTAGTTGAGTATGGTAGGGCGGATGATGTTGTATCCAACCCCCTACACCCATATACTCAGGCTATAATCGACGCTGTTCCCTTGATAGGTAAAAAGTTCGTTGACAGGGAGCTTATAAAAGGTGAGATATCGTCGGCTATGAATGTTCCAAGTCAACCACGATGCTTGGATGCAAGCCTGCACTGCGGCTCAACACGGTTGCTCCCTGTTCGGCGTGAACCATTTAGTGCGTGTCATGGTTTGCGAATCTTTTCAGTATAGATGATATTTCATCCCTTATCTCATCCTTTAGTGTTTTAGGGAACTTGAGCACATCCCTAAC
The DNA here is from genome assembly GCA_003019535.1 of Candidatus Marsarchaeota G2 archaeon ECH_B_1. Lineage (GTDB taxonomy): Archaea > Thermoproteota > Thermoprotei_A > Marsarchaeales > Marsarchaeaceae > ECH-B-1. The sequence goes on from NEXG01000005.1 coordinate 48,979, forward strand.
CCTGAAGTATAGGGTTGAAGTTGCAGCCCTAAACGCAAATGCAGTGGCATACATTAAGCGTAGCCCGCCAATTAGACCATAGCTAGAGATCGCGATGCTACCCACTATTCCACCAAGAAGGGATACGACTGAGACTGCGATGCCTGAGAGTGCGTTGTTAATAGCAAAGTAGTCGGCTACCTGTTCGGGTGGAGATACATCCATCACATAGGAGAAGGTGGTCACATTTACAAATGCGATTATAGCCCCCGAGAGGACGTTTGAAAAGACTAGGTAGGCGAAGTTGTTCGCGAACAGGTAGATTAGGGGGATCGGTGTGAAGCCGAATGCCTCCAACACAAATATCGACCTGCGTCCTACCCTATCGGTGAGCTTACCTGCAAAGGGTTGTAGAACTATTGTAGCAGCTGAACCTGCAGCTGAGAAGATCGCCATATCCCACAGGCTCGCGTGGAGAACATCTATCTGGGTTATTGTGAACAGGGGCCAAGTCATCGATCTAGCCGCCACAGTGGAGAGGTTGGCAACCGTGAACGCCCTAAAATCCCTATTACTTCGTAGGGGTTCAAAGTTGATAAGCCTGAATTTCCCTTTTATACTTCTGCGCGTGTTCTCCTTGGCGGGTAGCATGATGAGTGAGCCGGCCACGCCGAGTGCGGCGGCTATCGTGAATGGTAGAAGCACTGTTTGTGCAGGTTTTGACCCAGTTCTAAGCGTTAGGTACCCAGCGAAGAGCGTTGAAAACAGGGCTCCCACGGCAGCCGCCCGATTAACAGCTGCGGAAAGTGAACCCCGCCTCGTAGGTGGGGCTATCTCTCCTAGGTATGCTGAGAAGGCTGGCACGGTCATGGCTCCTATCGCTGCTTGGACACCGACTATGAGTATGATTGTATACGGGTTCACTGAGAGTGCTATGAGCACCCATAATGTTGAAGCTATTATTCCTCCAACCACTATGAAGGGTAGACGGCGCCACGTCAAGCTGTATATCCTCGCCCAGAATACTTGGACGAAATTTGCGAGAAGGTTGTTCACAGAGGTGTACACCCCCAGTTGGAGGGACGAGGCGCCTATCTTGGCCATGTATGGAGCCACGAAAGGTGTGGCCATACCGTTTCCAAGCGAGTATAAAACTTGCCTTCCATAAACGTATTTTAGTTTACGGCCGATACCACTACTCAAATCTGCACCACCGGTCGAAAAACTTCATACACCATTAATCGATGCTCGATGCAACCTTACAGAAAAGCTGGGATAAACAAGCGTGTAATAATTATCCGTGGGGATCGCGTACGCCCTCCCCATATCATAAGGCTCTCCGAAGTCATCGGGCTTTTTGTGTGGGACGCTTGTTGAAAACACAAAAACACATATTTAACCACCCAGATATACGCTTAATGCCCAAACTCTACTCGAAGGTGTTGGTGGCCGTTGACGGCTCAGAGTTCTCGATTAAGGCCGTGGAAGCGAGCACACGTATAGTCGACCCGAAGACGGGTGTGGTCACAATTCTCATGGTGGTTGAACCCCAGGTGATGAACACCTACCAGCCCTTCTACGACACGTTCAAACCCGCCGAGCAGGGGACGCCGGCAACGATTCTGCCAACGCCGCTACAAAAAAGCAGGCTAAAGGAGGCGGAAGAGGTCGTGCAGAAGGCGCGCGAAATAGTTTCAAGCGCAGGCATAAACGTGGAAACAAAGGTGTTAGAGGGTGAACCCGCCAAAGTGATAGTCGAAGAAGCGAGGCAGGGCTACGAGGTGATAGTCATAGCCACATGGGGGCTTAAAGGCATCCGGCGTCACATCCTGGGAAGCATAGCCGCCAAAGTAGTCCAGGAATCACCCTGCTCGGTGCTGGTTGTGAGATGACGCCCTCTATCGCTCAAATCAGCGGTTTATAGAAACTATGATGACCACAACTCTCTGAGTATACCGTGCGTGTGTCGAACTTCGCCTGCGCTGGGTGCTTGCGTGATTTTGCTTTCTGCCTCTTTGGTGTGTGGCTCTGCTAGTAGCTCATTGTGTTGTACCAGAAGAATATGTATAGGTTGAACACGAAGCCGTGTAGGTAGGGCTGCACAAAGAGTGTGTTGTCTGGGTCGGGCATCCACACGTACGGCGCGTAATTGTATGTGATATTGTAGAGGTACGCTGTGAGCTGGATCTGCTGTGTGGTGTTGGTTAGGAATGGCAGCGTCTGCATTACGCTGTTAATCGTTGTCAGGTTAACCCACGCCGGCAGATAGCTCGTGGTTGTGAGCGCTGGTGCGAGTATTTGGAGGAATGGGTCAGGCCAGTCGGGGTACCATTGATAGTACACGAAGTTGGGTGTACTCTGAGGTGTGCTGAAGCCGTAGAACACCGAGCCAGTGACCCCTCTGAAGCCCACGCTGAGCCCAATGGCTGAGAGGTCCTGCTGGATTATTGTGAGCTGGGTCTGCGCTATGGATGTGAGGGGCACCTCGTACACTATGGTTATGGGTCCAAGAGGCGGCGCGCTTGGGTCACCTATCACTGACCCGTTTGGAAGCGTAACAGAGAAGTGCTCCTCTTGTCCAGACCTGTTAAGGTAGTAGATGGCTAGGCTGGTGTTATAGCTGTAGAGCGGCAGGNGGTTTGGATTATAGTACTGTTGGAATATGGGTGTGAGTGGGCCGAGGTAGTTTGTTCCGTAGAGTGTGCCGTTGAAAGCGTATGAGGAGTAGAGGAGCTCAGTGTAGTTCACGGCGTGCTCTATGGCCAGCCTGAAGTCCGTGTTGTTGGTGGGGTAGAGCTGGGTGTTCATTGACAAGTAGAAGAAGCCCGTGGATAACCCGAGATTCCTGAAGACTTGGTTGAACGTGTAAATATTTCTGTAGACATATGAATCGTACACTTGTGATGCGTAGCGTATGGGTAGGTAGGATATTTGAGCCCTGTTCGTAGCGAAATCCTCGATCAACTGGTTGGTTGTGAGCTGATAGTTAACTATCACCGTGGGTATGTGCGCCGGCTGAGCGGGTAGGGGTACATTCGTGTATTTGAGAGCCCAGTAGGTGGGGTTGGCTTGGAGGACAACATCCGAGTAGCCCACGCCCACACTCTTAATATAGTAGGGACCCGTACCCGGGCCGCCGTTAGCGTCAAAGTACGTGTTCACAGTGTTGTTAGCCACTCCACCGTGGGCATCCACGTAGGCTGGGTCAACGACGGCACCCCACCACTGCGCTATGTCGAGTAGGAAGAAGTTGTACGGGTGGAGTAGATTCACCTCGAATGTGTCGGGACCCAGCACAACATAGGCCTGATCTTGGTAGTCCATCACCCTCTGAATGGTAGCGTTCTCAGGGTTGAAGTTTGAGAGCATTTGGTTCAACACCTGCGATGCTAGCTTATAATTCGTGGTCACAGGAAGCCCAGTCGCAGCCTGAACAGCGTGCAGCAGACCCCAAGGCGTGGTCATACCCGTCACACTCACATTCTCAGGGTTAAATGTGAGCTGGGCGTAATTCGAGGACCCCACAGCCTGCCCCAAGTAGAGCTCGCGAACGAAGCTGAACCAAACGTCGTAGGCGTTGAGGGGGTCACCGTTGCTGAACGTAACGTTAGGCCTCAAAGTGAACACGTAGGTCTCGTGGTTATTCAGCACGGTGTAGTTCGACGCAAGAACGGGTACAACCTGCATGTAATTACTTTCATTAAACTCTACGAGCTCTTGGAACACGACATTAAATATGGGCTGATCGGGGACGTTGAACCCCGTGGCTGGGTCGAGCGCGTCGATTGTACCAGTTTCAGACCAGGAGTCATCCACTAGGACGCTGCGGTTGGGTGGACCAACCGTGGGAGGCGTGGTCGTCGACGTCGACGTTGTGGTCACTGTGCTTGTCGCCGTGAGAGTGCTGGTCAGCGTGCTGTTGGACGCGGCGGGTGAGGTCTGGCTTGACGAGACACCGCTACCAGTGTGGTGGAGTGTGAGTATCACACCGACACCCACGCCTACTATTAGAACAACTAGGATTGCCGCAACTATCCTCGTGGATATCCCCTTATTCATAGGCGTATACACTTCCTAGTTTCAGTACCGATATAAGCCTTGTTAAAAGGCCGCGTCAGCGTCCAGGTAGACACCCACCTGACGAGTTTTTCTTTCATAAACACAGTCTGTCCCAAAGCCTGGAATTTAGGGGTTGAATCAACCTCCTCGGCTTTGCTGTTCCCAGATTTATTGAAACCCATGATTCGCATGATGTTGTAGTTTATTTAAGCATTATCAAAAAGAATTAGCACTGTCTTGCTAATTCCTCATGCGTGACGATGGTGGGGCTTAAATCCACTCACTATCAAACCCCAACTAGTGCTTCACCCAAAAAAGTTCGAGTAAAGCGCTTTGTTGTACTACTCTCCACGAGGGTTTTTATTTTAATGGCTCAAGCCGGGGGGCGGAGGATCCGCCCGTAACCGTAGACCCAAATTAGCGCTTAGCGCTGATCGTAACCTGCACATGGATTTTGGGTCTAGTGGTAAGGGCGGGGTGGTTTACGTTATACAGTGGTATGTACGATGCCCGCTATTTTCCTTGCAAGTTCAGCTGGGTCTGGGTTCTGCCACAGGTTTCTTCCAACCGTGACACCCTTCGCCCCTGCCTCGAGTGCTTCGCTCAGCATATGCAAGAATTCCGCATCGGTGTTCGTTTTGGGCCCTCCTCTTATGAGTATGGGTGCGAAGCTTGAGCGCACGACGTCCCTGAACCCCTGCTTGTCGCCAGTGTAGTCCACCTTGAGCAGGTGGGCGCCCACCTCCGAAGCCAGGCGTGAGACGTATCTCACGTGTTCGTTCTGCCTAACCGAGTCCTGACCGTGCTCAACGAAGAGTGGCTCCACTATGAATGGTAGACCATACTCCTCAGCCTCATCCCTGATTTTGGCGAGGATCTCTAGGTTTTTACCCTCAACCCAATCCTCACCATAACCCACAACCAGATAGGCGACCACGGCATCTGCTCCACACCTCACAGCATCCCTCACACCGTACACGAGCGCGTGGTAGCCAGTCCCATACTCCTTGTAGTGCCTCCAAACGTTGGCTGTATCAAGCCTAGCTATAAGCATCGGAGAGGACCTAGACATAAAGTTCTGCTTTACAACCTCGAGCATCGCCGGGGTCATCTGAAGCGCGTCTGGACCCTCCTTTGCAACCCTGCTTACCGCGAGCGCCGCATCTTCAATGCCCTTCATCGGCCCCATCACCAAGCCGTGGTCGAATGCGACAACAAAAGCCCTCCCACGCTCAAACAGCCTAGCCAACCTCAATTCCATTCCAGCACTCATACACCTAATCCAAACACACCACCACTTAAAACTCTTACTACATAGCCACCCAATATTGGTCGAATATGCATAAGACCTCTGAGAGCAGCTCTTAAGGCTAATAACCAAACATCAGTATGGAAGGGGAAGAGGGATATGTGACGCTTACTAATCCATAGCCAAGCATCACCAATTCAAACCTCTTAAATAGTTGACACCTTACTGATGGTTCGAGCTGCGTCTAGCTTCAACTCACGAATCACCCCACAACCCACACCTTAATACATACCAAGTATTGCAGTTCACAAACGTGTAAGGCATGACACCCTCCACGCCTCCAAAAATCACCTAGCTGATTGTCCTTATCTCTCTTTGTCTCAAGCGGTGGTAATCAAAATCCCTTTGGTTTGAATCTAAAGACTAATATAGTCATCGCATCCTTAGGCTAACTTCTAATGTTACTCTAAGCCATCTAAATTAGTAACCTATTGGTAAGACATTTGATTACCTACCTTATTTGGAGCATGTTGGGTCTTAGATGGTGTCCAGATTGGGTGTTGATGGGCTTGATCTCCAGGCGTGAGGAAGGACTAGTCACATATGACCGGGAACAAGAGTATTAGTGGTAGGTGACTGTTAGTGTGTTTTGGACCGGGTTGTCAAGATTAGGGATTGAACCCCGACCTGTTAAATGCGGTCAAACTCACTAACCTGGTGACAGAGGCGCTGGCAACTGTTGGGGTTTTGACCCCTGCCTTCACAAAGAATGAGTAAGAAGTGAGTTGTAACTCTCCTCTCCCCCTTCCTTCCCCGTCTCTCTTGGGGTGGTTGGATTCGCTCACTGGGCGCATAAGCCTCTCACAGGGGTTATCCGGACACATACGCTTTAAGAACAAAATGAATATTAATTAGATACATTAAAGGGTATCAATGATTATAAGCATTAATAAGGTAGCAAAGCGTTATAGCGGCGTATGGATTCTAAAAGAGGGTTCAGGCGAGTTTTCGTCGCCGAACGTAGTGGCAATAATTGGTCGAAACGGGGAAGGTAAATCCACGCTCGTCAAAATTGTTTCAGGTGTGGTTAAAGCCGATGGTGGAAGTGTTTTCATAGACGGCTAACAACCGTATGAGCCGCGCGCGAAGAAGAGGATGGGTGTGAGTTTCCAGAGCCCATCCTTTTTTCCTGGTCTCTCTTTAAAGGACAACTTGGTTTACCACGTCAGGTTTTTCGATTTAAAACCGAGCGCCTCCGAGATTAACGAAGCTTTGGGTGACATGGGTTTGCTGGGTTTCTCAGATAAGAAATTTGAGAGTCTTTCAGAGGGCACGAAGAAAAAGGCGGAGATCGCCAAAGTTTTGCAAACAAAGGAGGTGTGTGACCTTTTCCTGCTCGACGAGCCCTTCTCAGGCGTGGACCCAGCTGGAAGGGACACCATTATGCGCTCATTAAAGGCAGTCTCTAAGGAGAGCGGCAAACTTATCGTGTACGTATCCCACACGCTTGCTGAAATCGAAGAGCTGGCAACACGCGTGTGTCTCCTTGCTGACGGTAGGTTTGCTTGTGAGTGGAGCGGCCAAGAGTTTTCACAGGTTTTAAGAAAAACCAGTAGCGGTGTTCTAATACGTGTTCCCCGCGCCTATGAGATAGACGACAAGCGTGTGAGGGCGTTAAACGGTGTCCTCGGAATCCGCACCGAAAATGAAAGCACAATAATACGATTAGAATCCCAGAGAAGTCTCCCCGAAGTGTTGGAAGCCCTTAAGGAGTTTTCGGTAGACCTTGAGGCCATCGAGATCGAGCGTGCCGGCTTAAAAGAGGCTCTTGTATCGATTTACCGCGAGGCGGTGGGAAACGAACACCCTTGACCTTGTCGTCTACTTCACAAAGACCACTTTCAGACCCTCCCTAATCCCCTTCCTTACATCCCTTGCCGCCGTGGTGGTGCTACCACTCGAGCTACATTTAAGCGGAGCGCCTTTCACCATTTACGCATCCGTTGGGGTCGGGTGGATGGGTCTAACAATACTACTCATATCAGATGTCTTGGTTACTATAACCGCTTTCCAAATAAGAGGTGCTCACGGGCCTCAACTGGGGCGCGCTTGGGTCAATTATGCTGGTGCTTGGCCTATTCGACGCAGCCATGTTCAGTATAGCTGTGTACGCGATGCGCCGTGCAATAGAACACTAAGTCTCATCAATAAACCCAGAAAAGATTGTACCGCTTACCAGACTTAGGTTCCGTATACTCATAGTTAATCATGATACTCATAGTTAATCATGAGAAGCATCTTCGCAGACGGATGTCAAGGTAACAGCCACGACACTGCCACCTCATCCTCGCCTTAATCCTCTTGTAGGCTTCGCAGCTCAGCCATCAAACCAGTTAACACCCGACGTGACACCGAGTGTCCTGATTCAGGATCCACCTAGGAGGTAATCACCGCCCTGTTTGGTGATTAAGTCATGGTGCGTCATCCCACCGCTCAGAAGAGTGCGTCGTGGGGGTACAGAGTCTAACAAGCATAAACAGCAGGTGGTCAAAGTCCGGGAACCTCTCCACTCACCTATCTCACTTGCTATGAGTAGAGCCGAATAGTACGTTGTGTCGGGTATCGTCATGAGCTGCCTCACCCATCCTCTCATTATCTTTTGTAGGCGGTGCTCTCTATAATCCCCGACTGAGTGAGGCGCTCATAGTCTCCCCATTTAAAGTGTCTGTAACGTTAAGGTACACATTATTAATTCTGCCGGAGTCGAGCTCCTCAATCTGCCAACACGTTTTGAGCAGCTGGACGGTGAGTCCTCCCGAACCCTGATGTTGTGCACTAGTTGGGTGTGGATACGCCCTGTTCTCCACTCTTGGCCCTGAGCCCCAGCAATACTTACCCATCCTTTACTTTCCGAGGAAACAAGCCCCCTGAGCTCCGCCGGCACTCCTGTCTAAAGGCACGTGGTTTGCCTAGTGGGTGGTATATATCCGCCCACCCATTTGCGAGTAGGAGGCCTCCATAGTAGTGTGTAGGTATCTATCTTGTGTGTTTTGATTTTGGCTAATGTGGTGGCATTGGTTTTCTACGTGAGGATAGGAAGGCACCGCGTTGTGTGTTTGGGTTCCGATTCTATAGAGCCAGTACTGGGTTGATGAGCTCTCAATCACTATGTTCGAGCCGGCCCGAGTGAGTCTTTGAGTATTGAGAGCCTCTCGTGTTCGCACCTGAGCTTTGCCTCCTCATCCATAACAGCCATGTTCGGGAGGACTTGTGTGAAGGGTTCTTTCGACACACTTGTAACTAGAGTCAACTTGTCTCCTAATAATCCGATCTCCTAATATTCCTATTACCGCTCACACAAGAATAATGTGGGTCTCGGAAGATTTCCAATACTAGTGTATAGCTTGGCACCCACTACGACCCCGCCGTATAGGTTTTCAAGACCCAGTTACGCGTCGCGCCGACCCTGCAACGCGCTCTTATAAAGTGTGGTTGAAATTTTAAGCAATCCCGTAAGTCCCCGCCTCTAATCCATAACCCCCAGATGGAGTGTGCTTTTAGCGGCCCTATGTAGAGATTGAGCCATATGTATAATTTTATAAAAATTTTTTCATTAATCTAGGTCATATTTTAACTCTAAAAACGGGCACTGCCTAATATGAACGTGGTGCTTTGATACTGCTATCCCCTGTGCTCCAAAAAATAAATTCGGAATACAGAGTGATTTTAATGTTAGAGACTAATATGGTTAGCGATACTTTACGGAGGCTACACCACTATTTGCGAAAGCTCTTTGAACACTGCAAACAATGGGCTTGATATCAGCACCACGCCTCCGAGTAGCAGAAAACTATCACTGGGGCCTACTAGCTGTATAACTATGCCGCCAAGCATCCCTGATAAAGAGGTTATAGCCAGACTGAAGGTGTTAAAGGCTCCCTGTACTCTGGCCATCAACTCCTTTGGCACCAGTTTGAGAAAAGCTGTGGTGAATACAACGTTTATAACACCTATTATGAGCCCGATGAGAAAAGAGGGCACCAAAAGAAGGTATACTTCTCGTATTGAGCTAACAGAGGCGAGAAGGCCACCCATGAGCATGTAGCCTACGAGAGCTATGCGACCCACCTTTCCTTTAACCTTCTGAGCTAAGCTCGAGCCCCCCACAATACCCAGGATAAACGTCCCAAACACAAGTGATACTTAAAGTGCTGGTAGCTTGTAGCCAAGTTGGATAATTGAAATGTATATGATACCCGCCATACCAAATACCAGATTTCCTAAAGACGATATCACCATTGCTTGCCAAATGGGTTTATTCTTTAATATGAATCCGAGGCCTTCTCTAATCGAGGACATGGCGCTACCACTGTTTGACCCTGTTTTAGTGGGATGAATAAACAAGATGGGCACGACTGCGAGTGTGAAAAAAACTAGTATAAAGATAAATGACTCGGTTACTCCCAGAGCTAGTAGAAGCCCAGAGGATACGTACCCAGCACCTTCGGCAATGGAGTACACTGAGCTGGCTGCGGATGAACCCCTCTTATAGAGCTCGGGAGCCAGAAACTCCTTGGTCCAGACCGCTCTGACAGCGTTCATAACATCTGACGTGAAACCGATTATAAAGGCTGTGGAATAAAGTGAAATGAGTAGTAGGAGTGTGCTTCTAAGCATTATACCAATGAAAACTGCACCCAGTGAGAGTGACCTAGCGATACCCGAGAGAGCCGCAAGCGCCTTCTTTTTGTTAGACCTGTCCACTATTACCCCCACAGCATAGCTTAGGAACAACGGTAGTGAGAGTACGCCGTCGCCCAACCCTCCCAAAAACGCGTTATGGGTCGCCTGCAATATGACCCAAATTATCACGAGGTTAAATGTGGACACACCGAAACGCGACAGGCCCGAGTTAATTAGTAGAAGCGAATAGCTAGTTGGAAGACGGTGAGCCTCCTGTTTCACACGAAGAGTATGAATATTACTTTTTAAATATTACTGGATTAATGGGATACTGCCAAATCTCCACACGTGTCCGGAAGGGGGTGACTGCCACGTTGACTGTCAGCTAATCCGAAGACCATTGTGGGTGTCACGTTAAAATTTAAAAATCACAGTTAGATGGCAAAAGTGTTCAAAACTAGCCCTACTGGGTTTATAATTTTTAAGGAGGATTGGGCAAACTGTATCCCAGCTTCCTCCCAACCCATTCACCCAGTAGCGCACCCAAGACCGCTCCCGGCAAAGTGAATAAGGCTAATCGCTCAACATCAGGCATCGCGCTAATCACTGAGTGGAGGGGGGAGTTGTAGAAGGGAATGAGGATGAATATATTGACGAGTAAGCCCCAAACTGCGAACGTGAACACGTATAGTGCACGCCGCGTTTTAAGCCTCCTTGGTCTGGGTATTTCGACCGCTACAATCGCGAATGCCGCCACCCCCACAAACAGTCCAATGGCCAATGGAGTGAGCTTCCCCGCCGCGGCAATGATACCCACCCCAAGGAGTGTGGAGAGAATCACCAGCAAGGTATAAAGTAGGCGGATAACACCCGTCCGCCTAACCGATGACGCGCTCAAAAACCCCACCTCTTAACAATACCCTAAGCTTGCACAAGCAGCGTAAGCAGAGGCATCAATCAGATAGAAGCCAAGTAGTTCTTCACACAGAAGTAATGCTATACTAAATGTAAAGTAAATTGCTAACCCACACCCCACTGCCGCAGCCAAATATATAAGGGCTTCGCACGTTGCACAGCTTATTTCACTATCCATAACCAAAGACACAGAATTAGAGACAAGTAGGCTAGAAGCGACTGTGTGTGTTAGAAACCTGTAAATAGTGCTTAGAGATTGTGCGATGTTGTGGTAGCGCATTGAGAGTGTGAGCGACCCATTATCATGATAGAGCTCGGCCATGTATTCAACGGCTTCTGAAAGAGTTGAAAATTACCCGCTATAGCTAGTGTTCCTCATCAAGTAGACGTCGCCTACCAAGGTGTCGTTGCGGTCATTGTACCCGGCTTCTGTGACTACGTAACCATTTAAATAAATGGATATAACGCTTATCGAGTAGTTAACTAATGTGTGTTGATATACCATCGTGTACAGGTCTCCACTAGCTGTGGAGCCATTCTCAAACACTGCACGGTAGCTGGTTCTATTCAAAGCTAAACTAAATTTGGGCCCACTAAACGCGGTGACCACGGAGGAGTTTGAGGAATACGAAACCACAGCGCCCACTCCACCAGCATCGCCATCCTGACACAGCTCGGCTAAAAACGCTTGGGGGATGTCGCTAACATTGTAAGACACATGTTTACCTTGACGCCCAACAAGAACCGCATGCACGATATCCACGTTACAGCTACTGCTGCTTTGACCGTATGTAAAAGGAGTGAGTGGCACCGCTAGAGAAACCAATAATAGGGCAACTATCATAGCGGCCCTAACCATAGAACGAATTATGCAATACATATATATATCCTTTGACATGTTGGTTAAATTTTGATTAAAAAAGGAAATAGCTCATAGAGATACAACGATTAGATATTTCATAAAAGCCAATTCACAAGGGAGGACGCGGTCCGGATAAGTCTACAAATATATCACCTCCAGTTGGTGTACAACTGTATGAGTAGCTCTAGAAAATCTAGAGGGATGTAAAAAGCATTTTTCTCTTAGAGTAGGCGGCGTGGAAGTCGCCCGTTATGGGTTGTCATCCAGCGAACTATGTTTTTTAGTTGTCTTAAAGACCTGTTGTGATGCGATGGTTAAGGGAGGTTTCTAGCTAAAGTTGCGGCGCCATATTTTGGGCAATTTGGGGGTTGCAATCAGGTACTTGATATTCAGCATTTCATAGTGTGGGGCAACCACTAAAATTCGTTTTAGCTTATTGCTTTCCGCCATAGATTCGTGGCTAACGTTATGTAATACAGTTTTCAGAACATATTACAAAGAAGATAGACAGCAAATATTACGCTTACAGGTCAACCCCGGTGTGGGACAAGGACTAAAAGAAGAGGAAGAGGGTGTCCACGCACTTGATAGAATAACTAGAAGGGCATCCATGAAGGCAGCTCAAGGTCAACTTTGAGTACGGTAACGCTGGGCTTGTGTGGAATATTTTGAGAGAATTAATGCCATTGCCTGAAAAGGTTATTTCCTCACGAATACATGCAAGTCATGGCGATCACGGCGATAAGGGTGATACATCACACGTCGATAAGACTCATAAAAAGTGTGTGGGAGGAGCTTTACCTTTCCAAAAAGTAAGTGGTCCGCTTTTCCCGAACACTATTTCTGAAAAGCTGAGGACAATTAGGTCAGACTGAACATCTCAGTCAGACTTCTTCAGATGTTTAACGCATGAAAGCAGGCATCTTGTTTTAGAAACGAGCTCAATATTTTCAAAGTCAGAGAACCATAACCTAGCCGAAAGGGGCTACGACAAGGACAACCTTTATCTGAAAGGTGGATTCTGCGCTGATGTTTTCCCACGACAGAAGGTGTTGGTCATGATAAAGGTCATTCCCGGATGAGTGAGGGACGTAACGGCAATAAAGGGAGTGAGAGAAGAAATATGGACTGAAGGAGTGCACTCTGATAATGGAAAGGAGGCTGCCATCAATTGAGCTTGCTAGGGACCTGAAATCAAACACCACCAGATTTATTTTTCCCTTGAGGAAGAACTCTAAAGCTAATCAATAAACCCAGAAAAAATTGTACCGCTTACCGGGCTTATGTTCCGTATACTCATAGTTAACACGTGAACATAGTAGACACCGTTTTAAGCAGTTTTAGAATATGCTTTGTTGAATAAATTAGTGGTCTTATTCATTAACCCGTTATCAGGGGTGTTCCCTAATGGTCTTCAGTTCCCGTTCCCTACTCTCTTCCCCCATCTCTGTTAGGCTCCACAATATTATACATGAATACTTTGGACATGATTTCGTTGAATATCCCTGAGCATAAGATGGACGTAAAATTACCCGGCTACGATTCTCTTCAACGATGAGAACGCCACTTACATCAGACGCCTCAGTTCGTATCCATGTTTCCTTCTCCACGCCCTTGGGTCTGAAAGGAATTCCCGCATTACATGCGTCCTTACGTAGGATACACTGGATCTGCTCGTCACATTCATGCTCTGCCTGATAACTGGTTCTGGCCCTATGCCCATGGCGAAGTTGAAGTTAGCCCTTGAATCAGATGCTGAATCGCCAAATTCTCTACCTATTTTTCTCACTATACCCCCGCATCGTCCACGAGTCTGTTGAACTCCTTCTCGTAGGATTAGTGCTCATCGGTAACCTGCACGCTTGTTATTGGGCGTTTGGATATATCGCATGTTATGTGCAACTTGATCCACCCCCTCCTGACACCCCATTTCTGCGTCACCCATTCAGCCTCATGAACGCCTTGATGCCTGTAAAATCTACTACTATGTCAACCGGCTTATCCTTGTCATATTTCACGCCGAGGGGTATATCGAGCTCCTTCCGCCTCCTGCTGGGTGTATGTGGGTATCCTCCCCCCTTTTCCCGCCAGGCATCCTCGCAAACCCTTCGGCCTGCAGTACAGGTAGACCGACGTAATCCTTTACGGCGAGTATTACGAGGATCAGAGTATCGGGATTCCTGTATGTCCTGCTCCCCACTCTTGTTCATCTACCCCACCTGCTCTTCCTGATCCACATGCAGGTCCATGCTGACGAACACGTCAACTTCGTTGATCAGCCTCCCATTATATTCCAGCCAATCCATCATGACTCGATTATCGTGCAACCCGCTTATATTGTCATGAGGCCAAAGATATTGTGCAACTCTTAATATTATGCAACAAAGCACTCCAAACAAAGAACTTTCACAACAACACAAACACTCTTTACATTCTTCCTTCTGTAGCTAGGTGTCGATAGACTGAATAAAATTATCACGTGTAAAGATTTATTACGGACAGCATCTCATTAGAAACCTTATATATGAATCGAGTCATCTATATTTTGGTAAGAGTTATAGTAAGCAAAGGGGTAGTTGGGAAGGTTATACTAGCCGCGTTCGTGGTGATAGCGGTCGTGTTTACGCCCCTTGTAATACAATCTGGAAATGCGGGTTGTATTCAACCTTGTATTACAGATGGTGGTGGAGGTGGTGGAGGTGGTGGGGGAGAACCACCAGATTGTAGGTGTGTTTGTTCGAACTCATGTGGTGAAGGGTTATATATATCTGATCTCTTTCAACTATTCTATTTAATGTCTGTGTTTTAATGCTAAAAATACAGCAATTAAGATACACAAGATTATTATCGTCATTAATAATAAATTTAATCCAGCTTTTACTTGTAGAAACAGGGGTTGAGTCACGAAAAGAGTAATAACACTATTAGTGCTGTTTATTGAACCTTTCCAACCCAAAAAAGTGTAGAAAGGGAAATCAGGTTTTGCTTGTAAAGTGATTTTTCCATTGACTAAAATTACAATGCATTTACCGGGTATGATGGTATTGTTAGTTGCTATGCTGATATTATAGACTACACTGATGCCTTTAGAGGTGCAAATCGAAACCGTTGGCTTAAAAAGTGCCTCTTCTGAGAGTGGACTCTGCACGACCACATTCGCTTGTGGGTTTGACCCGGTATAGGACACGCTTCCATTTCCCGACCATGCCGAAAAGACCCAACCTTTATTCTGATGAGCGGATAGCTCAATTGTAGTGTTTATTGGATAAAAGCCGCTCTTTGGTTGCACTTATCCACCTATTGGAGGATTAGCAACGATCGAAACGAAAAACTCTTCTATATAAACAATCGTAATGTTGACTGGTCTTACAACATAATAATAATTTGGGTACGCCATCCATTCAATTAAGGAACTGTTAGTAACTTTTGAAAATTTTATATAAGTGTGAGAATCAGCCCAAATTTGTAACGATCCAGTGAAAGGTTGTGTGACGTTTCCTCCAAAACTTGAAAAATAAATTATAGGAATTATTGTACCTCTTCCTATCGATTTAATGTTCAGCGTCACGCTGTATTGCTCAAAGTAGCTCAGGTTTAAGCGTTCTGAGTTAAGAAAGACGCCTGTTGAATTACCTTTGAGTATTATTCTTGTACTATTAGAATTCATGAGACATGTTGGGGCGCTCCAAAAAGTGCCTCTTGGCACTGTTAATCTGTTTGGAATAGAAATGTTCCACGTATATGAAAAATAGCGTAGTATCAAAGCGGGATTTCGCGAACTTGAACCTATTAATTTAAAGAGCGCGCTTACATTGACAAAAGTGGTGACACCAGTCGAAAACAAGTGAGCGCCCACGCTCTCAAACCCCCCATTAAAACTCATTGAATAATTGGGGGTCACGGGCATCTTCGTGGATTTAAAGAACAAAAGACTACTATTGGTATAATCAAATTCGTCCATCCATAACCACACTTTTTCATTAGAAAAATCTATCGTGTAGTACGCTGGAACTTCGCTGCCGTAGTAAGGTTTATTGTGATACATTTCAGTCATAAGGCCCGAAAAGTAACCATGGTAAAGAGGAGAGAGTGTGTCCCCTATAAAAGTATTTGCGCCAAAAGTTCGTTCTTTCAAGCTCGCTTGACTCGAAGTGTTTAAATCGACAACCGACATTATGACACTATCGTTCAAAAATCGAATTAAAAGCTCAAAGGTATCAAAATCGTTTGAGTTAAGTCCAATAAGAGCTGGACCGCCCTGAAAGGCGCTAACCGTACTTCCGTTTGGATCCCAAACGTCAAAAATAGCAGCAAACCCCTGAAAACCAAACCACTGCCAACTTACGCCCACTTGATACCAATAGCCTTTATTGCTTAATCCGTTTAGCAGATAAGCAACACCATAGCCATCCGACTGCGCCGGCGAGGTCACATTGACACTCAGTGTACTTGAATTCTCGGTAAAAGTCAACGAAAGCTGCTCGTCAAACAACATTGTAGAATTAGTATCAAATGTTTTGATGTTTTGTATGCCGTCACCTCTTGAAAGGCTCATTTGAATAGAAAAAAGCAATAGAATTATAATAATCAGTGGTTTTTTCATTAATGAACCTTTTCGTTAAATAGCAATAAATTTTATGATTATCAAGAATGATATCCAGACTTAAAGTTATGTGCCTCATGTTTTTGAACTTGGTGGATAGCGTAGAACCTAACATGGCTTTATATCCTTTAAGAAATTGGATTTTTCGTAAGCAACAAGAGCTAGAGCTTAAGATGATAGCGGTTTTGCTCAACGCGTTTGAACCAAGCGCCAGAAAGACCTCGAGGTTCTTTAGAATGCTCTCAGATGCTCAAAGTAGTGATGAAGGAGACTTCCCCGAGCAAAGACTCAACTTTAATTCTTGGCTACATGAACACCCAGTTATCGAAGTGGACTTGTTGCAAAGTGTAGTTGCACACCGATCTATATTTTACTTGTGGCTTACACTTATACATAACAACCTATATCTTTTGATGTGTTGCCTATACAGGTCACAAAAACTCGTTCCTGCATTAAGGTTAGGGAGGAAGTGCTTGGATGAATCTGTGGCCCCATCGATAAGAGACATCGGTACCGCGACGCTGCGGTTCGAGCTTCAAAAACCACGTGCGTTCTTTGGATTAAACCATGTTGATTCTTTGGTTGCCTAAAACTGCTTTGTTGTATAATTAGTGGTCTTCCTCGTTAACCCTTTATCAGGTGGTCCCATAGTGACCTTCAGTTCCCGTTTCCTATACTCTTCCCCACATTTCTGTTAGCCCCCCGTAGTATTCTGTCATTCGTCTACCTATCTGAGTAGTCTATATCTAGTGAGCTGTGACGACCCTCTCAAAATCCCTGCGGTACGAGCAGTAAGAGACGCATGCCAATTACCCATACACGGTTCCACCCCCCATAGTCAAACACCCTCTCAGCTGACGGGGGGTTTGTTAACACTCTGAGCTGCACTTAACGACACACGTAACGCGATCCAACCAACTCTTAATCAAGACGCCATTTATGGCTCACAGCCCACTAACAGTAACTTGTCCTCCTAACATGGTGTCCGGATTAGTTGATGGCATGCGTGGTATCCGAGCGTGGAAAATTCTTATCCGGACACCACCCTTCCTAATGCACATAGCTCACATAATACCAAACACTTGTCAGGCGCGGATATTCAATTGTGATAAATGCCTATTCAAAAACAATCTTTTTTTAAAAAAAGGACCTAGGTGTTTTGAAGACGCAAAAAAGTGTTTTAACTCTCCTACGAACGGCATCTTTCGTAGTATTAAGGGTAAAATTTACGGCAGGTTCTCTCTAAAAACCAGAGGTTCCGCTGTCCGCCCTGATGCCTTACACTAAACCTTGTTCTTAACGCGTTTTCTTTATAAAGTATACGATGTGGGGAATAATCCGCGATGGGCAGTCGCTCCGCTCACTATCTTTCTTAGGCCTCTTAAACACCCGTGGTGGTGGGATGGTTAGGAAGGTTTCTGGCTAAAGCTGGAGTCCCCATTTTGGGTAACTCGACGGCTGCAATGAGGTACTTGATATTCAGCATTTCATAGTGTGGGGCAACCACTAAAATTCTTTTTAGCTTATTGCTTTCTGTCATTATTCGTGGCTAACGTTATGTACAATTTTCCTAATATGTTATGATTTTCGAAGTGTTCTAGATGGTTAAGAGCGATATGGAGGTTGAATTTTTAAAAGTGTGTCTGGGCTATTTAGAAGCTCGGTGATGGTTACGATTAACTCTTGTGTAAGGCTGGCGCTACGTTGCGCTTTCAATGATGAAGATGGTTTTAGATATGTGACATAAACGTGCAATTTTTAACAAGCTGATAAATGTTTAAACCCAAGTATGAGTATCGATTAACGGAGTTCTTTGGTTTCAAGTAAGCACATCGGCATATGTCTACTTTTGGTTCTAACTCTCGCTTTGATTTTCGCAGTGGTGGTTTATGCGCCATCAAGTGATTGTTTGTCAAAGCTTCCCTATCCGGGAAACTGTAACGCGCCAAACTTGGATGCGTTTGGTGGGTTGTTTTGGAAAAATACGATGTTTATGAATGGCTGAACTCCACGCACAGGGCTTTTGAGAGTTTGAGCTCACAGGAGCTACATATCTTGTTTGCCATGTCACAGGATAAATGGTGTGTAAGGAAAACAGCCGTACTCAGTCAAAGACTTTGCTTAGCGAAGTCTACGGTTAATTACCACCTGCGCCGACTAGAAGCGCTAAGTAATCATCTTACCACAGCTATACCATGCACACCTAAAATAGGCCTAGCGAGGTATGCGCTTTATTTAGAGCCGTTAAAGCCGGTCGACGGGTTGCTGGATACGATTGGCTCAAAGCCGTTTTTGCAAAGCTTGACAGCCTCCACTGATTCACATATTGTGGCGACGTTCGCTGTCCCCACCACCCAGGCGTCTTGGCTTTTTTCGTTTTTAGATTACCTTGAAATTAATGGGGCGGTGCGTAAGCCGACTGCGTATTTGGTGGATGATACTACCCCAGTTTTTCCAGACCCAAAATGGTATAGCGCATATTTGAAAACTTGGAAATCTGGGTTGGATGGCTTTTTAGAAGATGTAACAAAGCTCGAAGACTGGGTTCGAACCCGGATGGACTATTCCACGGTTACAATACCGGATCGGCTGGATTTGGAGATAATTCAGCAGCTCGAGCTCAATGGTAGGGTTTCATCGATGGGAATCGCATCTAAGATTGGCGTCACACTCTCCTGTGCTTCTAGACGGGTCTCACGGGTGCTAGAAGGGGGTCTTATAGGACGATTTACAATACGTGTCTTGCCTTTTTCCTTGAATCAAAGCGATTTGTTTGACACCAGAATTCTTTTAGTGAAAAATTCACATAAAGAACCCCTAACTAAAAAGATTTCTTGTCACCATTTCATTCTATCTTTCTGCCACGGTATAACTACACCGCTCGTAATCATTCGGGCTCAGGTTCCGTGGTGGGGTAGGTTGCACTACCTAAGGCTTCTAGAAAGATTAGTGGAAGAGGGGTTAGCACGAAGCGTGAAAAACGAGTGCATCATTCCGTCCACAATCAGAAACTTTACTATATGTCCAAAATTCTTTGTGGATAATAAATGGAAAACGCCCGACTGTGTTACCTAGAAAATAGCGTCATATTGAAAAAGCATGTTTAATGGGTGGTCCTCAATAACAACGCTATCCTGCTCCCCGAATATCGGGGAGTGTTCTACGCTGTCACGATCACACTGGCAAGGTTCCGATGATGGGTTGAAGTCGTAGTGTGTACAGGTGGTAGCCAGAAACCACGCACAGAGTACTCACGGGGTAATAGGGTGTCGGTGAAACGTTTCTTATAACGTATCCAAAACCTCGCCCTTCACTGTAGACCCAAAATTCGTGTTCGGGGCGCGATCAGCGTCAAGCGCGGACTTGGCTCTACCGTTTAGGGCGTGAATCATAATGGTATAAATACGGATGCAGAGAGGAACCACCGTGCGTGTGAGAGCATACAGGTTCAGAGCGTACTGCTCGAAGACCACTGTGGGCGGGGGTGTTGATGGTCCAGCTTGAAGTTGCTTGCAAGCTGCATAACGCGCTCCCTTCACGCGGAGCGGGAAGAGTATGAGAAGAACAAGCACACGCTGAGCAAGAACGAGCTTCGGCAGCTTGCTTTGGATTTGAGGAAGCGAACCCCGAGTTTGAGGCCCTGCGCTCTCAGGTTGCCCAGCAAGTAGCGGAGAGGTTTTACCAGGATCGGGAGCGCTTCCTCGATGGGTTAGCGGATAAACCGAAGGTTAAGAAGCCTCACAGCTACCTTCCCTTGGTGTATCCTCAATCTGGTTGGAGGCTTTTGGATGTAGGGCGGGTTGGCCTCGGCAAAAACACGGAGAAGAGGAGGGCTCGGCTCTACCTGAGCAAAATCGGCTTCTTCACTTTAATTCTGCACAGGGAGCTTCCAGAAAACCAGGTGTGTCGGTGTGCGTCAAGCTCGAACCCTCAGGCAGAATCCATGTGGTATTCATAGTTGGGGAGCCCGAGGCCGAAGAGCATTCATCGGAGGGGGAGCCCAGGAAGGCTGTGGGCGTGGACTTAGGAATAGGAAGGCTTGCCACTCTCTCTGATGGGCGCATCTTGGAGAATCCGAGGCCGCTTGAGCGCTCTCTTGAAAGGGTCAGGGTGCTTCAGAGAAACCTCTCTTGGAAAAAGCTTCTCTCGGATAACTGGCTTAAAGCGAAGAGGAAGCTCGCGAAGCGACACGAGCACGTTAAGGACTTTAGGCGTGACTTGTTCTTTAAGCTGGGCGCTCTCTTCGCAGGGGAGTACGACATCTTTGTTTTAGAGGACTTGAATGTCGGAGGTTTGATCCAGGAAGGCGAAACCAGGAAGAGGAGGCTCCGGCTCGACGACTCATCGTTCTCAGAGCTGAAGAGGATACTAGAGTGGGCATTCGAGATGGGTGGGAAACTGGTTTTACCTGTGCCCTCAAGCAACACCTCCCACGAGTGTTTCCACCGTGGGGGAATCAACCAAAGCTTGACATTGGAAGACCGAGTATTCCATTGTCCCCACTGCGGTTTCACCTTGGACCGGGACCTTAACGCTTCTCTTGTTCTTTTGAAGAGGTCAGGGTGGGTGCCACCCTTCTGGTGCGCCTGTCTTTGAGCTCCGCCCAATACCTCCTCTCTCAACCGTGGGGTTGGCTAAGGGAGGAGGCAGGGCGGTGCTATGAGGCAGGGAGTTCTCCCCCTCAAGTGGGGGTAACTCACATTAACAAGTTCATAGGTTAAAAGTTGCTTGGTAAAAATCGACGGTTAGAGGGGGATATTGGCGGGATAAACCTGTGCGTGTGTTCTACAGGCCTAACGTCCACCCGAAAGAGGTGCTGGCGGGGTAAATACGATATACCGCTTCTCATCCTAACCGAGCTACAAGGTCAAATCTCCCAGTTGTTTGAGTTGCCTTATTTGGCTCAACGGGGCGCGTTCCCCAATCCGACGCTCATGGCTTGTAACCCCCAAACGTATAACGTTGCACACTTGCTGAGTATCAAGCACATGATCAGAACCCTCCACCAACGATTGGGTTTCGCCATCTTGCGATCCTTCATCGAATGGTGTGTTTGGGGTTGAGTAGAGTTTTTAGGATGGGTAGCGTACAGCGTGAGTGATGGGTTCGAATCGGATTGTGTTTTCGATGGATGAAAATGCGCTGCACAGAAAGTTCCTTTTGAATGAGGGTTGGGACATAACAAATTCAGCTAGGGTTAAAGACCCAATCGATGTGCACTCGTTACCGGGTTATGACGCAAAGGATTGGAATCACTGTGATATTCCTCAGACTGCTTTTGCCTCTGAAGTGTCAGCTGGAAGGGTAAAGGATCCATTTTTCGCGGACAACCTGTTAAGGTGTGAAGGTACGGTGTATAAGACAAAACCTCTATTTTGTAACGAGGAAATGCCTGAGCCGAGCCCCTATCGGAATCCATGGTATTTCAGGAAGGAGTTCTTTTTGGATGGGGTTCCACCACATAGAAAGATGTGGCTGTGCTTTGACGGGATCAATTACTCAGCTAACCTGTGGATAAACGGTAAACTATTCAAGACAAAGGATGAGTTTAAGGGTACCTTCAGGAGGTTCTGCTTCGATGTCACAGATGTAGTGAAGGTTTCCCAGAGAAATGTGATTGAGTTGGAAGTTTTCCCACCGTCACCCACCGATTTGAGTATATCATGGGCGGATTGGAACCCTTATCCTCCAGATAAGAACATGGGTATCTGGCAGGATGTTTACCTCCTTGTTACCGGGGACATTAAGGTGGATAGCCCATGCGTGCAGTCAAGGGTTAACACTGGCGATGATCTCGCTTATCTCACGATTAGAGTGTATGTTTCGAATTCATCACCGATGGAGCGTTCGGTCAACCTGCTGTGTAGGCTAGAGGGGGATGGTAGGGTTATAGATGTTGAGAAAACGTTCACCCTGCGGGGTATGGAGCGAAGAGAGGTTGTGTTAACCCCAGACGAATACCCACAGCTCAGGCTGAAGCATCCAAGATTGTGGTGGCCGCACGACTACGGCGAACCCTTCCTATATACGTTGAGTGTGTTCGCCCTCTCTGAGGGTGAAACCTCGGATGCGGAGAGGATAAACTTCGGGGTGTGTGAGACCACTTCTTTGATGAATGATGAGGGTAGCCTGCTCATAAAGATTAACGGTCGACCAATCCTCGTGGTTGGCGGCGGCTTTGCACCCGACTTGTTCTTAAGGAGGGACTATGAAAACCTCCGGGCTCAGTTTGCGCTAACAAAGGAGATGGGCTTGAATACTATTAGGTTGGAGGGGAAGCTCGTTGACGACTACTTCTTTGACTTGGCTGACAGGGAGGGAATAATGGTTATCGCGGGGTGGAATTGTGGCGATGTGTGGGAGAGGTGGGATAAGTGGACCAGTGAGACGGTGGAGATTGCGTCTAAGTCATTGGAGGACCAGCTCCTAAGGCTTCGTAGACACCCCTCCATCATTATGTGGATGAATGGGAGCGACTTTCACCCCCCAGAGGAAATCGAGCGGAGATATCTAGCGATCGAGGAGAAGGTTGGATGGAATAGGCCGATTGTTTCTTCGGCCACAGCGGCACCAAGCAGCGTGTCTGGACCCACGGGTGTGAGGATGCCTGGCCCCTACGACTATGTTCCACCAAACTACTGGTATGAGGCTACGGACCTAGGTGGTGCTAGGGGTTTCCTAACCGAGGTGGGACCCGGCCCCTCTTTACCACTGAAGGAGGAGCTTCTGAGGTTCATCCCTGAGGACAAGCTGTGGCCAATCAACAGGGTCTGGGACTTCCACTGTGGATTGGGCTCCTTCTATGATATTTCGAGGTTCTATAAGGCGCTGGAGAATAGGTATGGGTCACCCAAAGACGTAGATGACTTCCTGTGGAAGGCTCAGCTATCAATGTATGAAACAGAGAGGGCGATGTTTGAGGCATTCGTTAGGAACAGGTATTCGTCCACGGGGGTCATACACTGGATGCTGAACAACTCTTGGCCAAGCCTCATATGGCATCTCTATTCCTACTACCTAATCGGTAACGCCTCCTATTACGCGGTGAAGAAGGCGCTGGAACCACTTCACATCCAATACTGCTATGATGATGATTCGGTGATCGTCATAAACAGGACAGGCGTAGCCCATGATAACCTGAAGGCGGAGGCAAAACTGTATGACGAGAGATTCAACCAGCTCGAGCCATTCACCCAGAAAATCTCGATAGGAGGCGACGCCAACGCGAAAGCCTTCAGGATAGATAAGGAGAAATATGGTGTGGAAATATTGTTCCTAAACCTAGTTCTTAGAGATGCCACGGGTACGGAGGTATCGAGGAACTTCTACTGGCTACCCAGGGGTAAAGATATACTGGACTATCCGAAAACCGAATTCTACCACACCCCCATCAAGGAATTCGTTGACCTGAAGAGTATGCAGCAAATTGAGAAGGTTGAGCTGAGCTTTGACTATACCTTAAAGACAAAGGGAAGCTGGACTGAGCTATCTATTCACATCTCAAACCCAACCGATAAGGCCGCGATCTTGGCGAGGATAAGGATGCTGGATAGTTCAACGCTTGAGGAGTTAAGCCCCGTGTACTACTCAGAGAACTTCGTGTCTCTAGCCCCCGGTGAAAAAATCGGTGTGACCGCGAAGATTGAGACAAGGCTCATACCCCTAGGTGGGGTTAAAGTCGCACTCGACGGCTTCAATGTGGCTGGCAGGCAACTATAACTAGATATCAGTGGGAGGGGGCTGTTCGGTCCACGATTCGTGTATGGAAAGCTTTCCGCAAGTCGTCAGTGGAAAAGTGGATGCAGAAATACCTGACGCTCGGAAACAGTGATAAACACCCAGCACGAACGAGCTCGGTAATAAACCTAAGTAGAGGAATAACCTAAGTGGAAGTTGGATCAACTAATTACGATGTTTACTCCAAGGGCCGTTAAGGTAAGCCCTATACTTGTGAAACTTAGGCTTTGATTTCTTTCACTCTTAGCATCAAGGTTCCTCCTCCCGCTAGACATGTGAGTTGGGATGATTGCATAGGTTGATACCAACGTGTCCAATTTTGCACCCAATATCATATTAATACTACTGCTACCTGACGTTTTTCCTTAAGCGTTGTGACCAATTATCGGGTACGTTCTCTAAAATCGTTAAAGCTTATTGCGCTACTATTTTTGAGTATTTTTGAGTCGTTTGAAACGAGTGTTAGGCCGTGTTTTTCTGAGGCTGCGATATAGCATGCATCGTAGAAGCTTAGCCCTCGATTCACCGCGATTTTCATCGACTCATTCATCGGGGGATCTTCTAGGATTCTGAGTGAGCTTAAGAATTTATGGAATAGTATGCAGGTTTTTTCCGCGTCCTTTATCCTTTTAAATAGGTAGTGCTCTTTCCAAATTATGTTACCTATTTCGTATAAAGTTAACCGTAAAATGTGTATTTTTTCGGTGTCCGTGGCTTCCAGATAGTCGAGTAGGGGGTAAATCGCGGAGGAATCAAGGAGGTAGCTATCTCTCATCTCTGCTCTCTCTTAGGGCTTTCAGCCACTCTTGCTCATCCACGTCGCCTAACAACGCCTTTATTTGCTTCGCAGTGTTGATAAGCTCCTTCTTTTCCTCACTCTTTATTGATTCTTCCAAGGCTTTTTCTACAACTTGTCTTACGTTTATTCCAAGCCTCTTTGCTTTTTCCTTAAGATCTTTTCTTATCCTAACGCTAATTATGGTAGACACAAAGGTGTAAACATAAAGTGTAATTTAAGTCTTGTAAACATGGATATGAGACCGATGCCCGCCTGTTTCAGGCGGCAAATAGGTTTATCTTTAGGGGAAGCCCCCGTCCGCCTCGTGAGGGCTGGGTAGTTCACTCAGCGATACTAGCGGTAGGTGATTAGTGTTTGCGGTTCACTATTAGAGCTTTTATTATTCTTCCTTGGAGGGAGTCTTCCACGGCTTGGGGGAATTCCTCTAGGCTATATCGGCTGGTGACTATTTTTGCTGCGTCGATTTTGCGTTGGGATATGAGTTCGAGTGCTTGCACGGTGTCCTCCTCGACAGCCGCGTTGCTTGGTATTATTGATAGCTCGTTGTTTAGTAGCTCGCTCACGTCGTAGTCGAGTGTTGAGCCCCGGTATGGTACACCGAAGAGTATTATTCTACCACCCTTCCTAGTGGATTTGAGTGCTGCTAGGATGGCTTTGGGACTGCCTGAGGCCACGATGGATACATCCGCACCTCTACCGTCGGTGAGCCTCCTCACCTCGTCGGGTAGCCCCTCGTCGCTTCTGACTACGTAGTGGGCTCCAAGGCTTGACGCGAAGCTCAAGCGGTATTCGCTTATATCCGAAGCTATAATGGTGCCCGCGCCCGCGTGGTTTGCGGCCATGATGTGTAGGTCACCCATGGGTCCGGCGCCAACTACAAGCACGCTGTCCCCCCGCTGGATCCCTCCACGCCTCTGGGCGCGTAGCACGGTTGCAAGCGGCTCAACCATGGCTCCCTCCTCAAAAGAGACGTGGTCTGGTAGTGTGAGTATCCCTCCACGGTCAACGTTGAAGCGTGGGACTCGGAAATACTCCGAGAAGCCCCCTGGCTCCAAATTTGTAGCCCTATAGTGTGGGCACATTGTGGGGCTACCCCTCACACAGTAGTGGCACTCATAGCATGGGACGTGGTGGTGGGCGAACACCCTCACCCCCCTCCCCACACGTGGGTTGAGGCTTTCAGCCACCACTCCGGCTGGTTCGTGTCCAAGCACAGGTTGGGAGGCGGTGTAGCGCCCAGAGATCTTTTCGAGGTCTGTACCGCACAGACCACACGCACGCATCTCCACCAGTACGTCACCCTCTCCCAGCCTGGGTGCATCCACCTCTCTGAGCACTGGTCTACCATCCGCAAGGAGTATGGCTCTCATAAACACACTACCACCCGTGATTCATAAAAGCCATTCGAAAAAGACCTAAAACCATGTAGTCTACTCTCCCAAGCCTAATACGCTACCCGCCTTAATTTCGCCAACCACTTAAGCGGTTGCCAAATTATTGAAATTGTTCCACGGAGGTGCTATTGAGAGATCAGTAATGGGTGATAAGCTATTGACGTTTGACTACCTCTATTAGGGCTCCCCGAGAGGTGTTAATGGTCATAACCACGAAATAGGCTCGGTTGTTCGATACAAGAGACGTAAAGGTAGAGTTACAACTCAGTTTTTAACGCTCTTTATTAGAAGCTTTAAAAATTATGGGAGGAGGTGGTGTGGGGCTGGTAAGATTTAATGATGGGTTATGGCTTATGCCCAGCGTGATTGTTACCTTCGACGTTTATGGTACGCTTTTCGACTGGCAGTACTCGATGGGTGCATATCTAGGGTTTGTTGGGGTTGATCGGCGCAGGTTTTTCGAAGTAGAGTACTCTAGGGTCTCGGGGGTTAAAGGTTTTAGGAGGTACTCGGAGATATTGAAGGAGAGCCTGGAGGAGTGCATGGGTTCGGGTTACTCGGGGGATGTTGGTGATGGGCGTGCTCGCATTTGCGAAGAGCCCACCCTTCCCAGACACCCTGCTTGGCCTGCGGGAGTTGAGGCGGCGTGGCCACAGGCTTGGCGTAATCTCTAACACTGAGCGCAGGCTTATCCGAATCACGCTTTCTGGTTTGGAGGATGTGTTTGACTGGGTGGTGACGGCTGAGGATACTGGTCACTACAAGCCCGCTCTCGACGCGTTTACGAGGGCTTACAGCATTATGGGTGTGAACATGGGGGAAGTCGTCCACGTCTCAGCCTACCCACAGTACGACTTGGAGGCGGCTTCAAGGCTTGGTGTTAAAACCGTGTTGGTGGATAGGTATGGCTACACTTGGAAACCATCTGTGAAGGATACTAGAGGCATAGCTCACACACTGGGCGAATAAATCTGCCTGTGAAGTGTGGATTTAAGTCGTATAATTCGTCACACGCCTGTCATGTCTCGGCGCATGTTTAAGCATGGCTGAATATTGGTTCTAGGTTGAGTCGCCGGGTTTTGAAGCCTAATATACCTCTAAGCGTTTGGGCTTCTATGCTCGAAAATTACGATGTTTTAAGGTACTACTCGTTCAGGCAGGCGCACACCCCAGCGGTGGCTGAGGATGGAACGCTCTACTTTGTCTCCGATATCTCTGGGAAGCCCGAGATCTGGTTTATACCAAGAGAGCACGCCTTCCCCGTGCAGCTCACGTTTCTGGATGGATATGTCTCGGCAATAAAGCCTTGGGCTAAGGGTTTGGTGTTCCAGTTTGACCCCGACGGCTCAGAGGAGCACAGGCTTATGTGTGTTGGGGGTGGGGGCGACCTCTCTTCACTGTCAGGTGAGCCTAAGAAGGGTGTGATATACAGGCTTGGGGGGGCGTCGGCTAATATGTTGAGCTATGCGAGCAATAAGCGGAGTGCACCCTTCTTCGACTCCTATGTCAGCATTGGGGGCAGGGAGGAGCTAGTGTTCGAGTACGACGGCACCACGCAGCCCCACGGATTTAGCGCTGATGGGCGCCTGCTACTTGTGAGCGTGTCTATCACAAATCTAGACAACGACGTCTATGTTGTGGACTTAGAGAGGAGGGTGTCTAAGAAGCTCTTTGAGCATTCGGATGAGGCTTTAACGGTTGAGCCAACGTGGGGCCCGGATGGCTTGGTTTACACGTGTACAAATATGGGGGACGAGTTTATGCAGCCAGTCGTATTCGACCCCTCCACTGGGAGGATGAGCTGGCTCTCGCGTGAAAGCTGGGACGCGGAGCACATCGCAGTCTCGGATGAGGGTCTCATCGCGTACACTAGGAATAAGGAGGGCTACTCAGAGCTCCACATAATGGATTCCACGCGAAAAGAGGTGTTTTCAAAGGGGTTCGAAGGCACGGTCTCCGAGCTGGTTTTTGCCCCCGGAGTGCTCTACTTCACGTATTCGGGGTGGGATACGAACACCAATATTCACGCCTTGGATCTCCCATCATTCTCGGTACGGCGGGTCACAAACGCTTCAAGAGGATACCTCGGCACCGTTATTAAACCGAGCCTCGAGGCCTACGAATCCTACGACGGGCTAAGGATACCCATGTTCGTCTACACGCCAGCCAGAGGGGGTGACGGTGCCACGCAACCCTACCCCGTCATAGCCTACGTCCACGGCGGTCCCGAGTCCCAGAAGAGGGTTGACTACGACGGCCAAATCCAATTCTTCCTCTCACAGGGCTACGCCGTCATCACACCCAATGTGCGTGGGAGCACGGGGTACGGTAAGAGCTACACCCACTTAGATGATGTTAGACGTAGACTTGACAGCGTTAAGGACCTAGCATGGCTAGTGAAGTGGATTGAAGCCGACCCACGCTTCGATGAGACACGGGTGTGCGTGATGGGGCGAAGCTATGGGGGATACATGGTGCTCGCGGCGCTCGCCTTTTACCCAGAGCTCTGGAGGTGCGGAGTTGAAGCTGTGGGTATAGCCAACCTCGAAACATTTCTACGCAACACATCCGTTTGGAGGCGGAAACTCCGCGAGGCGGAGTACGGCTCACTCGAAAAAGACCTAGACTTTCTCAGGAAGGCTTCACCGCTAAACCAAGCCCACAGGATCAGGGCGCCCCTCCTAATCCAGCACGGCTCAAACGACCCACGCGTACCCCTCTCAGAGTCGAAGGCCATAGTGGAGAGAATAAGAGCTCAAGGAGGCACAGCCGAACTAGTGGTATTCGAAGATGAGGGACACATGATTCAAAACATTCAAAACCGCCTAAAATGGGCCACAACACTCCGCGACTTCCTGAAAAAGTATCTATAATATTTAGCCTAATCGAGAACCCAAACATCCCCAACCCATAACCCAAGCATTCCAAAATGAGCAGAGTTAGGCAGGAGAGACATGAGATAGATGAATAGAACCACAAGCTCATCCTGAAGGACTTCGACGCTGAGCTTGAGTTTGCTGGTAGGTTGAGGTAGTACAGTGAGCAAGGTAGGCTAGAAATATACTATGACGGTACGAAAAAAGCGTGGTAATCACCCATCCCAGTTGAGGTGGGAGTTGGGAAGACCAAGACTGGCAAAAAGTCAAAATATATTGTACACGGTGAAAGAAAGTCAATATAGATTGAGCCTCCAAAGGGAAACATGGTAGCGTCAATGGATTTAGGTATAAAGGTTTTAGCAGGCGTACCTGTTAACGATGGCATGTGGCTACTCCACAAGGGTGTTAGGACTAAGGAGGATTACTTCTACTTTGAGAGAAGGATAGCAGGTATACAATCACTTGCAGTCAGAACCAAAAACATCAACGAATATGACGCATATCTAGAATTAAACAGGGATAAGAGAAGTCTCTTCAAGAAATTAACTAGGAGGCTTCTACGCCTGTACCGTAACTTTGCTCCACATCTTCTAAAGAAACTGTGCGAATTGGGGGTCTCAACAAACTACTCGGGGTACACACTAAGCATTGAACAGGATAAGGGTAACAAGTTCACGTTAAGCGTGTGGTCTTATCGCAAGTTAATGGAGGCAATTGAGTTGAAATCGCAGGAACACGGTATGATAGTGTACGTAATAGTCGAATATGATACCTTTAGGTATTGTGCTTTCCACGGCGTTGAAGCAAAAAGTCCAAGGGGAGTAGTTAACCGTCCACTAGATCATAAGCTACACCTCGATTTGAGTGGTGCTCTAAATATATTGTAGAAGGCTTCAATCATCATCTCAGCGGTGAGGAAACCTCTCTCATTAATCGTGGAATACAACGGAGTGGCATCCGTGAAGGAGTGTAACCTTCGATATCTCTTTTTGGGGAACCCTCGCCCTTTCTGAGGGGCAGAGAGGAGGTTATTAGAAGATGACTCGGCTATGTGCATAAGAATCTGCTAAAAAGTAATTCTTCCGACTGGGCATATTTGAACTGACTGTTGGTTATTAGGCCTTTAACACTTGGGTCGCCTACTTCTAGCGTGAGCTTCTTCCGAGGAGTTCTGCCTTAGATGGGTGGGGTGACTGGTGCTTTGGGAAGTCATTGATTGGTGCTTAACGGCCTCGGCTGAGACGTATTGGGTGGGTGAGAAACTTGGAGAGAGCTGTGAACAGCCCGCCCGCCGCCTCAAAGTATGGCGCGGTGGGAATCGGTACACCGTATGATAAGAGTATGTATATCCATATGGCTGCGCAGAGGATGGCTATCAGGCCGAAAGAGAAAACCCTGAACCTAAGCGATGCGAACGCGCCTATGAGGCCCAGCGGATACAGTAACAGAGCTGCCACGAGCAGAGGAGACACATTTATGGTGGTTAATGTGTAAGCGTATAGGCTAGGTGCATATAAAAAACCTGATGGGGCTAGTGCAACAACGTCGAGATAGTTTTGACTGAAGCCGTATTTTCCGTTGCCAATACAAGGGAGCGCGCCCGCCACGAGTTGTAAGATGGCTCCACATAAGGCTATAAACTTGTTTAGATTAGTCAAACTAAACACCACACCTAGTTTTGTTGGGTTATCAAATCCGCCATAGATAATCTATAACTTTAGGCTTGCGTCAATTGAGGCTACGAACGCTGTGTATTGGCCGGTGAGGCTGGNGAAGTTAACCACAGCCTCAGGGCAATTAACAGGAGTGCCTGTATGGCTATAAAGTCCTCCGCCCACTAGGTACCAGGTTCCCCCAGCAACGTTCACATTGTCATTGAACTGTACGTTGTCGAAGTAGCATGGATTCTTTATACCTCAGCACAAAATAATCGAGTAGTCACCGCTTCCGATGAATTGCCAGCAACTGCAAGCCGGGCTATAAGCATATTTCGCATAGTAGAATTTAATCTCAAACTGGGATACGGCCTCGCCTATGGAGTACAAGGAACCATAGGCATATATCTCCATCGATAATACGAACGTGCACCCGTTTATCGAGTTGGGTGAGCGAGTGACACCGCTACCATACTCCTTGTCATTCTGGGCATCAAAATACACCCGCGCATCCATACCAGTAGGAACAAACCAGCTTGAGTGGAAGATGGCCGCAAACTGTGCCGCTTCCCCTGTGGAGGTTGACCCTATCACGCAGTTTTCACGTAGAAGGCCGGGGCGTAGGTACCGTAGTGGTAGACACAGTAACCGTTTGAGGTAGGGTTTCAACGTCATGGTAGGGGGGCTGGAGTGTTAGTCCTCCTACAAAGAGTGTACCCATTAAAAACAACACAATAAGAATGTAAATGGTGTCCGGATTACAAATCCACACGCTTGGATATCACGTTCACCCGACGCTAATCCGGACAGAACCAGAATGTATGAGAATAGAAGGTAAAGCCCCATACGTTTGAATCTGCCCATAGGAGTTACGTCACCTGTAGTTCGAATGGCGTGTAGCTGACTACATATACTTGCCCCTGCTGCTGTAGTACGGCAAGTTCAAGCCAGTACACTCCTTGGGCCACGCCGTTCAAAGTGAGCTCCACCTTGGCCACTAAGTGACTCACGTTGGATGTCTCCGGGCCACCTATAATGGTATAGCCTAAACCGTGGGGGAGGGGGAATGGTTCTGTGCCTGAAAGTATTATGGATGGGTCGACTTGGGTTCCGTTTGGTTCAACGCCTATAAGAAAACTTCCCTTAACTGGGGATGTAATGTTGAATACCGCTGTGATAGTAGAGTCTGGTTGAGCCACCAGAGACGTGTTCAGTAACGCCAAAGAGAATTGATAGGTATTGACGACACTCTTAGGCGGGCCAAGGATACCGCTTGGTGCGGTTGTCACACTGTTCGGCGCTCTTACGGGAACCCCAGCGTACACAAACACCCACAACACTGTCACGGAAGCGATGACCAACAGGGCTACTACCACAAGCGAACTTATTCCCTTACTCCACGTGGGGGAATCGTGTATGAAGGGATAGCGAGCATTACGCTTCCGCATCTTAAAAATACACCAGCTAACCCTAAACAATGGAAATTTATCTATCCACAATTACTAACACATATATATTATGGATTCTAGCTATATTTGCAATATTCTGAAATTATTATATCATTATTTCATATCCTCGTCTAATGTGATTTATAAACTTTCCAAAACCTCGTCCCTCCCAAGCGCGGGGGTTCCAAGCCGGGAGCTTTAAACCGAACCCTTGTAAGATACCCACGAGTACCCGCGGTGCGCGGGGAATTCACGCCTGTGGACACCGGCGTAGGTCTCCGTAACCCTCCCCTTCAGTCAGTCAGAGGGGATGGTGGTCGAGCCTGTGTGGTGATTAAAAGAGGAAGCTCCCTCCTTTAGTAGGGTGTGGTTCACACTATAATGTCTGGATGACGCTTTTCCACGTTTGGAGGCCACGCTCACCGTCTCCTAATCCGCACATCATCACAGTATCCCGCATGAACGGTTAACATTGGTGTATTGTTGTAAGCACTTAATTGTAGGGTTGTAATCCTTAGGATTATGATCCTAAGGTTTGTAGATTGACGGCGAGAGCTAGAGCTGCTTAAGGAGTTCGCCTCACAGAAAGTAGCGGGGATCGCTGTGGTCTACGGGAGGAGGCGTGTGGGGAAAACCCGCCTACTCCTAGAGTTTCTGAAGATCAGGAAGGAGTATACGTTTTTGTTCCAAGAGGTGGGCAGGCTTCTCTGCTGAGAGGTTTCTCAAGGAGTTTGGGTGCAAGCCTCCCCCTAGGTGCTGTTTTCCGCGACCTCGAATCCGTGTTCGAGTACTTTACAGAAATGCTTAGCTAGGGTAAATTGGTTCACGCGTTTATGGAGCCTGATTAGAGATATCATTAAACTTTCCCCAAAAAATAAAAAAAAGAAGGGTTTTAGGATTGAGTGGTCAGGTCGACTGTAAGCGTGCTTCCGCTTGCACTATATGACGTGTGGTACAGGTTGCTCGTCTCACCTGTAGCTAGGTCAATCGATGTTCCATAGGAATTATAGAGTATGTAAACAGCACCGCCCCCTATGGTTGGAGAGTTGGACCCATACTGGTCACTTGAAAGGGAGTTGCCAACACTCATACTCAAACTCCAGATGTAGGGATCATTAGTGGTGTTGGTGAATGTAGCAGAAGACCCACCTCCATAGCCATAGGTCCCAGTGTATGTACCGATGAAATAGGCGTGACTGAAAAATATTGAAGCCTGCGACGTCGTGATGGTGCCCAGGTTAGTGTTACACGCGGAGCCAGTGATTTCAATGTAGTATTCATTCGCCGAGGAATCAAAGACTATGGTGCTATTGACGGTGTAAGTTGGGTAATCAGAGTAGGGGCAGTAATAACCCTCGATATCACCGTTTGGCCCGGTGCCAGTGACGAGTATCTGATCCCAAGAAGTACCAGTCCACTTCCAAAGGTCTATCTCGATACCAACATAACCATCGAAGTATAGAAGATCGGATTGCTCCCAGTAGCTAACTCCTCCACCTTGATACCACTGTCCGAGGCTTGTGGCCACACCATTGTTTTGCTGAATAGAAAAGTGGTTAGAGCCCTGCTTACTATCCACTACCTCAAAAGGCGATAAGGGTGTCACGTCGCTTATGAGCGCCGTACCAAGGCCAGCCTGAGCATTCCAAATCGCAAGATAAGAATTGCTTCCTCCTATCGAGTCTGGGGTATTGCCCGTTGGACCAGGTTGGGTCGGATTAGCACTACTCGGAGGTTGGGCGGATGGGACCGGAGGAATCAGCAGCGTTTTTGGCTGAGACGCAAGCACGGCGGGTGCAGCCGATGCGAGAACCACAGCCAAAAGCAGGAAGAGTACTGCAGAGGCTACGTATTTCTGCGCTGAGCTAGTTTTCACGCTTTTCTGTTGGGGGGGCGGTTAGGGATTCTTTATCATCCGTCCTGCGTACTGGTTTAGCCATAACGAACCTTATACCCAAAAAAGCTGCGACGACAATGAAAAGCCCCAAGACTATCAATAGATCCGCGTTTGACGTTGCGAAGGCCGGCGGCATATATTTTGGTGGTGGGGTAAGACTAGTGCTCACACTTGCCGCGCTCATATTTGCCTCATAATGTACCTTTATGGTTACTATTAAATTTTGCTGTAAGGGTTTTGGTGTTGTTCAGATGTAGCCACCCCCCCTTAGGGTTGGATTAGGGGTGGGTAGGTGTTTTAAAACCCTTGTGGGGTCGATGCCAGTTGTAGGTGGGGGGTGGGTGTAGAAGGCGTTAAGGGGGCGTCGAGTGGGTGTGCTTATCCACTCCAAGCGTGTCTGCATGTGTCCACGTTGTCTGAGAACACCCTCGTCCTCCTCTTACGTGGAGTGGAGTGGAGTGGAGTGGAGTGGAGTGGAGTGGAGTGGAGTGGAGTGGAGTGGAGTGGAGTGGAGTGGAGTGGAGTGGAGTGGAGTGGAGTGGAGTGGGAGAAGCGCTCCACCTTGCTGCTCTCACCGAATGCCTCATGGTGGTAGCTGAGGCCTAGGCGCTCAGTGGCTCACATACAATACCATGGGTCCCCACCCACCATGAACTCCGGCCTATTCTCACTCACACGTGCGTGGATAATGCTTGAGGAGATCGGAGATGATACCCTAATCGGTAAGGGAGAAGAGGAGAAGCTTGAGGGGGGATTAGCAGGGGGAGCTAGTAGATAACTTCCTTTTAGACCTCGAAGAGGAATACCCCGATGGCACGGACCTCGACTGGTAGATCACAGCCGTGAAACTGGTGAGTGGATAATGTGTGTGCTATGCAACGCTACGAAGTGTAATTGTCCGTGTGTGCGTGGTGGTAGGGTAACCGAGCAGACCGCCGAGAAAGAAGCCGTGATATCCACATGCCTTTTATGCAGACACTACATGTGATGATACACTTTATCTGGACACGATTTTTAAGCGATGACGCAAGTAAGTCTTTGCGAGGTTTTCATGAATGTAGGGGTGTTCATAAGCGCTTTATCAACTGGCTTATATTGGTGTTTCTGGGTATTGTTTTTGGCCTCTAATGGGTTCGGTTCCAGATGCGGTTTATGCTAAATACTACGCCCAGTTGGAGCTAGTAAGGAGGAGGAAGCCACTTATTCACCACATAGTTAACTACGTAGCTATGAATGATTGCGCCAACGTGACGCTGAGCCTCGGCGCATCACCCGTGATGACCCATCACCCCGATGAGTTGGAGGATATAGTTTCGAGCTCCTCTGCCGTATACGTAAACCTTGGTACACCCGATCAGGAGCGGCTTCACTCGATGCTGGTTGCTGTGAGGCTTGCTGAGAGGTATGGTGTGCCCGTTGTGCTCGATATGGTGGGCGTGGGTGCTACACGGTTTAGGAGAGCTATGGCTGACAAAATACTCAGCGGCGCTCGTGTGGGGGTTGTTAAGGGTAATGGGGGTGAGGTGTTGGGTCTGCTTGGTGGGGTTGGGGGTGTGCGTGGTGTGGACTCAGCGGTAAAGGTTGAACCCAGAGTGGCTGGCGAGGCTTCTGAGAAGTATGGGTGTGTTGTCGCGGTCACAGGTGTAGCCGACTATGTGGCGTCCCGTGGTAGGCTTTGTAGGATTAAGGGTGGCTCGGATATGTTTACGCGGATAACTGGCGCTGGGGATATGGCTGGCTCCGTTATCGCCTCCTTCCTAGCCGTTAACACTGATCCCTTCGATGCGTGTATTGGTGGACTCGCGACCTTCAAGGCGGCGGGTGCTCTCTCAGCGGCTAAGTGTGGTGGTCCGGGCTCGTTCCGAGCCCAGCTACTCGATGAGCTATTTAATTTTAGGGTGGATGGCTATACACATGTGAAAATATCTTTTGAGGAGGTGTGATGTTTGGAGCTACCCGGGGGAGTTTACGGTATAACATCTGCGGATTTCGGTGGTACACACGTTGAGGCGGCTAGGATGCTACTTGAGGGTGGTGTGAAGATCATCCAGTACAGGGAGAAGAACGCCTCCACTAGGAGGATGTTCGAGGAGGCTTCGGAGATCAGGAAGCTATGCTCAGAGTTTGGTGCCGTGTTTATTGTGAACGACAGAGTGGATATAGCGCTGGCCGTTGGAGCGGACGGAGTCCACTTGGGGCAGGATGACCTACCGCTTGCGGCTGCAAGAAGGGTTTTCCCCAATGGGATAATCGGTGTGTCCGCAAGGAGTGTGGAGGAGGCGTTGGCAGCGGAGGCGAATGGCGCCACATATCTGGGTGTTGGTTCAGTATATCTCACAAACACTAAGGCCGACACGAAGCTCATAGGCGAGGAGGGTCTGATGTCCATTCTGGGGAGGGTGAGTATACCCGTCTACGCGATTGGAGGCATCAAGCTCGAACATCTAAGGAAGCTTAAGGCGTACGGTGTGAAGGGTGTGGCCGTAGTGTCCGCAATCTTGGGGGACGCGGACCCAAGGGAAGCTGCGAAAAGGTTTGTGTCTGAGTGGATGGGTTGATGGGTGAATAGGGCGTGAAGTTTGGTTTAACCATAGCTGGATCAGATTCGGGGGCCGGTGCGGGTGTGCAGGAAGACCTGAAGACCTTCACTATGCTCGGAGTCTACTGTGCGACTGTGATAACCAGCATCACAGCGCAGAACACCTACGAGGTGGCCGAAGTGTTCAACCTGCCCCCAAGCATTGTTTCAGCCCAGATTGACGCCGTAATGCGTGATTTACCAATAATGTATGGGAAGACGGGTATGCTCGGTAATACCGAAATAGTTGAGGTAGTCTGCTCGAAAGTGGATGAGTACGGATTAAAACTCGTGGTGGATCCGGTGATGATATCCAAGTCGGGTGCACGGCTCCTGAGCGAAGACGCTGTGAAAACACTGGGAGACAGACTGCTTCCAAGAGCGCTGTTGATCACACCGAACATTCCGGAAGCATCAGTACTATCGGGAGTAGCCATAAGGAGCTGGGAGGATATGGAGGAGGCCGCTGACATACTCCTCTCATCAGGGTGTAGCTACGTGGTTATTAAGGGAGGCCACCTCGACGGTGAAACAGTTCGGGACCTATTTTGCTCAACCTCGACGAGGAGGTGGTTCGAATACCGGAGGGTGCACACCAAGAATAATCATGGGGCGGGGTGCACCCTATCATCCGCGGTGGCCGCGGAGCTCGCCAAGGGACGCCCGCCACTTGTGGCATACGCCAAAGCTAGGAGATTTCTACAGAGGGCGCTTGAAAGAAGCCTAAACATAGGAAGAGGGCACGGACCCCTTAACCCAATGTACAACCTGCCGGGGTTCAGGGTGAATAATGAGCGCTCCTATACAAGGGATTGGAGCGCGGGATATTGATTAGGGGTGAAAAAGCGTTTGTGGCCCAAGCTCACTAGTATTGTGCAAGGAATTTAGCGAAGCTTCTATATTGGCAAG
Organism: Candidatus Marsarchaeota G2 archaeon ECH_B_1; assembly: GCA_003019535.1. GTDB lineage: Archaea > Thermoproteota > Thermoprotei_A > Marsarchaeales > Marsarchaeaceae > ECH-B-1. The sequence continues at coordinate 86,625 of NEXG01000005.1, forward strand.
GTGATTACATCTAACCAATACCAGTTATTTGTGTGCAAAATGAGGGGTGTCGGATAACTTTATGCCACTTAAGGCTGCCATCCTCCTAGGACCTGTTACCCCTCAACGCGGATGTGTGAGCGGGTTAATCTACTAGGTTAGGTGTTCTGCATATTTGGTCTATGCAAAGGGGATATCGTCATGAGTCTCTAGAGAACATACTATTTGAGTGGCTGGCACACGCCTTCCTCAATATAACTATACAGGTATCATTCCTCAGTAATCAAAATGCGTATATACATCTTAGCATATAATGAATACATATGAGTTCTGGTTCGGAGAGGGAGGAGGAAATCAGCGAGGGCTTGTTCGCTGGCCTCATAGAGGCTCTTTCAGATAAGCACAGCCAGCTCGATGTGCGGCTTCAAAACGTAGTTGTGAGGATGCCTGGCTCAAGGCTTGGCGTGGAGTTGAACGGTGTGATAACGCTGGCGGTGCACATGCGTGATCTGAGCGACGAGGAGAAACAGGCGCACATAGCTAGGAATGTTGCAGCCCTCAAAACATAACCCTTTTTCCCTGCTTTTACCCCAACTCATCATACTAGGTCTAATACATGCTTCAGGGATATGTGTACATGGTCTGTTATAGCCGACACACCCCTCCCAGCCGTCAGTATTGGTTCCCCGTTAAATAGTAGTGTGAGTCTCCAACCCGCCTCATTAAGTCTTCGGGGGAGCTTAAAAGACGACCTTAGACCAAGCAGCCGCCTGATGGGGGACATGCTCACACCTAATCGCTTAAGCGTGTCGGCGTGAACAGATATATCCCTCGTATCCCCGTCGAGCTCCACTATATCCCCAGCGACGCTGCTCACACTAACCCTGCCTCCCTCAATAGTCTTTAAGAGGTCGATGAATCCCTTGTAATTCAAACCCAATCAGTGGTTAATTGCTGCGCGGCGAATTAAAGATTATCATGGAGGCCAGCCTTGGTGTACCCGTGTCCTGAGTTAATTGTTGCTTTGTTGTTAGAGAGGCTTAATTCGGGGTCACACTTATGGGGTGTGAGTAAAGTGCTTGGGTTGGGTAAGCTTCCTAGTGGGCTGCTTGAGCGCTACGTGCTTGGTCGACTGGGGGCTCCATCAGGAGATGTGGTTTTGGGTCCCAAGGTTGGGGTTGACTTCGCGGCTATAAATCTGGGTAAAGGCTACCTTATAGTGTCAAGCGACCCGGTCACTGGCTCCTCGGAGCACGCTGGGTGGATAGCTGTCCATGTTTCAGCCAACGACGTGGCCACCAGTGGTAACCCGCCTAGATACCTCCAGATGGTTATACTTCTACCAGAGGATTCAGATGTGCGAACACTTTCACGAATCACTTCGGAGGTTGACAGGGCCGCCCGTGGGCTGGGTTTGAGTGTTGTGGGGGGTCACACGGAGGTGACACCCGGGCTTCGGCGGCCCATAGTGTGCGCCACGTGTTTCACCTACGCTGAAACCTATGTCAGCGCGGATCAGGCTAAAGCGGGTGATGTTGTCATTTTAACCAAGACGGCGGGATTGGAGGGTACAGCCATACTTGGAGGTGCATCCGCTAGGCGCCTACTGGGCAGCCTAAGCGTGGTGGGTGAGGCGGTGGAAGCCTACAGGAGTGGTGGCGTCCACGCAATGCACGACTGCACGGAGGGAGGAGTGCTCGGCGCCCTCTACGAGATGGCTAAATCCTCACATGTGGGCTTCAGGGTGTACGAAGAGAAGATCCCCGTGCACCCTTTGACACGCAGGCTCAGCGCAAAGCTAAAGCTCGACCCACTCAGGCTGATATCCTCCGGGTCACTACTAATCGCCGCCAAACCCTCTAGGGCGAATCAAGTGGTATCAAGTCTTAGGTCTAAGGGCTACTCTGCCACCATTATAGGTAGGTTCACACGTAAACACATGGTTGTAGTTCGAAGTAACGGAGCACATGAGCAAATAAGGTCTGAGCCGGTGGATGAGCTATGGAGACTGCAAGAACACATGAGGATAAACGGGGCGAACCATGGTTCCATAGCTGGGTAACCCAATAACGTTTTGTGATTAAAAATAGGGGGTTTTCGTGTGTGCTTAGATGTTTAGGCCTATTATGTGGTCTAGCGAGTAGACCCCGGGACCCGTGAGTGCTATGAGTATCGCTATCCCCAGTAGGAGTGTGTCGAGTTCGTAGCCACCCACATAGCCCTTGCTGACCGGTGGTTTGCTCAGTTTGGTTGCGTATAGTATTAGGTTGCCAACCATGAACAATGCGTAGAGTATTGATGCGAAGCGTGCTAGTAGACCCACTATGAGTGCTACTCCCCCTCCCACCTCGAGTAGCGCGACTAGGTCGAAGAGTGGCCCTGGTATCCCTAGCTGAGCCATCATCTGTCTTAGCTGGTTGCGGCTGGGTTGTCTGACCTTCATTGATCCGTGGACTATGTAGAGTATGCCGCTCACAGCTCTGAGTATTAGTAGACCTGCACTCTCAGAGATTCCGGCATCCATTATTATCACCTTTTTGTGGTTGCATAATACCATCTACTTGAAGAATGCTCATAACCATTAGCTGACCATTAATAAACCAGGTGGCGATGATGCAATCTGCGTCGAAGGTGTGCCCGATTGTTGCAACGATACACAGGATAGAAGCGAGTGGAAGCTCATCGTAATAAGGTATCTGATGGATAGGCCCCTCAGATTCAACCGGCTGCTTAGGCTCAGTGGGGCTGACTCTAAGACGCTGTCAAGGGTGCTTCGACAGCTTGAGGATGAGGGGCTGGTTAGGAGGGAGGTGATTAGCACGCGGCCGTTCGCCGTTGAGTACTCGCTCACCGAGCAGGCTCAAGAGTTGAGGCCTGTTATCGAGGAGATGCGTCGCTGGGGGGAGAAGTGGGTAGACCTTGAAGCCGAAGCACGGGAGCTGGCTGGGGTTATTGGTGATGCGTAGTTGGCTGGCTAGTGTAGGGTGTTCTTGAGCACGCGTATTGGGTTCTCCCAGAGCACTTGCTCCGCGTGTGGACCTAAGAGTTCGGCGAGCGTGGCTATTTTGTTCACGTTCTCGAAGCCGCTTGGGGTTTTCTCCACGCCTAGGAAATCTGTGCCGAGTGCGACGTGTTCCCAGCCGAATCTCTCCCCAACGTATTGGGCATGCTTTGCTAGGTCGTGGATAGATGGCTGCTCGCTCAGGGTGCTGTTTATGGCTGTTATACCCACGACGCCTCCTGTCTTAGCTATTGCTTCGAGTTCCTCGTCGTCAAGGTTCCTAACATGATTCTTCACACCCTTCGCGTTTGCGTGTGAGGCTATAACTGGCTTCTTAGAGGTTGAGGCCGCATCCATTGTGGTCTTCTTCCCAGAGTGGGCCACATCCACTATTATGCCCAACTCGTTAGCCACCCTGACCAGCTCCTCCCCGTAGCCTGTGAGTCCGTAGTCCCTCTTAGACATACACGAGGAAGCAAACTTGTTGTCGTAGTTCCATGTGAGTCCAACGCAGAGCACGTTGAGTTCACGTAGCATGTAAAGGTCGTAGGGATCCGTGAGCACATCCGCACCCTCTAAGGCGAGCACAAGTTTCAGCCCCTTCGAATCCAGGTCGCCGCTACCCCTCACGATCTTTACGTGACCCGAGCGCTCAAGGTAGAGGTAGAACTTTATCTGCTCCAGTAGAATCTGTATGAGGGGTGACGTGGACTTCGAACTGTGCCCGTAATTCTTCGTTAGAACCTCAGCTCTCTCATCCACCGTGTTTATGTGGGGGTAGAGTGAGCCGAACACAATGATGTCATCGCCAACACCACGAAGCATCTGAACACTCGACTGATTGGAGCCACCGATCACGTCCTCCGACTGAGAAGAGAAGGCTAAATCTTCGTGTAGGTCGACAAACCTCAAATGGTACACCTTAACACAGCACGATGACCCAGAATAAAAACCCATAGCCCGGTGGACGCTCGAGTCGTCATACTCACCCAATCTAGTGTCCCGCTAGCCAACAACATTATGGCCTACTTGCCTGAGAAACAAAGCCGTAGAGTGGCTTGGTGCTAACGTTGATTGTCAAGTTTTTCTAAGAGGCTCTGTGGGATGTTTACCTCGAGTGCTTTCACGTTTTCATCAACCTGCGCTGGGTTTGAAGCGCCAACGATCGCGGTTGACACCCATCTGTGACTGAGGATCCACGCCACCGCGAGCTCCCTTAGGTCTACACCCAGTTGCCCCGCTACCTCTCTATATTTCTCTACACGTTGGAGGTTCTCAGCTGTGAGCCACCTCTCACGGTAGATGGGGTTGTAAGCCGCCCTACTGCCTTCTGGTGGCTGGGCTCCTAGTGAGTATTTCCCCGTGAGCAGACCCCCCTGCAGCGGGCTGTAGACGGCCACACCCATACCGTGGGATTCACACCAGGGCGCCACCTCCACCTCTATATCCCGTCTGAGAAGGTTATAGGGTGGTTGAAGCACGATTGGTTTCTCAAGACCCAGTTCCTCGCAGGTCCGCCACGTGGCCTCCAGCTGTTTTACGTCGAAGTTCGAAACACCCACATAGCGCACAAACCCTTCACGTACAAGGTAGTCCATCGTGCGAAGGGTCTCCTCTAAAGGTGTCTCAGGGTCAAACCTGTGCAGGTAATATATATCAACATAGTCGGTTTGCAGGCGTTGAAGGCTTTTCTTGAACTGCCACATGATGTGCTTCCTAGACAGTCCACCACCTATGGGGTTGTTGGACACCACTGGGCTACCCACTTTTGTGGCAACCACGACCTCATCCCTCCTACCCTTCAAAGCTTCACCTATTATCTCCTCCGACTTACCCCCCGTATACACATTAGCCGTGTCAATCATGTTCACACCCAGCTCCAAAGCCCTATCAATCACCCTAATAGCGAGAGGCCTATCAACCTGAGTGCCAAAGTTGTTCGACCCCAAGGATATCTCTGAAGCCCTAAGACCCCAACCACCGAGACGTCTATACCCCATGACTAAAACCCATAAACTGGTTCCACAAATCACTAATAAGGTTTCCGAAGAAGAGACTATGAAACCCGTAAAAAACTCTAATAGAGTATTATAACTAAGCGCTTTACTTGATAAATTATAGATTCGTTTAAATAAAAAGTAGCGGCTCGTAGAGTTCAGCCGTGGTAATTTACATGAGTAGCATAATCTAGGGGTGTTTATTGAACATGCAAACAACTAAGAGAATGTTTAAATAGAGAGTTTCTAAATAGTAAAATATGGCGTTTAAAAGCCTTTGTGTTTTGGCTTTCCTAGGTGCCCTAATACTTATCTCACTAGCCCCCACGGCTTTGCACAAAAACAAGATTTAACACGGTTAATCCTACACCCACCAATTCCTCGGAGCGCTCCCTTAGCGTCTACCACTGGTGCCTTCGCCTTTGTGTCAAATTTTGAGTCAGGCGTTTTCCAAGGCTGGAGTGTAGTTGAGGGTAAGCAGCCTATAGTAGTGGATTCCCCGAATTATTTCGGTGAACCCTCGCTTGAATCAAGCGCGACGGGTAGGTCACCACAAGTGGATGAAGCCACTCAGGGTTTCATAACGGGTGACAACTTCATATCCTTCCAAGTCGCAATATATATGAAGAGTGGAAGCGGCTTCTTCGGGTTGTTCGGCTCAAACGGACCAGTGGTCGTGGTTGGCGTCGAAGATGGCTACATAGTTGCTGGTTCATCTCCGAGTAGCGTGGTGCGGGTTGAACCAATACCAGTCGGTACGGTTTACCCATCGGGGTGGGTTTACATAGCGGCCAACGTTTATAACGCCAGCACACCTTCCTCGCCAAACGTGGGGTGGGTGATGCAGCTATTCGTGGATAGAACCGACCAACCCGCAGCCAACATTAGCGTCCCCCAAGCTGGAGGCTACAGGGGAGCCATAATCTATACTGAAAGCTCCACCGTGTATTACACTAACATAGTGGTTACCACCTACGAGATACCCATCTATCTCCCGGGTTACAACAACATGATGGGTTACGGTCAGGGCTCGGGGTTGCTCGTAAACCTGCTACCGGCATTCTACAATTTGAGTGCGCTCATGGTGTTGAAGGATTGGTCCACACCTCAGCAGGGGATACTAAGCTTTCAGATAAACGCTATGAACTACTATGGAACCACTAGGTCCACGTGTGTTGGCTTCTTCCAGCTCGGCGTGGACTTGGATCCGAATGGTACGATAGCTCCCTGGTATGTGCCAGGTAAGAACTGCTTCGCGCACTACTTTATATCCTCACAGAACCCAGCGGTGCAGCCGGGTGTACCCACACCCATGGGCACCGTGCTCACCCTCACAATAGTCTACGAGGAAAGCCAAGGCGTGGTAGTGTTCACAATACACGACCTAAACACCTCGGCCACATACACGGCGAGCATACCCTATAATGGCACCCCCTTCTATGGGGCTTATACACAGCTCGAATTTCAGCCGTGCTGCAACCTATACCCAATCAACGAGTACATGGTCGACGGCGAACTCCAACAAATGCAGATAGTAACCCTAACAGGTCAAAGAATGCTTCTACCCGCAAGCTATATGCTCCCATTCACACTCGATGCTCCTCCCACTTGGAGCTTCACTTACTACGATGCTCAACAAGCGGGTTACCAGCAGATATCAAGCTGAACCAAGCGCGTAACTAATTCCCTTATTCCTTTTTAGCGCATATTAGGATTACCAGTTAGTTTGAAGTATTATGGGGGATGCTTAATGCGTGATACGGAGAGTCTGTTGACTGTATTCTTGCGGGTTAAGGAAAGAAATATGTGTCCCTTGAATTGTTAGGTTTTTGAGTGTTGGATTATCAATGATTGAAACGCGTGGCATCACCAAATTTTTTGCAAACGGTAAGCGTGGTGTTGTGTCCGCGCTGTGCAATATTAATATTCGCGTACGTCCGGGGACGCCTGTCGCCCTAGTTGGGCCCAACGGTGCTGGTAAGACCACTCTGATTAGGGTGCTATCCACACTTATTCTGCCAAGCAGTGGGGAGGCTTATGTAAACGGCTACAGTGTTGTTGACCAGCCAAAGGAGGTGAAGAGGAGTATTGGGCTTGTGACCGTGAGTGACAGGCTCTTCTATTATAGGCTTACAGCTATGGAGAACTTGGTGTTTTACGCCACGCTTTACAACCTTGGTTTGGGAGAAGCGAGGAAGCGAGCTAGGGAAACCCTGTCCATTGTGGGTCTAAGTGGATGGGCTGATACCAAGACAATGCATTATAGCACTGGTATGCTTAGGAGACTGGCTCTAGCAAGGGCTATCCTACACGATCCTCCGGTTATAATGCTTGATGAACCCACACTTGGTATAGACGTTGTATCCTCTCGGAATGTGAGGAGGCTTGTAAGGCAGCTCGGGGAGGAAAGAACAGTTCTCTTTACAAGTCACTACATGAAGGATGTTGAGGAGATAGCGGGTTACGTATACATCATAAAGGGTGGTAGAATAGTGGCTGAAGGTTCCCCGCAGGATTTAACTAGGCTAGTTGGTAGGGTGGTGGAGTTAGAGGTTTATGAAGATGAGCTACCTGATTCGTATAGGAGATTCGTGGTTACCTACAGGAATGGCCACGTCACCCTGCGTATACCTGAGAGTATAGTGGATGATTTGAAGGCGCATACAGTAGAGGAAAGAAGCGTTCAGCCCACGCTTGAGGATGTCTATGTAAGCCTTGTCGGCGAATCCTCGATGGATGTTAGACCATACCAGTTCAGAAGGGGTGGTACCAATGAGTGGCGTGCTGGCTAAACTTTACGCATTTCTCTACCTCAGGGGCTTCCGGGTTTGGGTTAGCTACCGCACACAGATGGTCCTGAACGTCCTAAGCTGGGTTCTACCAGTCTTCACCTACTACTTTGTGGGCACATCGCTTGGTAAGCGCATTACAACCTCTGTTCACATTATGAGCTACACTAGCTTCTTCGTGGTGGGCTTAGCTTTCCAGGGATACGTTTCATCGTCCATTGTAACAATCAGTCAAAGGCTAAGAAACGAGCAGCTCTACGGAACACTCGAATACTACGTGCTCTCGCCCGTCGGTGTCTTCGGCTTCCTAACATATTCTGCAGTCTGGGGTTTCACACTTAACACGCTAAACGCCGCAGTGATACTAGCTGTAGGAGCTGGCCTAGGCGTGTCTTATAGTGGTGCGAACATGCTTGGAGCCGCGATATTAGTGCTAATGCTTGTGGCGTCGACGTTCGGTATCGGTATGATGTCGGCTGCGCTAGTCATGGTTACAAAGCAGGGCAACCCCATATCCTTCTTCTTCTCAACATTCACAACACTCATGTCTGGCACGGTTTTCCCCGTGAACGCCCTACCCTACGTTGTACGCCTAGTGAGCTACGCTCTCCCATTAACATGGGCCCTTGATGGCCTCCGGCTAGCGCTACTACAAGGAGCCACTATCATCCAGCTCTCACCCTATATTACCATAATGGGTGTTTTCGACCTTGTCACAATACCGCTAGGTGCAGCCGTGTACAAGCTGTGCTTCGACTATGTGCGGCGGAAGGGAACCATATCACAGTACTGACAACCTAAACCACCTATTTCAATCAATGTTGATTGCAACCAGGACTAACATGTGATTTGTACGCGAGAAAGTTGGGATAACATGGTAGTGTGGTCTACTTGAAGCTCTAATGGGTGTGGTTAATTTACTGGGGAGCCACATCTATTCAGATATCGGGGGTGTCTGTTAATCGGGCTTTCTGATACGGTCCAGTTGGATTGATAAGTACTTAGTGTTTATCCTAACCGTTTAGCTGCTTCTTTTAAGTGTTTGAGCGGATACGGCGGCCGTCGCAACATAAAGGAGTAGGAGGATGTCATATAGTCCTGGAATATAGGGTAGTGCGCCATTGTAGTGCGTTAAACCAAAGAGGTAGACGGCGAACTGTGAGGGGGTAGCGAAGCCCACCAGTTTATATGTGGCTATATCTGCGACTTGAAATAGCGCCATGAAGACACTCCAGCCAGCCGCGGCGCCGATCAGTCGACGGCTAGATTTAAGGTAGACAAGTGGCGCTCCGACTATGTCTACTAGTGCGGTTACCAATAAAACGTACCAGTGCAGATAGTAAGGGTGGGTTGCGCCGAAATCTGTTTGCAGATTCTTATCTGTGATTAGGATGGCTAGCGTCACTATGAAATCCAGAGCTAGGAGTACGCCCACACCTCTCCTCCACAGCTGTGGAGTAGTGGACTTGGGTTGCTGAGCCATAACCCCAACATTCATTAAATATGTAATAAACCTTGCTGGATAGTGCTTTGATTAAAACCAAATCACACAATAGCTACCACTTATATAAACCAATATATCATTAGTAAATAATAGTTGTTATGGGAATTGATAAATATCGTTACCGCTAAGTATACTACTGTGGGAAGTTAGGCTACTCAACTGAGCTATTGGGAGATATTCAGCAAAGCTATGTTGGGTTAGACTGTTTATGGGCGTGATTGGTTACATTCATATGGGTGTGCTAATCCAGTATGTAGGGGACGTTGATCTTGGGTTTGCGTTGCTTATTGCCGTGAGTAACGTTTTTTGGTTGGTTCGCTCATAGTGGGTTATGGAGATCAGGGATTTCGAGGTATATCAGCTTGGCAGTGGGGTTGCGAAGGGTCAGACTTGGGCTTCTTCGGCCATAATACTCAAGGTTACCACGTCTGACGGTGTGGTTGGGTACGGTGAGGCTGTGCCAACCCTGAGGGTTCAACCTGTTATAGCCTCCCTGAGAGAGGTGGGGAGGGTGTACAGGGGGAAGGATCCTTTTAACTTTGAGCGTAACCGGTGGGAGTGGTACAAGCATGATTTCTACTTATCCGAGTCTTTCGAGTCAACCACTGCGCTCAGCGCCTTTGACACGGCTTGCTGGGATGTTGTGGGGAAAGTGTTGGGTGTGCCGATTCACGCGTTGATTGGTGGTTCATTCAGGGATAGGGTGAGGGTTTACGCGAATGGTTGGTATCAGGATTGCGTTATGCCTGAGGAGTGGTACACTAGGACTAAGGAGGTTGTTTCCAAGGGGTACTCGGCTCTAAAGTTCGACCCCTTTGGGGCGTACTTTGACTGGATAGACCGTGAGGGTATAAGGCTTGCTGTGGAGAGGGTTAAGGCTGTGAGGGATGCGGCTGGCGGAGGCGTCGACCTACTCATAGAGCACCACGGGCGCTTCAACCCCAACTCGGCCATAGCGGTGGCTAGGGCGCTCGAAGAGTTCGACCCACTGTTCGCCGAGGAGCCAGTCCACCCCGAGAACGTGGAGGGCTTGGCGAAGTATAGGCAGGCCACTAGGCTTAGGATTGCATTGGGTGAGAGGGTATTAACAAAACAACACTTTGTAACACTCGCACAGAGGGGGCTCGTCGACTTCTTCCAAGCCGACGTTGCAAACGTGGGTGGCCCAACCGAGGCGAAGAAGATGGCTGTGCTCGCTGAGGCGTACGGAGTCGAGATGGCATACCACAACGCGTTCGGACCAATACAGAATGCCGTGACGATACAACTGGATGCTTCGATACCCAACTTCCTAATTCAGGAATCGTTCTACGATTTCTTCCCGCAGTGGAAGCGTGACCTAGTGTATAACTCCACACCCGTGGTTGGGGGACACTACCAGGTGAGCAAGAAACCCGGCCTAGGAGTGGATGTCAACGAAAAGCTATTAGAAGAGCTCAGGGTTGAGGGTCAAGAATACTTCAACCCAGACGAACCAGTGTGGGTGATAGGCGGCACATGGAAGAACGCACGCTAAACAGAATCATACAGTGAACAGGCCCCCACTGAGCGTGCCGTTGGGTCGTATCTGGTTTAGAGTGAGACTACCATATACACCTTCAACTCTCACCTCCGAGTATATATCCTCGTTGGTGGTAACCATCCTAGGAGTTGCAGTATGATGTTCAGGGCTCTAATTCTCACTTGGACGTTGCTGGCCTTGAGGTGTGGAGGGGTGTTGATGGGTGCCTAGCCTCATCTTCTCTTTTTCAAAGAATTCGACGCCCCTCCTAAAGGTGTAGCCCATCATGGGTTCGAACATCAATGTTGCGGTGGTAAGCAGCATGGCAACGGAATAGATGGAGTAAAATGAGGCAAAAAGTTTACCTGCAAGAGTGGCTGGNGAATTAGAAGGTCCTTCACCAGTTGTGAGCATGGTGATATAGTAGAACGAATCCACAAGCGACCAGCCTTCAAGTAGATGCATGATAAAGGTGGCCATAACAATTGAGCCGAAGAAGAGCGCCAACGCCTGTAGACCCCTCTTTGAGAAGGGTGATAGAGGGTGCCTCCTGACCGACCTCAGAAGACGGAACATACACCTAGACTGGTGAATAGGCAAAAAAGCATTTTGGTTTGTGATTGTATGTAGAAATGGGGGTTAAAGGTTAGAGTGAGCTACCCCGCCCTCGGACGGTAGTTCTTTTAGTAGTCACTCTTTGGGTGGGGCTTTATACGCCCTCGCGGGGGAGGTCTTCCGCCCCCCACCAAACCCCATCAAGATAAACAAAAACTACAGCTCTCAGCTGAAAGTGAAGAAGGAGGCTTGCATCATGGTTTGCATAGTTTAGCCAAGCTTTAATACTACTAGCCTATACAATTGAATTGTCTATGGACACCGATAGTGGTACCCTAGTGGTGCTGGTCGATGAACACGATAGAGTTATAGGTAAAGCCGAGAAGCTCAGGGCTCACAGTGATGGGGGGAAGCTCCATCGGGCGGTCTCCGTGTTTATATTCAACGCTAAGGGTGAGACGCTTTTGCAGAGGAGGGCTGATGGTAAGTACCATTCTGCTGGTCTTTGGAGTAACACTTGCTGCACTCACCCGGCTCCCGACGAGGAGCCTGAGGTGGCTGCGCGGAGGCGGCTCAAGGAGGAAATGGGTTTCGATACACCGTTAAGAGAGGGTTTCGAGTTTATATATAGAACAGCAGTCGGCAACGGTCTCACCGAGTGGGAGTACGACCACGTGTTCTTCGGAGAGTATAATGGCGCTGTGAAACCCAACCCAGCGGAGGTATCAGACTATAAGTGGGTCAGCCTAGACGACTTGTTAGCAGATGTTAAAAGCAAGCCACAAAACTATACTCGCTGGCTAATCATACTCTTAAATGATCACCTCCAGGAGATAAAAAACGCGTTGAACAACGTTACTAGGAATACCTCAAAAACAACAATCTCCTAAAAAGAGTAAAACCAACTGCTGACCATTTCATGAGCTGTGTTATATGGTCTCTAGGGAAAATCGATTGAAGGTTTGACTAAATATTCAAAGGCTATTAAGCCAACTGTTTGTATAGTTTAAGTAGAATTTTGCTTACCCATGCGGATAAAGATGTAAAAATATTTAGAGTATTCGTGTTCCCACTGCTTTTTGAATAAACCACACACTTGTGTAAATAAGGTGCCACGTGGAATAGGGTTCGGCTGTAGTGGGTTACATGAATGCGGTAATCAGTCTATATCTATATCAACCACTATCTCCCTACAAACGCTTCTGCGCTTTCAATTCTGGCGTTTTCCGCTATTATTTATCAAGCTTAGTATGTAGTCGGCTCTCAGCGGCATCCGGTCCACCACTACGTTGTACTCTGAGAGAGCGTCTTCGACTGCGTTCACGATTGTGGGTGTGGCCGCGATGGTGCCGGCTTCACCAACACCCTTTACGCCGAGCGGGTTTCTGGGTGTGGGTGTCTCAGTTCTCGTCCACTCAATGTTCGGGAGTGTCTGTGTAGATGGTATAAGGTACTCCGCGAAGCTCTGGGTTAAGGGCTGGCCGCCCCCGTCGTAGGCCACCTCCTCTATGAGCGCCTGACCAGCACCCTGCATGATTCCCCCATGAACCTGGCCCTCGACGAGCATTGGGTTGATAACCCTACCTATGTCGTCCACAGCGAAGTATTTGAGCACTTCAACCTCACCCGTATCCCTGTCAACTTCGACCACAGCTATGTGTGTCCCATAGGGGAAAACATAGTCTGGTGGTGTGTACGCTGTGTATTCGTAGAGTGTTGGCTCTAGGCCCTCGGGGAGCTTCCAGGGCTTATACGCGGCGTCAGCTACCTCTTCGAACCTGACTTTCCTTGATGGGTTGGATTTTGAGTACACGAATCCGTCGCTGAACACGAGTTCAGATGAATCAGAGTCTAGGAGCTTGGAGGCTATGAGGCTCATCTTGCGCTTTATTTTCCTCGCTGAGAGGAGTGCCGCGGAGCCTGTGAGCGCAGCCGAGCGGCTCCCAGCTGTGAGCGAGCTCCAAGGTAGGAGGGCTGTGTCCCCGTGGCGCACACTCACTCTGCCTATATCTACGCCAAGCTCATCCGCCACTATCTGGGCTATAGGTGTATGATGGCCTTGACCGTGTGGGTGGCCGCCGATACTCACCATGACCTCCCCGGCGGGTGTCACAGTGACGGCGGCCGTCTGGGGTAGCCCCGGGCCGAATCCGCATATCTCGGTCCAAGTCGCCACCCCGATTCCCATGAGCCTCCCCTGGCGCCTCGCCTCCCCCTGCTCCCTCCTAAGCCTGGTATATGCGGAGAACTCTAACGCCCTCTCAAGGTTGGCTTCATAGTCAGCTAGGTCATAGGTGAGTCCTCCAGGCGTGGTGTAGGGGAAGGCCTCCCTAGGTATATAGTTGATCCTCCTGATGTCGATTGGGTCCATACCCAGCTTTCTAGCTATAACATTCATGGTTCTCTCTATAAGGTAGGCCGCCTCGGGTCTACCCGCACCCCTATAGGCGTCTTGGGGTACCTTATTTGTGAGAACAGAGTACACCTCCACCCTCGCGGCCTTGATGTCATATTCACCCGTGAACATCTGCGCTGTGAGTGTGGGGTTATCCAGGGCGCCTGGTGTGTTGTAGGCACCACTATCGGATATGATTTTGACTCGAAGACCCAGGATTCTGCCGTCCGCACGCACAGCTGCCTCAACATACTGAACCTGGCCCCTGCCATGTGTTGTGGTCACAATGTTCTCACGACGTGTCTCAACCCACTTAACAGGCCTGTTGAAACGTATCGCAGCGTATGAAACCACCACATCCTCTGGGTACACCGATATCTTTGAGCCGAAGGCGCCACCCATATCGGGTGCGATGACACGCACACCCGACTGGGGTAATCCAAGTATTGAGGCGAGGGTATCCCTGAGTCCGTGTGGGTCCTGTGTTGTGGCCCACACTTTGAGCTCACCGTTACCCCTATCGTAGGATGCGAGTATCCCACGCGTCTCAAGCGGTGCGGGGGCAAGTCTCTGATTGACTAGCCTCAGGCTTACCACGTGGTCAGCCTTGGCGAAGGCGTCTTCAACGTCGCCCACCGTGTTCACCGAGTGGTAGCATACATTACTCTTGAGGTGGTCGTGGACAAGGGGGCTACCCGGTTTGAGTGCCTCCTCCACGTCGACCACAGCCTCAAGCGGCTCATAGTCCACCCGCACGAGTTCCGCCGCGTCCTCAGCCGTGTATCGATCCTTGGCTAAAACAACGGCAACAGCCTCACCCACATACCTGGTAACATCCACTGCAAGGGGCCTCCTCGGGGTCGGCTTCTTCTCAGCGTCCTCATCCACGGTGGGGAGATTACCAACTCCCCCCAGGTCCTTCGCTGTGAGAACGCCGATCACCCCATCAAGTCTGAGAACATCACTCGAGTCGACTCCAACTATCCTAGCGTGGGCGTGGGGGCTCCGCACAAATGCAGCGTACACCATACCCTCAACCTTGAGATCGCCTATGAAGCCCCCAAGCCCCCTAACTAGCTTAAGATCCTCAACCCTCTTAAGAGGCTTCCCGACGAATCCCTCCTTTTCAGGCTTAGGCTTAACACCGCGGCGTTCCCCGACAACCACACTCGTAGCGCTCATATCCATCAACAAAGGATACCCCCAACATAATATAATTTTTCCTATCCGCGCCCCACCAAGTGTAAACTATACACACATCCTCATATTATTAACACCAGTTGCTCAGATTAGAGTAACAACACCGGTGTCAACACATAAAGTTATTTTTATCTTATCTGGGGGTTCAAAGGGGGCGAGGGGAAGACCCCACCCCTCCGCTCCGTGGGGGTGGGGGATGGATAGCCCCCTCTGTAGCTACTTTCCAAAACCTTAAGCAAGGATCCCAAAAGAATAAATACACGGCGGGAAAATACTCGGTGACGCGTGTAAGGGCTTACAGATTCAGAGCGTACGCATCAAAGACCACGGCGGGCGGGGGTGTTGGAAACCCAGCTTGAAGCAGCGTGTAAGCTTTACAACACGCTCCTACACGCTGAGCAAGAAGAGTATGAGGAGAACAAGCACTCAATGAGTAGAAACGAGCTTCGACAACTCGCCTTGGACCTGAGGAAGCGGAACAAGGAGTTTCAGGCGCTGCATTCGCAGGTTGCGCAGCAGGTCGCTGATAGGTTCTACGAGGCGCGTCAGAGGTTCCTCGATGGACTCGCGAACAAGCCCAGGGTGAAGAAGCCTCACCAATACCTTTCCCTAGTGTACCCTCAGAGTGGTTGGAGGCTTTCAAATATTAGGGAGGTTGGTCTCGGTAAAAACAAAAAGAGGAAGGCTAGGCTCTACCTGAGTAAAATCGGCTTCCTCATCTTGATAATACACAGGGAGCTTCCTTTGGAGCAAGTGTCCCAGGTGTGCGTCAAATTCAACCCCTCCGGTCGGATATACATAATCTTCTTGGTGGAGGAGGCTGAGTCACTGGGGCAAACACTAGAGCAACCCATGAACGCTGTGGGCGTTGACGTGGGTCTCACAAGGCTCGCCACTCTCCTTGGGATGGTCGCTTCCTCGGGAACCCGAGGCCGCTTGAGCGCTCTCTTGAAAGAATCAGGACGATACACAGGATACTTTCAAGAAAGAGGTTTCTCTCGAAGAACTGGTTTAAAACTAAGAGGGAGCTTGCTAAACAGCACGAGCATGTTAAGTATTTCAGGCGTGACTTGTTCTTTAAACTTGGGGTTCTACTCGCAGGGGAGTATGATGTGTTGGTGCTGGAGGATTTAAACGTTGAAAGCTTGATCCAGAAAGGCGAGACAAGGAAGAGGAGGATGCGGCTCCACGATTCCGCTTTCTCCGAGTTAAGAGGGTGCTTGGAGTGGGGGTTTGTGAAACGGGGAAAATCGTGCTCGCTGTATCCGCTTACAACACGTCCCGTGAATGCTTTCTCTGTGGAGGAATCAACAAGGGTTTAACCTTGGAAGACCGAGTGTTTCACTGCCCCCACTGCGGTTTCACTCTTGACCGCGACTTGAACGCTTCTCTGGTTCTTTTAATAAGAGCAGGGTGGGTGCCACCCTTCTGGTGTGCCTGTCTTTGAGCTTCCCCCAATACCTCCCCCACCCTTCCTTGGGTTGGGGAGGGGTGGGCAAGGTGGGGTGATGAAGCAGGAAGCCCCGTCCGTAACAGTAGATCAAAACTTTTGTTGATTTTTGTGATGCTTTTGCTATTATACCAGATTTTAAACCAGATTTTAAACGTGATCTTTGTCCAAAAACTTTAGGCAAGGCTAAGCAAGCCATCAAATTGCGCTGATTAACCTAAAATTATCCTTATTATGCTATAAAAATAGCGCTTTGAGCCAAAAATAACGCATGGTTTAAGCTAGTAAAGTTAGTTATCTCATTATGTTTAAAATAAAAGCTATCTGAAGATTGTAACGTATACGTTAGAGATTAACGCTTCAATCATTAATAAAAACTTCACGTACTGAACCGTTACCTTTTCCCTTTTGTAGTTCATAAAAACCCAGATGTTGTATAAAAGCACTGCAAGGTAGAAGTAAAGCTTCCTTAAGCTGTAAAGCTTTGACGTTGTCTTTGGCAAAAACTGGTTTATCATCCTGTAAGAAGTCTCTATGGCCCACCTCTTTCTGAATATCCTTCTTATAGCTTTAGGCTTAAGGTGGGTTTTTGTTGCGAAAACTGACAGCTCGTTTCTGTCTTTAACAGCTACAATCCTAACGGTTGCCTGTTCATCTGGCCTTTTCCTCTTGCTGTTCGTTTCGTAAATTAAGTCATCACCCTCTTTGAACTCCCCTTTTGCCCTCATTATGAAATTTATCCCGTTAGCGTTAAGGTAATTTATTATATCAACGGTGTAGTATCCTGCATCTAAAAGCAAAATTTTCATCTTTATACCAAGCTCAAACACTTTGGATAAAAGCCTCCTCACGTGTTCAACCCTACTTTCGTTATTTACAGGCGTAACCGCAACGGTTAACTTTTCATCTCCTATAACAACAGCTGCCGTTGCGAACTGATAAGCCCAGTTAGTGCCGTTTTTATGCTTAGTCCCTTTTACGCCTTCAGCGTTAACATCACCGTAGAACATTATGTCGTGCCAGTCCATGGCGACGATGACAGGTTTTTTTAACGCCCCCATTTCCCTCATCTTCTTTAATATTTCTTCATTGTACTTTAGAACGCGCTCTGGGTCCTGCTCTTTTAGGTTGTTCCTTACAGTTTGTCCGCATACGTCAATGGATGAAGCGGTCCCCTCAACGTAAGAGTTCGTTATTGAAGAAAGAACTATTACTTTCTTTATCGATTCGCTATCTCGAGCCTTTATATTCATAGCCTTGTTGATCGACTCATAAACATATAATAAGTACTTGTTACCAATGTTAGATCGCAGGATGCTGTTTATGGTATACATAACGTTAAACAGCCATCCTGCAATAAAAATTTTTGATCTACTGGTAAGGGCGGGGTAGTTCACGCTGATTAAACAGGAATTAGCTGTGAATATACCCTCAAGATATGGGTAACACAAAGTGAGCTATTAATTTTTAATGCCTAATTGTTGTTGGCTAAGCTTCCTAACAGATTTAACCGTGTTCTTTGGTGTTCTCTTTAACTATATACCATGTTCCCAGCGCTTTAGCGCACACCCTCCCATCAGCGTCTGCAACCTCACCCTCGGCTACCGCAAGTCTACCACCCATTCTAATGATCCGTCCAACCGCTTTAAACGGAGGCTTATGGAGTTGCTCTAGGAAGTTAACCTTTAGCTCCACTGTGAACTGGTCAACACCCTGGTTGCGTGATATTACGGCCAAACCACACACTGAGTCTAACACGTACATTATTATGCCACCGTGCACCATGCCGCCTCTTCTCCTAATCTCCTCACTCATTGGGAAACTTATCTCAGCGTAGCCGTCCCCGAGTTTTACCACACGGAAGCCAGCCTTAGCGAAGATTGGGCTTTCAGCGTACATGAGCGTGTTCAAGGCGTCCTCCACGCTTCCCCCGTTTCTCTTAGCCTCCTCTAATACCGACCAAATCGTACCCCTCCTCCTATCTCCACTCATCACACTATCACCCTATATCACTCGTTTTGAGAGTATGTCTCCCCAAGCGTCATCCTGCTCGGTGGAGCGACTCATTGATTATATGGTTACTTTGAGTTTTAAGAGTTTGTGTTGCTACACATAAACCTTAAAGGTTTGTCTTGGAGTTGGGATTAGGGATTTGAGCTCGAACCAGAAAATTCTTGAGGCAGTGGATATCTCGTATACATTCCAGAATGGATTCACTGTGTTCGACGGCGTGAGCTTGGATGTATATGAGAGTGAGCTCGTCGCCATCGTGGGCCCCTCGGGTGTGGGTAAGTCCACTCTTCTTAGGATTCTTGGAGGATTCATCCAGCCCCATAGGGGTGAAGTTAGACTCCTCGGTAGGAGGATAACCTCCCCTACACCTGAGATTGCGCTGATACATCAATCCATAGTCACTTTTCCATGGATGACCGCGCTTGAGAACGTGATGCTTTCGCTTAAACCCAAAAAGGTTCCGCGTGATGAAGCGAAAAAGGTCGCGAGGAAAATGCTTGAAATCGTGGGGCTCACAGAGTTCGAAGACCTCTACCCAAAGGAGATGAGCGGCGGGATGCGTCAGAGGGTTGCCATAGCCCGTGCGCTCGCCGCCGACCCAGTTGTGCTCCTAATGGATGAGCCATTCTCACACTTGGATGAGCTCACGGCAGAGGGGTTAAGACAGGAAATCTACCAGATACTCTTCAGTGTGAACTACCTTAAGGCGGTGGTTCTCGTATCACACAACCTTAACGAAGTTATAGAGCTAGCTGACAAGATATTCGTGCTCAACGGGTCGCCCGCGAGGGTGGTTAAACTCATACACGTCGACCTTGAGCGTCCACGTAACCCCAAGGATGAGCGATTCGCCGAATACTTGGATATGCTCTACAACTTCCTCACACCA
This sequence comes from Candidatus Marsarchaeota G2 archaeon ECH_B_1, assembly GCA_003019535.1. GTDB lineage: Archaea > Thermoproteota > Thermoprotei_A > Marsarchaeales > Marsarchaeaceae > ECH-B-1. The sequence continues at coordinate 105,898 of NEXG01000005.1, forward strand.
GTGCAGAAACACGTTGCGCAGAGGTGAGCTGGTTGAACCCAATCGTGGTCATCACACTCGCGGTGCTCGCGACCACGGTCAGGGTCTTCGGACTCATAGGCCTATCAATTCTAACTGGCTGGCTTCTTGGATACTTAGCGGTTAAAGACCGTGTTTTTGAGAACACTTACGTGTCCGTGATAGAGGTCTTGGAGTCGGTTCCCGTCATATCGTTTTTCCCCGTGGTGCTCATATTCTTTATTGAAAAGATAGGCGGGCCTGTGGGTGTTGAGTTGGCCGCTGATTTCCTGGTGTTCACAGCTGTGGTGTGGAACATTTGGATGGGTATCTACCAAGCGTTCAAAACGCTTCCCAACGAGATTTTGGAGGTCTCACAGAACTATAAGCTGGGGTTCCTTGAGCGTATGAGGAACATATATATCCCGTTTTCGCTTCCACGCATATCCGCGAACCTGTTCCCAAGCGCTGCTGACGGCTTCTTCTACATCACTGTGAGTGAAGTGATAAGCGTAGGCACAACTAGCTACTCGACCTTCGGTATAGGCTCGGTTCTACAGTCGTTTACGGCTTCAAATCAGCTCAACTATGTGTTCTACGCCATGCTTATAATGGGTGTGGTGATAGTGGGTGTGACGCTAGGCTTACGGGAATTCGCGAATTACACTGTCTCCAAGTATGCTTTGGATACGGACACGCCGATAACTAGGAGGGGTAGGCCCCGCCTCAGGTACACTGTGAGGTTCTCAGCGCTGCTCAGCAGGAGCGCGATTCAGAGGCTCTCATCATACACTCGTAGACAAATCCTAGGAAGCATCAGGCTCCGTAGAGGTCAGGCTGAAGAAGCACGGCACGTCGTGGGTGGTCGCAGGTGGAGTCTGGTAACAAAGCTTGTTGGTATTGTCATCCTCGGCCTACTCGTATGGGGGATCACGGTCACCCTAATATCAGTTCCCACTAAGACTTGGATGCACGACTTCGCGAATACGCCAAACATAGTGGTGAACATGGCTTACGACTATCTCCGCGTGGGTATCATCACCTTAGTTTCCCTCGCGATCACGGTCACACTGGGGTATCTATTGGCCGTGAACCATAAGGCTGAGAGGGTGGGGGTGCCCCTTATACAGGTGCTCTTCGCGTATCCCGCGCCTCTTTACTTCCCACTCCTATTCGCCTACACACTTCCAGGCGCAAGGAGCGTGTTTGGACCGCTCACCTCAGAATTCTACGTTATACTCCTAGGGTTCATAAGCACATTCTACTATGTTTTCTTCAGTTTCTGGATGGGTGTCAAATCCATTCCCCACGAGTACTGGGAGGTTATGAGGAATATGGGTATGGGGTTCATTCAGAAAATGCGATACATTATACTGCCCGGTACTTTCCCCTACATTATTGCGGGTATTAGCTCGACGATCAACAGTGCTTGGGGGGGTCTGATGCTTGCCGAGTATTGGCCTGGCATATATGATTCTCATACTCTCACCGTTAGGCATGGTCTCATGAAGCTTTTGGATGTTAGCACGGCTGGCGGCGACCTCGCGTTGGCCGCATGGGCGAGCCTCATATTCGGCGTGGTTGTGGCCGCTTACTCCATACTGTTTACTAGGAGGATGCTTGACCTTTCACGTAAACGTTATGTGGTTGAGGAGGGTATATACGCGGCGTAAGAAAGCTGGTAATGTTTATATAGCTGGTTAACTTATTTAACTACGGTGTTTTTGCTTGGAAGTGCGATTGGTATCACATGTGCTTAGAAGTAAGCCCACCCTTGAAGGAGCGGGGGTAAGGGTTAACAGGGCGTTCGGTGGACCCGACCTCGCATACCTCTTCGACCCATTCCTCCTACTAGATGACTTCGGCTCAAGATACCCCCACGAGTATCTACGGGGCTTCCCTTGGCATCCGCATAGGGGTATAGAGACAATCACATACCTAGTTAAAGGCGAGGTTCACCATGAAGATAGCACAGGTACCAGGGGTGTGATAAAGACTGGCGACCTACAGTGGATGACCGCTGGAAGCGGTATCTTCCACTCCGAGATGCCCAAACCCGAAAAGAAGAGGGTCGACGACAGAGATATAGTCGACCCCGAGGTAAGAGGCTTCCAGCTCTGGGTTAACCTCCCAGCTAGCGATAAGATGACCGACCCAAAGTACAGGAACCTTGAAGGATCAAACGTCCCCCAAGCCGAGTTGGATGATGGAAGCAGAGTGAAGATCGTAGCCGGTGAAATAAAGCGGATACCAAGGCTTGGATCAGTTAAGGGCCCCGTGAGCGACTCACTTGTGGATGTAAACTACTTGGACTTCGACATGGTGGAGAACACCCAGCTCGAGTACACGGTGAAGGATGGATACACAGCCTTCGCATACGTTGTTGACGGAGAAGCATACTTTGACCCCAAAACCCAGGAGCCAGTGGGGCCAAAAAGCGTGGTTCTCTACAACTATGATGGGGACACAATACGGATAAGAACCCAGGAATCCAGAGCACGCTTCCTACTAGTCTCAGGGAAACCACTCAACGAGCCCATAGCTTGGTATGGCCCAATAGTTATGAACACGAACGAGCAACTCATGCAGGCTCTCCGAGACTTGCAGACGGGTGAATTCGTAAAGACAAAGGCAACATCATTCGACTACATAAAGTACTAGTTAATTGACATCTCTAGATTATCGGAGAATTTGCATTGCTTTGTCAACTTTACGCAGTCGATAAATTAGGCTGTCCGTTTTGTGGATGGATAATAGGTAGGCTGGGTGATCGAGATTATCTGTTTGTTGGGTTTACCTTGTTAAATCTGAACCTCCGTTGTTCTTATCACGTATTCCTCGTCGTCCTTAGCTAAGAAGCCAGAATACACTCCCCACTCTATAAGTGTCAGCTCCAAATCGTATTTACCTGAAGGTGAAACGTAGAGCTGTATGCCCTTCTCGCGTAGCCTGTCAAGTAACTCTTCGGGGGTGAACCTTCTAAGCTCTGATGCGGTCTTAAAGGGCTCGGCCAGCTTAAGAGACCTGCGGATAATCTCCTTCCTCTTCTTTAATCCTGACTTAACGAACTCTATACCCTTATCCGTAATCATGATGTCACCCTCACCAATAGTGACGAATCCCAGTGTGTTAGCGGTATAAACGATGGGCATGAGGTCATCCAAGTCTACTTCTAGCTCCTTCTCAAGAATATATAAATCAGTCTTACCGCCAAAGGTATTCAAGATCACATAGAGCAGACCAACTAGGTCCGCCACCCTCGAATTGGGGTGAATCGTCAGATTACTGCTCATTCTCATAACACTCTACAACCATGTTTATAGACTTTTTGGAAGATTCCACACAGTATGTGCAAATAAAATTCTTTAGTTAATCCCCTTGTTGTGTGTAGAACCAAAGACCTACCCTTTTTTATGTGTTACTTAAACCCAAGGTTCACTAGGGAGTCGACAAAAACCTTTAAACACTCAGCTAGCAGATCAAACAAGATACTTAACAGTAGCCAATTTTAGGATTATTCTATTTTTATCTCGTAAATATGATACCGTATTACTCAGTATTTTATAGTGTACTTAAAGTATTCTTATGTATATCGATTAAGTCTCCTACTAAAAACTATATCTATAAACAAAGGGTTGTTTTATTCAGTGCGTGTTGATAATGGTGAATGGTGAATTCTATTGGTGGGAATAATTAGTTACCTAAAAACCTAACAAGCGTTTTTCTGAAAGACTTAACAAGGCGCTTAAACATGGTAAATTCACGGAGGAGGAGAAGGTTATAATTAGGGGGAGGCCTAACCCTATTACACTAGAGGTAATGGAGGAGTATGGTGTTACCCGATGGTCACCGGAGCTAGAGAAAAAGGTGTCAGTATGCGAAAAACTTCTGATTAGAGGCGTACTCGAGGACAACGCCCAGCTTGCCGCAATAGCCCACGAGTGTTTAAAGGTACTAGCGTATACCGAAAACAAATTTGCAAAGAAAATCGAAGAAGAGCCAAAGGGAGAAATCCTGATAGACGCTTAATGCGCTCGGCGAAATTTCTACCGTACACCGATTATTATCTCTTTGTTATATTAACTTCGCGCCTCCCGGAAAGATGCGTCAAGATAAAAAGTTTTATACGCTTGGACATCAAACCCACTCATTCCTAATAGGTAGCCTCACTATAATAATGAATAGCTTTATGCTGGTCAATATTTTTCTTAATCCAGCCAAGCTCACTGGTATCATTAGCAATGAAAAATGGCTCTAGCCCCATTAACGTGTAATCCACATTTTTAGTGTTGCTTGATCTGGTGTTGCATAGAACCGTATACTCTTTAATCCATCCATGATGATAATTTATACAAGAATTGCCTGTGTCATCACTTGAAGGGAAGTTATGGAATAACACTGTTTTTACTCAAATTTTTTAGTGATGAGATTGGGTTATGCGTTGCATTTAAGCATGAACATAGAATTTATATATGTATAATATGTGAGGTATAAGTGCCTAATGTATCCCGTAAGCGGGAGGAATATCTGCATCCTAATAACAAAAGGAAGGTATCGTTTATTCTCGAGTCGCTTTTGGTTGCAACTGTGCTATCACTGTTCATAGTTGGGATAACATTTGTTCTTGTTCCAGGCACTGTAACCGTGAAAACCCTGCTTAGCCTAACATCTGTGACCCTGATCTACCCCGCTGTCTACTCGGTTGCTAGACGAACCGAACCCCGCTACAGGTTTAGCGTGGAATCCACGAAACAACCAGAAAGTTCAAACAACCCTCTAGCTGACCAACGCAGACAGCGACGTTCGTCAACCGACCACGAGGGATCCGACAAATGATATTTCAGAACCATAATTTTTACTTTTAATCATAATGTATATGGTAATACACTCTACTTCTTCATGAGAAATTCTCGATCTACTGTTTAGGGTGACTCCCTCGGAAAGTGTTTCCCCGTCACCCAAACGGTAATTTTCAAAGTATATCTTAACTACGGCTGCAACTTAAGTATGCAATAATAAGCACCCATGCTAAGAATTAAAATTAATAATACTATATACTATATTATTTATTCTGTACCTTTAGTTAAATGGGAAATATGTCGTTAATCTTTTATATAAGTAATAGTTTATCGGTTTAACATGCGTAACCTAGCCTTAATCATAATAGCGGCCATAGCCATACTATCAACCGTGGTATATGCTTCAAGCGTATCAGTCGCCACACCAACATATCAGGCGCAGAGCGGTGTCTACTACCAGGTCACAGGCAACATAGGAGCCCAAGGCTTGGGCTTCACAGTAGCACAATCGACGAGCACCGCATCAGCCCAGCCGTGCACGTGGTCGAGTGGCAGGGTTTGTACAACCGCAGTAACTCCAGGTCACTGGGTGTACACCGTCAATATAACATTGGAAAATGGTGTTACACCTGACGCGACATACAAGGTGACCGTGAGCTGGGACACGGGTTCTGGGTATGTCCAGATGGGGAGCCTCACATTCACTGCGCCATCAACAGTAAAAGCTGGGCAAACCATGGACTTCGTGTTCGACACAGGCTCCACAAGCTTCAATGCGACAGTGGGCATAGTGATTACAGTAGCCTGAAAAACCTTTAGAAGACACGTGGAGTGGCCGCGGTAAAATGAACCAGAAGAGTTTGGGGGTTGTGGCAGTCGCTCTTCTTTTTGCTTCTATTACAATATTTGCGTACGCCTCACCTTTGGCCGTGTCAACATACACAATTCAAGCCCAAAGCGGCTACCTCATAGATGTGTACTGGGAGGTTGCCCCCGCAGGGGGGTGCGGTGGGCCGCCGCTACAGCCAGCGCTAAGCGAGACCTACCCCACCGCGAAGCAGTCGCGCAGCTACCCCCTCGGTGCGGCGCCCACATGTGTGTGGGGACCACAGTACACCTCCACCGAATCGTACACGGGTGGTCCCTGTCTACTCGTCATATATATCAAAGCAAAGGGGGCGGCAACCGTAACATACGCCTTGGAGATCACCAACAACAAGGGCGTAGCCATAACTACCGTAGCCAAAGGTACATTGGATATAGCTTCATCCAACACCCCAGCCGAGTACACGTCCGTATCCACATGCGTGGGGTTCACCGCCCAAGCTGGGGACTACTTGGTGCTCAGCCTAAGCGACCCACCAGGACCCGGGCCGGGGCCGGGTGGGAGTGTGACCGTGTACTTCGGACCCACCACCCCAACGGATGTGCAGGTGACCCAGAGTGCGGACACGGCTTAGCGCCGCCCTGATCGTTTTAGGGGTAGCCCTAATCACAGTGGGGCCACCCATCCTCCTACATACGGCGGTGTACCCCGTGGCCGTCGTAAGGGGAAACAGCATGTTCCCCGTTCTGCAGAACGGGGAGCTCGTGGTGTTCCGCGGGGTGGGTGACCCCTACAACATTGGGAACGGGACCATTATAGTGTTCGTGGAGGGGGGTGCGCCCGTGAACTCGCTCAACTACCTTGTGAGGCCCGTGGTGATACACGAGGTTATCGGCAGAATAGTCAACCAGTACGGCCGCGTCTACTATGAGACAAAGGGTGTGAACAACCCCTACCCTGACCCCGGCCTCACACCCGCCTCAAACGTTGTGGGCACACCCGTCCTGGAGGTGCCCTACGCCGGGTTCATCCTCCTCTTCTTCTCCTCGCCCGAGGGCCTCGTGGCGCTCATCGGCTTCCTGACAATATACTATGTGGAGTCAGATAAGAAGATAAGGGATAAGGAGAAGCTTAACAGGGCGCGCTTCCTAGTACCGTTCGTGTTCTTGAATCGGGGTGGTAAGCTCTCGAATGACGCGTTAATCCGTCTGACCTATTTGGCTGAACACTGCGAAGACCTCGCTAAAACAGAGTTGTGGAATAACGCTGCACAGTGGCTTGCCTACAATTTGAGGAGAGACTGGATGTACCGCGTCACGAAGTGCGACGAACACGGGGATGAAGCGGCTGAATTCTACGGTAAGGGTGTGCCCACCCTCAGAATATGCGTGAAGGAGGCTGAGGATATACTCAGAACAGACCAAGCTACCCCACGTAGCACGACGACCACGAACCCCTAACCCCTAACCCCCACCCAACCAAAATCACAAGGGTGTGTGATGCCCAAGGTATTACACTGAATATGAGGAGCCCACTACCTCATCCCTTACAGGGAATCAAAATCGCTTTTAGCCTTAACTCTGATTCAAATATAGATTTTTTGATTCATGGTTTAGGTGGGGTAGCCAACTTAGACTTCTGTAGCGTAGGATATTTCGATTTTCTCGCTCCTAAATATGTAGTGAGCCAGTCTTTCTGCTTCCTCTCTGAGCTCTAGGGTTGGATTATTGTGTTTGAAGAGTTGAATTCTGAGTTTCGGTGTTCCTCCTCCTTTGTTTATGGCGCTCCATGTCCCCTCGACGAAGCCCCCGATAAGTACGGTCCCAGGCATACGGGGTGTACCCCTTATTACTCGGGGTCTGATGGATGGGTCAATCACCCTGTCACGGTTTCTGTGTGCAAAGAGTGTGTTGTCATAGTCTGGGAGAAACCTTACTGGTGCTGGGGTATCCTTGTCAACTATTTTCGAATCTCTTGTGTCGAATAGCGTCCGCCCAGATTGATCCCTATAGGCTAGTAGGTTCATCGATGAAGCTATATTCCTGAGTTTAGCCGTGTAGGTCAGACCCGACCATGCTTGGAAGTCGGCGAGGCTCGCTGGGCCGAACGCTTTAAGGTATGAGAGGAAGAGGGAGGCTAGCGCCCCATCTATGCTGGCCTCGTCAGGTATCTCAATCCAAGTGTAGCGTGGCTGGTTGGGGTAAGCCCAGCGTTCAGGGGAGGGTACCTGTATGAGTGGTAATAGTAGTCTTGCTGCGATGCGAGGGCCTCTGGTGGTTCACCTTTAAATCTGTGGGTTAGGCGTCTTCCCATCTCCGCCCTCGTGAGTGGGCCGTCCATAAGGATGTTTTTCACTTCGTGGCTGAGTTGTTCAAGGCTTATCCTGTTTAAGAGCCCTGGGAAGAAGGAGTTTACCACACGTTTGAGTACCGGCTGCATCAGCGGTCTCCACTCCGAGTAATCCTCCTTCTCTACTATATGGAGCGTTCCACGCATCAGGCTTGCGCGCACCATCCTCCCATTGAGTATGGATCGCCTAAAGGCTTCCTCGGAGAAGTCTGAGACTCTGACCCAAGCGCTGAGGAACGCGCTTGAAGCGTACTGGGCGTTCAGACCACACATCCAGGAAGCTAGACGCTAAGGTCTATCAAGACGTGAACCCCTAAGTAGAAATTGGCGTTCAAGCAGTGTGCGGTTGAGCTCAAACACCCCCAAGCTCCCAGCTACTTCAACCATACCTCTACTTTCACACCCAACCTTATAAAGGGTTCACGCTTAACCGCTTTGTAGTACGGGTTGAACAATAGGTGGATATTATAACTCAATGTTGTTTCAACGATGCTTTACGGATTAGTGTAAAGTGAATGTGGTATCGGGGTATGGAGATTTGTAATACGGGTTGTATCCTGGTACCGATTCTCCACGTTTGGCCGCCACCTCGACAACCCTAATTCGGGCACTATCATTATTGATGTGCTGAGTTAGCTTAGTAGGCGTGGGGGTATGTGTTGTTTTTGTATTAGGTCGAACACGTTCTCCCTTTGCCTTATGATTTCGGCTTCACCGTTTTTCACGAGCACCTCGGCGGGGCGTGGTCTATTGTTGTATTGGCTGCTCATGCTGAATCCATAGGCGCCCACGGTTGTAACTACTACGAGGTCTCCGGCCTCAACGTGTGGTATCCTCCTATTCACGGCGAGCATATCGGTGTTCTCACATATTTGCCCCGTTATGTTGACAGTTTGAGTGAGCTCCGCCTGATTCTTACCCAACACGTAGATGTGGTGGTAGGCGCCGTAGAGCATTGGCCTTATGAGTGTGTTCATACCGATATCTGTGCCAACGAACACTTGGTTTGAAGTTTTCTTCACGTGGTGAACCTTCCCGATAAGTATCGTGGTGTCAGCCACTAGGAACCTCCCAGGCTCAACTGTGAGGTAGGGTTGGCCGCTAAGCCCCCCACCTTCAAGGTGATGGTTAACAGTTGAGCACACAGCCTCGGCCACCCTTTCTATGTCTAGCGGCTTATCCTCGGGTCTATAGGGCACACCGAACCCCCCACCTATATCTATGAATTCGAATTCGACGCCGAGCGTGCGTGTAATCCTCTCACCGATTTCTAGCAGCTTGGATGTGGCCGCTGGGAAATACTCTGGGTCAAGCACGTTTGACCCCGTCATCATGTGTAGCCCGAATCGGCGTACTCCCGCCTCCTTAGCCATCCTATACCCGTCGATCACCCTTGCTTCTTCGACTCCAAACTTTGAGCGTTCGCCTCCAACCACGAGTCCGGGGTGCGAGCCAGCCCCGACGCCGGGGTTAACCCTGAACGAGAGCATCTCAGGGGTGCCGTGCCTCAGTAGTCGCGGCAACAGGTCCACGTCGTCAAGATTCACGGTGACGCCCGACTCGAGCGCTTCGCGTAGCTCTTCGTCAGAGTTATAGTTACCGGTATAGATTATGCGGCTAGAAGGTACGCCGGCCATCCTGGCCAACGTTATCTCCTCCATGTTTGAGCAGTCGGCGCCCGCACCCTCCTGTCTCAGGATGCTAATGACCGAGAGGTTGCTGTTCGCCTTAATAGCGTAGTTAACCCTGAACTTAGGATACCACTTCTCGAAGGCCGCTCTGAGTCTGCGATAATTCATCCTAAGCCTGCCCTCATCAGTCCCGTAGAGCGGTGTACCATACCTTTCAGCCAACTCTTCGATTTCAACTCCCCCAATGGTGAGGGAGCCATCGCCTCCCACCTCCAAAGGGGGCATCAAAGACGTCTTACCCCCAACTCTGAAACTTACACTCATAACACTAACTTTGTAGGTCACGTGTCTAATAATACTAGCGACAAACAATACCCACAAGTATAGCGGCTGTACCCCCAGCTCGCCTTAGGCCGCTATAAGTAGACTCAGCAAACCTCGACTAATGCTGTGATAGTGCGTGCCGAGCGGTGGGATAATACATGTGTAAACCTAGGCGTCAAAGGCGCTAGCTAGGTGAGGTGCGATTTGAACCCTTATCATGGTGTCGGTGCACCTTTATACAAGTGGGGGAAGGGTAACTCTCGGCTGGGTTTGGCTATAGCGTTTGTATCTCCCGCTCTGTGCTTAGGCGTATGGTTCAAGTGAGGATGAAGATTGGCTTGTTAAGGCCGCAAGAAGCGTGTTTATGTGCTCCCACTCAGCGTCCACTGCCTTCGCAACGTGTGTGAGTGTGACCAAACCCACTAGCTTGTTATCCGAGACCACGGCTAGACGTCTCACTCCCTCTTCAGACATGATCTTAAGAGCCGCCTCAACTGGTGTGTCGGGTGGAACCGCGATGATCGGCTTGGTCATCACATCCCTCACCGGCGTGCTCCTTGGCGGTAGTCCTCTTGCAACCACTCTCCGAACTATATCCCTCTCGGTGAGTATACCCTCCACGACACCTTTAACTTCCACAAGAACACACCCCAAGTCTCCTCTACCCATTTTAACCGCAGCCTCTTCAACGTTTACTTCCGAGTCAACTACAACCGGATTACTACTCATCACATCCACAACCCTAACTTCACTTATAGGTCTCTCACTCAAAACGGAAAACCTCCATCTTGGCTCACCTATAGAAAAGCCCACCGAAACATAAATGTGCACAATGGTGTCTGGATAGGCCGTCATGCGTGACAACTGCACTGCGTGTACCACTTAAGGAACGGCTCTAGATAGTCTGGAGTAGTGTAAAGAGTGTTTTTCTCAGGGTTATGTTGTAGAATGTCTTTGCGAGGTTCTTAAGATTCCCAAAGAAGCGCTCAACAGTGCTTCGTGGAATTAAGGTCTGAGGGGCGTGGTTTTGGAGATCTGCATCCGCGAGTTGCGGAGTCTTGGTATCAGGATCCTCGGTGGGTGGGTATCGCGGATACCCACGGAGACATCTCTTTCCTCATCTGCTCAAACCTGAGAGCGTTGTCAGTGGTTCTCCTCAGCGAGTGGTACGCTGAGCCAAGCTGGCCGCTACATCTCCCCGAGTGTCCTCAGCCATCCAAACGTATAATGGTTCACCGTTGTACTACACCACGGTCTCATCCACCACAATGATGGAGGGTTCCTGCATCCCTTTATAACCTCGAGTTTTTGCCTCCGAACGCCGTAGTCAGCAGTTTCAAAATGGATAGGTTTATATGGATTTCTTGATTTGGATGATCCGGTTGTGCATGGGCAGTAGGGTGAGTGGTAGTAGATAGAGACCCAAGACCTCCGCTGGCTGGCTGAGGGAGGGGTACACGCACACACATGGGGG
>NEXG01000006.1 GCA_003019535.1 Candidatus Marsarchaeota G2 archaeon ECH_B_1
CCGCGAGCCAAGATGGTAACTGATCTGGGGTTCTTGCAGCCCTCGACGAAGAGCATCTTCTCGTTGGCAACACGCCTCTCCTCCACGAGCTCAGCGTACCCTAAGTCCTCGGCTGTTAGGTCCTCGATGGTGGTCACAATCCTGGCGCCAGTAGCCCTGCTAAGCTTCTCCATATCACTCTGCTTAACACGCCTCACAGCCAAAATCTTGTGCTTAGCCAAGAAGTGCTGCGCAACATCATCAATACCCTTCTGGCAAATCACAACATTCGCACCAACAGCCGCCAACTTCTCAACCATATCCCTCAAAATATTCGTCTCCTGATCAATAAACGCCTTCATCTGATCGGGCGAAGTAATGGATATCTTCGCCGTGATCTCTGTCTTCTCGATCTCGAGGGGAGCGTTGAGTAGCGCGATCTTGGCTTTCTCAACACGCTTGGGCATACCCGCGTGCACAACCTCCTTGTCGATCACTATACCGTTTATTATTTCTGCCTTGACTGTGCTTTCACCCTTCCTCTTCTCGATCTTGACATTATCCAAATCTATCTTCACTTCGCCATCAAGCTGCTCTTTCACCTGAAGCACTGCCTTCACAGACATTTCCGATAGAGCATCTAGTGAAGCGCCGCCAGAAACGATCTTACTCGCCAACGCTGTCTTGGCTATCTCCTTTAACACTTCGAAGTTGTTCCCCTCAACCGTCTTAGCGAGGCTACTCAAAAGCTCTATAGACTTGGTGTAAGCCTTCCTGTAGCCATCAATGATTATGGATGGGTGAACGTTGTCATCCAGAAGAACGTTAGCCCTGTTAAGCAGTTCACCCGCCAAAACCACGGCAGTCGTTGTACCGTCGCCAACTTCGGCATCCTGCGCCTTCGAGACCTCTACAAGCATCTTCGCAGCCGGATGCTCAACCTCCATATCCTTCACAATGGTCGCGCCGTCATTGGTTATTGTCACATCGCCGAAGCTGTCAATCAGCATTTTATCAAGGCCCCTAGGACCGAGCGAGCTCTTTAGGACCTCTGCAACCGCATACGCAGCCAAAATGTTTGTCCTAAGAGCCTCACGACCCGTCGTCCTCTTAGAGCCCTCTTTGAGTATTAACACAGGTAGACCCTGTGGCGTTGTTGCTAAAGCCATGTTTCACACCCTATGTAAAGAGGCGGCTAAGCGGTTATTTAAATTCTAATGTAAAACCTCACACGAAATCAACCCCAACATCCAATCAAAATCGTAGAATCAGTGCAACCACGCTCAAACCCAACACACTGAAGCTCAACCAAACCGTGTTATATGCGTTGTTAGGTGACAGACAACACATCAACCCGCAGAGAGGCGGGGCGCTCCGTTTTAGTCTAACCCTCTTTCAGGGGTAGCTGAGCCTGCATGACGTATGCGTCTTCTCCATCAGAGTAATACCCCACGCTTACTTCTTTTATTTCAAACCCAAGTTTTTTGTAAAGCGATATAGCAGGGGCGTTCGTAACCCGAACCTCCAAATAGACCTCTGTAGCTTTATACTCCGAATAAGCGTTGTTGCATGCAATGAGCATTAGGCGCCGACCTATCCCCTGTCTTCTAAACGCTTTGTGCACAGTCACGGAGATAACATGGGCGCGGTTCACCCACTTCAGAACGGAGAGGGTTTTCTCCACCCTAATCATTATGTATCCGACGGTTTGTAGGCCGTGCTTAGCAACTATGAATGTCTTTGGAAACTGGGATAATATCTCATAAAAAAACTGTGGAGGGTAATTCTCTGGAAGGTTCATTCTGTTGAGCGCAATCACATCATCGATCTCCGAGACATCCGCTGGGCGTATTTCTACACTCAACACACATCACTCTCACCTCCCCCCTACTTAACATTAACGATGACCACTGTAAACACTTCCACCAGAAGAAAATATTTTATTAGCACCCAATCGTGTTAAGACGATAACATGCACCCACCCATAGAGGATGTCTCTATCAACTCTAAGGGCGCCATACTCATCGGCTCAGAGTTTGCAGCCGATGGCCCATGCTCTGAGAGAACCCTCTTTGTGAGCCACGCGCACAGCGACCACATCGGTGGTTTGAGGAGGAGGGGTGGGAGCAGAGAGACGCTGTGCACCCCAGCTACATACGACTTAGCATGCCATACACTAGGTTACAGGCCGAGCGGGGTGCGCACAGTGGGCTATAGCAAGCCAGTCGCATACGGTGAGGAAATATTAACTCTATACCCCGCGACCCATATACTTGGCTCAGCGCAGGCCCTTGTTGAGACCAGATTCGGAAGCGTCGCCTATACGGGTGACTTTAAACAGCCAGGCACACCAATACTTGGCGCCGACGTGCTCATCATGGAAGCGACCTATGGGGCTCCAATTTACAGGCGTGAAGTAGGCGACGCGGAGGTAGCTCTAGTGGAGACAGTCGAAAAACACCTCCACGATGGACCGATATGTATTTACGGATACACCTCTAAGGTGCAGGAAGCATTGGCCATTCTAAGAGGGTTTATTGACGCGGAATTCCTCCTAGATAGCGCATGTGATAAGGTGGCCAAAATATACCTCAAACACGGCTTTAAACTACCCAAGTACAACCTCTTAGACCAAGAGAAGGCCGAGGGAAGAAGCGTGGTTTTTAAGTCGCTGAGCAAAGCAAGAGAGAGGTTCCAAGGCACAAAAATACTACTCACAGGATGGGCTCCCAGCCTAGTCACGAGGGTGGAGGGTGGGTACATGATTAGGCTGAGTGATCACGCAGACTATAACCAACTACTGAATTACGTCGAGGAAGCCAAGCCAAAGGTTGTATACACCGATGGCTGGAGAAGCAGTTACGCTAAAGTGTTAGCCAAAGAAATAGAGAATAGGCTGGGTATAAAGGCTCATCCCCTGCCTAGGTGATATAGATGCTTATCGCACCGATCCTTTTCTATGCTGGCATTCTACTAGTCTTCATTGGTATAATCGGAATAGTAGCTTATACACTCATACTCGCCTCGAGAAGGACTCAACGAGACAACCAAGGCGGGGGTGAGACGGAGGATAAGTCGAGCAAAGGTGAGGTTGAGGGAGGGGGAGTGATATTTATTGGGCCCCTCCCTATAGTTTTTGGCTCAAACAAGAGAATAGCTAAGTGGATGGTTATAGCGGCTATCTTGATAACAATAGTGCTAGTGATTGAAACATTATTCGTGTTGGGGGTGGTCTAATGTGTTCAGAGTTTTCCTTGTACTCATATTCGTGGGATTCCTACTAATCTTCACAGCAACCACACTTATAGCTTTAACATCAAACACGCAGAGCACCACTAGTGTCGGAGGCGTGATTCTAATAGGACCAATACCAATAGTGTTCGGTTACGGGAGGCTCGCACCCCAGCTCTCTGAGTTAGCGATAATCCTAACAATCATAGCAATTATACTTTTTCTTTCACCTTTCTTTATAAACAGAAAGCGATATCAGGCTTCACATTAACAGGATTTTTAAGTATTATGTAAAGTTACAAAGCTACCGTCTATCCTCATCCACTGAACGCCAAAAATGCACACACTGATTTGACAAAATAGATTATTGGTTCGGCACACTTTGTGAGAAATATACGCAACACTTAATTAATCGAGAGAGGGTTAGTTTTTGATCAACATGAGCACCAACGAGGAAAGGAAAAGTAGTAAAACGCAGGAAAACGTGGTACTCATAGGCCAGAAGCCAGTGATGAACTACGTTACAGCCGCACTAGTCCAATTCAACGGTGGGTCAAGCGAGGTGATTTTGAAGGCCAGAGGCAAGGCAATAACCAGAGCAGTGGATACAGCTGAAATCTTGAGAAACAGATTCCTTAAAGACGTCAAAGTGAAGAAAGTGGAGATAGGGTCAGAGACGATAACAATCGACAATCAGACCAAGAATGTTTCAACCGTTGAGATCGTTCTCTCAAAGTAATTGGGGCCATCACCCCCCAGCTTTTTCCGAAAATTAAAAATGGGTCGGGTATAATTTCCCTAGCTACTTAGACTGACCTAATTAGGCCTGTTGTTGCATCCTCATATATTAGTCCCGCTTCGCTAAGCGTCTCCAGCAGCCTCCTCTCACGCTGGCTGAGCTTTTGTTTTTCGGATATGGGTATAGGGAGCTTTTTTAGGAATGCCTGATAGCTTGGCGTGTGAACAAGTAACTCTTCACCTCCTACACTCATTATGCTCACTACGTTTTCCTTCATGAGCTTCTCTATCTGCTCGCGAGGCTTTCTGATTTTATCCAATGGATAAACAACAACGTCTTCAAGGAATCTGAGAAAGCTGTCCTGTTGTGACTGAGGCTGTTTTTCAGATATAGATGTAGCTGGTTGAACCGGTTTGGGTGTTATGACCTGCGGTGTTGACCTGACCTCCCTCTGGGATAGTTGGTGCGGCTTATCAGACGGCTTAGCTATAGCCTCCATAGCCTTCGTCTGGGCTTCTTGCCGTTCTGCACTTTGAGTTTGAAGCCTTTCGAGTGCACTCACCCTTTTCTCTAGGCTTTGAAGCTTCTCCCACATGTCTATCAACATGTCTATCCTACCAGCCTCAATACTTCCTCCCTTAGTGTAAACATCTATCAAGGCCACAAGCACTTGATCAAAGCTCACCTCTCGTCCAAGCAAGGACTCCATAGCCTTCTTTACATCATTGAGCCTCGACAGAACTTCCTTACTAACAGCTAGATTTTCACTCATCTATACACATAAAAACAACGCATAGAGATAATGTTTACTCATCTGATTCATCAACAGGCAACAACGTAGGGTTCTAGCTTGAGCCACCATCTATTAGGGATGCGTGACCTTTCCCCATCGCTACCTCTACGAGGAGGTTTCAGGAGCACAGTCTACCTGCACCGGAGATCCAATACGCCAACAACAATACCATAAATTTGGATGCCGAACTATATGTATAATGCTTAAACAGCTCACCATCACGGGGAGCCATGTATCAGAGCACGGAGGCAACCCCCTGTAGAACTCTCAGGGTTAACATATGTGATCGTAGCCCAAACTACGCTAGCCTGCATTTATCTGTTGGTAGAGAAACTTGAGCGTTCCACCTCGAAAGCTCTCTATTTATGCACTTCAAGGCACTGAGAATCCTCTACCTGATATTATTTAACCCATCAAGTTTAATCCCACTCTTTGTTTGAGGTAGCAGCTATGCTTGTTGGGAGCTTATGCATAAGGATCTTCTTTTGCTATGTCTACTTCACGTATCGAGTGTCCCTCAGAGGCAGTTACAAGTCTTATACCTAACAGCCATTAAGTCATTCACTTCGAAAATTTTTCTCGTCGACGTCCAAAACACTTAGCTTCATCCCGTGGATATAAGGAGCCCTAAACGACCAAACATTCTCCTTAAACTTCACTATCCAGACAGCTTGGTCAAGGTGTATCACCAAAACGAATCCGCTAGTCAAAGATCTAACTATGTAAAGTTTAGAGGTTGAGCGCGTAGGTATGAGAGGGTTACAATCAGTTTATAAACACCCTTCACACTAATAGTTGTTACGGAGGATAAAATTGGTCTATCAAACGCAGAAAACCGATACGAGGTCGGAGAGGCTGAGAGTGGACCCACCGCCCAAATATATAAGAAACGCCTTGAACACAGAGGTTCTCGTAAGGCTGAAGGATGGAAGCGAATTTGTTGGCAAGTTGGTTGATTACGACTCAGTGATGAACCTTATACTGGAGGATTCGAAAGAAGTTGACAGAGACGGCAACCCGCGTATTAACCTAGGTAAAGTCATGATAAGGGGAAGCCAGATTATCTTTGTACGAGTCGCGCCTCAACCATAGTAACGAGTAAAACACGGGATTCCGTTTTTGATTTACACACGATACACACGGTTAAAGTTAGGCAAACATTTAAAAGTGTTCCTGCTTTTAGTGTGTGAATAAGAGATGGATGCTACAAGTATTAGTGTCCGACTATTAAAGGGCTCAAGGGTCACTGAACAGCACGTTGAGTTCGTGGAGAGAAAGGGATTAGGCCATCCGGATTATATTGCTGATTCCGTTGCTGAAGAGTTCTCTAGGTGTCTTTCAGCGTACTATCTAGAGGAATTCGGAACGATACTCCACCATAACGTTGATAAGACGCTCTTAGTGGGTGGGCAGGCCCGCCCAGTGTACGGTGGAGGGGAGATTATAACTCCAATTCTAATCGTGCAGGCGGGCAGAGCCACAAAGCAGGTTCTGTATGACGGCAAGCTAAGGGATGTCCCCGTCGGTAGACTTGCGGTTGAGTCGGCGAAGCGTTGGATCTCGAAGAATTTGAGGTATATGGACCCAGAACGGCACATTGTGGTGGATCATAAGATTAATCCTAGCTCGGTCGACCTTGTTTCTCTCTATAACGCGGGCGCAAAGAAAACACCCCTATCCAATGACACTTCATTCGGGGTTGGATTTGCACCGCTTACACCATTGGAGAAAACCGTCTTGAGCGTTGAGAGAACACTGAACTCAGAGGCATTTAAACGAAGGGTTCCAGAGAGCGGCGAAGATATCAAGGTGATGGGGCTAAGGCGGGGCGACGAGTATGTTCTCACCGTTGCCGCCGCAATTATAGCACCCCTCGTGAAGAACTATGAACACTATCTTGACGTTAAAGCCAAGATCTCGGAGGAAGCTTTGAAAGTGGCAACCAGCATAATCGGTTCGTCAAAAATCAATGTTCACGTCAACACCGCGGATAGAGACGCGGATAGCGCCTACCTGACAGTTACAGGTTCAAGTGCGGAGCACGGAGATGACGGTGCAGTCGGTCGAGGAAACCGATCCAACGGTCTTATAACGCCTAATAGGCCCATGTCACTTGAGGCTGTCGCAGGCAAGAACCCCGTGAGCCATGTCGGCAAAATATATAATCTAGTCTCTCAAAGGATCGCTGATAGAATCGTGAAGGAATTCGGGATAACGGAGGTTTACGTCAAGATGCTCAGCCAGATAGGTAGGCCAATAGACAATCCACTCCAAGTTGATTTGGAATTCCTAGGGGACAACGAGAGGGCTACCATTGTGTCAAAAAGCCTAGAATCAATAGTAAGGGAGGAAATAGAGGGTTTACCCAAGCTCACAGAGATGCTTGTTCGCGGCGAACTGGACGTGTGCTAGGCTGGGACTATACGGGCGCCCCACCCAACTCATTTGAACTGTCTAAGAGCCTTCTGAGCGCCTCCAGCTTCTTCTCCTTGTTTTTCTGCTGTAGTTCTCTAAGTCTGTCGCGAACCATCTTTATGGCATCCACACTAACAAGCCCTACCCCAGCTGGGTGAACCTCTTGAAAACCCGCTTCAACGCCACCCATTAATGGAAGCTCATACTCCTCGAATACGGGTGGTGCGGGCGGTCTCGCTCCCTCCACTATTATACCCAAAACGCCATACCTCTTGAGCAGCGTGATACCTTCACGCTCCCAGTGGTTTGGGTTACGCACAAACACTAGTTCAACTTTTACGTTTGGGTCGCCTAAACACTTCTCAATGGTTGATCTTGAGAGGTCATCTATGATCCTTACAGCCACGACTTTGCCTTCGGCAACGCTTCTAATAGCCTGCGCGAGCCCAGAAATCACCGCTTCAAGCGACCTCAACCTGACCTGGGACTCGTCCAGCATCTTTGTGAGCTCGCCGACCCTAAACTCCAAATTCATCAGCTCCCTATCCCGTCTTAGGGCAGCTTCCTTTTCATTCAAAACTGATTTAATCTTTCCCTCCAGAGTCAATGATCGTTCCTCAGCTTTTGCCGCCCTACTCTCCGCGTCTATAAGTCTAGCCCGCAGAAGGCTTAGCTCCGTTTCAAGTTGCTTTATATAGGCTGGCTGAGGCTCAGTTGAAGATGGCTGGAGCCTCGGTTGAGCGGTCTCTTGTAACTCATACTTAGACCTGATTTCGCTTAGCGCTACATCAATATTTTTACCATTCAAAACTGACCTTATAAGCTCAAGCAGGTGTGAGGAGAGGCCGTCACTCACGGCTCTCTGCTTTATCGAGTCAAAAAGCTTTGAGTAGAAGGTATATGCCTTTATCGCGGAGGCGGCCGCATCCCTTTCATGAGTAGTTTTGACATGTACCCCAAATCTCCTTACAAGCTCCCTCTTTTCCTCAACACTCATGTCTTCAGTTGGGAGAAAGAGCTTGGCGCCAAACGTGCTGCACAACCTCTTCACCGCATCGGGGGGATCCGACACGTCTGTTGCTACCACCACTGGTGAACCATATCTTGAGCAAAACGATACAACCTCGGTTCTATCAAAGTTCCTCGCACTCATAACCCCCAAAAGGCTACCTGAAACATCAAGCACAGCTATACCCGTGGTTATTCCAGGGTCATAACCAACTATAATCGGCCTAGAAATCGACCGTGGCTCTCTGTATCTAAACCTAGTTTGAACTCGTTCAAGCTTAACCGCGTAGTCTCGACCCACGAAAGGGTACACGACTCCCCTCAGGGATTTTGGGTCAGAGTACACAATAAAACTCACAGAAGAGTAGCCACCAGTCGACTCTCGGGCGTACACATCATAGTCAAGCTTGGCTGCCCTAAGCTTGTCTTCAATCCTGCTCTTCAAATACTTTATCTGCGTCTCAACGTTCCGCTTAAATCGTAGTGTACTCGACCCACCCGACCCCGGTACACGCCTTCTAACAACCCTTATCACCGTTTTAGGCGAGAAGAGATCCACTCTTTTACCGTGCCCCATTCGTGCGAGTACCGCAACCATCTCAGATGCGAGTTGTGGGGATAGTTTACCGCCGCCGAAGAGACCCAGTCTTTGAGACTTAACCTCCAAGGGTTCGTCGTGGGCAACCTCAACAAATTCCACACTCCTCTCTAACCCAGAGAGCTCGAATGTGAACTTGTTCAGAATAGGCGCGAGCTCGGCGAGATTGTCGAATGCCAACACATCCACATGGTGCTGTTTGATTAGGCTTGCCAGAGCGGTTGACCTCACAGCCTGAAAAACCCTTCTGGTGTTATCTTCTCGTATAATCGTCACGCTGAAAGTGGAGCTTTTAGAGTGCGCTTCGTGCGGGTTCACATCCAGTCCAGCGTAAACCGGCATGCGTCTAATCAGTCACCTCTCTTTAACCTTCTCAACGATTCCTTCGGTGTGGGCAACGGCGGCTTTGAGTAATCCTAAATAGGGTGGGCTTGGTCTCAGCGGCCTAGACTTGAATTCGGGGTGGAACTGTGTGGCCAAGAAGTAGGGGTGGTTTCTCAACTCTATCACCTCCACCCTACCACCCTCGAGGCTTAATCCAGTTATACTCAACCCACTCTCAACAAGGCGAGCAATATACTTCGGGTTTACTTCATACCTGTGCCTATGTCTTTCTTGGATGACCTCAGAGGAGTAGAGCGAATGGATTCTCGAACCCTTCGTGAGCACAACCTTGTATCCTCCAAGACGCATTGTCCCACCCTTCTTCTCAATCGAGGCCTGTTCAGGGAGCAGGTCAACCACAGGGTGAGGCGTGTTGGGGTCATTCTCCGTAGAATTAGCGCCTTGGAGTCCTACAACATTCCTCGCAAACTCAACAACCGCTAGCTGCATACCGAAGCACACACCTAGAAAGGGTACACCACGCGTCCTCGCATAGTTTATGGCACGTATCTTCCCTTCGGTCCCACGTTTCCCGAAGCCCGGTAAAACCACTATGCCATCCACGCCCGCAAAGACATCATCAAGTTCCTCTTCCCGCTCAAGACGCTCGGACTGAATCCACACAAGTTTGGGCTTAACCCCGATGTTAGCCCCGGCATGAACAAGCGCCTCAGTTATACTTAGGTACGCATCTGGTAGGGTTGTGTACTTACCAACCATGCCTATATTAACACTCTTTTTTGCGTCGAGAATGTTATCAACCAGCTTCTTCCATCTATCAAACTCATCATTGTAGTTGGTCTCAACCGAAGCGTTAAGCAAGCCGAGTCTCTTCTGCAGGTATTCACCCATACCCTGCTCCTCGAGGATTATCGGAACACTATATATGGACTGCACATCATACGACGTAAATATAGCACGCTCAGGCACACTTGTGAAGAGCGCTAGCTTATCCTTCGAAGCCTGATCCAAGGGTTTTTCGGCTCTTGCCACTATTACATCCGGCTGGATTCCTATCCTCCTTAGCTCCTGAACACTGTGCTGTGCCGGCTTGGTCTTTGTTTCACCCGTCGCCTTAAGAGTGGGTACGAGCGGGACGTGCACAAATACTGTGTTATCATAGCCCTCCTCGATTCTTAGCTGACGTATAGCTTCAAGAAACGGAAGACTTTCAATGTCCCCTACGGTACCACCCGTCTCAACTATGAGCACATCGCACTTCGACATCGAAGCGTTGAGTCTGAGCAGCCTCTTTATTTCTTCAACAACATGGGGAATAATCTGGACTGTTTGACCAAGGTAGTCTCCTCTCCTTTCTTTCTCAATCACCTCCCTATAGACGAGACCCGTTGTGATATTAGCAGACCTACTGAGCTCAATATTCAGAAATCTCTCATAATGGCCAAGATCAAGGTCGGTTTCCCCACCATCCTCGGTGACAAAAACCTCTCCGTGTTGATACGGATTCATAGTGCCAGCGTCAACGTTAACATAGGGGTCCATTTTAACCGCGGAGACGCTGAAACCCCTAAACTGGAGTATTCTACCTATAGATGAGGTTATGATACCCTTACCCACACTGCTCAGAACCCCGCCCGTCACGAACACATACTTCAAACTTGCACACCGTAACAGTGAAACATATGTTCAGGAGCAATTTTTAGGTTTTGTTTATGCCAGCTTCCAAAACCAACTGATGGTAGAACTCGTTGAACAGCTATGATTTAAGGGTTTATAAGGCGCTAAGATATGCGACCCTCGTTTAAACACTCACGCCTAAGAGTGCGTTATCCATAACACCACCTAGGTTCAACGCAAGGTTTATGTTTTAAGCTGTGGATTTTGTTCGAGTTTATGGAGCACTCGAACATACCTAAGGTGTATGACCCGAAACAGGCGGAGCCGACTTGGGAAAACCACTGGCTCAGAGATGAGGTTTATCGCGCCGTCTACGCTATGAAAGGAGATGGGAGGCCGCTCTACGTGTTTGATACACCACCCCCCTTCACGAGTGGAAATCTACACGTAGGTCAGGGCTACTGGATTTCGATAGCGGACACCCTCGCCAGGTACAAGAGGATGCGTGGGTTCGACGTCATCCTCCCACAGGGATGGGACACACACGGTCTACCCACAGAACTCAAAGTAGAGAAGCAACTGGGTGTCTCCAGAGCGGATAGAGATGAGTTCGAACGGAAATGTGTTGAGTGGACGCAGCGGATGATAGAACTTATGAAATCGGATATGGTACGCCTGGGCTACAGGCCGCAGTGGGAGGATTTCGAGTACACAACACACTCCCCCGAATATCTGAGGGCGGTTCAACTATCTTTAATACAGATGTACAAGCAGGGATTACTCTACATAGATAGGTTCCCCGTTCTCTGGTGCCCCAACTGCTCCACGGCCATAGCTCAAGCAGAGACGGGATACGAGGAGCGTGACGGCGTTCTCTACACTGTGAGATTCGAGGTTGAAGGTGGGGGCTATCTAAGTATAGCCACCACCAGACCAGAACTTATTCCCGCATGTCAAGCCATAATGGTCAACCCTCAAGACCGTAGGTACACCCACCTTGTGGGTAGGCGTGTTAAGGTGCCATTCACGGAGCGCTATGTGAACGTGCTCCAAGACCAAGAGGTTGACACCGACTTTGGGACGGGTGCAGTCATGGTGTGTAGCTATGGGGACGAAACCGACATCAAGTGGATTAAGCGATACTCACTGCCCACATCACAAATAATTGATGAGAAGGGTCGTTTTACCGCCCCAGAACAAATCAAAGGTAAAAGTGTGAGTGAAGCGAGAAGGGAAATCGTGGGCATACTCAGGTCCACTGGGGCTATCCTAGAGGAGAAAAAGATCAGACACAACGTTCTCATACACGCTGAGAGGTCTGATTGCAGGGCGCCCATAGAGTTCCTAGAGAAGGAGCAAGTGATGATCAAAACCAAATCCCTTCTCGATAAAGTCTCCGAGGCAGCATCACATATAGTGTTCCATCCCCCCTTTATGAAGGAGAAGTTAAATGATTGGATTGCGAGTGTTGAATGGGACTGGATAGCTTCGAGGCAACGGGTTTTCGGTACACCCTTCCCATTCTATCACTGCGTAGACTGCGACTCGCTTATACCCGTCCCCGAGGATAAGCTTCCGTTTGATCCACGCAAAAGTGAGACTCTATTTAAAACCTGCCCAAAATGCGCTTCGAATCGTGTGGACCCGATT
Organism: Candidatus Marsarchaeota G2 archaeon ECH_B_1; assembly: GCA_003019535.1. Lineage (GTDB taxonomy): Archaea > Thermoproteota > Thermoprotei_A > Marsarchaeales > Marsarchaeaceae > ECH-B-1. The sequence goes on from NEXG01000006.1 coordinate 12,376, forward strand.
CTAGATGTGTGCGATGGTTGGATAGATTCAAGCATTACGCCCCTCTTTGTCACGGGTCAATACTCTGAGCGCAAACCCCTAGGTGAAGCGTACCCTGTGGACCTTAGGATTCAGGGGCAAGACATTATACGTACCTGGCTCTTCTACACAATTTTCAGGTGTTCCGTGCTAACATCCAAGCCACCCTTCAAAGAAGCCCTAATCCACGGTTGGATCCTTGATGCACAGGGCAAGAAAATGTCCAAGTCAAGGGAGTCTCTGCCACTAAAACGTATAGTCGAAGAGTATGGCGCCGACTCGCTGCGCTATTCACTCATGACGTTTTCCATCGGAGCGGATTTCGAGTTCACCCCGGAGTTCGTAAGGAGAGGCAAGCTCTTCATGCAGAAGGTTTGGTCAGCCTACAGGTTCTCAACACCATATATAGGTAGCATCAATAAGCACACCTCCAAGTCCCCGGTTGATAACTGGATACTTCAAAGATTAAAGGATACGGTTACCCGGATGACAAAATACTTTGACTCCTACGAACTCAACGATGGGCTAGAGGTTTTTCACAACTTCTTCTGGCATGAACTGTGCGACGAGTACATTGAAGCCATAAAGCACAGGGTCAGCTATGACGAGGACGCCAAGAACACTTTATCACAGGTAATGTGGACTTCTCTACGGTTGCTAGCACCCATAATGCCCCATCTAGCCGAGGAAATATACCAGCGGTTATTCCTAGACAAGGATAAACCCAGTATCCACGCCGCGGAGTGGCCCTTACCCCAAGAGATCCTCACAGACGACAAACTCGCCGAGCTTGGCTCCAAAATCATCTATACCATAAAGGAGGCAAGAAAGGCTAAGGCGTCAAGTAATATCCCATTAGGTCAGAGAGTGCCCAAGGTGGTTATAGGCATTCCACAGGATTATCAGGAGGTTGCCTCAGAAAAGGACACAATCAGAAGCACCCTGAGGGCTGACGAAGTAGAATTTGTGATCGACTCCCAGCCCAAACCGTGGGCCAAATACAACACCTAGCGGGGTTTCGAAACGCTTCCTCCACGTCATCATAGGAGAAACGCTATTACAACCGCGAGAATACCCGATATGAATATCCCATCAAAGGTGCCCGCTCCCCCAATGCTCACTATTTGGGCGCGTAGCCTAGATATTCTTCTCAGGTTTAGCAGGTCGGCCCCAATCAGGGTGCCAAGAGAGCCACTTATGTAGGCTAAACTAAATAGGAGTGGGGAGCTTCCAAGCGATACCACGAGCGCTGAGACAGCCGCTACGATTGGGGGTATGAAAGCGGGCATAACTATGCCAACTCCTTCAACAGGCTTCGCAAGCTTGTAGCAAACCAGTGTTACCAAAAGTATGCAAAGCAGTATCTGCGGCGTGTGGGCATATTCACGGTACCAGAGGTAGGCTGATATCGAAGCAGGAATCAGCGCGCCCCCAGCATTCACAGCTATCACGGTTTTCTGCTGGGTTGTCACTATGGAGGGTACAGGGTAGGTTACACCGTAGAGCGTATAATACTCAACACGCACTATTGGTTGATTATTCGCGATCTTAAAGACAGGTATATTGATCGCGCTACCCGCCAAGCTTAGTACTATTATAGCGAAAGCTGCAAACGGCGTGAAACCCAGTTGTTTGAACACCTGGGTTACCCCAAGTATTAGGAGGGGAACCAGTATGATTAGTAGTAACAAGATGAGCAAGTAGAATAGTAAACCCATGGCTGGTGGATAAAAATACTTCTTATAACTCAATACGCGTGCACCCTGATGTTACGGGGAAAGCCACGTTATAAACCCTTGTTTTCCCGATTTTGGTCGAGCGCACATTGGACAGATGAGCGTGACCGTGTATAGAGATGTCGATACCACATGACCCGAACAGATCACTAAGGTCGCATCCCAATTCATCCAAGTACTCTTCGCCTTCACCAGTTAACGTTTCCCTAGAAGTGGCGTAGTGTGTGAGTAGAACCTTCCTTTCGCTTTCAACAGTTTCAAAGTATCTTGCGATCTTATGAAGCCTGTTCTGGTAGACCTGTATGATGTTCGGATAATTCCTAAGTTGCCACTTGGTTGGGGTATGTAAAACACCTAGGGACCCGAATATTGCAACCCTTTCGCCATTACGAGAGTTGATCACCATACCTTCATCGTCAAGCCAAACAATTTCAGGAAACCTCCGCTTAAGGAATTCCCTATAGCTAAACCACTCAGAATTACCAAAACATGAGACAATAGGTGCGTCAAAAACTTCGCGCAGGTGTTTAAACACCTCCCAGAAAGCGGTTGGATTACCCTTATCAACCATATCACCAGCAAGAAGTATTATATCTGCGTGGCAATGGGAAAGTCTATCCACAAAGGACTCTAAATATCTCGGCGCATGGACATCACTTACAGCTAAGACGATCAAAAGTCAATCGAATGAATAGCCTTAAACAGTGTTATAGAGTTTTCTAAGCACATGGAGACCAATCAACCGAAGAAATTGAATGGTACACCTGTCCACTACTTATTGAGAATGATCAGCTAAATGGGTTCTTATGCTCTAGTCAAACGACCCTTGCTCCTAGGATCCATCAGCTGGAAGTATCGAATAACGGTTTACCAGACATGAGCACTTGGCTAACGCTTACCCAAAGAAACCATTAATCAGCTGATGCAATAAGAATATATGGGTTGGTTCCAACTGAAACATGCGCCTTGCTCGGCGATAGTCGCCCAGCGCTTGGAGCCTACACACCACTGAAATAGACCTTCAACGCAGACGCCTTATAAAGCAGTTAGCGAGTGCAATCGCAATAGCTCGTTTGATGACTACGGGCTTAGGATACCTAATGCGGTGGGGCGAATAATCGTAATCCTGCTGGAGATGGGGGTAGCGGGACTAGCGGACCCACGACCACCACTGGAGGCGTTCGGCCAATAGCGAACTTGGATTCCCTACCGAAGTATCGTCAATCGACTTTGTCGGCTCTAACGGTAACACAGACTTTCTTATACGTCTGAGCGATGGTTCGCTAGCGGTGTACAGTCGTGTTTGTACCCATGCGAGACGCCTAGTCGACTATATTCCACAGTACGATGCTATATATTACCCGTACCACCGCTCAGTTTTCAATCCAAGACCGGTTACTCAACGTAGGGATCAGCATATATTCCATTGTTAAAGATACAGATCTACGTTGGCCAAGCTGGAAATATCTATGCCAAATAATAGAACGGGTCGTACCTATCTTTATCTCTATGCATTCTCAGGTCTTAGGGTGTAAAACGCTTTGTAATCTGCATGAATCCTTATGCGCGCTAAGAGGTAGCAGAAAGCGCTAGATTCTATTCTAATAGCTCTTTTACCACTAAGCCACCCATGAAGTCATAGCTCAAGCTTTACCCTTCTTTTGGCTACTCCCTGCAATCCGGCTAAAACCGGTTACCTTATCCGTGAGCAAATGCAACCTAATCACGAACTTTGTGGCAAACGGCGTATACCTCACTGCTACTGGGCCTCGAGGACGACGGTTTTTCGAGCTTAACGTTCTCGAACCGCCGTCTTAACATGCCTACAAACTCTTTCACATCAGGTGACATGTAGAGTTTGATAACGAACCAGCCCCTACTATCCAGAGTTTGAGAGGAGAGGCCCAAAGCCCTTGAGGCCAAGTCGTAGTGTCTTGCTATGTCGACGCTCCTAATACCCGTAAAGCGGGGGGCAAGGTCGCTGAGGAGAACATCAGCTCTTCCACCCAAGGCTCCCAATAGCTCCTGTGGGTCGAGGTCGAATATATCCTTTTGGATAAAGACAAGATTCCCATGTGACGTCACCCTGATGTTATCTACGTCAACGGCAACAACCCTACCCATCTGACCCACACGTTCCAACTCGTAACTTAACCACCCGCCTGGAGACGAGCCTAAGTCAACCACCTTGGACCCACGTACCAAGAAGCCGTACTTGTTGTTCAGCTGTGCAAGCTTAAAGTAGGCTCTACTTGGTACTCCAAGCCGCTTAGCAAGCCTATAGTACTTATCTCTCCCTCTTAATGCTATCCAGTCCACTGAGCCCACCGTTCACAGGTCTACCTTTTAGACCTTTTTCCCTGTTCTTCTGGTTGCTGCTCGTCAGCTTTTAAGAACCATTCTAACAGGAAGTCGCATGTAAGCGGATTATGCTTGGCGCCAGTCTTACACTCATCAAAGAATTGACACGTAAAGCATGGCGTAGCAAACTCAGGATAAGCCGATATGAGATCCCTCCACTGCCTGTCAACCTCCTCCCAGTCCACCTTAACATCATCAAGTGGAAAAGTCGAGGCCAGCAAGTCAACATCCAAATTCGACACAGTAGAACGTATATAATACGTCGCAGACCGCTTTAAGTTTAGCTAAGATCATCGATGAAACATATACTATGGACACAGAGTTCATATTTAAGGTTGCAGGGACCACGGTTCCTTAGCGAACTGCCCAATGTGCAATTAGAAAAATATAATGGATCATCTGCAACAAAGCCATCACACCACTCTAAGCCGTTTGAGCCTAAGACGGTTTTCTTTATTGAGCATTTCTGTTAGTTGATGGTGTCCGGATAACGGGCGAAGCGATGTTCTCAGCAACGTTCTTGTTGGGGTAGAGAGCGTTGTTCCGTAACACCATGCCCACATTCCTCTGGTTGGGTGGAACATTATCCACGAGCTTGCCGTCGATGGACACGTGCCCAGAGTTCTAGGTCTCAAGTGTGTCCGGATAATCGTTATCCCCCGCCTAGGTACCACGTCCATCAATCCCTAATCTTGACACCATCTGCTAGTTGGCATTAAGCTTAATTATGATTCCAGCGTGTGGGTGTCGGAATATATGAGTTATTATCAGGGTAACGATCTTAGATTGGTAAGCGGAGGCTTAAAGAGTCCACACAGAGGTAAGAGGAAGTATGAGCTGGGCGGGCCGTTCACTGCTCCAACTGTTGGGGAGCAGACGCTCGTCAGGGTTGAAAGGGTTCGCGGTGGAAGGCTAAAACTCAGAGTTGTTAAGGCTGACCATGTTAACGTGGTTGACCCTGCCGGAAAAGTCACTAAAACCAAGATTTTGGGTGTGGAGAGGACACCTGCGAATCTGGAGTACGCGAGGCGTGGAATCGTTATTAAGGGGGCTATCGTGAAAACCCAGCTGGGATTAGTTAGGATCTCCTCACGGCCGGGTAGGGATGGCACAGTTAACGGTGTACTAGTAGAGGAAAGTAAGAGTTGATACCGAGGGAAGGAGTCAGAGTATATGTAGCCTACTTCGACCGGAATCTGAGCAGGCGTGTGCGTAGGATTCCCCTTACCTTAGCTATACAGGCACCGACTATAAGGGAGCTGGAGGAAGCGTGTAGGGCGTTGGGCTACAGGTTCACTTCTCTACAAGTAAAGCATAGTGCAGTTTGGTGGATGGATGGAGGAGCTGTCGAAATCTCTGGCGTAAAAAAGACGCAGGCCCTGAAGAGTTTGGCGCATGAGCTGTTAAAGATTCGCGGTGCCAAGGAAGTGGGCAGGAGATGAGGAAGCTGGGTAAGGTGCTCCATTATTCAAAGGTCTCAAAGAGACTTATCGTTAAATCTAAAGAAGCCGACCCGGTTAGGGGGTACGTGGCTGATAAAACGGGGTACATAATAGGGAAAGTAGATGAGGTATTCGGACCCACAGGCGAGCCATACTTTGCTATAAAACCATATTCAAAGATAGAGCCAACCAAATACCTCGGGGAGGAGGTCTTCTTGGTGCCGTATTCAGAGCAGAAGGGGGAAACACGTAAGGGGTCAAGAAAAGCTTCCCTAAGAGCTGGTAGGAAGAGTTCGAGGTAAAGATTTAAGCAACACACGGCGTATGAATAGTGCTTTGAGCGCGGACACTGCAACATTATCGGCTCTACCCATGCCTCTGAAAATCATAAGCTGTGGTTTTAGAACACTACAAACACTTATAACATGGGGGAATAAAATCTGTGAGCGTAGAGTGGTAGCTGATTTAAAACCCCGCTATTCAGGGGTAGCCTGCAAATTGGGCTACAACCCAACATTCTGAGGTGGGAGAGTTGAGCTCGCTCATCCGCACCATTGCTGCACACATAAAGCACCGTGTGTTAAACTATACATTGGGTTGGGTTTACAGGTTCTATGCGTGGAGATTAGAAAGTAGGGTTATGATGCACCCCAGGCCTAAGCATATAGGTATAATCTTGGATGGGAACAGGAGGTGGGCTCGGGAGCGAAGTATGCCTCCCACATATGGCCACAGAGTGGGCTACGATAAAGCTAAACAGGTTTTAGAGTGGTGCTGGGAGCTGGGAATACAGACGGTTACTGTGTATGCGCTTTCATTGGATAATATGAAGAAACGCAACCCTGAGGAAGTGAGTAGCTTGATAGGTTTGGTTGAGCACGCGGTTGAGGAGCTGAGTGTGGATCCACGGATTAAGAACAACGCTGTGCGCGTTAAAGTCATAGGGCGGAGGGAGCTGTTACCCCCTAAACTACTTGAGAAAATAAACACCTTAGAACAGGATACCTTGCATAACACCAAACACAACCTCTTCCTCGCGGTGGGCTATAGCGGTAGGGCGGAAATAATAGACGCTGTCAGGAAAATCGTCAAGGACGCTGTCTCAGGTGCGCTGAGCTACGAGGGAATAGATGAACAGGTGTTCTCAAAATATCTGTACACGGCTGGTGCAGACGACCCAGATCTTATACTAAGAACGGGCGGCGAGACGAGACTAAGCGATTTCCTACCATGGCAAGCAATATACTCTGAGTTCGTTTTCATGGATGTACCATGGCCAGACCTTAGGAAGATAGACTTTTTAAGAGCTATAAGAACCTATCAATCCAAACAGAGAAGACTTGGTGCATAGTGCATCGGACTCCAACGCGGCTAGACCACCGCCATACATTGGTCATAAGCCCTCACCCATAGTTTTACCATGATCAAAGCGCTTTGATTTATCCGTATCAACCATTATGGCTTGTTAATATTAATTTGGCATTCAGTCAATCAGTCTTGAAAGCGCATTCGCAAAGACTGGAGGCGTTCTGAGAGCATCATCAGTGTTATTGGTTATTCACTACACTTGGCCCCCCGTACCAGTCTCAGGGTTTGAAGCCTGCGCCTGACCCGAGAAAAACCTGGTGTTAACCCACTTTTCAAGCCTTAAGGATAATACGGCCATAAGAATTGTGAGTAGCGTAGCTGAGAACATAAGTATTAGGAAGCCTTCAACCGCCCCAATTGTTACTGTGCCCCCAATCAGATTGGTGAGAATATAGAACACGGCTGGCCGTAAACTCAAAAGCAGTGTGGCACCAGTCACCTCCTTCCAGAAGCGTGGCGCACCTTCAAGGTAGGTTGTGGCCACTATAGAGGAAAAGTAGACTATCAAGGCTAACACATAGTAGTCGAATGTGCCTTTGATGACGAGGGAGACACTCTCAGCGGGGTTCACGTGGCTCAAAACTATCTCCACATCGGTGAATACGGCTACAACAAGCACTATTAGGCTTACAACCCTGCCTATGAAGTAGATAGGTTGTTTTTCCCATTCCTCCCCTATAACCTCAGGCACATTGAACCCCCTTATGGTCATTATAATACCAATAACCAAGCCGATCGCATAGAAGGCGTAGTAAACGTATGCGGATAGACCCGCGATAGCGAGTGTCGTTGAAGCTATTATTAGTAGGCCGGGTATACCCAGTGTGTACTTAATGAACCTCGGCTCAGTGAGCCCTTTCCTTATATAGGATGCGAGCACACGATAGTTCTCCTCTATCCCCTTAGAGTACTGGACTGTGACTCGTTGGACGGAGAATAAGGGTAGGAGGGACTGGATTATGGGTATAACTCTTTCATCATCACCCCCATCACTCACGAAGACCACCCCCGAAGGGTTGAGCCTTTCTTTGACTTCGAGTACCTCACGTCTAATGTTCAGGTCTGCTTCAACACCTCCCTTAACACTTCCTGAGACAACCGCTATCTCTGCGTTCTCAACACCCTGTGACTTTAGAAGATCAAGCTGCTTTATTGCGCCGAAAAGGGCGTTCACATCAGTATCCTCGGGGGTAATGAGCGCAAGCTTGGTGACTGCATCCAAAACGTTCTCTCTTCCAAAGATGGGTGTCTTAACCCCACTCTTCGAGACATCATCATCGATGTCCACTGCGAGGACAACAATCTTCTCTTGCATCAGCCCCATTTAGATTAGGGTTCATAGAGATTTAAAATTGGTGTATCACTCACCCAGTTTTTTGGGTGAATCCTGCTGTCCCCCCAACTCATCTGCTAAGAGTAATGCCTGCAACTCTTCAAAGTTGAGCTTCTCACCCTTATCGAGCTTCTCCTTGGCCTTCGCAGCCTTCTCGACAAGCACCTTGTTCACTCTAGCCCTCTGCTCGAACTGCGAGCGCTGACGCATCTCCCTTCTATCCTCTCTGACCTGGAGTCTCACCGCGTTGAGCTCCGCCTGATACTTTATAACTTCGTTAGCGTGTTGAATATAGCGTTGGTGACATTCATCTGCTTCAGCCTTAACCTTTTTGGCCTCGGCCAAAAGCGATGCAGCCCTGCTTCTTACCTCATCCAACTCGCTAACAGTGTTCCTAAACTGATCCTTAAGACGCCTGAACTCGTTTAGCTTCTCATCATACTGCCTTTTTAACTCCAACGTCTCCTTGTACACTTCCTGCTTCTTCTTGGCAGCCTCAAGCTTCGCCTCTAGCTCTTCTATCTCCTTCTCCAAGTTCTTAGCAGCAAGAGTGGACATAGAACGCGTCTGATACTCCCACTCCGCCTTCTGTAGTGCGGCTTCAAGCCGCTGCACCTGCTTATCTATCTTATCGATGGCGGCTACCTCTGTCTCCCTACCTTTCAGTTTTTCGTGTAGCTGTTGGAGCTCCTTGAACACCACATCCTTTTTTGCTCTCACATCCCTAAGCGTCTTGATAAGGTCGTCCCTTCTGTTTTTGAGCTGCTTATACTCTGTTATAAGTCTTTTAAAAGCTGCGTTCAACTCATCCCTCTTATTGGCTTCGGCTGAAGCCAAATCCCTCTCTTGTTTTATCAATTCCTGAAGCCTTCTCGCCTTTTCTTCAAGCTCATCTAGTCCGCTAAGCAACTGATAGCATCGCCTTCTTCGCAGGTAAACATAGCTCAACCAGTTGTAATATAAGATTTTCGGGGTTTACAGAGTTGACAAGAAGCACCTAAGCTAAAATACCAATCAGGTACAGATAAAGCTAAAAACACGCTAAGCCGGTAACCCAATACCGCAAGAAGCGCAAGGCAGGAGGTTGGTGTAATGGAAGTGGGTTTAGTCGGTGTCGTCAAACGCGCTGCTGCCGGGGTCCTCAACTTCTCCTCCAAGAAAAACCCGCTGGATTTCAGCGTGGAGCTCTGGGATTCCGCTCAACTCCTGGGAGGAAACAGGAATAGGGTGGGAGGGGCCTGCAACCTCGAAAACATCTTCCACGAGTCTGGCGGAGAGTGAGCTCACAAGGCTGCGCCCTCTGCTTAACACATTCACAAAGTCTTCAGGGTATTCGAAGTAACCCATTATGCGCTCAAGCTCCCCCTGGCTTAGCGTATCGGCTTTGCTGATCACGTTTATGGTTGGCACGCCGAGCCTGAGGGATGAGCTCGCGGAGAGCAGGAGGAGGGATGCGAGGCCGCGGGGCTCTTGGGCTATCGCTGGGTCTAGAAGGAACACGGCAGCCCTTTCCACATCAAGGATGCTATCCAATAAGAGCGGGCCTATCTCCCTGAATGCGAATAACTCTAGCTGACCGGGTGTATCCACGAGCAAGTAGTCGGCTTCGACCTCACTCAACTCATCCATTAAGGGTTTGAGGTCGGCTGCGAGCATATCCATTGCGGCCACAATGGCTCCGTTTGGGCCCAGCACGCGGTCGAGGAGAAGCTTGCCTATCGAAACATGGTTTCTCACATCAACATCCGGGTTGTAGGGTAGTGTGACCACCGCGGGGTCTAGGTTGAGGGTGGCCGCACTCAAACCCTGGTCTGCGAGGTACTCGGAGTACGCCTTCACAAGCCAAGTCTTGCCGCTGCCAGCCGTACCTATGAAGAAGATGGCCGCTAGCAAAGTTAGTCCACCACTCTGCCACCTATCCTAACAACTTCCGCCCTAAGCTTTTCAGCCACACTAGAGCATAGCTCTCTAACACGCGGGTTATTCGAAACAGTGTATACATGCACCTCTATCAGGGATTCACCCTCCGAGCCCTTGGGGTGGCTTTTGATATACACGTATGGATTCTTCCTCACTAGTTCGGCTATAAGTGGGGCCAAGGTGGATTCCGGTAGACCCGCGACCCTAACACTCTGCTCGAAGAGCTCCCCCTCCTGTGGAAGAAATGTGTCTGCGTGCTTTAAAAACATCCCCTTCACTTCCTCTGGAACACCTGGAAGACACACTATGCGCACACCTTTGTGCAACAAAGTGAACCCCGGAGCAGTGCCGACAGGGTTCTCAAGAGGAGTCGAACCCTCTGGGAGCTCCGCCATCTTACGCCTCTCAGGTGTGAGAGGCAGACCAAGCGACTCATATTTTTTTGCTACCATGGTAAACGCAGCCTCGTTTAGAACGAGATTTCTACCCAACGCTTTGGCCACTGCCTGCGCGGTTATATCATCGAACGTGGGTCCAAGACCACCTGTTGTTATGATGATCTGCGCCCCACTAGTGATTGAATAATCAAGCTCTGAGCCAATCCACGACTCGCTGTCCCCAACACACGCTATGCGTTCAACCGTGTGGCCACGTCTGGTTGCCTCCGCTGATAACCATGAGGCATTTGTGTTAACAACCCTACCTATGAGCAACTCGTAACCAATACTCAGAATCTGAATGCGCATATGGCCCACAACAAATATGGATAGCACAAGCGGCTGCTATTAGCGTGGCGGCCAAAAACATGCGTGGACTACGCACAACAACTTAATCAATACCCACACACCTTTGGTGAACTGGGTCATCACATGATCGTGTATGGTTCCTCCTCCACACAGCTTGCGGCGGACTTATCAAGGCTCCTCGGGGCTTCGGCCGCCCGTTTCGAGACAAAGGTTTTCCCAGATGGCGAAAGCTACGTTCGCCTCCCTAGAATTGACGGTGTAGAGAAGACGCTTGTGGTGAACACAATGTACCCCAACCAAGACAAACGACTCGTCGAAACCCTGCTTATGTGTGACGCACTCAAGAGAAACGGTGCGAAGAAAATAGCCCTGGTCGCACCGTACTTAGCATACGCTAGGCAGGACAAGGTTTTTCTTCAAGGAGAGCCAGTGTCCCCCCAGCCAATCGGCCAAGCGTTAAAGTGTTCAGGTGTGGATGAAATGTTTGTCGTAGAGGCACACAGCGATGAGGCTGTGAGCGCCCTGGGTTTGAAGTGCTGGAACGTCAGGGTGGTGGACTCAATGAGCAGAGCTGTGTCGAGCCTCAATAAAACACCACAAGTGGTTGCCGCACCCGATGTAAAGGCGTCGCATAGAGCTAAGGCCATCGCCGATAGGTTAGGCTTAGAGCTCATCGTTTTCTCTAAGCAACGCGACAGGCTCACGGGTGAAGTGACAACGCACCCAAGCACAGAGGTAGATGTCAAGGGTAAAACAGTGGTTTTTGTGGATGATATAATAAGCACGGGGGGATCCATAGCCTCAGCTGCACGCATCGTTAAGGAGGCTGGCGCCCAAACAATATTCGCCGTGTGCGTCCACGCACTAATGGTGGGCGGCGCTGAAGAGCTCCTAGCGTCCAGTGGGGTGTGTCGGGTCATCGGCTCTAACACGGTTGAAAACCGATTCACCTCTTACAGTGTTGCACCAGAACTCGTAGAGGAGCTCCGAAGACACGGCTTCCAAGAAGGGTGATTGAGCCTTACGATGAATAGTATAGAGGTGTTTGTAAGGCCCGCTCAGGATTTTCCGGAGCTCAACCTAACAGAAGCAAGAACACTGTCGAGAATGTATGGAGGAGACGCGGGACGTATATCCAACGGTGAACTCGTGTTCGAAGCACCATTAGATAAGGCTCAACGCCTGCTCTCGCGGATGTGTGGCTCTAGGGAGGCAGGCTTACTCTTAGGAGAATACGCTAAGCAGGATATTCCACGTGCAGTGCGGCTAGCAGCTGGCATCATAGGGTCTATGCGCTACAAGGTTGTAGTGGAGCGGGGGCAAAGAGACCTTATCACGGAGATTGTACACAACATGGGAGGAATCGTGGACATCAGGTCACCGGATGCCATACTCAGGGTCACCAAGAGCGGCGGCTCGTACACCTTGAAGCTTATTTTGGGTACAGCGAGGGTGGTGCTCAGCAAGCTACAGCCGAAGAAGTGGGTTTACTTCCACCCCGGAGCGCTCCAACCCTTTTTCTGCGGTTTGATGTGCAACCTCGCAGCCTGTCCCGACGGCGGCCTATTACTTGACCCATTCTGCGGTGTAGGTTCAACTCTTATAGCAGCCTCAAAATTGGGGTTAAACGCGGTCGGCTGGGATATAAGCAAGAAGCAAGCATATGGCTGTAAGAGGAATATAGCCTCCCTCAGACTAGGCGGGGCGCTTGGTGTCCTGAGAGCGGACGCTGCAAACCCGCCCTTAAAGTCGGGTATAATTGATGCAGCGGTTTTCGACCCCCCGTACGGAAAAGTATCCAGTCTCTTCGGAAGAAGCTTTGAAGTGTTACTAGCGGAGGTAGCAGAAGGTTTGTGGCGCATTCTTAAGCCGGGCGGTTTTGCGTGTTTCTTTACACCTCTTGGTAGAGGATTGGATGTGTTTGTTTCAAGGGGTTTTAAGCTTACGTATACCTACACTATACGTATTCACAGTGGGCTCACTCGGATGCTTGTTGTTGTAACAAAGGTGGCCTAGTTGACCAAACTAAGCATCCACTTCATCGGCACTGGCTCTGGTGCACCCAGCCTGACGAGGGGCTCCCCGGCCATAATGATAAGACGTGAAGGCGTGGGGTTGCTTTTTGACTGCGGTGAAGCTACACAGCTCGCTATGCGTAGACAAAGGCTAAGATTTCGTAAGCTAGAAGCTATCTTCATCTCACATATGCATGGAGACCACGTGCTCGGATTGCCTGGCCTAATCATGACGCTCAACTTAAACGCAAACCCAGAGGGTCTAGCAATATATGGTCCACGGGGCATTGGTGACTACTTGGAGTGCGCTTTTAAAGCAACGCTCTTTCAGCCCAGATTCGAGCTCAAAGTTGTTGAACTCGAAGAGACACCGTCACCCACCCCAGTACACCGAGGCGATGACTTCAACGTGTACGCGGTTTCCTCTAGACATGTTGTGCCGAGTTTTGCGTATGCTCTAGTAGAAGATGATAGGCCTGGTGAATTCAATGTTGAGAAAGCGCTTGAGCTAGGTGTACCACGGGGGCGACTGTGGGGTGAGCTCCAGAAGGGTAAAAGTGTAGAGGTCGACGGTAGGGTGGTCACACCCGAGCAAGTTCTCGGCCCTAAGAGAAGGGGTAGAAGGGTTGTGTATTCGGGGGACACTAGACCATGCGACACCGTGCTAGAGCTTGGACGGGGCTCCGATGTTTTCATTCATGAGGCGACATTCACCGATGACCACCTAGAGGAGGCCCAAGCGGGGGGCCACTCAACCATCAGCGAGGCTTTGGATGTAATAAGGAAGTCGGGATGCAAGATGGGCGTAATCACAAACATCGGTCAGAGAACACGGCCCGAAGACCTAGAAAAACTCGTCCTCGGCGGCGAGTCTATCATCGTGGCGTCTGACGGGCTTACGCTTGAGGTTCCGCTTAGATAACTCGTCGATAGGCACGCCGCCAACTGTGGGTGTGGCAAGCCAGTCTAGAACCGCCTGTGGGTTCTCTGCCTCCACCCTAAAGGAGATAGGGCCCAAGGGCGACTCTGAATGTGTTGAGCAAAACACAGCTACACCCACATACGCCGCCTGCTTATGCAGATCAAAGCTGAAGGAGCGCCCACGCATAGTGCGAGCCATATAAGAGCGGGCCACGTCAAGGGTCTTCTGTTTTCTTATAATTCTTCTAAGGGACGCCAAACTCTCCCTACCGTAGGCGACGCCTTCTAAGAGCTCGTATAACTCGGTTCTCTCTATAGTTTCTAGATGGGGGAGGCGCACCATGTTTGTAACAGCCCGGACAACCTTATCCCGATCCTCTGTTACGTAAACCCTAACCCTCCCAACGACAACAGTGTCTACGTCACTCATCAATTCTATCATCCCATTCATTCAAAAAAGTGTTACCTGCACAACCCTTTATTGAGTATATAACCCAAACGACACAAGTGGAAATCTGGGCGTCACACTGCTCGTTGTGCCAGTTTGAAGATGGGTTGCTACTGCCCGTTGCCAGCGTTGCAGAGTGTTTTTAGCAGGTTTATACACTCTTTTTTGAACTCTGTTTGGGAAACGCCTTCGTTCACAAGGTGGTAGTCGGCTAACACCATGAGTGAGCCAAGGCCAAGCGCCAGTTCCACCTGGTCTCTCTGTTCGAATTCTTCGAATGTCTTTGGGTCGTCGGGTTTGCTTCTTGTTGTAAGCCTACTAAAGCGTGTCTTCGGTGAAGCATGGACGGCTACGAGAACACACCGCCCGAACTTCTGTTTGAAGAAGAGATACTCGTCCATGCTTCTTAAACCGTCGAAAACCACCTTCGGAGTATCTTCCTTAACCAACTCAGCACTCAGGGCGGCCACGGCTGCTGGACCCATCTTTTTACGTATCTCAACGCTGAACGCCTTCATACTTGCGTGGTTAATCTTGCCCACGCGTTTAGCAAGCTCATTCCTTACAACCTCGCCGAGACTCACCACTTGATAGCCGAGCTCAGCAGCGGCTTCACTAAGCACGGATTTACCTGAGCCCTTAAGACCCGCCGTGCAGACCACTAAGGTTTTTGGCATAGATTACCAGCAAAAACTAGTCTTTGTTCACTCTACTTTAACGATGCTTCCGTACTTACCCACGTTGAGCTGGGTTCTACCACGGAATTCGGTTGTGTATCCGTTCTCGATCCTTACCCTATCCCCCTCACTGAAGCTTTCAATCTGGGAATCCCATAGGGAAAGGTCTATTTGCCCCGTATCATCCTGTAGCACTGCATCCGCAACCCTGCTCTGCTGGCCGCTTCTTAAGGTGACAGTCCTCGGCTCAGATATTCTAACTATGACGCCTTCAACGTTGACGTTTTTGATACCTCCTCTCACAAGGTCTTTTATCTCCATTCTTCGTTACACCATACAGCACAAAAATAAATACTTAGGAAACCTATAAACTTAATACCCAAAAACCCACCGTTCACGCGGGTATCGGTGAGTTGAGAAGCTCGGCGAAGATTGTTCTACCATCAACCCTAGTCACCCTGACCGGCTCAGTCCAACCGCGTGGAGCGCCCCCCACAAGCACCTCGAATCCCATCCAGTTGGTCTTACCCACCCTCTCCACTTCATCGTACTCGCGTATGGCAACTTCAACGTAAAGCTGCTTTTGGGATAGGATCGCCTGAATTCTCTTACTTGGCGCTTCATACTCACTCAGTCCCTCAAGTCTGAGCCTCTCCTTCATAATCGACTTGGAGTGCTCCGTGTACCCGAGGAACTCGGACAATCTCTCATACGAATACATATACCAAGCAGCTCGGTCACGAAGGATTGTAGGCGAATCATAGTTTACAATAAGGAGCACTCCATCCATGTAGGGCTTCTCTACAAACCTCCACCTTAGAAGGTCTTGGTAGCTGGTTATGTGGGGAGGAGCCGAGGAAGCCTCCATCATAACAGCTTCGAACACAACACGCGCCGCAACCTGACCAAACCTCTCACCGCGTGGAAAGCCCTTGAGCTCCCTTATGAACCTGTAGGCCACAAAGGGATTGAGGTTAAGTTCCGCCACAAACCTTCCAACCCTATTAAGGCCACCTCCATCCAAGAAGCCCATCTTAGCAAGCGTCTGCAAAGCGTGGTTTACCATCTTTGGCTCAACCCTTGCAAAGCTCTTAGAGAGAAGCTTCCTTATCTCCTCAGCCTCCCTATAGAGAAGCAATCCGTGAACCCTTTGCACAAGGTTCGTCTCAAAGAAGCTCATCACCGGTTCAGCGTCGTGGTTGAGTAGGTGCAGTTTAGCATACCTATACTCGTTAGAACCCACAGCGAATACCACCACATTCCCCTCCAAGATCTCTTTGCCGTCAACCGGGCTCACCAGAGGCCGCCCAGCCCTGCCAGCCATCTGCAGGTAGTCGTTCACGGAGATGCTGAACTCACCCCTCCTTGTGTTCCAAATAGGGTCATAAACCACTACGAAGTGAGCGGGTAGATTAACACCGTATTGTAGTGTAGCGGTACAGAAGAGTGCCTGCACCCCACCGCTTCTAAAGCCATCCTCCGCGGTTATCCTTGAAAGCCTATCCAAGCCAGCGTGATGCACAGCGGTCCTCACACCGAGGGCGGCATAGTACCGAGCCAAACCCTCCGCTTCGAACCTCCTTGGCACAAACACGAGAAACTGTTTATCTGGGTTATCCTTTATGAGTTTTAACAGGTACCTCTTCTTATGTTTCTCGCTTCTGAACTTCACAGCATGCTGGACGAGGTGTACAGGTCTGAGCTTCATGGGAACCTCGAACACTTCAACAGGTTTTGTGAACAGCGTGGAGAGCCATCGACCAAGCTCACGGGGGTTGCCGATCGTGGCGCTGAGCGCCAAAACCTGTACGCTGGGTTTGAACTCGCTGAGGAGTATAAGCAACTCCTCTATTACACCACCCCTCTCATCGTCATCCATGAATTGAAACTCGTCCATCACTAGCAAATCTAGGCCACCAAACCATTCATCCTTTCTTCGCAGCTGGAGGAGAGCGCTTTCATACGTAGCCAGAACAACATCGCCCTCATACTTTGACGACTCCCTTCTGTAGTCTCCAGTGTAAATATTCACCCTCTTAGTGTCCGATAAAGCCCTGTAGGCAGCCATGAACCACTCCCTAGTGAGCGCCTTAGTGGGCAGAACCCACAGAACCCTATTATAATTCCTGCAGAGCCAGAGCGCTAAGTGGCTCTTACCGCTACCAGTTGGTGCAACGAGCAATACATTCTTACCGCTCAGCACATTATGGGCCACATCATGCTGCCACTCCCTGAGGGAATCATCAGACAAACTTATTCCTTCACCTTTGCCTATACCTTCCCCCCAGCTTACTCATTAGTTTTACCAAGCTAATCCCAACGCTGACGAGTTAGACGCGAAGGCTAATAGGTGGGCTGAGGAGTGTGGTGATGGTATGAGTGGGAAGAGAACCACTTGGCAGAGATGGCTTGAATACAGTCAGTCCAAGACCCTAAGAAGGGTTTTGGGTGTTGTACTCCTAATACTCATAGGCCTCATCGCTAAAACAATACAGACACACTCCCAGTCGCCATTCAGCTTTAGTCCTGCTCACACTGCTTATGTGGTGGTTGAACTCGTCGCCATACTCGACCCCATAGGCGCCCTCCCCACATTCATGATATTTTTAGGTGACATTGACCAGGCGGGGCGTAGGCGGGTTGTTGAGACCATGACTGGCGTTGTGTTCGCGCTCATGCTCTTCTTCGCACTACTAGGCCAACCCTTACTGCAATTACTCGGAGTGAACGTTACAAGCTTCCAGTTCGGGGGCGGAATAATCCTGCTATACCTTGCGATAGACATGTTAAGCCACGGCTCTGAAGGAAGAAAGATAGATTTGAGCCAAGTGGCGGTTGTGCCACTTGCAACACCCCTCCTAGTGGGTCCCGGCACCATGACCGCGCTAATAGTTCTCACAAACCAGCAAAGTGTATCACTTCTCGATGTGCTTATCGGCTGCATGGCATCAACTTTGATTGTCTACCTCACGTTCTACTTTTCAGAGTACATCTTTAAACTGCTCGGTCAAAACGGTGTGAAGGCAATAAGCAGATTGTTCACGATAATACTCGCGGCCATAGCTGCCCAAATGATACACAACGCCCTGCTTGGGTGGGGTGTGGCCAAATTCTGATGTAGAGAAGGCTTAAGTTTGATCGGGTCAATTGTGTTTGATGGTGGTCTTATGGATTTTGGCTTCAGCGATGAACAGGAACTCTTCAGGCGCACCATAAGGGAGGGGCTCAGCACCCACCTAACACCGCGCCTACGTGAAATGGAGGAAAACAGGGAGATACCCCGTGAGGCTATAAGGGAGATGGCTAAGATGGGTCTGCTGGGCATCACCGTGAGCGAGGAGTTCGGTGGGATGCACGCAGACTTTGTAACATCCACGATAGCCGCGGAGGAGATAGGCAGAGCTGACATAACACTCGCGACCGCTGTCTACTTCCTCTTGGAGGCGGGATGGGGCTACATATTCGACAAGTACGGCCAACAGGAGGCTAAGGCTGAGGTACTCCCACACGTGACTTCGGGAGAATACTTCCTCGGCGTGGCGTCAACAGAACCGAGTGGTGGCTCCGATGTGGCTGGCGAGAAAACACTAGCGAGGAGGGTTGATGACAAGTATGTGGTTAACGGGGAGAAAACGTATATAAGTGGAGTGGGTGAAGCCCACAAATATGGGGGAGGCTTCCTACTGTTCACCAAGACCAACCCAGAGCTTGGGCACAAGGGTATGACGATAATCTACACCCCTGTGAGGGATACACCCGGCGTCAGCGTATCCCTCATCAGGAACATGGGTAGAGAGGGCATATCCACAGGTATAATAACCCTCAGAGAGGCGGAGCTACCCCTGAAATACCGTGTAGGGGAAGAGAACAGTGGATTCTACTACGCGATGGAGGGTTTCAACAACGCGAGAATACTTGTATCAGCCGCTACAATAGGCGCAGCCCAAAGAGTGCTCGAAATGGGTGTGGACTACATAAAGAACAGAGAGGTTTTCGGTCAAAAACTGAGCAAGTTCCAAGGAGTACAATTCCAGCTAGCGGAACACTACGCCAAGCTTGAAGCTGCAAGGGCTCTAGTGTACAAGGCTGCTTGGATGACCGATGAATACTATAGAAGCAGTCGATTCAGCCGCTCAGAGGTTGTCAAAAGCGTTTCAGCTGTGAAGTGGCTTGGCCCAACGTTTGCGTTCGACGCCATAAGGGATGTTGCCACATGGTTTGGTGCGTACGGCTACAGCAAGTACTCACTAATCGAAGCAAGCGTTAGGGGAGCTTTCTCATACCTGATGGGCGCCGAGGGCGCACTCAACGTCATGAAGCAGCTTCTTGCAAGGGAGATACTCGGTAGAGACTACGCCTAGCGGGGGATAGGGTCTGAGAGACCCCGGTTAAGCCCCACTTATAAGTGGCCGGGTTGTTGATATTAGCATGATAAAACAGGACACATCAAATAGCATGGGTGTGAAAACTCATAGTGAGCCCAAGAAGCTTATAACCCTTGTGCCCACGCATCTTGCGAAGCAAGGGTATGACTTTGTGTTTAAGGCGGACGCTGGACCAGAGTGCGAAACCTGTAGGGTGCGCACAGTGTGTCTCACCAATCTAGAGGTGGGTGTACGATACACTGTGAAGCAGGTTAAGAGCGCCGAGCACTACTGTGCACTCGTGGACTCCAAGGCCAAGGTGGTCGAAGTTGAGAAGGCTCTTTTCAAGATCAGCATTGAGAAGCAAAAGTATATTCCAAGCGCCACGATAAAGTACGCGCCAGTGCAGTGTGATTGGAGGTTCTGTAAAAACTATATATACTGCGTGGATAATGGGCTAACCGAGGGCGTAAAGGTCAAGTTGGAGGAGGAGGGTGGCGATGTGGATTGCCCACGAGGATTTAGGCTAATCTTCGTAGGTATCAGCCAGTAGTCTTCTCAGCCTGCTCGTCCCCGGCTTGGACTGGGGGCTTAGGGGTCTCCTGCGGGGTGGTCTCCGAAGGTTGCGCTTCGGCCTTCTTTTCTTCTTTCAGCTTATAGGTGAATCTTTCAAGGAATTCGACCGTCTCCACGTTATCCAAGTACTTGATGAGGTCGCGCGCCACCCTGATCTTGAAGTTCTGTAGTCCTTCAGAGTACACCACATCCTCAGGTAGCTCAACCCTTACAGTCGTGTCGTTGAAGCTCAGCTTGAACTTTTCGGGGCTTATGGACGGCGTATACCTGTGGATTAGGGCGAGGGCCTTCTCCGCTTGGTCGGTTATAACCTTTTTAACTTCGAACTCATACACTAGGGTTTTGCCACTGTGCGGGTGGTTGAAGTCAAGCTGAACCCTCCCGCCGCTAATACTCCTTACAACGGCCACCTGTCCATTCACCTCGAGGCGCTGACCCACCTCTGGGCGCACACCCTGTTTGACTAGTTCCCTCTCAGGTATTATCCTGATTTTGCTCTGATCCCTCTCCCCGAATGCTTCGGAGGGAGGTATCTCCACGACCCTCCGCTCACCCACGTTGCTCTTGAGGAGCTCCTTATCCAAACCTGGCACAACCCAGCCTTCGCCTACAACCACGAGGAGTGGTTCATACACCACATCTTCACGGTAAACACCTTCCCTCTTTGCGACATCCGCCGAAGTGGTGTCGAAGAGTTCCGATGTTTCCTTGATTCGCGCAGTGTAATCCAGTAGTATAAAGTCGCCGTTTTTGAGAGACATTGTTACACACACATTCACACAAAGGTGTATTAAGGCTTAATGCCCCCTTCTCAGATACCAGCCTTTGTCAACCAAGTTCGCAAGTCTACCTGAGCGCTCATCGTAGCGCCCTAGGCCTAGAACATCCCCAGCCCCGTTGACCACGACAACCGTACCGCTAGTGGAGAGATTTTCTCGCGGCGTTAAACCTTCAAGGTCCCTACCATACAGGAAACGCTGTTCCTCTTCATAGTTTACTTCGACTATACTTGAGAGGCGGCCAAGCCTATAGAGGTGTTCGGCTAAGTCCAAGCCGAGTCGGAACCTCCCCCTCCTGAAGGAGCCAGCGAATATTCCAGCGAAGTACACGTTCCTTTTCACCGAAAGTTGCTCAGCAACTCTGAGAACCATGGTGTCAGAGAACACATACACTTCCCTGTAGCTCAACTCATGAACAAGTAGAGTATAGTTGGCTGGGAGTGTTGCCCCACATCCCTCTAGAGCCGAGTTAAAACTCCTAAGCTCATCGGGATTAGGGGGTCTGAGGATGCCTCTTAGTTCTTGGTTACCCTGCATACAAAGAACCCCTCTGTACCATGCATGTGAGGATAGAATCTAACCCATTTTTTGCTAACCGTTTCACCCGGCGAGCCTAGAGGTGTCAGGCTTGCACCTCTGTCAACCAATCTACCAACAACCTCCTCACCCTCCTCCCTAAAGTAGCTGCACGTGGAGTACACCAGCACACCTCCAACCTTAAGCGCCCTATAGGCGGCTTCAAGCAAGGCCACCTGTAGGTTTTGCTGCTCTGCCACGTCCTTGGCTGAGACCCTCAACTTCAAGGCTGGGTGCCTTGAGACAACTCCACTAGAGGTACAGGGTGCATCCAGCAGAACCCTGTCGAACACCATGCCCAGTGAGGGGAGTGAGCGCCCATCCATTTGGAGGATCACGGTGTTTGTGCACCCCATACGCGACACATTCGAGCGTAGCGCAGCCACCTTACCACGCTTCGGTTCAACCGCCACGAGAACACCCCTGTTCTCCATAAGCTGGGATATATAGGTGGCCTTACCACCCGCGCCCGCTGCCAAGTCGAGCACTGTTTCACCTGGTCTCGGGTCCAAGGCTTCAACCGCGTACATTGAAGGGGGACTCTGCACGAAGTAGTAGCCGAACAGGTATTCATGTGTAGCGCCGAGTGGAGGTGTGTCGGGCTCAGCTTGAACCCAGTAGCCATTTCTAAGCCAAGGTATCCTGCTGAGCTGGAAACCCTTCCCCCCAAGCCTCTGCACGAGTTCCCTATGGGTTGTCTTCAGGGTGTTAACCCTGATAGCCTTCCTAAGCGGCTTCTCACTCGCCTCGGCGGCCGAGAGCGCTTCCTCCCCGAGCACCCCCACTAGCTTCTCAGCAAAGAAGGGACTATACCCGTAAGATTCAACCAGACGTGCAACCACTTGTTCTTTATCCAAAGCACTAATAGGGTTATCTGAGTCAACATATAAGCTTCCACACAACCCCCACCCACGCAAGCAGTAGGTGACGCTTGGAGGAGGCTGGCTTTTGGTTAAGCTTTTAGACACGCAAGGGTTGATTTGGGTGTGGAGTTTACAAAGATAGCGTTCACATCTGACTTCGGCTACAGGGACCACTACGTCGCCGTGGTGAAGGCCACGATACTTAGCAGGGTTACACGTAGCGTAACCTTCGTGGACGTTACACATGATGTTGGCAGGCAGAACGTTCTACGCGCCGCCTACGCTGTGGGCGTCTCTGGGAAGTACCTAGGTGAGGACACGGTGCACCTAGTGGTGGTGGACCCAACAGTGGGCACGGATAGGAGAATAGTCGTGTTCAAGCCCCGTGACCACTGTGTATTCGTCGCCCCCGATAACGGGGTTCTCACCTTGGCCTACGAGTGGTTTAGAGGAGAAGTATACTATGCGAAGCCCCCCTCCACGCCTGTTTCGCACACCTTCCACGCCAGGGATGTATTCGCGCCACTTGTGGCTGAGATCGTGGAGGGAAGACTTAGGGAGAACGTCGAGCCCGCGAGCCTAGATGCGGTTGTAAAGCTAAACTACCCCGCCTACAAGCTGCGTGGAGATAGAGTGCATGGGTGCGTGTTCTATACGGATGTGTTCGGAGACGTGATAACAAACATACCAAACGGGTCCCTCGACGCCCCATCGTACAAGCTAACCACGAGAAGAGGCGAATTCGTTGTCAGCCAAGCACCAAACTACAGCGCTGGCTTAGCACAACAACTCCTCCTTATCGAGGGAAGCGAAGGCTACTATGAGGTGGCTGTGAACAAGGGCTCCGCCTCATCTGTGTTAGGGGTCACAGAGGGAGACGAGGTGGTACTGATTGACACACACTAAAAGAGGGCTACTTGTGGGTAGATTCCAACCCTTCCATAAAGGGCACGAATACGTGATAAACCAGATACTCAAAGAAAACGACGAGGTCATAATAGCCGTGGGAAGCGCCCAGCTAAGCTACACACTCGAAAACCCACTCACAGCGGGTGAGAGGGTGTACATGATTCAGAGCGCACTCAAACAAAGAAAGCTGGGCTTGGATAAGGCGATTACGATAACAGTACCCGACATCCAGTACAACTCGGTATGGCCCACCCACCTCAAATCCTACTCTCCCCCCTTCAACACCGTGTACACCAACAACCCCCTCGTCACAGCGCTACTCAAGGACGCGGGCATCACCGTCAAACACCCCAAACTCTACATGAGGAACAAGTGCTCGGGCACAAACATTAGGAGGTGGCTACTCAAAGGCGACCCCCAATGGCGAAAATACGTACCAGACACAACAATCACAATCCTCGATGAGCTCAAAATAAGGGAAAGACTACTCACCATAACAGCGCAATACGAGAACCCCGGAGGCAGAGACTAGTTGAACCAAATGAAAAACTAATATGAACCCCAACCAACAATAATAACGCCTCAGTCGTATAGCCAGGTCAAGTATCCCAGCCTCTCGACCCCAACGGTGGGGAAAGCTGGGGACCGGGGTTCAAATCCCCGCTGAGGCACCTTGTCTTCAGGGTTTATAATCCCATTGTTTCAGCTCCTGCGGACGTCGACGACCTCCTCGGCGAGCCCGCTCTTCTCCGCGGCGCAAGCCCTGCGTATGCCCTAGTTGACCACCGCCCCAAGCTCCTTCACGATCCTTTCCATCGTCCAGCCAAAGCCCTTGAGCAACCGCGCCATCGCGGCGAAGACTATGAATATAAGCAGGTATGCGTAGTACTGCATCTTGGCAGCGCCGACAGGGACCTGACCACACTCGAATGGGGCGTTCTTTATCGGGTTGGGCTTCTTGGGGGCTAGGAGCTTCGGGATAAGGACAACGGGTATCGTGAAGACTACGCCGACGACACCCATCATGAAGACCACGCCTATGCCCCCGAACAACATCGCGGCTTTGGTTCGGGTGCCTCCAAGCTATTCAAGGTTTGGTCGAGGCGATTTAATCGTGGCCAAGCTCCGAAGTGAGGGGCGGGCTCTACATGCCAGAGGGACTGGAGGAAGGCATAATAGGGAGACGATGAGAACAAAGACGAAAAGCGTTGAAAGTTGGCTCGATAGTGATCGACTATGAGAAGTTCGATGCCATGTTTGCCTTCTGGCAGGAGACTCTACACTACAGGCCGAGGGAGCCGGCAGAGGGTGGATGGGTTGTCCTGGCCGACGGAGGGGAGGGGCCGAACATATCGCTCAACCGCGTGCAGAGGAGGAGTGCGGGCAGGAACAGGTTTCACATTGACCTGTACACGGAAGACAGGGAGGGCGAGGTGTAGAGGCTACTCAGCATAGGCGCAAGGCGCCATCGGCAGAGATACGGCCCGAAGGACGACTTTTCAGGGTTCTCGAGGACCCGGACGGGAACCTGTTCTGCGTGGTCCAGTTGGAGAAGAAAGCCAATGGCTGACGCGCCTGTGGGCGGACAGCTGGAACAGGCTGGACGGCAACCCGATTTCAGTCGACGGCGTGGACCTCTTCTTCCTCGTCTCTGAGGAAGCTCTGGAGAAGCTTCTGCTCCCTGAAGAAGTCCCGTATTCAGAGGACGCCGAAAAGTGTGCAGTCGCCGTTCTCAACGACAAGGTGCCTTGATGGAAACTATAAACCAAAGTGTCCTCAAGAATTCCAATAATAAATAATACTATAACGCCACAAAAACTTAACACATGCGTTCTTGCAACCAAGCTTATAACACTTGACGCGGATGCTTCATATGGGGGGTAACGGGAATACACTTTTAAAACCACGTTTTTTTAACTAACCTCTACAGTCTCATGGAAGACTGTTGCTTAAAGGCACAATCATTTTGAACAGTGTACGACCGACGCCACCCATTCTCAGCGCACCCCGCTAAGCCAGACAAAGTCCAGATGACCATAACATACCCATAAATTCTCAATCCAGCCTTCAAAGCCATTTTTAGACTCAGGGCATAAGCAAAGTTAAGACTTCTAATGAACCCGAGCTCCTACGTATCAAAAACACCACGAAGGTGGGCACCGGATCGCTGGGTAGATGAGTGAGGTTAAACCATCTTTGAAGGCTTATATATTCTCTGTGTGGTTTAATGCTTGAAGGTTCTCGCAAATGGGTTCTAAGCCCAGCCCCACAGACTTCAAGTTCACCTCACACAACAACCTGAGGCGGGTGGCCATACGCCAACTCTTAGAGGAGGGCTACCCTAAGGAGAGGATACAGGTCGACGTGGACTTGAACACCAAGAGAGTGGACGTGTTCGCGGACGGTGAGAAACCCACGATCATCGAGTGCAAGAGCTTTAAGCACACAAACGAGTACGCGTCAAAATACCTCAGAAGGGAGGGGGGTGGTAGAAGGGTTCTCTGCCAACCCTTCTTCGACGTGGATGAAATGTGGCTTGTTTATAGAACCAAGAAGAACAAGTACATCGTGATAAAAGTACCCCGCCCACAAGAGTAGCACACACAAAAACAGCAACATTTTTACGAGCATCGTGTGAACCGTGCGTTGATGTGCGGTATTTCGCCCAGACCAGCGCCTTCGAAGCCCAAGCCCTCGGGCTGTTAGTAGTGGCGGGCTGAACGACTCGGCCGAAGCCTCGCCGCTTACACCCCCACCCTATCAACCCAGTCTTCTACTGGTGCCCTCGTCCCACCCCAGTGCACCCTTACGGGCACACCCTAACGGATGGGAGTGGCCGCCTATTTTCGGGGCTGGTTTCCCGCTTAGATGCTTTCAGCGGTTACCCAGATACGGCGTGGCTGCCCGGCGTCTGCCTTGCCAGACAACCGGTAAACTAGAGGCCGCGGCACCCCGTTCCTCTCGTACTGAGGGTACCCTTCCCTCAGGCGACCAGCACCCCCGATAGGGAGAGACCGACCTGTCTCACGACGGTCTAAACCCAGCTCACGTTCCCCTTTAATGGGCGGGCAGCCCCACCCTTGGCGGCTGCTGCACCGCCAGGATGGGAAGAGCCGACATCGAGGTAGCAAACCGCGAGGTCGATAGGAGCTCTCGCCCGCGACGACTCTGTTATCCCCGGGGTAACTTTTCTGTCATGCCCAGCTCCCACCGATAGAGGCATGAGCGGTCGCTAGGCCTGGGTTTCCCCTCCGCGTCCCTCGCCATAAGGACACGGTCAGGCTGGCTTTTGCCCTTGCACTCTACGGCGGAGTTCTGACCCGCCTGAGCCAACCTTTGGGCGCCCATGATGCCTTTTCGTGGGCGTGCCGCCCCAGCCGAACTGCCCACCTATTGCTGTTCCCCTTTCGGGGTGAGGGACGTGGTTAAAGATGGGCGGTGTTTCAACGTCGCATCCACCGCGGCCGGAACCACGGCTTCCTCGCTCCCGCCTACTCTCCGCATCCCTAACCACGTCTCAACAACAGGCTGCAGTAAAGCTCCACGGGGTCTTTTCTCCCGGTCGGGGGTCCCTGGACTATGCACCAAGTGACGTAGTTTCGCCGGGCCCCTGGTTGGGACAGTGGTGAGCTCGTTGGTCCATTCATGCACGCCGGAACTTACCCGGCAAGGCATTTGGCTACCTTAAGAGAGTCAGAGTTACTCCCGGCCTTCAGCGGCGCTTCACCCAGTTGAACCCGGGCTTAACGTCCCGCCAGTGGCCAGGATTCAGCCACCGTACAAACCGTTACCGGCTAGCGGTGACCTATGTTTTTATTAAACAGTCGGCTCACCCTTGTCACTGCGACCTGGCACCACCACCTTGCGGCAGGATGCCAGGCACCCCTTATACCTAAGATACGGGGCTAAATTGCCAAGTTCCCTAACCAGGGGTAAACCCGACACGCCTCGGGCTCCTCACCCAGGGGCACCTGTGTCGGATCTAGGTACGGTCACGGGGAATCCTTCCGGCGCCTTTTTTCACGGGCTCCGGGGCGCAGCCGAATTCCCCTTGCGGGGAACCAGCACGGCCTTCGCCGGGTTCTCGCCTTTACAGCACTCCCCCAGCTTCGACCGCACTGACAGAGCGGCATCTCCGCTCAGCCTACCCTGAAGCGTCGGGCACCGGCCCGCCTTGCGGCACGTATCCCCGTGGCAAGGGAATATTAACCCTTCACCCTTTTTCGGCGACTCCGAGTTGCGGGCCGCCTTAGGACCGGCTAACCCTTGGCCGAAGATCGTTGCCAAGGAACCCTGGCCCTTCCGGCGGAGAGGATATCCTCCTCTCTACTGCTGCTACTACCACCGGGATCTGCAATCCCAACCGGTCCACGGGACCTCACGGCCCCGCTTCTACCCAGCTGGGACGCCCCCCTACCCGCATCCCTCCAGTGGAGGGTGCGCCGGGGTCTCGGCGGCCGGCTTGAGCCCCGTCTATCTTCGAGGCCCCGCGCCTCGGCGAATGAGTTGTTACACACTCCTTAGAGGATGGCTACTTCTGGGCCCACCTTTTCGCTGTCTTAGGCACGGGACGCTCTTCGATACACTTAGCCGGCACTTGGGGGCCTTAACCCCAGTGAGGGTTGTTCCCCTCTCGGCCTACGAGCTTATCCCGTAGAACCCCACTCCGGTCTTCTTCGAAGCCAACAGATTCGGAGTTGGACGAGAAAGCGGAGCCTTTCGGCTCTCACTTTCTAATCCGTAGCTCTACCCTGTTGGCAATCTCCGACCGGGCTGCGCTAAGACGCACTTCGGGGGGAACCAGCTATCACCGGGCTAGATTGGTCTTTTGCCCCTATGCCCACGTCTGAGGAGCGATTTGCACGTCAGCACCCCTTCGGGCCTCCACCGAGCTTTCGCCCGGCTTCACCCTGCGCAGGCATAGATCGCCCGGTTTCTGGTCCCATGACTGTGACTCCAGGCCCTTTTGGGACCCCGCCCCTCACACCTTGCGGTGCTGCGGGCAAGTCGGTTTCCCTGCGGGTGCGGGCTTTTAACCCTTACCCTCGCCACAGCCATGGACTCCCCGGCTCGTTTTCCAAGACGAACGGCGCAACCCCGGTAACCCAGCCTCGTACTCCCGCGTCACCACGGTTTCCTTCGGCTGGGTGTAACCCTTTCGAGCCGCGCCGTGTATCCCCACCTGGTTTCAGGCACTTTTCACTCCCCTCTCGGGGTGCTTTTCAGCTTTCCCTCACGGTACTTGTCCGCTATCGGTCTCGGGACGTATTTAGGCTTGGAAGTCGGTTACTCCCATCTTCCCACGCCCGTCAGGGCATGGTACTCTGGAACCCGGACAGGCCTTCCCCGCTTCGCGTACGGGGCCGTCACCCTCTGTGGCGGCGTTTTCCAACGCGCTTCCGCTCGCGGGGGTAGGCCCTACTCCGGGCCCGAACCCCACACACCCCGGCACTCATCGCACCGGGATTCGGTTTGGCCTCCTCCCCTTTCCCTCGCCGGTACTCAGGGAATCTCGTTTGATTTCTCCTCCTCCCCCTACTAAGATGTTTCCGTTCGGGGGGTTCCCGCGCCTCGTCGGCGCCTAGGCGGTTGGCCGCCTAGAGGAAGTCCCATTCGGGCACGCCCGGATCAACGACTGCATGCGTCTACCCGGGCCTTTTCGCAGCTTGCCGCGCCCTTCTTCGGCGCCCGAGCCAAGCCATCCACCAAGTGGGTTAGGTGCATTGGACCCCTACGACACTGGTCTAGTTGGCGTACCACACATCAACACACGGCTCACCGCGGCGCGCGCTCGCCGCACGCCGCTAACCCTTCGCCCACAACCCTTAGGGGTTGAGGGCTGCATATAGCTTTGAAGTGTCCGCCGCCAACACTAACCGGCTTCGACACCCATTCAGCCGCGTACTCAGGAGGTGATCCGGCCGCAGGTTCCCCTACGGCCACCTTGTTACGACTTCTCCCCCCTCACCGGTCTCAGATTCGACGGAACCGGCGAACCGATCCCGCCTCATCTGAAACCAGCTCGGGTGGAGCGACGGGCGGTGTGTGCAAGGAGCGGGGACGTGTTCACCGCGCGATGATGACACGCGATTACTGGGGATTCCAGGTTCACGAGGGCGGGTTGCAGCCCTCGATCCCAACTACGGTGGAGTTTCAAGGATTACCTCCCCCTTTCGGGTTCGGAACCCATTGTCTCCACCATTGCAGCCCGCGTGCGGCCCGGGGGATTCGGGGCATGCTGACCTGCCGTTGCCCCCTCCCTCCTCCACCTTAGCGGTGGCGGTCCCCCTAGTGTGCCCGCTTGCGCGGTGGCAACTAGGGGTGAGGGTCTCGCTCGTTCCTGGACTTAACCAGACACCTCACGGCACGAGCTGGCGACGGCCATGCGCCACCTCTCAGCGCGTCGGGCAAAGTCATCAGCTTGGCCCTCATACTGCTGTCGCCCCCGGTAAAGTTCCCGGCGCTGACTCCAATTGAGCCGCAGGCTTCACCCCTTGTGGTGCTCCCCCGCCAATTCCTTTAAGTTTCAGTCTTGCGACCGTACTCCCCAAGCGGCGGATTTAACGGCTTCCCTGAGGCACCGATACGGCCCGAAGCCGTACCGGCACCCAATCCGCATCGTTTACAGCTGGGACTACCCGGGTATCTAATCCGGTTCGCTCCCCCAGCTTTCGCCCCTCACCGTCGGACGCGTCCTAGCCAGGCGCCTTCGCCACTGGTCGTCCTCCCGGGATTATAGGATTTCGCCCCTACCCCGGGAGTACCCCTGGCCTCTTCCGCTCCCTAGCCCGGCAGTATCCCATGCGGCCCAACGGTTGAGCCGTTGGATTTAGCACAGGACTTACCGGACCGGCTACGAGCGCTTTAGGCTCAATAATCGTCCCGACCACTCGCGGAGCTGGTATTACCGCGGCGGCTGACACCAGTCTTGCCCCCCGCTTATTCCCCCAGGTTTTTACTCTGGGGAAAAGCCAGCCTTAGCGGCTGGCACTCGGGATAGCCCAGTCACGGTTTCCCGCATTGCTAAGGTTTCTCGCCTGGTGCGCCCCGTAGGGCCTGGGCCCTTGTCTCAGTGCCCATCTCCGGGCTCCAGCTCTCACTGCCCGCATCCGTTATCGGCTTGGCGAGCCGTTACCTCGCCAACTACCTGATGGAACACAGCCTCATCCTTGGGCGACGCGGAAGCATGCTCCCACGCCCTTTCGATGAGCACCCATTCCAGGGTTGCTCGTCTATGGGATATTAGCCCCAGTTTCCCGGGGTTATACCCCTCCCAAGGGTAGATTAGCCGTGTGCTACTGAGCCGTACGCCACGCCCCCACGTGGCTGGAGGCGTTCGACTCCCATGGCTTAGCATTATCCCGATAGCAGTCGGGTCCGGCAGGATCAACCGGGTTTGTACGGTCGCCGCATTTAGCGACAGAATACGGCTGGATTGGGGTGTCGAAGCATTCGGCTGTTGACGGCGGACGTCGGGCAAGATCTTTAGAGGTCAAGCCCCCATTACGCAAACTTCCATCTTCATAGATGTACCCACGGGTTGGATGGCAACCATTCACAGCGGGGCGGAGCCCTTACTCAATGGTTGCACCGCCACCCAGGGCGCATCCAAATATTGGTCAACACGGAAATATAAGCACTTCTATGGCTCACCCAGCCCTACACATCTGATATTAATCGTCACGCGTCACGGGTGTAAATTAGTATATTTGTATTAGGCTGTAAATTTCGGAGAGTATCGCGTTGGGTTGAGGTAGAGTTTCCGCGGCAGCCGGGGGCATTAAAGAGTGTGTTTTCATGAAACGCGAAGACTATAACCCTGTGGGGATCGGGGTTTGGGTGGGCGCATTTTGGGTTTGGGGAGTATTGATGCCGCCATCATAATGGCTCTTCAAGTTGGTGTGGTTGCCCCCAGATTGTTTTTGACCCAAGGTTTATAACAGCCTTTGACAGTTCAATATATTAGGTGAATGTGTATTGGGTGGTAGACAGAAGTCAACGCTTCTAGAGGAGATATTTAAGAAGAATCAGTCGCAGAAGCAGGAGGCACCCCAGCAGGGTAAGTCCTCCGAGAAGGAGAAAAAGCAGTGAATTGGGTGGTTCGGCTTTAAGGTTGCTATATTTTATTCCGATTACAATGTTTGATTTTGGGTGGATTGATTAGTTATGAGTAGTGTTAAGATTAGGTTCCTTGGTGGAGCGCTTGAAGTTGGGAAGGAGGGTGTGCTTGTATCCAACAGTTCGCACACCGTTCTTCTAGATTATGGGAGCACTGTGTCGGATGATAATCCGAAGTTCCCGGAGCATGTGCGGCCCACGGAGGTGGATGCGGCTGTTTTATCGCACGCCCACCTTGACCACTCGGGTGCTTTACCCTACCTCTATATTAATAATGGGCCTGAAGTGTTCCTGACGGAGCCGACTCTCGAGCTTGGCAGATTGCTGCTTAGGGATTTCCTTAACATCTCGGGTGAGAGGCTGCCGTACGAGTTTGTTGAAGTTGAGAAGATGAGTGGCAGAGCCACGCTTGTGGGCTACGGTGACAGGGTTTCACGCGGAGGGTTTGAGATGAGCTTCTTGAACGCTGGCCACATACCGGGTAGCATGATGACTTCGCTCAGTATTGATTCGAAGAGGATTCTGTTTACGGGTGACTTCAACATGCTTGACACGAGGCTCCTCAAGGGCGCTGAAACTGTGAGTGAGGAGTATGATGCTGTGATAATGGAGGGCACATACTCCAATAAGGACCATGCCGATAGGCATGATATGGAGATGGAGCTTGTGGCCGCATGTAACCAGATAGTGGAGGAAGGTGGAACAGTGCTTATACCCGCCTTCTCTGTCGGTAGATCCCATGAAGTGGTGGCCTCGCTTCGCGCTAACGGATTCAAACACCAGATACACTTGGATGGTATGGCACGTGAGGCCGCGGAGATAATACTTAGGCACCCCACCTATCTGCGTGACCACTCCGAGGTGGAGCGGGCGCTTAACTCTGTGGATTGGATTGATGGTTGGGGTTCGCGTAAAAAGGCTGTGAGGACACCAGGCGTCGTTGTTTCCCCCGCGGGTATGTTGAGGGGTGGCGCCGCGGCGTTCTATATGGAGCGTGTGGCCTTCGAAAAGAAGAACGGCGTGTTTCTAGTGAGCTACCAAGCTGTGAACACTCCGGGGAGAATGCTCATCGAAAGCGGTAAGCTCCCCTTCAGGGGTAAGCTGAGAAGCGTTGAAGCAAAGGTTCAGTCGTTCGACTTCTCTTCACACGCAGGCAAATCCCATCTAGTGAAGTTCATACAGGCTCTAGGCGGCACACCGAAGGTTTACCTTGTACACGGCGAGGCGGAATCTCTGAGGTCATTCGCCCAGGAGATGACGCAGAAGAGTGGTGTACCCGTGCACGCTCCAAGTATTGGGGAGATCGTTGAGGTTTAGACGGCCTCGTATTAGTAGCTAAGTTTAAAACACACTGGTTGAGCACTATCTTCGGGGCTGTCGGCTAGTCTGGTAGGCTGCGAGCCTTGGGCGCTCGCGACTAGGGTTCAAATCCCTGCAGCCCCACTGATCCGCGTAGTTAGGGGGTTTGCGGAGGCTCTCCCCCATGTGATAAACAATGTTGTTCCTCTCTTGGAACGTGAACGGTTTAAGGAGCGCTCTGAGTAAGGGTCTACTTTACGTTGTGCGCTCAGCTGACTATGATGCGGTGCTCCTCCAAGAAATTAAGGCGGACACCGTGCCACTCGAGCTCTCAACTTTGGGGTACGAGTGCTTCATATACCCTGCGAGGAGGAGGGGGTACAGCGGTACGCTGCCGCTTGTGAAGCTCAAGCCTCTTTCAGTCAGCATGGGTATCGGTGTTAGGGAGTTCGATGAAGAGGGGAGGGTGATAACGCTCGAGTACCCCGAGTTCTACCTTGTGAACGCCTATTTCCCAAACGCCCAACGCGGCCTTACCAGGCTTGAGTACAAGCTGAGATTCAACAGCAAATTCGAAGAATACGCGCAGAGCCTGAGGAAGAGGAAGCCCCTAGTTATCTGCGGTGACTTTAACGTGGCGCACACGGAGCTAGACATCGCAAGACCTAAGGACAATGTGAACAACGCGGGTTTCACGAAGGAGGAGAGAGACTGGATGACACGCTTCCTATCCCTCGGCTACTTGGACACCTTCAGGCTCTTCGTTAAAGAGGGTGGCCACTACACCTGGTGGACTTACAGATTCAACGCCCGAGAGAAGAACATAGGCTGGCGAATAGATTACTTCGTGGTCTCAGAGGAGCTAAGAAGCAGGGTTGTAAACGCGGGAATCCTTGGTAGCCTACGGGGCTCAGACCATGCGCCCGTGTTCCTCGAACTCAGATAATCCGAGAAAATCATGGCTAGCTAAACCGACCAACTACACAGTGATATGCTTTAGTTCGGACCGCGGGTATGCCGCTAGACCGAGTCACGGTTTATATCGGTTTTCGTGTTTACGCGTTTTTGGATTTAGGAAATGTGAATCATCGAAAGATACATAACTAGGTGAACCTATATTATAGATTAATTTGACTACTATAATTCGGCGAAACAATGGGAGATCGAATGGCTTTAGAGGGGAAACAGGTGTAAGTCTTACCTCAGACACACAGGGTGTGCCCTTTGAGCGTGTGCATCGTGGGCTCTCATCCATCCTCGGGGAAGCCGCGGCGTGGGTGGTTTTAAAGCAAATATTCCCCGCATACAAGGGCGGTGAACGCCTCGACGAGGAGGACTTCAAGGTTTTAAAGTTCGGCCTTGCGGGGCTCTTCGGGGATGCTGGAGTCATGCTCTACGGGCAGGTCGCCAAACACGACAGGCGACCTAGGGTAAGAGGGCGCTGAGGGCGTATACCAGACACCCGTACACCATATACCAAAGTATTTATCCGCCCGACGAGGAATCAAGCCATTCGGTGAAGTAAGAATTCCAAACCACTCCCCGCCGTGCAAATCAACTTAATTCGGCAGCAGGTGATTCGGTGCGGGGGCTAAAATTCATAGCCATCCGTGTACCCACCAAGTCCGACATGTGCAGTGGTGACCGTGCAACCCTAGTGTGCATATAGTGTGAACTCCCGCATTAGCCATGCGTAACCATTGATCCCTGGTGCGACCAGCCCACACATTTGAACTTTTCAGATAGACACACCCGCAGGGAGTGTGGGGTTTTGGAAAATGTGTGTAGACACCTACTGGTGTGCGGTATAAGCGGTTATCGGCGGATTATCTTTATCTTTGTGGTGTGTGATTCTGGTTTTATGGATGAGTTCGACGAAATGGTTGCGCAGGCGATCGAGAAGGGCGTCTCATTGAGCAGGCTGAAGGCCTATTTTTCTCTTGCAAGTGAGTCGGATACTGCTAGGCTGAGGGCGGCTGTGCTTGAAAGGAAGATGGGTGTTGATCTTAGCAGTGTTAAATCTTTAAAGCTTGATTTTGATGTGCTGGTGGGTAGGAATATTGAGAACCCAGTCGGCGGGGTTGTCCTACCAGTCGGTGTTGTGGGTCCCCTCTTGGTGGACGGCTCCTTCAGGAAGGCTGAGGTGTTCCTCCCCCTTGCCACAACGGAGGGAGCGCTGGTCGCCTCGGCTAACAGGGGTGCGAAGGCAACCTATCTGAGTGGTGGGGTGAAGGCTAGGGTGATTGGGGATAGGATGACGCGTGCCCCTGTGTTCAGGACTGAGTCGATTGATGAGAGCGTGAGACTCCGAGAGTGGGTGGAGACCAACTTCGATGAGCTCAGGAGGATCGCCTCATCGACAACAAAGCATGGGAGACTCGAGGGCGCCAAGTGCTTTATTGTGGGTACAAACGTGTTCGTCAGGTTCTCCTACTCGACGGGTGACGCCATGGGTATGAACATGGTCACCATAGCCACCGATAGGGTGGCTGAATACATTGAGAAGGAGACGGGTGCTAAGCTAGTGGCGTTGAGTGGTAACGTGTGCTCGGATAAGAAGCCCGCGTATATAAACACGTTGATGGGTAGGGGTAAGAGCGTTGTTGCGGAGTGCACCCTGCCTAGAGAGGTGCTCTCAGGGGTGCTTAGGACAACCGCTGAGGAGATAAATGAGATAAATGTGCGCAAAAACATGCTGGGCAGCTCTGTGGGTGGCTCCCTTGCGCAGAACGCTCACTTCGCCAACATCGTCGCAGCTAGCTTTATCGCTATGGGTCAAGACGCGGCGCAGGTTGTAGAGTCAAGTCAAGGCTTCTGCTTCACTGAGGTAAGGAGTGGGGGTGACCTATACTTCTCCGTTACACTTCCAAGCCTAGAGGTGGGCGCAGTGGGGGGTGGGACAAAGCTTGAAACCCAGCGGGAGCTACTCTCACTGACGGGTGTATTCAGCGTGGAGGAAGGGATGAGGTCTAAGTGGCTAGCCGAGGTGATAGCCGCGGGCGTGCTCTCAGGCGAACTATCCCTCCTCGCAGCCATGGCTTCAGATGAGCTGGCTGGCTCACACAGCAGACTAGGCAGGGGAGGAGAAGCTAAAGGTTAGGTTGGGTAGAACCTTATACAGGGTTTCACTCCCAAGGTAGATGGGGCAGGTCTGATAGTATATTTTGAGGTAGCAATCCGTCAGGTCTAGATTAACTGTTGAGGTTTGACCAATGTTTTCAAGTGTGAGCGTCCCCGACACACCCTGGAGCTGCCCGATGAACGCGTACACCGCATCCTCTACTCTGGTAGATGAGGAGTTGTTGGGTAGCCCAGCGACCACGCCGAGGAGCTCCTGCGCTATATAGTAGCGTATGGGTGGCGTAACTGTGTAGGTATAGTTGATGAGCGCCCGCTCAGAAGGCAGGTAGATTGTGGCATCCACTGCGAATAGTGGGAAGCTGGCGGGGGGCTCGGAGTAGTCCACCTGAAAGTTGTAGAGCGTTAGGCTCACAGTGGCGGCATTCACATGGAACACCACATACCGCCCACCTCTTAGGTTGAAGGCTAGGTTTTGAAGTAGGGAGGCGTAGGATTTGTTGTCAAGTGTGTAGGATTGGCTGGTTAGGTAGGCTTGGGTGTAGTGGTATATGAGCCACTCTTCGTATGCCTTTGAGGAGGAGAGCAATAGTGGCGTGGGCGGCGAGAAGCTGGGCATCCCCGCGGGCGCCGCGAAACCAACCGAGAGAGCCACGATTAGCACAGCCATCGTGACAAGGCTGAGGGTGGTTACCAGAGCACGCCTAGCTCCCAAACCATACCACCATACTCGATGGGCTGATGCTTAGGTTAACACCCTCGGAGGCGGAGCGCGCGGGGAGGCCTGGTGCGCACGACTCCTGCGTGCAGGATGCGAAAAGTGTGTAAAGCTTCTGGGCGGCCTGCGCCTGCTCTGTGTGCAGGTGCTCGTAGGACGTCGAGGCTCCCGTGAGGGCTAGTGTTGAGGCTAGGAGCAGCATCACGGCGAAGGCCGCCAACATTAGGTCGGTGTACACAATCATAGGATAACAGGCCTCCAGTTCTGCGCGTCTCCAAGATAGTTAAAGAATTGGAGCACCGTCTTAATGATCTGGTGGGTGTAGTTAACACTGAACACACCCATCGTCACCATGAGTGCGATCGCTAGAACCGCGGCCATGTACTCTAGGAGGCTCGCCAAGAGCACAACGCCTCCTCTACGTTGACTATGTAGACTCCGCCAGCAGTGTAGCGGATGTTAAGGCAGGTCGGGTTTGTGGTGTTGGCGGCGTACACGCTGAATGGGTAGTTCTCGGTGTAGGTTGTGCCGTTCACATGGATTCTTAGCGTTGTTCCCGACGCCTCTAACCAAGCTGTGTCAGCCGGGGGGGCAACAAGCGTGTTAACCCTGTCAGTCCACGCGTAGCCCACGAAGTCGAAGAAGTACGCTAGCTTCTCTTGGCCCACCACCCTTGCTTGAATCTTAAGGAAACCCCCCAGTGCGGCCACGCTGCTTGAGACCACGAGTCCACCCACTATTATGAGTAGGAAGAGCACGAGTTGTTCGGATAAGAGTTCTGCTGGCATCGAGTAAATATTCAACTATTTGTTTTATGCTAGTTGACTATCAAGCTGAGGTGGGTTTCGCGATCATAACCGTTGGCTGGCCGGGTAGCAGCGTGGTATTCGTGGATGATCCCAAGCAGGCCGAGGGTGTTAAGGCGGAGGCTGGGGGGGAGGTTTGCTTTGTTGGTGTGAAGAACACCTTAACACTGGATGGCGACATCCTGAGGAGGGCTCGTTTCCCGATGGGTAGACGTGTGGCCGAGTACGCTGTGGGCCCACTCGCCGTTAATATCTACGCTGAGCCTTGGCCTAGCTATAGGTGGACTCCAAGCGTGGACACATCACGCATAAATAGTGTATGCTCGAAGCTGACTCAACTCAAAGTTAGGGTGGGTGGCCCCGCGAACCTCTTTCGCCAAATATTTGATGAGCTAAACACGCGGGCGCTGAAGTTGCTCGCCGAGGCTGGGGTGGACAAATGGGTTGAGGAGACCGCTACACTATGCGCGCTCTCAGCGCTCGGCTTAACACCCATAGCCCCCCTACTCCTAGATGAGGGGGTAGAGGAGGTTTACCTAGATAGGCCTGGAGCGCTATGCTACCTTGACCAAACGCGTTACGGTAGACTCTGGTACCCCTACGTGGTTGGTAGATACACCCTCCAGAGGCTTGGATTATACACCGAGCTATCGGTGAGCGGGGCACTCAGCTACGCATCCAACAGTGTTAAGGGGTATATTCAGACGGGTAAACTGAGTCTACGTGTCAGCGTGGACTCAGAGCCGCTCGCCGCCGACGGCGGCAGCTGTGTTATAAGGAAGCTATACCACTCAAAGTGGACGCTGGACCAGCTAATACGTAACGGCACCCTGAGCGCTGAGGTGGCCGCGCTGCTTGTGGGCGCCGTGAGGACGGGCTACTCACTACTCGTGTGCGGCCTGCCTAGGAGCGGTAAGACAACACTGTGTAACGCCATACTCGAACACCTCCCAGCTGAGTGGAGGAAGCTATACATCGAGGACGTGCTTGAGACAGAGTCGCCCAGCGCGGAGGACAGAGTTGTGCGCTACTCTACAGACTCGGGTTTCAACACCGATAAACTACTCGAAGTCACAAAGAGCCTGCACAGGTCGCCCGACCTCGTCTTCGTGGGCGAGCTTCAAACAAAGCAGCAGACACTTGCGGCCGCCATGCTTATGGCGGTGGGTATCCCCTGCATACAGACCGTTCACGCGACCAGCCTAGAGGGGTTACTGAATAGGTGGAGGAACATCTACGGTATGAGACTCGACATTAGGTCGCCGCTATTAGCTGTCTTTATAGATCACCGTGAGGGCCGCAGGGTTGTGCGAAAAGTTGTCTACACCAAGTTCTCCGAGAACTCCGGCATGGAGTCATTGACCATATACTCGGATGGAGCAATCGATCGGCTGAGGTTGGCTGAGGGGGGCCTTGAGGGGGCGTACATAGAGGGGGTCAGGGCTCTTGGACTCACTGAGTTACCATCTTAGACGCATCCTGCAACCCCTAGTGGCTACAGTGGGTCTAGGCCTGTACGCGTTAAACCCTGAGCTCGGCCTCCTTATAATGTGCGCTTCGGTTCTATTTGAGGTGGACTCGGAGGGTACAGTGTACCACTCAGTGCTCGCTTCAAGGCTGCGGGGCGCGCTCGTGAAGATGGGTGTGAACAGACCAACCGCCACCGTGATATGTGAGGGGTTATTCGACCCGAAGAGTGGAAGCGGGGCTGCTTATCTGTCTAGCGGAGACTATAAGATTAGGGCGAAAAGCGAATACGCCTCCAAGATGCTCATTCTTGAAAACGTCGTGCTCCTCATCTCAGGGCTCTCAACCGTCGGGCTACTCACATGCTACATCATCACCTATATTTACGGTGGTTCGAGGCTTGCTACCGCACTCTTCGGGGTGGTTCCCTACACTGTGTTTATTGCAAGGTTCTTCGTGTCGCAGAGGACTGGCAGATTCATGCGTAGCAGGTTGGCGGAGGCGTTCAGCATAGCACTCATCGCACTCTTCTTAGCCACAAACAGGGAGCACATCGCACTCATACCCTTACTTGGCTTCGGTATGGGCTCAATCTACACACTATATACCCGTGAAATCAGGAGGAGAGGGGCCGAGAGAAGGGAGAAGGCATTCTTTGTAGCACTCATGAAGGCGCTTGGCAACCAAGGCTTAGCCGCCAAGGCTAAAGTTGTGCGACTCACATCCGAATTCGGCTCACTCAGAGTCGCTGACCTCAGCTATAACCCAAGCGTCCCAAGCATACTCGAACACATCTCAACCAAGATGGTGAGGAGTGACCACCGCGTAATCCTAGGAGTATTCGGCAAGGCTCTCTCCGCACTGGGCTACAGGCCATCCTGGTTTAGGGCTTCGTGGTCGCTACTCAGAGTGTCGGAGCGATTAGAGTCAGAGCTCAGCCAGCAACTCGCTAAAAACGTGCTCGTCGCATCCGTTATGTTCTCCATGAGCGCTCTGAGCATAACCCTGCTAACGGGTACAGCCTTCTTCAAGTTCTCTTCAGGCTCACTGTTAGGTGTGCTGCCCACACTCTCCTTGGATGCAGGCTACCTAGGATTCTCCTACATCTATAAATCGGAGACACTCTACGAGGTATTACTCCTAACACTGCTCGTAGGCGAACTTGCGCTCAGGTACTCCATCTAGCTATTAGTGTCTAATCAAAGGTGTATATTGGTGGAAAACTTGCTTGGCGTACTAAAATTCATCTTGAAACTCCTAATGGATAAGAGGGGTTCACCCCTACTCGAGGAGGGCTTACTCGTGGGCTTAGCGCTCGTGCTCTTCGCGGTTCTGGTGTCCGCCTTCCTGGGAATATTCAACTGGTTCCAGTCAGCCACACAGCCCCTGAGCGGGCTCGGAGGGGGGCTTTCCACACTCTTCCAGTCAATCATGCAGGGCTACCTTAAACTCTTCAAGTTCCTAACGGGTCAGTGAGATGCTCGAACTCCCACTCAGCGGGCCGAGGGTAAGGGTTCTACGCGAAGGCGTCAGGTGGTTTGGTTACACACTCGTGGAAGTCAAGCCGAGGGAGGGAGTCAGCGCCGACGCTGCAATCTTCCAGAGGTTTGTTGAGGGGATGCGTAGCGCGGGGGTTAACTACGCGTTCCTCGTTGTTGGCAGACACGAGCTACTTCCTCTAAGCCCACCTAGGAGGGGGGGCTTCCTACTCGTCTACTCTCGGGGGTTCGGTAAAAGGAAGGTGGTTAAAGACGTTAAACGCTCCTTCCGACAGGCCAAGTCCCTCGCCGAGGTAGCTGGATTAGACGTTAACCCCGAAGGTGACGGCGCTCGCGACGGGGAGGCGTGGCTTCTACAAGCGGTTTTCAGGAACATATTGGAGGCCCCCATGGGTGTGGGTGAGGAGCCAGTGTTGGAGGCTCTTAGGCTGGGGCGCCTGGTGGGTGGGGGAGAGTTCAAACTCAGGGTGGACGACGTCTACAAGCATGTGGTGGTTCTGGGTGAAACCGGCTCTGGTAAGTCCAGTTTCGTGGCGAAACTCCTCTCAGCTGTGGGGGAGCGTGGAACTCACTTCTTAGTGTTCGATTGGCACGGCGAGTACTCAGCCCTGCTCAGGGACAGCTCCACGCTTGTGATAGCCCCAGACCAAGACCTTGGGTTCGATATCTTCGACTACCCCAGGGCCGTCGACCCCTTCGTGCATATCGATGTGCTCATGGATATATTCACCGATAGCTTCGACCTGAGCGTTTCACAGCAGTTCATCCTGAGAAGCGCGTTGCGCAGGGTTTTCACAGATAAGGGGCACGGTATGAGTGAAGACGCGAAGCCGGTTACGGTGGAGGACGTGATAACGTCGGTCAACGATCTTAGAACATACTCGGGGTGGGAGCAGGAGTCAAAGCTCGCCGTGCTGCGAAGGATATCCAAGTTAGCGGACACGGGTCTTAGCAGGATGCTTAACGCCAACCAGAAGATAGGGTTCAACGACCTGCTCAGTGAGAATGTGATAGTTGACATAGGGCAGGTGACCGATAACTACTCTAAGATATTTGTGGTGGAGGCCATACTAAAGCTCCTCTATGACTACAAGGTGTCTAGGAAGCTTGTGGAGCCCCATGTGATAGTGGCTGAGGAGGCGCGTAATATCGTGCCCTACAGGAGAGCGGAGGAGCCGCCGAGTATAATGGAGAGGTTGGTGGAGGAGATGA
The DNA here is from genome assembly GCA_003019535.1 of Candidatus Marsarchaeota G2 archaeon ECH_B_1. Classification (GTDB taxonomy): domain Archaea; phylum Thermoproteota; class Thermoprotei_A; order Marsarchaeales; family Marsarchaeaceae; genus ECH-B-1. The sequence continues at coordinate 53,625 of NEXG01000006.1, forward strand.
GGAAGTTTGGGGAGGGTATGGTTATGGTCAACCAGCTACCCTCAACCCTCTCCCAGGAAGTGCTCACAGCGGCTGGAACAATTGTTGCCTTCAGACTCAAGGGTGGAGGCGAATACGACATACTAAGTAAGAGGTGTGGTATAGGCGTCGACGTGTGTCAGAGGCTGGCGGACCTCCCAGTTGGGCGGGGTGTTTGCCGTCACCCCCACAATAAGACCGAGTTCTTCGAGTTTTAGGGCTGGGCGCTTAGCTCTTATTATCCGCCCACGATAAATACGATTGATTCGTTTTGGCGAAGCTTATAACGAGTCAGGCTTGCTTTGACCCCGAGGATGCTGAGTGGTTGAGGTGCACGGTTGCAGCCGACGTGTACGCTAGGTTTTTGGCGGCTGGGGGTGAGAGGGTGGTGTCCGCCACAGGGCTTGAAGCCTACGCTTCGCGAACCCTGCATGAGGCAAAGGTGAAGGGGTTGGAAGTCAAAGCCCAGTTGGCCTCAAAGAGGCGCACACTCGGCGCGCTAATGGAACAGTTGCACATTTCACCAAACATTTTGGGTGACACATCGGACCCCAGACACGCGGACACACTCAAATCTGTATTCACACGACTCGCCGAGTCGGGTGTTATAGCCAAACTTCAGGTGGAGAAGGCGGTGTGCGAAGACGACGGCGAACTCTTCGACGAGGTTGTGGGCAAGTGCGGTGCCTGTGGCTCGAGCGTTGAAGGGCTCGGCTGCTGCACATCCTGCGGCGCCACCCTAACCGCCAGCACCCTCAGGGAGGCCAAGTGTGGGGTATGTGACGCCCCAATCAGTGTTAAGAGGGTTGAGGAATGGGCCTACGGGCTGAAAGCACGGGGAGAAGCCAGTATTGTGAATGTGCCAATAGTGAGCGAATTGGGTTTGGGTGTACCCACTCCTGGCGATAAGGGTAAAACGTTTGCCCCGTGGTTTAGCGCACTCACCGCCTCCATGAGTTTCGCTGGGAGGGGAGGGCAGGTGGGGGGCGATGTAGGCGCTGGGGGTGTGCACTTCGTTACCAAGCGCTTCGGCACACATTACAAGGAGCTCCTACCCAAGTTGGGCGAGGCGCTGGGTGCCGCTGGGAGTGATTTAAGAATAGTGGTAGTGGGCCGCTTGAGGTTTAGCGCGAATGGGAAGCCACTTAGTGTGAGCTCTTCGAGGCTGGTCGACCACCTTGGCTCAGATGCCACAAGGTACGCGTTGAGCCGAATCAACCCTGAGGCGGATATGGAGGTAGACGTGTACGAGCTGCAAAAAAGCATCAATGAGGAGTTGGTTGATTCACTGGGTCAATTCGCCCAGAGGGTTCTACAGTTCACACACTCCAAGTATGGATGTGTACCCACACCCGGAGAGCTTCGGGATGAGGACAGGGAGCTACTCGGGTTGATCGATATAGTATACAACAGGATTATCTCCTCTATAAAGTCGCTCAACAACTCTGAGGCGTACGCCTCACTATTCGAGTTTGCGAAGAAGGCGGCCGAATACTATACACGCCAGGCTCCCTGGAGCCTACTCAGGGTTAACCCTGAGCGTGCGGCTAGCGTGGTGTACGTAACACTCGAGGCACTCAGGGCGCTCAGCGTGCTCGCCCAACCCCTCCTACCCGAGTTCTCCTCTAAGACGCGCTCCGCGCTGGGTCTACCATTAGAGGACACACTGAGCCTGGACGAGTTGAAGCGTCCGCTCACACCTGGCGCACAGCTACCGGAGCCGAAGCCCGCCTACGCCAAGCTCACAGACAAACAGGTTGAAGCGTTAGTGGCCGAGTGTATGGTGGAGGAGAAACCCGAGGTGGACATAGCAGAATTCCTAAGACTCGACCTCAGAGTGGCGAGCGTGGTTTCCGCTGAGAGGGTTCCGAACACCAAGAGGCTTCTAAGGTTAAGGGTGAGGGTGGGGGGCAAGCTTAGAACCATTGTTTCAAGCATCGGCGAACAGTACACCCCCGAGGAGCTGGTTGGGAAAAAAATAGTTGTACTCATGAACCTGAAGCCCTCGGTGTTCGCTGGTGTGACATCCCGGGGCATGCTGCTTGCAGCCGAGGGAGGTGGGGTGATATCGCTGCTTACACCCATGAGGGAGGTTGAGGATGGCTCATGGGTTCACTGAGCGCCTCCCCCACACGGGGGAAAAGGGTTGGTGGTGAGGTATGACCGGCGGCGACCGTGTGGGTAAGGTGGGCTTCAGGGTTTACGGGTGCACGATGAACAAGGCTGACATGCTCGCCGCCAAGGAGTACGTGGCCTCACACGGCTACTCTGTCGTTGAGGATGAGGATGAAGCGGATACGGTTGTGGTGTACAGCTGCTCTGTTAGGAATGAAACAGAGGAGAGCATACTCACCCATATCAGGGGGCTTCAGGCTCAGGGTAAGAGGGTGGTGGTGACCAGCTGCCTCGCTAACACTAGGCCCGCGAGAATACTCACAGATGCGCCAGGCTCAATAGTTCTGGTTGGGGGGGACAGTGAGCAAATAGTGGACGCCCTCCGAGCCGAGGCTGGAAGCGTGGTTTATGGTTCAACGAGGCTGCCCACCCCCACTCTCAACTCGCTTGTATACCCCGTCAAGATAGCTGAAGGGTGCACAAGTAACTGTCATTTCTGCCTCACCAAACTCGCAAGGCCCAGGTTGTGGTGTAAGCCCTCCCAAGAGATAGTTGAAGCCGTAAGGAGAGCCGTCGGTGCGGGCGCTGTGGAGGTGGAGCTCACAAGCATGGATAACGCCGACTACTATGAGCCTCCCAACACCAGGATAGCCCAGCTCGTGGGGAAGATCGTGAGCTGTGTGAGGGGTAGGTATATGCTGAGGGTGGGGATGATGAACCCCATGGGTGCGTTGAGGATGAGGGAGGAGATAGCTGACATGCTCTCACACCCCAAGGTGTACAGGTTCCTACACATTCCAATCCAATCAGCGGATGGGGGTGTGCTTCGATCGATGAACAGGCACTATGATCCAGAGGAGGTGGTGAGCTTTGTGTTAGAGTTGAAAAGCAAGATACCCGAACTCAGGGTTGCCACAGACATAATGGTGGGCTACCCTGGGGAGGATGAAGAAGCATTCTACAGGACGCTGGAGGTTATACGTGGAGGGATATTCGACAAGCTCCACGTCTTCCGCTTTACTCCTAGGCCGCACACCAAGGCCGCTACTCTGAGGCAGCTTGACGAGGCGGAGAAGAAGAGGAGAAGCCTGCTGGCCTCAACTGAGGCGAGACGGGTACAGCTTGAGAAGAACAAGCAATACGTGGGTGAAACAGTTGACGCGCTCGTCACAGGCTCCAACCCAGAGGAAGCAACAGAGGCTAGAACCACCAACTACATCAAGATACGCCTACCCTATGCTCCACAAATCCATGGTGAGTGGGTCCGGGTGACCGTGAGAGACGCCACAGCGGACCACCTCATCGGCGAACTCGCCGAGTGACACGAATTGAGCAGGCAACTCATACTCACCGAGGTGGAGAGGCTACTCGCGCTAAGCGTAAGGCACTACGCAGATGACCCTGAACTCGCCCAGAACGCCCTCGAACACGCTTGGAGGCTGTGTGTGCACACCGATACACCCATACCGAAAAACCTCAGACTCATCAGATGCACCAAGTGTGGGAAACCACACATACCCGGACGCACAGCCAAAGTGAGGCTAATAAAGGGAAAAATACTCTGGTTACCCAACAACTGTGAACACATAAAACAAATAAGGTACAAGTGAGTAGGTAAAGAGTGGGTCAGTGGTCTAGCCTGGTATGACGCCACCCTTACACGGTGGAAATCGCCGGTTCGAATCCGGCCTGACCCATACCGATAGCGGTTCTTATATAAGACAGGCTTATATTCTACATACGTGGTGTACTCCTTAGGGATAGACCCCTTGACCGAGTTCTTTGACGCCCTGGATAACCCTCTGACGAGGAGGTACTATGAGAGGAGGATCAGGGTGTTCTTCGCTCACGCGGGGATAGAGGGAAAGGACCTCGGGGAACAGGCCTCCGCGTTTGTGCGCAGAGCGAAGGAGGACCCCACCTATGCGTACTACGCGGTCACGGGGTTCGTGCGCTTCGAGAAGGAGAGGGTGGAGAGGGGGGAGATAACCGCTGGTACACTCACCAACTTTGTTAAGGCTGTGAAGCTCTTCTGCGAGCAGAACGATATCATGCTCAACTGGAAGAAGATCTCAAGAAAGCTGCCCAGGGTGCGCGAATACGCTTCGGACAGGGCTCCAACAAGGGAGGAAATACTCAGATGGATGGAGTACCCCGACCGGAGGATTAAGCCCATCATACTCCTCATGGTCTCCTCGGGTATCAGGCTGGGCGCCTGGGACTACCTCAGGTGGAAGGATATAGAGCCCATCTACGCAGAGTCCGCCCCCACCAGCGGCGGCGGGCAGCCGGAGGAGCCTGTGGCCGCGAGGCTCACCGTGTACAGGGGGACAGAGGAGGAGTACACGACGTACATAACACCGGAGGCCTACCTGTGCCTCAAGGAGTGGATGGAGTACAGGGCGGGCCAGGGGGAGAGGGTGACACCCGAGTCCTGGCTCATGCGTGACCTATGGGACACAACCACCCCTAGGGGTCTCCTCCAGGTTAACACCCCGAGGAAGCTCAGGTCCTCAGGTGTAAAGCGCCTCCTCGAGAGGTCTCTCTTCGCGCAGGGCCTGAGGAAACCCCTCCCCCCGGGGAAGAGGAGGCACGAGTTCCAGGGTGCACACGGCTTCCGCAAGTTCTTCAAGAGCGTGTGCGAGAAGCACATGAAGAGCCTGCACGTGGAGATCCTCATGGGCCACAACGTGGGCCTCGCCGAGTCATACTACAGGCCGCAGGAGCGGGAGATCCTCGAGGACTACCTGAAGGCCGTGCCCGAGCTCACCTTTTACGCGAAGAAGGAGGACCAGGGTGGGGGTGGGGGGATCACGGAGGAGGAGGCCGAGGCCCTGAGGGAGAAGATCAGGAGGATGGAGGAGGAGCAGAAGAAGAAGGACGAGCAGATACTCGGGCTACTCGCGGAGCTCGGCCGCGTTGTGGAGGAGCTCAAAGAGGAGAGGCTCAGGGAGCTCTCCGGCGGGAACCGCGGGGAGAAAGGCAGAAGACATTAGATAGAGCTGGTTGGATCCGTGTCGCCCGTCGTAACGTAAGGAAGCTCCTTGCTTCAGCTAGGAGCAGCTCACGGGCTGGGTGGAGCTCGAAGAACTCTTTTCCTAGTCCCCGAAGGAATCCCTTTTTTCGTATTCTTGCTTGAGGAGCTCGTAGCTCCACTCCTGGTACCAGAGCTTCCAGGCGTCCAGGCTCCAGTTAATCACCCTATAGAGGTCAGGGTGCACCCAGAGCGAATAAATAAAGTAGTAGCGGTCCCGCAGCGCACGTTCAAGTGTTTGCCGGATCCACTGATCCAGGGGGGAACCCGATTTCTCAGCCTCCCTATAGTACTCTTCGCCCAATTCGCCTTGAAGCACGTCGCGGAGGACCAGGCCGAGCTGGTATATCTCATCCACTTCGAGCTTCGCCTTCGCCTTCACTTTCGCGATCACCTCATTCAGGGCCGTGTTCCCCGCGGCTTTGTCGATCGCCTCAAGCTGCCTAGCGGCCTCCTCCTCGTCTATCTCCTCCAGGGGGGGCGCATTCTCGTCCTGGTCCTCCTGTGTGCCTGGGTTGGATTCCAGGGGTGAGCGGTGGCCCACCTCCTCCTTCTCCATTTTTTTCTTAACTTTGGCGATGAGGGTCCTGCCAGCCCCCGTTTCCTCCCGTATTTCCCTGTACGTCTTACCCTCCTTGAGGAGGGTGCGTATTCTTCGTTTTAATTCCTCTTCTTCCTTCTTACCTCTACGGCCTCTCATGGGTAGCTATGATGCGCAAAGAAACATAAACGCTCCGAAAAAAAGAACCGAAAAAGGACTAAAAGGACTGAAAAAGCACGGTTCTTTTTCCTTAGGCAGTCCTTTTTCCCCCGCTTCACCGGGAACCAGGAAACCTAGAGAAGACCGAAACTAAAGAAAAACGAAACATCGATTCGGAGACAGTCTCCGAATCGATCAAGAGAAGACCGAAACTAAAGAAAGATCCGGTTCTGGATCCAGCCCTCTACCGCATTTGACGGAGGGTCAGAAGGCTGTCCTAGCTAACGAGTACAGGAAGATATTGAGCGAGAAGGCGAAAAAGCAAAGGGGAGAAAATGCCATTGAAAAAAGATGGAGACCAGAGCAAAAATACTTGTCGGACACTGTGTCCGAATCGATCAAAGCTGAAGTTGATACCCGTAAAATAGCGTCCGAAAAGTTCAAGGTCTCTGAATGGAAGGTCAGGATGGTTCAGGAAATAGAAAAGAAAGCGCCCGAGCCGGGCTCCCAGAGGGGAAATTCAGCATTATTTACGCTGATCCCCCCTGGGAATTGGAGAAAATAAGGGCAATGTGGCATAATCGACTTATATTTTTGGCAACAAAATGAGGTAAAAAAATGGCAAGTGCCAAACAGAAAATAAGGGCAATGTGGCATAATCGACTTATATTTTTGGCAACAAAATGAGGTAAAAAAATGGCAAGTTGCCAAACTCGAAAAATATGCCACATTTCCCATCGGTGGGGGGGGTAAACTCTTTTAACACCCCCCGGACCCAGCTATGAAATATGTGGCATTTGTGGCATTTGTGGCATTTGTGGCATTTGTGGCATTTGTGGCATTTGTGGCATATTTTCTTCATATTTATTATATAAGAATATATATATTTATTATATAATAATAAATGAAGAAGCAAACTGGAGAAGTAAAGTGTTTGCTTTCCTCATGGCACCGATTGAGGAGGTTCCTCAAAGTTCGGGTTGAGGAAGCGCAGGAAAGCCTGCATGTCTGCTTTAATGCACCTCATGTTTTTATCCCCTACCCTGAGAGATGTGTATTCGAAGCCGTCTCCCAACACTTCCGCGAGATTTGAAAACGCACCGAAGTCCGCCTCGTTCAAGTATCTTCTTTTTATTTCTTCGCCCACTGCGGTGGTGATTATCACACCACTTAGTTCCCGCTTCCCCTTCCCTCTGTATGGGAGAAGATATGGTACAAGTTTTGCCTGGATCACTTTTTCAACTTTTGTCTCAACATCCTCTTCCTCGCCACTGATTTCGTGGTCCTTGAAAGCTCTCAGGAACGCTTGATTAATCGCCTCTACAAAAATCACCCTCACTTGTTCCTTCATCTCCTCCAGCCTTTCAAACACAGATGCTTCCTCTTGTGTGTATTGATCAAACACCCACTCAGGCGTCTGCATTCCCACCTCTTTGAAAAGCATTTTAAGAAGATTAATCGAATCAGTGAGCCAATCATTGGACAGCTTGTAAAGATCGGTCGAAACGTAGAAGCCCACCATTTTCCCGATCGCAGAAAGCTTGTTTGCGTTTTGCTTAACGAAATTCATGAACTCGTGTTTCTGAGTGTTACTCTTCATGAACTCTTTTTTATTGAAATTCATAAATGTGAGTTTTCTCAGCAGAGCCGCGTCATCGGGTTTTAATTGATTACTTGAAAAAATGACGAATGGTAATGAAGGCACTGTTTCCCACATTCCGCTCATGAATCTCCCCCGTGCTTGAGTGCTTTCTACTGCATTTTTGATCATCTCTAGTAGTTCCCCTTTTTCCAACAGTTTGTAGGCTTCATTAATGAGAAGCGGTGTGCCTGAGCCTGCAAGCCATGCGCCCAAACGCGCCTCGGTGTTCGTGGATGAACCAGACGTTACTCGTGGTACTGTTGCGTGTTGGTTACCGTCGATCGAAGGAGTTCCCCAGATATGAAGAACTGTGAGCGAAAAAGTGGTTTTACCCGAGCCTGTGAAGCCATAAAGCCATAGCCAGGGGATGTAGACACCCTTTTGTTTGTATATGAAATTAAAGGGGGCTATTACCACTCTTCTAACGATCTCAGAGGCTTTTGCGCCAAAATGTTTCGAGAAATCCATAATAATATTAAGAGTTTCGAGCGCTTGCCTTAATTCGTCGATGAAAGGTGGTTCACAATCTATCCCTACAGGCGCGACTGCTTCGCCACCATTGACTTGCTCTAAGAAGAAGCCAGCCCTGTCTGCTTCTCTTTTAATTAATGCGCGCCCCTTTCTCACCCATCCTATCATCACAGCGGCGAGCGTGTCTTTCGCATGAAATGAATTCTTCACGAAGCCCTCTGCCTGTAGTCTCCCCAGGATTTCCTCTAATGTTGCAGGCCCTAACTTGAAGACGTGTCCATCCTCGGCGCTTTCAAACGTAACTTCGTAGGTCCTTACACTCGAAAAAGGCGTGGAGTAGATTACCACTTCTCTGGGACAGCATGCAAGGACAATATCGGTGATGCGGAACCTGTTTTGTTCTTTTTCAAATCGTCCTCTCACTATGCTTCTTTTGGATGGCAGAGAAACAGCGTATCTATCTCCACCCAATTCTTCGAATACTGCGTCCCTCATATAAGGAGAGCCGAAGCCGATGGTGTCCTGTAGTTGAGAAACGATTGCAAGCGCCTTTTCTTCGTCACCGAGCGACTCCGTTAAAACTTCGAGAACGCCTCTTTCCGATTTTAGTGAGGGAAGCGCGCTTACGTCTTCTATGGTGTACGTGCGCTCAAGCCTCTGGAACGCCTGTTTTTTGTGTTCTTCTTCAGCGCCCTCCGTGAGAAGCTCGAATAGTTTTTTTGCATCTTCATAACTTACACCTGCCCTTCTTAACCAACCAGAGATCGCCAGCTCTAAATCATTTCTGTGCCCTTCTCTGTACCCTTCATTTATCAAAGAGTAAATTGTGTGTATTGTGTTTGCATCAAGTTTTCGCTCTTTTTGCGGAATAACGACAGAACCACGAAACACTTCACGCTCTCTAATTTCTAAATCAGAAAGCAGCGCGGCTTGTTCTTCTTCAGATAATTCGATAGCCGACCCCCAGTTTTGCACCGCTTGGTACCTTACACCAGATGGGTGAATGGATGGAGAAACGAGGATCTGGCTTCCTTCCCCCTTGACCTCCAACGCCTCACCGTAGCGTCCATATGCTTTCGCCCTTCGGAAAGGCGTGCGCACCCTGAAGATTACGCGCACCCCTCGCGCACTCTTTTCCGAAGCATCGAAGACAAGACCGCATAGTGCGCATCTCCACTTATCACCCTCTTTCCTAATATCATGTTTTGAACGCAACTGACACTTAGGGCAGCGGGCGCCTGTGAATTCCACCCACGTGTTATTTAAACTCGATCTGTAGATTGGATTACGTTTTTTCACAAATTCAAGAAATTCATTAAATGTGTGATAGTCTTCAAAGTCAAGAAAGAGATGATTATCGGCTTTTATCCCTAACTGCGCACCATCTCGAAACAGCTTTTCGAACTCGAGCCACCTCGTTTTTTCCTCTCCGACTGTGAGTTTCTGCCATTCTTTGACAATCGGTCTTTTATCACCTTTTTTAATCGGAAGTACAACGTAATTTTGCTCCAAAAGCGTGCGCGCGATCTTCACCATTTCTTCTGGTGCTACTGGTTCCGTTGAAAGACTGTACACTTCATCTGCCACAAAGAACACCTCTCAATTCGGAAGAGCCGCAGATTGGGAGCAGATCATTGACCGAGTGCCTCCAGCTTTTCTTAAGCTCTTGAACTTACATGAGTAGCTCAAGCGCTTCGCCTTCAGTTAAAACAATACGTTTTTTAGACCGCTTCGACATATTCTAATGCCCCGACGGGTTGGAAGTCGGTTAAGAGGAGACGGCCACCTCTCCCTCTCCTCCCGACTTCGGTGACAGCTTGTTTTCATCGAGTAAATCAAGCGCGCCCGGTCGCTACGTGCGTCATCCACGGGTGACCACCTCCCTCAGCCGCTCAAGGTGCTTTTCAAGCATTTCAACATAAGCCAGGATGGGATCCTGCCTCCCCTTCTTCACTCTTCTCGCCACGGTAGCCGCCTCCTGCAGCGCGGACACTCACGCGGCCTCGCAACGAAGGGAGTCCAGCTGTACCCGCAGAATGGACAATCCACGACTATCACGGTCTTATACCTCACGCGGACATTTCCCGCTTCCATTTTCCACACCGCTAAGGTTATAAACGTGGAAAAATTATATGGAGATTTGTGTCACCGGTATCTATGCGTGTGTCAAGGGCGCTGAGCGCGGTGGCCAGCCACGCCTCACGGCTGCGCGCAGAGCTCGAGCGCTTAGACGCGCTCTTAGACCGCGGTGCGCCCCTAAATGAAGAGCCCGGCCTCCGGGAGCCTGATACACGCCTGAGACGCCCAAGACGACCGAAGGTATCTAAAGAGCCCGGCCTCCTCGGAGGGGGGCTTATACGCGCGCTCCTGGCGGACGCTGTATTCAGGCTGAAGGCTGCGGGAGTAGGGGAGGCTGCTCATGACCCCCCCCTGCAGGAGGCGCCTCCCGATCCCGATCCAGAACCCGAACCCGGCGCCGGATCCCCCCCTTTCATGGCCTCCGCGTTCCCGGAAGCCTACCCAGGTGTGGGGAGGCGGGGGAGGAAGGCGGCGTTCCCGAGCACCCTCCTCTTCCCTGTGGAGGATAGGCGGAGGCGCTCAGAGGAGTTACGCAGGCTGATATCCGCCGAGGCCTCACCGCTGAGGAGAGTTGGTGAGGTGAGAAGAAGGGGGAAGCGGGGGCGACCCGGGTCGGGGTCCCCCGGGAGGAGACCGGGGAGGCCTCCCGACTACTACGCAACCGACTACTCGCCTGTGTTCGTGAACCCTTTTAGAGAGCTCGAAGCACTCGGGTTCACGAGGAGGGAGCGGCTCACGCTCTCAAGGGAGCTTGTGAGGAGGGGTCACGCGGAGTACGTGTTTGAGCTTCTCAGCTACGCTATAAATATTGCTAGCCGGTTAGTGGACGAGTTTGAGCTCGGCGACGCGCTCAGCGCGTTCACACCCGGGCTCCTGGAGGAACACGCCCTCCAGCAGCTGGAGGAGGCCAGAGAGTGGTGGGGAGCCCTGAGCTGGCCCACGGTCGAACCCGAGTTTCTCGGGCTCTTCAGGTCTGAGAGGTGGATCAGGGAAACAGTTGAGGACCCTGAGCCAACCAGGCCGGAGACCCCGGCCGCCATGTGCGTCGCCCTGCTCGCGGTGTCATGGATCCGCTTCGATTTCAATGAAGAGGTGGGGTATGAGTGAGGAGGGGTGGAGTGGGGGGAGAAACACACACGGAGAGGAAGGAAAAACACTTCTCCATTAACATTCCCAGTGAAGGGGGACTGGAAATAAATATAGTAGAGGGGGGAGGGGGGGGTGTGTTGGTGTCGTGTTCCGGTTCTTTTAGTCCTTTTTTCAGGCTTACACGCACAGCACACACGGCCCTGGCCAGCCGGCCGGCCGGCCGGCCGACCGGCGGACATAACCCACCCCCCCACTCTACCCCCCTGTTCCCATATTATTCCCCAAATACACGACACAACAACCCACTGTTCCCCAAATAATGGTGAAGCACATTTCCCATGAAGGGGAGCAGGAAATAAATATAGTTTTGGGGGGAGGGGGGGTGGGGTGTAATACAGGGTAGTGCAGTACAGTACAGCACAGCACAGTGCGGTGCAGTGGTGCAGTGCAGTAGTGTAGCACACGCACGTAGCCTGCCCGGGCGGGCGGGTGGGTCCGCAGTATCCCCCCTGGTGCAGGCGTGGAGGTCAGGCTTAAAGCTTCATTTTTATACGATTGGGAGACGTTCTCCGGGTGCAGGCGTGGAGATCTTATTTATTTAACTACGTCAAGCGGGGAACCGGTGGAACACTACTATGTCAAGCGGAGTAGGGCTGGATTTCGAACCGATATCGATTGGAATCCGGCCTGACCCACATCACACTAAGCGCGACCCAACCCTACACACGTGGACACCTAACTAAGGGGTGCTCTGTTAGCTACGGATGATTATGGATAGCCTAACCATTGCTTCCTTTATCCAGCTATACTCACGTCTATTTTTGGTGGGCTCAGCTTTGTATGGGTATACTAGGGTGAACACGACAATGAATGTTTCGGCTTTAAGCAGGAAGTTGTAGAAGTAGGCTGAGGTGGCGCCCGTGCCAATCTGGGTGTACCCGCTCAGGAACCACGCGGCCCAGCTAAGCGTGTTGGTGATGAGGACCAGTGCGAGGGGTCTGCTCAGCCTCCAGTGAGGAATGGTGATTGAACCGAGGACCAGCCAAACCACTATGAGAATCCACCCAGCGCGGTTCACAGGGTAGGGGAATGCGGATGTCAGGAAGCCCAGGGTGTGCCACACCAACTCGAACAGCACGATTGCGAGCACAGGTAGCGAGGATGCGTATAGCAGGGATATCGGCCACTCTCGCCTAAAAACCCACAAGCCATAGACAAACAGGGTTAGCGAGAGGGGGTATGTGGCGTATAGGAATATGGGTGTAACCCCACTTCTGAGCGTTGCCATATCGATAAGTATCAGCGTGGAGTTGAACCCTAGAAGAGCCGAGTCCGAGTTCACAGCAAGCCACACCGCGAACGCGGAAAGAGAGAAGATGACCCAAGCGTCAAACCTCAGTGGAATTCTTAAGCCAGACACGGGTGTTACCTCGGGTAAGGGCAACGCGCTGATCTGTCTCCCTTAGACACCGCAACCAGCTTGGTAACCCTCTTCCCACATCCCAAAGTGGGGCTAGCTTGTGACGGGTACGACCGTGCTCACCGTGTTACCGTTGCTAAGACCTATCTGCACCTCTATGTTTTGCTGGGTGGATGAGACACTTATCCCCGTCAAGCCAAACACCACTGTTGCCTGTGTGTGCGCGGGGATTGTGTAGCCGCCGGAGGGGGCGGGGTTTAAGGTGTACTGGGAGACATCTTGGCTGTTCGCGAGCACACGGACCACCGAGATTGGACTATCGCCCTGATTGGATACAACAATACGGCACCCCCCACTCAAACTGCACGAGGACTCTGATGGTAGTATTGTCACACCGTCAGCCCTCATATAGCTCTTGGATAGGCCGAACGCCCAGCCCGATAAAGCCACCGCTATGACAACCGCTATAGCTATGAGGACGATTGAGGCTATAACGGGGCTTACACCTGATCTTGAAGCTTGCGATCGCAAAGTCGAAACACCACAAACTTATTGGGTAGATTAGCGGAACGGATACTACATATAGTTTTCGATAATTACGTAAACTAAAATCAATATTACTTATACAGTATAATTCAAAATGATAATGGATGGATTAGGCTGCTAAAGGGTTTAACCCAAAGTTTATAAAGTTTCCAAAACATCGCCCTTCAGGCGGGGTAGCTCACAAACTTGCATGGGCCGTCGCCAAATGTCATCGAGTATATAGTGTCGAGTGTTAGGTGTCATGCTACTCCTGTAAGTATATTATGTTAGCTGTAAAATTGTTTTGGGATGTTACCCACAGAGTTAGATGTTGTCTCGAACGCCCAATCGATTCTACAGAACATTGTTAATAACTCTACACAGTTTGTTGTTTGGACTCTGAACCTAGTGGTTAAGGCGTTATTCACAATATTGCAGCCGGTGGCCCTAGTTGTGGTTGTTGTGGGCGTGCTGCTTTGGTTCACAGGCTTAGAGAGGAGGGCTGGTAAGAGGCTTGTGATCGGTGGTTTAATAATCTGGTTGATTTCCTTAATCTACTAATGCTGGAGAAGAATCTCAACGTTTCGAGCGGTGCGCTCGTGGATGGGTGCACGCTTTGCCTTGTGGGGAGAAAGATGACGCTCTTCATCACGGGTATATGCCCCAACTCATGCTACTATTGCCCAGTGAGCTCTGAGAGGATGGGCAGGGATGTTATGTTCGCTAACGAGCGTAGGATCACGAGTGTGGAGGAGGCTGTTGAGGAGGCGAGGGAGTCGGGTGCGATGGGCACCGCGGTCACAGGGGGTGAGCCGCTCGTTGTGGTGGACCGCGTCGCCAAGTATGTGGCAGGTCTCAAACGCGCTCTCGGAGACTCCCACCACATACACCTCTACAGCGGTTTCCCAAGCCTTACGCGTGAGAACGCGAGGAAGCTATATGAGGCTGGGCTCGATGAGCTCAGGTTCCATATTATCGCTACAGACGGTGTGGAGAACTCTATCCGCGTTGCCTCCGAGTTCGACTGGAGGGTGGGTGTGGAGATACCCGCCCTGCCAGGTCTAGACTTCGTAGAAGTGGCTAGGAGGGCAAGGGAAGCTGGGGCTCAATTCATGGTGCTCGATGAGTATGAAGTGAATGAGGAGAACTTCTTCGCGCGCGCACCCAAAGCCAACCAGCGCTCTGAGGCCCTAGTGTCCGTTCCACCCGCAAAGATCCTAGAGGAGGTCTCAAGGATCCGCGGGATACTACCCGTGCACTACTGCACGGTTAAATCAAAGTACCTTATACAGTACAGGAACAGGCTTGTGGCAAGCTTCTACAGTAGGAGGCCTAGCGGCGCCGTTTTACTCGACGACGGCTCAGCGCTCAGGCGTGCGCGTGGGCGCATAGTGAGGTTTGTACCCGTGCACGGTGAGCCAGTCTACGAGGAGCTGTAGCTACGTATAGGGTACCTGAGTATTGCGGCCACCCCTCCGAGGCCTACGAGCTGTTCACCCTTCTCGTGGTGCTCCCCTACTACTTCAACCCTTCCACCGAACTTTTCGACGGCGCGCATCACGGGTTTGAGCTGGGAATAAGAGGCCTTGAGTAGGCGGCTTGAAACTATGAGTGTGTCAACTGCGCCGTTCTCTGCTGCGCTCTTCACCGCGTCGAGGCCTATGGCCACCTTAGCCTCATCCCGGCTTATCTCCCTGAAGAGGCCGTCCACGACCTCCGACTCCCTCGTAACCCTGAGTTTCCTTAGGAAGCCCGCGTCCACCGCCTTATTCACGGCCTGCTTTACACCGCTCACGCCGCCGTACTCGGTGTCTACAAGCGTAGCCTCAAAGGATACACCCTTAGCTTCAAGTCTACGCTTCAAGCCGTCGAGCACCTTCTGCTTGAGGTAGCCTGGTCCAGCCACTATCACAAAGGTGTTGGGTGAAACGTGGCCGAGTAACTCCTCCGAGATCTTTTCAACCTGCCGCTCAAACCTCTCCTGATCCTTCAGGTCCTCCTTCCTAGGTTTGGAGAGACGCCAGCTGGCTATCGGCTGGATGCCGTAATCCCACATCTTAGCAAGCGCAACCTCTTCATAGTCAACTGAGATGATAACCACTTCACCGCCGAACGCCTCCCTCTGAAGCTCTTCCAGCTCGCCCTCCAACCACTCATCCTTCCTGATGGTGAGCGTGGAGCCAGCCTCAACCACCAGGGTGTGGTAGGAGCCAAGCACCCCCAGCTCATCCGGGTCTTCAACAACCCGCCCCGTAACCCTCAACGCATTCATAAAGGGCTCGAAAACAGTCTTCTCAACCCTAACACTCAGAGTGGTTGGAACACGCTCACCACGCTCGGTGCCATCCGGGCTCTTAAGCATCCTAGTGGTGCGTGCAGTTACCACGTCGCCCTCGCTGAGGAGCACCTCGAGCACCCACAGGTCGTTGGGCGAGGTAACCTGAACGGTTGCAGCATTCGACTTCCTATCGAACCCCAAAAGACGCATCACTAAACTACTTCATCAAATGTTACAACCACTGTGTCAGAGGGTTTACGCACCACGTTGCCCATCCTGCTACCTATAACGTAGCGTATACCCTTCTCACTGGACATGTCGAGTATCCTCTGGCTTATCACGCCGTCGAACACCAAGGCGTAGGGTCTACCCTGATCCACGGATTGAAGCCTGTCAGCCAACTCCTTCACAGGCATCCGAGCCACCTCGCCGAACTCCGAGTCGAGCACGACTGCTTCAAGCGTGCCCCCAAGCGACTTAACGTATGCTGCAAGCTTTTCGGGCACCGGCGGGCGGGGTCTCGCCTGGAGCTGGGGCTGAGGCTGCGGAGCCTGATGGGGGGGCTGCTCCTCCTGAACCTGCTGCTGGGAGTATGATTGCTGCTGCGGGGGCTGCTGGTGGCCCACCTGAGGCCTCTCCTGCTGTAGCACCTGGGACACTGGCACCTTACTCGTGAGTGCCTTCATGACCTCCTTACCCGTGAGCTCCTCAACCTCCCTACCCTGCGGGGCGCGCGCCACAAAATCTATCTCCGCCACTTCGAGAAGCCTCTTCAAAATCAGGTCGCCGCCGCGGTCACCGTCCAAGAACACCGTGGCCTCCTTCGTCCTGCACAGCTCTATAATCGTTCTGGGAACCCGCTCGGAGGCGCCCCCCAGCGAGATCACGTTCCTATAACCATAGCGTAGAAGGTTTATGACGTCAGCCCTACCCTCCACGATGATGATTGACTCAGCGGAATCCACGTCGGGTCCAGCATCAAGCTTCTCCGGACCGTACTGTACAACCGAGGTTTCCCGAACCTTGCTCACCAGGTCCTGAAGCATCTCCTTCACATCAAGCTTCTTCTGACCCTTCTCCCAGCCCTCGAGGATCTCCTTTGCACGCGTGATAATCCTGTTAAGCCGCTCAAGCCTAGTGTCCTCAATACCTTCAAGCGTGAGCTTAGCGGAGTAGGGCCCAATCCTATCCACATTCTCGGCGATGGAGGCTATAAGCGCCGTCTCAGCCTTATCCAAGTTGGAGGGAATAAGTATCTTACCCACACTCTTATTATCCTTCACATCCAAGTCGACGATGATCCTCCCAATCCTACCCTTCTCAAGCAGGCTTCGGAAATCATACTCCTCGTTGAACAAGCCCTCCGTCTGACCGAAGATAGCGCCAATAACATCACTCTTGTCAACCATACCCTCAACTTCACAGCTTATACGTATAATATACTTAGCAGCGTTAGGTGATATTCCACCCATAATACACCATCTCTGAACAAAAAATCTACTCTGGATATTATAAGGATAGCTAACAACACCACGCACAGCTAAAACACAGGAAACCAGTCTGTGCGCCTAGACCCAATAAAGGTGGGGTGACCCGACGGGGCGCGGCTTCCGACAGCACACACTAGGAGCTACGCACCACTGAGGTTGAGCGCCAACACGTTGAGCGCACCATTCCATCCCTCACTAAGGGGGTCGGGGTGGCCTGTCACCGGCCCTCTGACACCGTGTGTCACAGGTTGGCTTCACGCCCACTCAACACGGCCCTCGAACCGGCCTAGCTCGGCCACCCCGAAGAATAGGTCTGGATGAGGCTCACTTAAACGTTAACCCCTCGAACCTCGGGGTGTAAACCGTGAGCTCGAACACGGCCACGGGGTAGTCGATCCCCAGCGCCCTGAGCACTTCGGGTGAGACCTCACCCACGAGGCCACTAGGTGAGCCGCCAACCACAATAGTGGCCCGCCTACCACGCGTGAGTAGAGCGGCTTCGCACCCAGTGTACGACGCACCCAGACCGAGGTCCTCTAGGAATCGGTTAAGATATGACTCCACCTGGTCGGCGCTGGCCACATTGTCGCACAGGGCGGCCGCGGCGTTCAGCCTCTGAGTGTACACCCCGCCCACCACCTGGCCCACCTGGCCCACCTCGAACACCCTGAGCGGCTTGGGCTTGGTCTGGTTGCGCCCAACGAACTCTAATAGGCCGGGTATAAGTGTGGGTCTCAACGCGTCCAAGTCCTCCGACCACGGGTTCTCCACGCCCACCCAACCCGTGAACCCGAGCTGGGCGAGTAGCCTACTTGAGACGAGTGTTAGGCTGTTGACCTCAACGAAGCCCAGGGTGCTGAGGCTGCTTCGAGCCGCTCGGGCTACGAGTGTCATCGGGTGGTAGCCGCCCACGCTGAAGTGGTCTGGCAACTCGGGTTTGATGTTGTTGTATCCATACATCATGGCTACATCTTCAACGAGGTCCACGGGGTGGAGCACATCAACCCTGTAGAGGGGTACATCCACCTCCAGCCTCGAGCTGTCAAGGCTTCGGGCGTCCAGCCTCGCCTTACCAAGCAGCCTAGCCACCTCCCCGCTGCCTAGCTCTAGGCCAAGCACACCCCTCACCTGGGCTACGTCGAGTGTGTGGGTGCGAACACCCCTAGCTGTGGGAGTCCACCTGGCGTTCTCCACGCGTAGATGCGTGAGGCTGGCCCCGTACTCGGCGATGTTGCAGGCAACAAGTTGGGCCACGGCTTCAACCACTCCCTGGGTGGGCCCGGTGACGTCTACGAGCACTCGGGTGGTGGATTCATCCACCCTTGTGAGGTTAGAGTTGAGGATGGGGGGCATGGATAGCACCTCCCCCTCCTCGGTTGAAAGTATCGGGTAGGCTGAGGCGCCAGCTAGCAGGTGGGCGTACTCCCTACCCTTCTCTGTGTTTCTGAGCACCTCCTCCCCATCCATGGCCCTATCCTCGTTGAGAGGCGTGAAGCTTATGTGGTGGGGGGGCACGCCGCGGTACACGAGGCTCAGGGACTTCAGGCGTGATACATCATGAACACCTATCGCGAACCTCCTCCTGCCCCGTGAAAGCGAGGCGTGAAGCCTCTCCTGGAAGCCGATTATATCCCTCACCGAGGCCTTATCTAGCTTTAAACCCCACACATAGTAGGAGTCAATGTAGGGTCTCGCCTCAACCCAGCCATCCACCCGGAGCGTAGGCACACCCTCAGGGTGAGCCGGGTGGGAGCCAAGATAGGGGGGTAATCCGAGCTCGAGCTCGAGGTAGCCTTTGAAGGCCCTCGATAGACCCGAGGCGCACAGCAGGTCTGGTCTATCGGATGAGAGCTCCACGCTAACCTGGCCGTCACCCCACCCTTCAACCTCACCTTTAAAGTTGAAGAGCAACTCCTCCAAGCGCTCCTTATCCAGCTCCAAACCCATAAGCCTCCTAAGGAGGCGTGTGTCAACCTCAATAGTGGCCAAACTTCATCGCAGCCTCCTCTTTACCAAGAATCTCGGAGACATCACGCGTCACAATCTGCCTAATGTCATCCAACCCATAGTAGATCATGGCGAAACGCGTGATACCTATACCCCACGCGAGCACGGGGTGCTCCACGCCGAGGGGCTTCGTGACCTCGGGTCTGAAGATGCCCCCAGGCGCGGCCTCAATCCACCCAAGCTTCTCGTGGTACACGTAGGCCTCCACACTCGGCTCGGTGAACGGGAAGTAGCCTGGCTTAAACCTTATCTTCTCAACCCCAAGCCTCCTAGAGAAGCTCTCGAGGAAGCCGAATAGGTGTTTAAGCGTTAGACCCTCCCCGCCCACTATGCCCTCACACTGATGGAAATCCGGAAGATGCGTGGCGTCCACCGCGTCACGCCTAAAGTTGTGGTCAATCGTAAAATACTTGAAGCCACCTCGCGGGTGCTCCGCGAGCCTGCGCACAGAGACGGAGGTTGTGTGAGACCTGAGAATCATGCGGGCCGCGACACCCATATCCCAGACCCCACCCCAACCAGCCGAGCCGGTCACCCAGCCGTCACGGTGGGTGCTCCCAACCGCCTCCACCACGCCCTCAGGAAGCGTGTCCCCGAGCTCAACGCTCCCCGAGACACGGTAGCTATCATGCGAGTCGCGTGCAACGTGGTCCTGGGGCACGAATAGGGCGTCGAAGTTCCAGAACTCACGCTCAACGTATGACCCGTACATCTCATCGAAGCCGAGTGAGACGAGCACCTCCTTCACCATCTCCAAGAACTCCACGTAGAAGTGCTTCTTACCCCTCACCACGTAGCCAGGCGCATACTTAAAAGTGTACTCTGGGAGAACAAGCTCCCGGTAGGCGCCGCTCACAAGGTCGCGGTGAGTGAGGACTGAAACCCTCCTTTGAATCTCAAGCCTAGAGGGGTCCACCCCCTCCCTGAGCTCCACGTAGACCTCGGAGACACTCCTCACCGTGATGATACCCCTCTCCCTGAGCACACCCACCTCCCGGCTTTTGGGGTCCACTTCAAGCCGCCCCGACCCGCGGATAGCCTCGAAAAGCTCGGATACAGAGCGGTCCTCAGAGTCCCTCACAACACGGGTACCACCGCCTCCGCCACGCACAAGTCGGAAAAGACCCCTCTTCACACCCCAAGCAACAGCGGCCCTGAAGTCCTCCTCCCCAAGCCCACTGCGCACCCTAGCCTCATCGAGTGGAAGCTCACCCGTAGCCAGAAGAAGCCCGAACACCACGTCCTCAGGAAGCCTCTCCATACTGCGACCACGCGCCGTGAGCTCAGCCACCTGACGCGTAACAGACCGCCTCTCAACCAGCCCGTACCCCGCAAGCGTCTCCACGGCGGAGGCCACGGTTGAGCGCTCAACCCCAAGCGCGGCGGCCACCTCCTCTAGAGACTGTGGGCGACCCGGATGCTTCGAAAGATACTCGAGAACCCTGACCTCAACGTCGCTTAGCTGTATCACCAAGAGTAATCCCTCCTAACCTCACACGTTGGCCGACCCTCAAGGTCGATCTCACCCCCAAGAATCCTAGTCGTGGACACCGGGCGCCCGTCGAAGGCCCTCACAGTGTCCACAAGCAGTATCTGAAGCCCGCCCATACCCCGCTCAACCCGCACCCTGCTAAGCTCGCACGAGTAAGCCAAACTCTCCTCACTAGTCACAAGATGAGTGTACTCGGGGTCGGAGGCAACAGGCCCATAGTGGTCGCGCAGGCCCACAACCTCAACGGGTACACGGTAACCCGAAGAGAAAAACGACTTGACACGCTCACACCTCTCCTCAAACCCGGGAATCTCATGATACTTCCTGATAAGCGGGTTCACTGTGACACCCACAGTGACGGGAAGACCCAGCCGCGCCGCTTCATCGAACAGGCGAACATGCCCCCTGTGAATCAACGCGAAAGTACCACCCAAAGCCGCCTTACCCACACCCCTACCCCCACCACTACCGGAAGCCATAAAGCCCTCACCACCCATACATGAAGCCCCTACAGAAGGCGGGCCCGGGGGGATTTGAACCCCCGACCAACGGCTCCGAAGGCCGCTGCCCTATCCAGGCT
The DNA here is from genome assembly GCA_003019535.1 of Candidatus Marsarchaeota G2 archaeon ECH_B_1. Lineage (GTDB taxonomy): Archaea > Thermoproteota > Thermoprotei_A > Marsarchaeales > Marsarchaeaceae > ECH-B-1. The sequence continues at coordinate 74,565 of NEXG01000006.1, forward strand.
GGGCCACGGGCCCACACCAGGCAACCACACACCGCAACCAATAAGCCTACCCCAAGCCGCGCGCACATGTCAGTACGACTCCAAGTAGTGTTTCTGCTCCTCTGTGAGCTCATCTATACGCACACCGTGTGCTTTAAGGAATGTTTTGGCGATGAGTGTGTCAAGCTCCTCGGGTAGCTTCATGAGTTTTGGTTGAAGCCTAGAGGAGTTCTCGACGAGGTATCTGAGCGCTAGGAACTGCGCTGAGAAGCTCATATCCATCACCTCGATAGGGTGGCCGTCGGCGGCCACGAGGTTGATGAGCCGCCCCTCACCCAGCACGTAGAGCCTTCTGCCAGCGTACACATACTCGGTCACATTCGGGCGCACAACCCTCTTACTCGACGAGTGCTTCTCGAGGTGGTCAACGTCCACTTCGACGTTGAAGTGGCCCGCGTTGGCTAGGATTGTGCCGTCGCGCATAACCCTGAAGTGCTCCTCCCTTACCACCCTCACATCGCCGGTCGCGGTGATAATAGCATCACAATTCCCCGCGGCCTCTAGTAGCGGCTCAACCTCGAAGCCATCCATGTACGCCTCAATCGCGCGCACCGCGTCAACCTCGCACACAACCACGCGTGCACCCATACCCCGAAGGCGCTGAGCCACACCCCGGCCAACCCAGCCGTAGCCCACGACAACCACCCTCTTACCGGCGAGCAGAATGTTGGTGGCCCTCATGAAACCATCCACAACCGACTGGCCGCTACCGAACCTGTTATCGAAGAGGTGCTTCGTGTAGGCGTCATTCACGGCTATAACGGGGTAGCGTAGGAGACCCGAGCGCTCGAGGTTACGCACACGAATAACACCCGTAGTGGTCTCTTCACACGCACCCTTCACTGATGACACGCCCTCCCTGTGAGAGAGCGTTATCGCGTCACCACCATCATCTATAATATAGTCAGGACGAGCGGCGAGCACACGCCTCAAGGCCTCCGAGTACTCCTCAGAGGACTCACCACGCCTCGCGTACACGGCGGCGAGCTCACCCCTAACGGCCTCCACAACATCGTCCTGCGTGGAGAGGGGGTTACTTGCGGCTAAGTGAACCTCAGCCCCCGCGCGCGCAAGCTTGAGCGCGAGCACAGCGGTCTTCGCCTCAATGTGTAGCACCAACCCCACACGCACCCCCCTCAGCACCCCCGATTCGAGAGCGGAGGATGAGAGGGAGCCCAGCGTGAGCATACGCTCCTCCGCCCACCTGATCTTCTGCCAGCCGAGCTCAGCGCCCAACCCCGGCGAGCCTCCCCTCTACACTGTACACCGCACGCTCATAGTCATCCATCAGTGAATCAACATCCACACCAACCACGCTACCAGCCTCCACCACGGGTTTACCTCCTACAAACAGGTACTCACATTTAAACCCACCAGGCGAGAAAACAAGGCCCAAGGCCGGGTCGGCCGCCGGGTTAGAACCCAACCCCATCCTGAACACGGCGAGGTCAGCTGTGCAACCCATCCTCAGACCCACCTTAACACCGAAGAAGCGCTCAGCGGGCAGCGTCAGTGCGCGTAGAACACCCCACACATCAAGCCCCGACCCAACACCTGCAAGAAGCGCTAGGAGCTTCGCCTCCGAGAGCATTGATAGGTCATCATTCGAGGCCGCACCATCGGTACCCAAACCGAAACCTATACCAGAGGAGAGCACGCTGCGGATGGGGGGCGCACCGTTCCCCAGCCTCAGGTTGCTCGTGGGGTTGAGCACGGCGAAACCACCCCCACGCCCCAGCGCTGAGAACTCATCCTGCGAGAGGTGGGTGCAGTGGAAACACACGGGCGACACGCCGCCTCCAAGCACGCCCAACCCGGAAAGATAGGAAGCCCAGTCACGCACCTCCACCCCGAACCTCTCCGCGGTGAGCCGCTTCTCGTCAGCCCTCTCGGCGAGGTGGATGTGCAAGTCCAGCCCCCTCTCACGCGCGAGGGTGGCCGCCTCACTGAGCAGTGCGGGGGAGCACGTGTACGGAGTGTGGGGGGCCACAGCTGTGCGCACCCTCCTATCCCCGAGGCTGGCCACAAGGTCCGCCAAGCGCCGCGTCTCCCTAAGCTCCGACTCAGCCTTCGCAGGGTCCCCGTTATCCACCATACCATACGTGTACACACCCCTCAAACCAAGCCTCCGCCCAGCCTCCAACACAGACTCCTCATGGAAATACATATCCACGAAGCCTGAGGCACCGCTAAGCGCGAGCTCCACCCCACCCACAAGCGAGCCCAACCCAACCTCAGCGGGTCCAAGAAGCCTCTCACGGGGCAACACAACCTCTGAGAACCACTCACCCATCCCGAGCAGGCCAGCCCGAGCCCTAAGCAAAACCATCGCAAGATGAGTGTGCGAGTCAACGAAGCTGGGAACGATGACGCCCCGCTTCACAACAAGCCTCTCATAGCGGGGATAACGCCCAACAAGAACATCACCCTCCCCCGCATCCACTATGACACCACCCTCAACCACAACACCGAAACCCCGATACACCCGACCCAAGCCGGGATCCAAGGCGTAATCGCCCACAACAACAGACATAGCAGACAAACCACTAACAAGGATGGCGAAATAAAGCTTAACCCCCACCAAAACAGGCGACAAGCGAAGCCCAAAAGCAGCGCGACAAACAACCCCGAAGCCGAAAGAACACAAGCCAAAACTCAAACCGAAGCCACCAAGCGCAGCAGAGACCCGTTTTGCAGCATCCCAAGACAAAAGCTTTAAGCCACTAGCTCAACAATCGTAATTATGAGCCTGAAATTCATAGGTGAGGGTGACGTAGCCCCAGACTTCGAGCTCGAAGACCAAAACGGCGCCAAGATAAGGCTGAGCGACTTCAAAGGCAGAAAGGTGGTGCTATACTTCTACCCCAAGGATGATACGCCTGGATGCACCAAGGAGGCGTGCAGCTTCCGCGACAACATCCAAAGAATAAGCGAGAGAAACGCGGTGGTGCTCGGCGTGAGCGCCGACAGCGTGCAAAGCCACAAAAAATTCGCTCAAAAATACGGCCTCAACTTCCACATCCTCAGCGACCCAGAAAAGAAGGCGATAACACACTACAACGTATACGTAAAGAAGAAGATGTACGGGAGGGAATACTGGGGGGTTGAGAGGTCCACATTCATAATAGACGAGCAAGGCAGAATAAAGAAGGCCTTCAGAGGAGTCAGCGTCGACGGCCACGTCGACCAAGTACTACAAGAACTATAAAATAAAACAGCCCCAACAAAACCCACTAAAAGAGGAGCAAACCCAAACTAGACCCGTATATAGAGGGTTCTTGGCCGCTCGAGTGAGAATCACGCCCAAGCGCATCCTACCGAAAACTATAATTAATCAGTATCAGATTAGCAACTCGATATATATGTATACACTAGGCAGCGTAAGACTACAGAGGTTGAAAACACAGGGAACACAATCCAGCCGCCCACACAACGCCAAGAAGGGAATCAGCCCAGTCATAGCCACAATCATACTCATCGCCATAACAATCGTGATAGCCATCGCCGTCGCCGGATGGGTGTTCGGACTATTCGGAAGCTACAGCAGAACACAGGCGGTAACAATAGTGGCCTCCGCATCAAGCTGCAACACAACTAACTGTAGCATCATGTTATCGAATCAGGGGGGCAGTGCGGTAACTGTTGTCAGCGCCTCGGTAGACGGACAGACAATACCAGTAGCTAGCATAAGCGGTAGCACAGTGATTTCTGCCGGAGGAAGCGGGACAGTGGTTGTATATTTCCCTTCTTCTTATACAGCTGGGCAGACAGTACAGGTTCAGCTTGGATTGAGCAACGGCAACACTTTGTCAACAACCCTTGTAGTCAACAGTTAAAACTGAATCCTTTTTATATTCTCATTTTTTATATGCATCATTGTTTTTTGTTTGGATCGTGGTTTCGAGTTTGTATGTGGATTTTGCTTGGCCTTATGGATGTTTGGGCCGCCTTATTTGTGGGTGTGTGGTTTAGGGAAGATTTTTAGACTGGTGTCCACTCACTATCATTATGGTTGGTGGAGCTTCGGTATGCTCGATTTGTAATCTAAGTAGCCCAGTATTTTACGATGGAGTCTCCGATCTCTCTTATTGTGCCAAGTGCTTTGTGGGCTATGTTTATAGAAAGGTTGTGAGGACTGTTCGTCGTTACGCTATGTTTGAGCGGGGGGATAGGGTTGTCTTGGCTGTTTCGGGTGGGAAGGATAGTGTTGTTTTGGCCGACATAATGGGTCGTCTGGGTAGGAGGCTTCGCTGGGTTGAGTTTGTGGGTGTCACCGTGGATGAGGGTATCCGTACACCCGCGGGTGACTATAGGGCTGAGGCGCTCAGCCTTGCGAGGAGCGTACTTGAGAAGTACTCTATCCCGCACAGGGTTTACACCTATAAGGAACTGTTCGGGGCGACGCTTCCAGAGTTTATGCGTGCCGGTGTCTACGCTGGTTCGGCGTGCAGTGTTTGCGGTGTGCTGAGGCGTAGGGCGCTCAACATCGCTGCGCGTGAGCTGGGCGCCACCAAGATCGCCACGGGTCACAACAAGGATGACGAGGCGCAGACTGTGCTCATGAATGTTTTGAGGGGTGACTTGGAGCGTATGGTGCGCGCGGGTGCTGCTGAAGAGGTTGGTGGGGTGGGTGTGGGTGGGTTTGTCCCGCGTGTTAAGCCTCTTAAGCGGTTGTCGGAGAGGGAGATAGCCATGTACGCTTATCTTAGGGGTTACGGTTTTCAGAGTGTGGAGTGCCCATTCTCGCAGGACACTGTGAGGGACGCGGTGAGGGAGGCGCTTGAGCTTCTCGGTAGCAGGATAAGCGGGGTGCACGATGCGCTTCTCAACTTTGAGGATAAGCTCTTGGAGAGGCTGGGCTCCACTGGTGCGCATGTTAGGGCTTGCAGGAATTGCGGTGAGCCCACTTCGCCTGGCAGGGAGCTTTGTAAGGCGTGTGAGTATGTACTCAGGTACGCGGAGAAGTCGGGTGGGGGTGTGAGCGTGGGTGCCCCCTAAACGTGCTAATCATAAAAAATAAGTTGGTGTGTGTGTTGTGTGTTTGGGGTAGGGTAGAGGGGTTCGCCCTCCCTCCTCGTATGAGTCCGAGATGGGCGATACGCGGATACCAGGAACCTCCTGGACGCGGTGTGTGGGTGGCTTGGGGCGGCGGCTCCCGCGATGCAGCCCATAGCTGGGGGGTGTGTGGGTTCGGTCGGGGTGCCTGTAGGGGTGTCCCGGCTGATCTGTGAGGGGGACCGGGTCAGGCCCGGGAGGGAGCAGCCTAACCCTCGACCATGCACGTTCCCAGCCTGTAAGGGTGAAGGGTTGGGTGCCGTTAAGCTCTTAGTTCCCCGCGCACTGTGTTTAGGGGGGTCCCGCTGGGAGCTGGGGTCTCCTAGCCTGGCAGGGAGCGGGCTTGCTAAGCCCGTGGTCCATGTGGCCGCGCGGGTTCAAATCCCGCCCCCAGCGCATTTTTCATCAAGTTCTTCTTTGTTTTTTCTCTTATCATTGTTTGTGTTTTGTTGGTTTGTGGTTTGGTTTTATTCTTTGGTTGTTTTGGGTTTGGTGTTAAGTAAAACTTATAGTGTGCTGTTGGATACTATTTTGGCTTATGAGAGGTAGTGGTGGTAGTCGTAGGCGTAGTGTGGTGTTTGAGGCTTCTCCTGTGTTGAGGGTGAAGGTTGTTCCACATGAGGGGTTTGTGCTTGCTTTGGCTGAGAGGTTGAAGCGTGATTACGCCGAGGTTAAGCCGCCCGCGTATGCTCAGTTTGTGAAGACTGTGAGCAGTAATTTTGAGCCTCCTAAGTCTTTTGATTGGTGGTATATCCGCGCTGCCTCTGTTTTGAGGAAGCTCGCGGTTAAGGGTTGTATGGGTGTTACTGATTTGGCTTATGAGTATAGTGGTAAGAGGAGGAGGGGTAGGAGTAGGGAGCATTTCGTGTTGGGTGCGCGTGGGCATGTTAGGCGTATTCTGATTCAGCTTGAGGGGGCTAAGCTTGTTGAGAAGCAGCGTTGTGGTAGGGTTCTTTCGAAGTCTGGCTGGGAGCTTGTTGTTGGTGTTGCTTCGGAGGTTTTGGATGCGGCGTCGAAGGATGAGCCTCGGCTGAAGCTGTATGTGGGGTGATGCTGGATGAGTTATGGTGGGGGCAGCGGTGGGGATGATTATGATGCTGAGCTTGAGGAGTTGAAGCGTAGGCAGATTGCTAGGCTTCAGCAGCGCGCTGCTTCTGAGGAACAGGCCGCGGCGGAGGCGGAGGCTGAGGAGGGTAGGCGGCAGGCTGTTCTTAGGCGTGTTCTCACGCCTGAGGCGAGGCAGAGGTTGCAGAATGTTAAGATGGTGAAGTATGAGTTGGCTCGTGTTTTGGAGGATCAGATTATAGCGCTCTACCAGAGTGGGAGGATTGATAGGCCCATCACGGATGAGGCTTTGAAGCAGTTGCTCGCTAGGATTTCGGCTTCTAATACGCGTGATACGAGTATAACCATTAGGCGTAAGGGTGAGGTGTGAGTTTTGGCTCGTTTTAAGCCGCGTGGTAGGAAGGTGAGGCTTGGCGCCGCTAACAAGCGTAATGGTAATGTGCCTGTTTGGGTTGTGCTGAGGACTGGTAGTAAGCTTAAGCGTAACGAGAAGCGGAAGAACTGGAGTGAGCGGCGTCTTAAGGTGTAGTGGTGTTTGGGTAGTGTTTGGTGAGGTGTGTTTTGTTGTCTGAGACTGAGAATATAGATAGGGAGAAGGGTGGCGTCGAGGAGACGGCTGGAGAGGAGGAGAAGCAAGAGGAGTCAGTGGCCGCCGAGGAGGAGAAAGGTGCTGGCTCTGAGCAGAGGGAGCAGGCCGCGGCGGAGGCTGGGTCTGGGGAGAAGGCTGAAGCCGAAGCTGAGAAGGGCGGTGAAGGTAAGGGTAAAAAGGAGGAGGGCGCCGCTGCAGAGGAGGAAAAGAAGGAGGAAGAGAAGCCGAAGTTTAAGCTTGAGAGGGATTATGTTGTGCCTCTTCAGCGGGTCTACTGGCTTGGTAGGAATAAGCGTGCTAAGAGGGCTGTTAGGGTTCTTAGGGAGTTCGTGTTGAAGCACACCAAGGCTGAGCGTGTAGTGCTGGATAATGAGGTGAATGAGGCTATCTGGGCTAGGAGTATTAAGAGGCCGCCTCGCCGTCTAGCTGTCCACGTGGGTGTGACTGAGGATAAAAAGGCCTATGTGTATCTTAAGAAGTCTAGTAGCGCTTGATGATTGAGCGTGTGAAACTCTTTAACACCGATGCTCTGGGGGTTTTCGCTCAGGCGTCGGATAACGCGGTTTTCATCCCCCTGAACACTGCGCCACGTGTGAAGAGGGTGCTTGAGGGGAGGGTGGATGTGGACGTCGTGGAGCTCGGGCTTGGGGGGATAGCTGTTGTTGGGGCGATGATTGTCTCTAACAGTGTGGGTGTGATGCTTCCCTATAACGTTGATGAGGAGGATGTGCGCAGGGTGAAGGCCGTGGGGCTTAACGTGGCCCGCTCGAACACCAAGCTCAACGCGCTTGGCAACCTCGTTGTGGCCAACTCTAAGATTGGGTTCGCCTCGCCTCGGCTTGCAGCCTCAACGGTTAAGCTCATCGAGGACACCCTAGGGGTTGAGGTTGTGAGGACCACGGTGGCGGGGCTGCACACGGTGGGCTCGGCTCTCGCCCTCAACAATCGGGGCTTCGCCTGCCACCCGCAGACCACGGATGATGAAATCAGGGTTATAAGCGAGGCATCCGGGCTTAGGGGTCGGCGTGTCACGGTGAACTCCGGCTACCCCTATATTCGCAGCGGTATCATCTATAATGACGGATTCGCGCTTCTTGGGTACACCTCGACGGGTATCGAGATGGCGGAGGTGAGCTCGGCGCTTGGCATAGAGTAGTTTGGGTGCGGTGGCCGCCCGGGTTGGCTTTGTGCTGGCTCACTGTGTGTGCGTGTAGTGGTTAGCTATGCTCATATAGGGGGCGCGGTGTGTTAGTTTTATGCCTTCTGATAATGTTGGTTTCAGGGTTTACAGGGTTGTTGGCTTGAAGCGTGACCTGTTTGGTTGGGTTGAGTTTAAGAAGTATGTTGTGGCGAGGAGTGAGAAGGATGCGCGTGAGAGGACTTATTCGCTTATGGGTAGCAACCACAGATTGAAGAGGAATCTTATCAGGATTAGGGAGGTTGGGTTGGTTGAGGATGAGTCGGAGGTGCGTGACCCTGCGGTGAGGGCCTATCTAGGCGGTGTGGGCGGAGAGGCGGACGCCTAGAGGCTCACTGTGTGTGGAGGGGGTGTTTGGGTTTTGTCCTCTGAGGAGTCGGCTCAGGGTAAGTATGAGTTGCTTCAGAAGTTGGTGGCTGAGTATGAGTATTTGAGGGCTGTTGCCCAGGCGTTGGAGGAGCAGATTAGGCTTGCTGAGTCCGCCCAGCAGGACCTTGTTGTCACGATGGTGTCGATTCAGGAGTTGGGTGAGAAGGGGTTGAATAAGGAGCTGCTTGTGCCTCTTGGCAGTGGGGTTATGGCTGAGACTGTGCTTGCGAAGTATGATAAGCTGCTTGTGAGCCTCGGCCTTAACATTTACGCTAGGCTTGAGCCCTCTAAGGTGGTTGAGTATCTTAATGGGCGTAGGGAGTTTTTGAAGGGGCGTACTGATGAGTTGGTTAAGGATTACTCGGCGACGCTTCAGAGGATGGGGTTGCTTGAACCCAAGATTAACAGGCTTGTGAGGGAGCTTCAGGCTGGTCAGTGAACGTGTTTGAGTCACTGAAGAAGGTTTTCTCGAACGTCTCGCAGGCTGTTTTGACGCGTGAGGTCTCCGAGAAGGAGTTGGAGGAGGTTCTCGGGGAGCTTCAGCGGGAGCTTCTTGGCGCCGACGTCGCCTACGAGGTCACACTGATGGTGTCGCAGGCGGTGAGGGAGGCTGTGGCTGAGGTGCGTGTGGGTAGGATGCAGGATGCGAAGGAGGCTGTTAGGCGTAGGGTGGAGGAGGTGCTTAGAGGTATACTGAGCGCCTCGGCTGGTGTGAGTTTTCAGCGTGTTGTGGGCGACGTTGTGCGTGTGAAGGGCTTGTGTGTGGTGGTGTTCTTCGGTGTTAATGGGGCGGGTAAGACCACGACCATCGCGAAGATTGGTTACCGCCTGCGTGAGGCTGGCTTCAGACCTCTGCTTGTGGCCGCGGACACCTTCCGGGCGGGTGCGATTGAGCAGTTGGCTGAGCACTCGAAGAAGGCGGGTGTCCCGGTTTACGTTGGGAGGTATGGCGCGGACCCGGCGTCGGTTGGTTTTGGGGCTATCCAGGAGGCTAAGGCTAAGGGGTACAACGTTGTGCTGGTGGATACGGCTGGGCGGATGCACACCGACTCCGACCTTATGGACCAGATGCGTAAGATTGTGAGGGTGACTAAGCCGGATTTGAAGGTGTTTGTGGGTGAGGCGCTTGTTGGTAATGATGCCGTGAATCAGCTTAGGGAGTTTAATGATAAGGTGGGCATCGATGGTGTGATCCTTACTAAGATGGATGCGGATGCGAAGGGTGGTATCGTTTTCACGGTTTCAAACCTGATTAGGAAGCCTATCTACTTTATCGGTGTGGGTCAGGGTTACTCTGACCTCGTGGAGTTCGACCCGGAGGTAGTGCTTAAGAAACTGTTTTAGGACACTTCATAGTAGATATTGCATGCGCGTTAACTCTCTGAGTGGTAGGAGTATTCTTTCGGTGAATGACCTGAGTGTGGATGAGTTCGAGTCTTTGATCGACCTCTCCATCCGTGTGAAGAAATCGGTTAAGGCTGGGTTGTTTGGGCTTGAGAAGGAGGGTAGGATAATCACCCTGCTCTTCCAGAAGCCCTCCACCAGGACGAGGCTCTCGCTTGAGGTGGCGGCTAGGATGTTGAAGGCCCACCCCATCTATATGGGTGCGGGTGAGACCCAGCTTTCGAGAGGTGAACCCATCGCGGATACGGTGAGGGTGTTTGAGAGGATGTCCAATTGTATCGTGGCGAGGGTGAACTCCCACAGTGACCTGGTGGCGATGCGGAGGCTGAGCCGGGTGCCCGTGATCAACGCGCTCAGCGACTTCGAGCACCCCCTCCAAGCGTTGGCGGACTTTATGACGCTTAAGGAGAGGAAGGGCTCCCTTCGGGGTTTAAAGCTGGCGTATGTCGGTGACGGTAACAACGTGGCTCACTCACTCATACTTGGAGCTGCTAAGCTGGGTGTGTGGATGAGTGTGGCCACACCTGAGGGTTATAGGCCGAGCCTCGAGGTTATCGCGGCCGCGAAGGTTGAGGCTGAGAAGACGGGCGCCAAAATCGATGTTCTGTCGAGTCCGCAGAAGGCGGTTGAGGACGCTGACGCTGTTTACACGGATGTGTGGGTGAGTATGGGTCAGGAGGCCGAGGCTAAGAAGAAGCTTGAGGCGCTAAGGGGCTACCAGGTTAACGCTGAGCTCATGAAGCTCGCAAAGCCCGGGGCTTTCTTCATGCACTGCCTACCAGCGCACAGGGGTGAAGAGGTTTCGGAGGATGTGCTTGAGTCCCCGGCAAGCGTCGTGTTCGACCAAGCTGAGAACAGGCTGCACACAGCGATAGCGGTGCTATACTCTGTGCTATGAAGATCTCCCTCGTCTTCTCTAAAACCGACCCGGCGAGTAGGAGTATGCGTGGGGCGCTCGCCGAGTCGGGTTTGAACGGGGGCGTTCTTGGTGGCTTTACACTTGAAGTAGTGGAGTTGGATAGGGAGCTCGTCTACGCGCAAGCAGAGGATCTTCCAGAGGCGGATTGCTATGTGTTCCTGAGCCGGCATGTGGGTAACAGGAGCTGCTTTACTCTACACTCAACGGGTAACCCTGGGGATGAGGCTAAGCTTGGGGGTTCGCCGAGGACGCTTGGGGTTGCCGCGCCACTACTCTCACACGCCCTCCTCAAGGCGCTCACACACTCTTCGCCTCTACCAGTGGTGTACGAAGCCACACACCACGGGCCGACGGATATTGGGCGGCCCTGCATATTCACAGAGATAGGTGTGAGCCAAGCTGACTGGACGAGCGCCGACTACGCACGCCACGTAGTGCGCTCCTTGATGCGCGCACTCACAGAGTACGACCCCCCAACGGGGAGGGCTGCGTGCTGTTTTGGGGGGCCACACTACGCCTCGAGGTTCACCGAGTATGCACTCACACAGGGCTACTGTGTGGGTCACATAATCTCCAAGCACGCTATCAGACCGGGTGACACATGGCTTGTTGAGGCCGCCGTGCGGAGGAGCGAGCCGCAGCCCACCTACGCGCTCATAGACTGGGATGGGTTGAGGGGCGAACAGCGTAGAACAGTTATCGAGGGGGTTGAAGCACTCGGTTTAAGCGTGGTCAAACTCTAGGCTTCGTCATATGGGGAAACATAGACCCCATACTTCAGAGATAGTAAGCGGGGGTCGAGGGATGTATGCTTCAGCCCACGATAGCGCTGAAGAGCGTCTGAACAGCGAAGGCTATGACGCCCACGAGGAGTATGCCGATCACGGATATTTTGAGTATGAACATGAACTCCTTCCGGTCCGGCTTAGAAGTGAGCTTGAGCACGTCCCAGTACTCCTTGAGCTTAGACCTAATACTCATCCTATTCTCCACTATAATTTAGGGGATTCGTTTAAACCTATCGAACCAAACCGCTAACATCAACTTCCACGCAGGTGTTGAGTAGACGTGCACACAGGGTTTAAGGGTACCAACCGATGCCTCTGCCCCATTCTAGGTTGGATTATGAGTTTTCTATATCGCCTATGCCACCCCGAGCCACATATCTGTCACCGCTCAACAGGCTCTTCGAGCGGCCTCCGCGTGGTCTGTCATGTGGGTACACGAAAACCCAATAATATGCTCCGTGTGTTTAACTCATGCTTAACAGGATTAGGCCGCTTGTGACCCAAGTGTTCGTCGCCGCCGCAAGGGGGTTCTCTAGGCTCGGGTTTACACCCAATGCTGTCACACTGCTTGGATTCGCCGTTACCGCCATTGGGGCTTGGCTGATACTGCTTAGACTATATCCGTACGCAGTGACACTCGTAGCTATTGGTGGATTCATGGATGGCGTGGACGGCGCCCTCGCTCGCCTTCTCAACAGGGTCACGAAGTTTGGGGGGGCGCTTGACTCTGTGCTCGACCGCTACGGTGACGCTCTGATCATAGCGGCCGCCTGGTACTCTATGAGGGTGATGCCTGTTCTCGGCTTCTTCGCGCTCGCTGGGTCCCTTATCACGAGCTACTCACGCGCCAGGCTTGAAGTGACAGGTCTATCGCTGAGCAGTGTGGGAATCCTTGAGAGACCTGAGAGAATGATTATACTTGTACTCACACTCATATTCAGCGCCTACGCCAACTACTTCTTCATAGCGTTGGCTGTGCTGGCAAACTTCACGGTTGTGCAGAGGGTTGTGTACGGTTGGAGGAAGCTCGGCGACTCCTAGCCCAGCCGCACACCCGCCACCATCACACGCCCTACACCTAAAGGGGTAGGCTCACGTGTGCCGAAAGGTGTTTTCTAATAGAACTCTTTCTGCTTTCTCTCTTCCCTCGCACGCTGGCTCCGCAGACCCATGTACACTGCACATTTGACGCAGTAGTTTTTGACAACTGTTGTCTTCAGTATCGCTGTGCCCTTCTTTGCGAGCTCCCTTTCAAGCTGTGGGTCCACGGGGCTCACGGTGCGGGTGACCCTGATGGCCTTGTCTCTGGGAACCCAGCCGCCGCAGCCATCACACTGTACGAGCTCAGCGTGGCCCTTTGCACCCTTAGCTCTACCACGGTTTCGTCTTTTCTTGGTCAATGAGTAACCCTTTATATCTTTGCCAACCCATTTAATAAGGCTAATGCAGAGGTGGAGGGAGAGTACTTTTGGATATTGGTTACGCGTGTTCATTTACTGTTGACAGGGTGGTGCATTCTGGGAGGGAGTGGGTTCAGCCCGGTGGGCCAGCGCTTTATTCGGCTCTCACCGCGAAATCTATGGGTGTTAGACCCGTTGTTTATTCGGCTGTGGGCTTTGATTTTCTAGGTGTTTGGCTAAGGAGGTTGAGGGGGTTGGGTGTGGATGTGGGACGTGTGGAGCGGGTTGGAAACGGGTTGACCACTATGTTCACGATAACGTTCGAGCCCCCTCCACGCAGACTCTATACTTTTAACGCGCTCGGGTTGGATGCCTACTTTAGGCGGGTTAACATCGATGAGAAGTATGTGTACGCCTCGTTCACATTCGGTGAAGTAGGCCGTGAAGCACTGGATAGGATAGTTGAGGGAAGAGAGGTGTTCCTAGATGTGCAGGGGTTCGCCAGACACACGGATAAGACTGGCCTTGTGAATGTGGTTCAACCCATGGTTGCATTTGAAGGGGTGAGGTTTCTAAAGGTTTCACACGACGAGGTAATCTATGAACACGGCCTAATTAGGCGTGCGTTTGAAGAGGGGGTTTCAGAGGTTGTTGTTACAAGAGGCAGCGAAGGCGCCGAGGTTCATACACGTGACCGCAAGTACTTCTGCCCCGCGCTTGCTAAACCAACAAGATACCTGAACACCTTGGGCGCCGGCGATGTGTTCGGCTCCGCATACTTCGTATCCAGGGTAAGGGGACTCAGTGTTCGTGAGGCGCTCGCCGCCGCGGCCATCGCGGCCGCCCGATTCGTACGCCGGATAAACCCCGAACCATTCTTCGAGCTAAAAATAAAAAAGAACCACGCGGAGAGGGCTGCATCCAAGCGTGTCATAGTAGAGTAGGGGATAGCCTAGATGCGTCACTTAGTAGGACCGCGCGAAGTACGCCAGCTTGGTGGCCTTCCTTTCACAGCGGAAGCATTTTTCGTGTTTGGGTTTCTGGTTTAATGGTATCACCCTAACAGTGGCCCCAGTCTCGTTTTTTATCGTGGTTTCACAGTCAAGATAACCGCACCACGAGGCACGTAGGAAGCCGCCTTTCTCTTCGAGTACGCGTTTGAATTGCTCGTAGTCCTCGATATCCCACTGGTTTCTTACGAGGTGGTCTTCAGCCCTTTTGAGGAGGGTGGCGTGGATATCATCCAGCAGGGCCTGGACGCGGGTTTCGAGCTCTTCCAGCTTGACCTGTATCTTTTCACGCGTGTCCCTCCTAGCGAGCACCGCTTGATCCTTGACCACATCTCTCGGCCCTATCTCAACCCTGAGTGGGACGCCTTTGAGCTCCCACTCGTTGAACTTCCATCCCGGCGTCTTATCAGCCCTGTCATCCACCTTGACGCGTAGTCCGGCGGCTTCTAGCCTCTGAGCCACACTTTTCGCCTTGACTGTTACCGTCGCAGCGTCCTGCTCGCTGTAGTATATGGGTACAATTACTACCTGAACCGGTGCAACTCTTGGTGGGATGATGGCGCCCTTGTCGTCGCCGTGCACCATTAGAAGGGAGCCTATGAGCCTCGTGCTTACACCCCACGACGTCTGCCACACATACTCTTTGGTCTGCTGCTCTGTAAGGAAGCGTATATCGAAGACCTTCGCGAAGTTTTGTCCTAGGTGGTGTGAGGTTCCCGCCTGCACAGCCTTACCGTCGGGCATAAGCACTTCGAGCGTGGCTGTGAATAGTGCTCCGGGGAACTTTTCACCTTCACTTTTAAGGCCCACAATGGATGGGAGGGCTAGGGCGTCGCGCAGCAGTCTCTCGTATATGCCGAGTATGGTGAAAACCTCCTTTTCAGCCTCTTCCTTTGTGGCGTGGGCTGTGTGGCCCTCCTGCCATAGGAACTCCCTTGTGCGTAGGAATAGCCTGGTGGACTTAGTGTCCCACCTCACAACATTGTTCCACTGGTTGAGGAGGAGGGGTAGGTCGCGGTGACTCTTTATCCACTTAGCGTACATATAGTACATTATTGTTTCGCTCGTTGGCCTGATGGCCAGCCTCTCCTGAAGCTTCTCATCCCCACCGTGTTCAACCCAAGCCACTTCTGGCATGAATCCCGCGAAGTGGTCGCTTTCAAGTTTTAGGAGGCTCTCTGGGATTAGGAGTGGGAAGTAGGCGTTCTGGTGGCCGAGCTTTCTTAACTCGGAGTCCAAGTAGCCCCTTATATGCTCCCATATAGCATACCCCCAAGGCATGTACACCATGCAGCCCCCCACGGGGGAGTAATCCGCGAACCCCGCTTTGAGCACCACTTGCTGGTACCACTCTGACAGGTTCTCTGATTTCTTAACCGTTAACCCAAGCGATGCGGATTCGCCTTGTTTGGCGTCGGAGTTACTCATAGCACACTGATATGGATAACCGAGAATTAATCCTTTTGGCCTCCACCCGGTCAGTCGGCTTCGGGTGAGAAGCTGGTATCCCCGAGTATGAGTTTACCGTAGACGCCGTCGTAGCCCGGCTCCACCCGTAGGCGGTTACTCCTCATATCCTTGATCAGGCGGGCTAGCTGAGGGTTGAATGCTTCTAGTTCACTTATGGGCGCATCGAGTAGGACCCTGTACTCGTTGCCATACTTGGCTGTGAGCACCTGATAGATGTCCCTCACCCTTTTCGAGGTGTAGGTGTTCGAGGATGTTGTGGCCATAATGAGTTCGTGAAGGGGGAGAACCCTGATGAAGGGGGGTTTACCGTTAGGCTTGCTCCCACGTGGTCTATCGGCTAATTCGTACACCCTCTGCTCGACGCCCACGGTCATCCTCCTACCGCACACTGGGCACACGTTACCCCTCTTAAGCGCCTCTTCGGGTGGCATGGATACGCCGCAGCTTCTGTGACCAGTCCAGTGATATTTGCCGAACTCGGGCGGAACCTCGAGTGTGAGCTTGAGGCCTTCGCCTCTTACTAGCACGTCTAGCAGGTGTTCATAATCAGCCTGCTTCAACGTGAACACGTTGGCCTCCCTACCCAGCCTCCATGGGTGGTGGGAGTGGGCGTCACTATTAGATAGCAGGTTGAACCTGTCTAGGCGGCTGATCATCCAGTTCATTTCGGGGTCACTCGACAGCCCCGTCTCAAGTGAATGTATAAGGTCAGATCGATCCGCGTAGCACTCCTCCACGCTGTTGAAGCCGCTGTTGGAGCCGAATAGTGAGAACCAGGGTGTCCAAACGTGTGCGGGGATGACCTCGATGTGTGGGTCCACACTTTGCACCTCATCCACTAGGGTTGGTGGGTCCACGTTTAGTGTTGGTCTACCATCAGAGGCGAGGTCGCCGTATCTGCCAAGCTTCTCGGCGAGCGCCTCAGCCGATGAAATCGCGGGGAACACGAGCAGGTGGTGGACCTTGTGAGTAACACCCGCATCGTCGGAGAACACTGTACTCACCTCAGCGGTGGGTACAACGAGTACGTCTTCATACTCGTAGAGTTCTCCGCCTACGTGTTTGAGTGAGGCTTTGAGCTCTTTGAGCCAGGCGGGGTGAAGAGCGTCACCGCTCCCAATAAGTCTGAGGCCCTTGAGCTTGGAGTTGCGTGTTATGCCCTGAAGATTCATGAACTCGCTTGTGGCTCTACTGTAGCGTGAGTGGAGGTGGAGGTCCACTATGTAGTCATCCTCCTGAATAAACCCACCACCCTGCTCCGCGTAGCCCTCCCCTAATCCGCGTGTGCCACGCGTGGAGACACCCACATAGTCGTCAAGCGACTTCTGTTTACTCAAAAGCTCGCACCGATTCAGGCGCCGGGGACGGGATTCGAACCCGCGAGTCCCGTAGGACGGTGGCTTACGTGGTTTACTCTCAAGGCCACTCCCTTAACCACTCGGGCACCCCGGCGCACAATTCCACAATTGGGGTCAAGATTTAAGTCCTTTCAGGGCATGGAGCGGTAGGGGGTGAGTTTTCTACCTAGGTGTTTTTCTAACTCCTGCCAGTCGGCGGTGAACCTCTTTAGACCGACATCGGTGAGTGGGTGGTTGAACATCTTGTCGAGCACGTCGGGTGGCAGGGTTGCCACATGTGCACCCAGTTTTGCGGCTCTGAGAACGTGGACGGGGTGCCTCACACTCGATACAAGTATTTGGGAAGCCATAGAGTAGTTACGGAAGATTTCGACTAGGTCTTTTATTACGCGCATACCATCGTATCCAACATCGTCAAGTCTGCCTATAAAGGGACTCACATAGGTGGCTCCAGCCTTTGCTGCGAGCAGGCCCTGGTTTGGTGAGAAAACTAGTGTGACGTTTGTCTTTATATTCTCTCTGCTAAGCTTCCGCACCGCGCGTAGGCCGTCCTGCGTCATGGGGGCTTTGACCACCACGTTTTCACCCATCTCGGCTATGCGCCTCGCCTCCCCAACTATTCCTTCGTAGTCGGTGGAGAGCACCTCGACGCTCACGGGTCCGGGTACGAGTTTGAGTATTTTCTCTACCTGTTCAGCTGGGTCTACGCCCTCCTTGGCGAGAAGGGTTGGATTAGTTGTCACACCGTCTAGAACGCCTATATCCAAGAATTTTTTTATCTGGGGTATGTTGGCGGAGTCTATGAAGAGTTTCATTTTTGTTTCACCATCTTCATGGCGGCTTCAAATATATGTTTTTCCGTAAGCCCGTACTTGGCCATAAGCTCATCCGTTTCACCCGACTCACCGAACACGTCGTTAACACCCACCATCTCCATCTTGACGGGGTGGGTTTTAACAAGTAGCTCGGCGACAGCCGAGCCCACGCCGCCGAAAACGTTGTGCTCCTCAGCTGTCACAACGGCTCCAGTGGTTCTCGCAGCGGAGAGTATGGTTTCTGCGTCCAGTGGCTTCACGGTGTGCGAGTCAACAACCATCGCGGACACACCCGCTTCTCTGAGGCTTTGAGCAGCCCTCAGGGCCTTATCCACCATTAAGCCTACAGCTATGATTGCCACGTCTGACCCATCCCTGAGAATCTCAGCTCTACCCACCCTAAGCTCCGTGCCCTCTGTGTAAACTGCGGGTGAGCTGGGTCTTGCGAGCCTTACGTAGTAGGGACCCACACTCCTGCACGCCTGCGTGAAGAGTTTTTTGGTGGAGATGCCGTCCGCTGGGACTACAACATTCATGTTTGGAATGCTCCTCATGATGGCTATGTCTTCGAGAGCCTGATGTGAGCCTCCATCGGGGCCAACGGACACACCGCCGTGGCTCCCCACTAGCTTCACGTCGAGTCTACAGTAGGCTATCGTGTTCCTTATCTGATCCACCGCCCGACCCGGCATGAAGACAGCGTAGGACCCACACACAACCTTTTTACCCGCCAGCGCGAGGCCGGCGGCTACGCCCACCATGTTCTGCTCGGCTATACCAACGTTGAAGAATCTCTGCGGGAACTTTGAGCCGAACACCGAGAGCTTCAGGGAGCCTGAGGTGTCTGCGCCCACCACTACGAGCTCGGGTATCTCTTCGCCTAGCTTGACTAGGGCTTCACCTAGTGCGTCCCGCATAGATGTCTGGATTGGCTTGGCGCTCAAACAGTGTACACCCCACAAGCGGACCTAAGCTTCTCAGCGGCCTGCTTAACGTCCCCTGATGAGAATATGGATGAGCCAGCTACGAGTATGTCCACGCCGCTCCCCACAAGCTCAGCCGCATTCTCCTGGGTCACACCCCCGTCTGCTTCGAGCTCATATGAGTAGGCGTTCTGCCGCCTAATATCGGAGAACCACTTGAATCTCGGTAGCACGGAGCGCATGAATTTTTGACCCGAGAAACCTGGCTCGACTGACATGGGTAGGATGAAGTCGGCTTTATCCAAGACATCCTCGAGCCAGCTTGGCTCTGGTGTGGAGGGCCTGATAGCGAAGCCGCATCTGAATCCCTGCTCCCGTGAAAGATTGAGAAGCATCCTCGCCGAAGAGGCGTCGAGTGATTCGACGTGCACGGATATATACTCGGCGCCCGCCTCAGCGAACACGCTCACGTATTTGAGGGGGTTAACTATCATAAGGTGCGCATCTATCGGTATACTTGTCTCCGATGCGAGCGCTTTAATGAAGGCTGGCGTGTACCCAAAGTTGGGTGCGAAAACCCCGTCTATGACATCCACGTGTATGAGGTCAACTCCCACCACCTCAAGCTGTCTTAGGTCTTCGAGCACGTGTAATGGGTTGGTTGCGAGTATTGATGGAGCTATCTTAACCAACCTAACCATCACCTTTTCTGTAATTCTTCAATCGCCTTCTGAACGGTCTGCTTGTCTGGTACCTTGCCGTGGTACTCCGACTGCCACTCCATGAACTCCACACCCTTACCCTTAGTGGTGTAAGCCACAATCACAGTAGGCTTATTCCTAACACTCCTCGCCTCGTCTATGGCTCCGAGTATCTGTTCGAAATCGTAGCCGTCAACCTCTATCACATTCCAGTTAAAAGCCCTCCACTTATTGGCCACTGGCTCAATCGGCATTATCTGCTCGGTTAGGCCGTCCTGCTGCACCCCGTTCCTATCCACTATGGCTGTTAGATTGTCAAGTTTGTATTTTGCCGCGGCCATCGCAGCCTCCCACACCTCACCTTCGTTGAGTTCACCGTCACCCATGAGCACGTACACCCGGTAGCTTTTACGGTCAAGCCTGGCGGCCAAAGCCATACCCACACCCTCGGAGAGACCTATGCCTTCGGGTCCACCGGGTATCTCCACGCCAGGCAGCTTAGTCGGGTCGGGGTGGCCCTGCAGTCGGCTCCCCAGCTTCCTCAGGGTTTTGAGCTCTGACTTGGGGAAGTAGCCACACTCGGCTAGCACGGCATAGAGAAGTGGGGCCGCGTGGCCCTTCGAGAGAAGGAAACGGTCACGGTCAGCCCACCTGGGGTCGAGGGGGTTATGCACCATTTTAGCGAAGTAGAGCGCAACAACAAGCTCCACGGCGCTCAGAGACCCTCCGGGGTGACCGGAACCAGCCTCTGAAAGCATCTCGAGTATGTCCTTGCGTATTTGTCGGGAGATTGCTTGGAGGCGTTCAACCGAAACCTGCCTGTTAGGCTCAGCGAACTGGATTGCTTCCAAGTGGTTCACCTTACCTTCACAGTCCTGTAAGAATAGCCATCCTCGAAAAACCTTGATATGCTTTCTCTCAGGTGAGCCTCGCTTATTTGAGCCCTTGCACCATTGGTGGCCTCAACGTAGAGGCTCTCCGCCGCCCTGCTTATAAGCGACGCGTAAAGTGGGTTCTTCGAGGTTACATACGCCAAACCGTAGGCAGCCGTCACAACATCTCTAACACCGATAACCTCATGGTAGGGGGACTTAGCTAGTGGAGGCACGTAGGTCACCGAGCTCTGCTCAAATAGGTAGGAGGTGTTTTGGTCGTAGAGGTACACGCTGCCACACTCTATACGCGTAAGCATGTTGAATCCAAGGTTGCGTATGCTTGAATCGTTAAGGATTTTAACACCCACAGCTTCACTCGCCTCTCTAACAGTGGTTACAAGGCTGTCGGTATGGGTGTAGTCGAATACGTGCTCTACTTTGGGTCGACTCACAACACACTTTCCAGCCGTCCTAGCCAACTCAAGCGCCTGATAGATCAGCGAGGATGTTAGCGTGCCCTTATCGTGGTCTGACATCAGCACTAGGTCGGCGCCTTCTAGGCTCTGGGAGAACATCGCTAAGACGCGATCCGCGATAGGCCCCTCTAGTGGCGTGCGGTCTTCGATATCTATTCTAAGATACTGCCTCTTACCTACGTATATCCTCCGCTTTACACATGTTTTTCTCCCAGTGGTTACGACTCCGGATATATCCACACCGCTACTCTTCAACTCACCGAGCAACTTATCCGCATCTTCATCCATCCCAACTGAGCCCACAAGGGATACGCGGGCGCCCATCCGCTTAAGTATAACAGCCAAATTGGCCGCGCCCCCCGGCCTATACGACTCCGAAGAGTAATCAGCAACCACCACGGGAGCCTCCCTCGAAAGTTTTCTTGGCTCCGTGTACACAAAGTGATCAAGCATAAGGTCACCCAAAACCACAACACTCTTGCCGTTAAACCCATCAACGAGTGATCTGAGCTTATCGGCTTCTACCCCCACCTATACCCCCACCGAGAACTCATACCCCAAACATAGATTTAAGTGAATTGATAAAGTTGTCCATTGAAAACTTTATATAAGAACATTTTGCTACATGTACTATGTTTTTCATAGATTCATGTTGGCAACACCACAGATCGTGTGGAGACGCCGCTAAGCTGCTTGAGAGCGTGTGGAAGCTCTTCTTAATAGGCACAAAGACGTGAGGGAACCCGTTAGCCGTCCCCCTCCTTAATAAATACACGTTGGTGTGGTAATCACAGATTCGACGGTCAACACAGCTCAACTCTAACGTAGTGGGCAGTGAACCTGCTAAATACTATGAATAATATGACGGGTAGAGGTTTGCTTAGGTGGGCTACTAGGATTGGGGTTAGGTGGGGGAGTGGTCCGGCCGGGATTTGAACCCGGGTTTCGGCCTTACTACACCAAGCAGTGCGTTAAGGCTCGAAAGGGCCGAATACTTGACCTGGCTATACTACCGGACCTGTAGCTACTAGGGGCCTTTTAAAATTTAAGGTTGATGCCCTAGAAACCCCAAATTGCTTACCCAGCAGAGAATGAGCCCATAAACTAAAGGGTTATAGTTTAATTAGCCGCATAGATGAACTGTTATCATGAAACCCGTGGTATTCCTTAACTTCAAGTCCTACCCCCAAGCGGCGGGTAAGGAGGGATTGGAGCTCGCTCAAACCGCTTTGGACGTCGCGGAAGAGCACGACGTGGAGCTTTATATAGCACCCCAGTTGGTAGACACAAGCATGTTCTGCTATTCAGGGATCCCCGTGTTCGCACAACACTGCGACCCAGTGATTGGTAATGGTGGGACGGGGAAGATTAGTATGGAGACACTTACCAAGCTGCACGTTAAAGGCTTGCTCATAAACCACTCGGAGTACCCGCAGGGCGTGGAGGAGATACTCTTCCTCGTGAGCGAGGCTAGGAGGCGTGGACTGAAGAGCTGCGTCTGTATACCAGATGAGAAGCTCCTGGAGGCTTTGAGGAATTCTGCGCCGGATTTCCTCGCGGTCGAGCCGCCAGAACTCATAGGGGGGAACATCTCTGTGTCATCCGCCAAACCGGAACTGCTCAGCTCGGTTTTCGGGTTTGTAGCAGTCAACATGCGCTCAACACGGGGCATCTGCGGTGCGGGTATAAAGAGTGCGGAGGATGTACGTAAAGCTAAGGCGCTAGGCGCCGCGGGCGTACTAGTTGCCTCTGGGTATGTTCTGGCGGATAACCCGAGGAGGGCACTGGAGGATCTAGTTAGTGGCTTCGGCTGATGGCTCCACTATACTTGACTCGTAGAAGTATTCCCCCACACTCTTCTGTTGGCGATCCAAGAAGCTGTCCTCCTTGTTGGCGCGTGGTCTCCCCGTCTCCGGGTCCCTCCTGAAGGTTATGTTAACACGGCGGAGAAACTCATTCAGCCCATCCTTTAGGGACGTGGGTGGGTGCACGTTGCCTTGCACCCCTGGTACACCATCCACGACTATTAGGTAGTCTGAGACATAGTCAATCATTGCTAGGTCGTGGTCTATGACGAAGGCCACTTTGTTGCGGTTCTCAACAGTCCTTCTTATGGCCTTGGATACGGCCAGTCTTTCCTCCACGTCGAGATAGGCGCTTGGCTCATCGAGCAGGTAGATGTCCGCAGGTATGGCTAGGTTGAATGTTACAGCCACGCGCTGGAGCTCTCCGCCGCTTAGCTCCTTGACACTCTTCTGCGATAGCTTTTTGATTCTGAGTGGTTCGTATACATCGGTTACGAATACCTCATCCTCTAGGGCTTCCTTCCTGAGGTTGAACAACTCTTCCACTGTTCCCTCAAAGTTGGGTCTGAGCGTCTGCGGCTTGTAGCTCACGGTTAGCTTTCGACCCTTGTAGTACTCTTTGTTTAGAACAGAGTGTATCTGCTTTATGAAAGTGGTTTTACCAACCCCGTTTTCACCCAATATACCCACCACTTTACCATTATACGCCACACCCGGTTGAATGGTTAGCTTGAAGCTGTTATCATAGGACACTGACATTGCTCCCCATGAAAACGCTTCTTCGCTTTGGATGAAGGCCTTGGCGGCGTGCTTGTAGAACACTATTTGATCTGCTCGCAGCCTCATGTTTATGTCGGGTAGGTAGCCAAGGAGCATATAGTTTATCCCGTTCCTCACACCATAATAGTTAGAAACATATCCGTACGCTCCCGGCTCACCGTACACAATGGTTATATAGTCAGCCAAATAGTCGAGCACCACCAAGTCGTGCTCCACTACCAACACGTATTTCCCGAGGGATGCGAGTCTCCTCACGGCTTTACCCATGATGAGCCTGTCCTTTACGTCTAGGAAGCTTGCTGGTTCATCAAAGAAATAGGCGTCGGCTTCGCTCTCAATGGTTTTTACGATTACCACCTTCTGTAATTCGCCTCCGCTGAGCTCATCGAGCCTACTAGAGAGAACACTACTCAATGAGAACTCATCTATAAGGGGTGAGCCGAGCTTCCCATCCAAGTACTCTTTAACTGTCTGCTGGGTCCTTAGCTGATCCAAGTATTGTGGTTTAACCGCGACCCTTAGGTTGCCCGAGTAGAGCCCGGAGAAGTATCTTTGAAGCTCCTTGCCCCTAAAGAAGTCCACCACACTCTTTGTAGCGTTGTTATCTGAGCCCAGATTAGGAATCAACTCACCTGAAAGAATCTTTAGGGCAGTGGTTTTACCCGCGCCGTTTTTACCTATTATGCCAAGCACGCTGCCCTTTTTGGGGGTGGGTAACCAGAAGAGCACGAAGCCGCTTGTGGGATACTTGTGTACAACTGTGGTTGACCACTCATCGGGTAGGTTGAGAACTGATATGGCTGAGAATGGGCATTTGTTCACACAGATTCCGCAGCCAATACACAGGTTCTCATCGATCTTGGCTTTACCTGTGGTCTTATCTATCACAATCGTTTCTGGCTTCGTTCTTTCAACGGGGCAGACGCGTATGCAGAGGTTGTCGCATTTCTCAGGCCTGCATTGCTCAGTCTCTACAGCGGCTATTCTCATCGCCACCACCCATACCCTAAAAATTAGCCACTTACTCTTCCTGTTCTTCTTCTTCCTGCTCTGTGGGTTCGAATGATTCGAGGAACGCCTCTTTTATCTCTTTCTCCTTCTCGGGGTTGACGGGCTCAGTTTCAACTGCCACCTCAACGAACTTTTTAGGGGGGACCAGTTTCTCCCGTGTTTGCTTGTTCTTAAAAGGCTTCGTGTTACCACATTTAGCGCAGAAGAGAATCCTCTTGTTTTTAACTTTTTTGGGTATCATTACCCCTCCACATTTAGGACAATACTCCAATATAATTACACACTCTTTTTATTATATTGCGTAATTATTAAATAAAAACCCTACTCGAAGTCTTCTGCTTCTTCTGAGATTTCTTCATATTCCCCCTCCTGGGATTCCTCGAAGTCCTCATCCAAGAATTCTTCATCGAAGTCGTCTTCAAAGTCTTCTTCGTCGAAGTCCTCATCGAAATCTTCATCGAGCTCTTCGTCAGTCTCTTTTTTACTTTTCATACCTACCATCCACATTTTTGGGTATCGTGCCCAACCTCTATATAAATCCTTCCAAATATAATATAACACTTGCCACGCTTCAGTAGAGTGGCACACACTTATTTCACACCCTATTAATTTTTCACTAGCATATGGGGGAACACACACTACTTGTTTTTACAAGGATGAACAGAGAGGCCAACGCTTACTACGAGTTCCTGGATGCAACCCAAACCCTGCAGCTACAGGTCGCTCAAACCATTAAGACGCATTCACCCGGCATACTCATACTAAGAGTCGTGTTCGAAGGGGATCTAACCACAGCCCTGAGGGAGGCCTTCCGAAAACACATCTGGCTGCTCAGGTCCTTGTTAAAGGTGACCAAAGCGGATAGAGTAGTAGATGTTGACGATGAAGAAAGCATCAGCGGATTGTCGGCGTGGATCAATACATGGCTAAACGGTGCTAAGTATCGGATAACTGTGCACAGAGTAAAGAATCAAGAGACAAAAGCGCGACTCATCCATCTAATCACCTCGAGCATAGCTGCCCCCGTTGACCTTGAAGCATACGAGCGTGAAGTGATTATGTACCTTGTTGACTCTAAGCTTTACTTAACGCTTGGCTCAGAAAATGAAATCTCAATTCAAAAACTAGAGAGCTACGATGACTTTGATAAGAGCTTCAGCTGAATCTCGGCTAGCTTAGCGCGCAAACCCTTAGTTGGTGGCCAGTGTAGAGGTGGGTCCATGGGGTCAACCGTTTGAACGGAGGTTTGTGTATTAACTTCTTCGATTGGGCTTAATTCAAACTCAAACAGGTAGTGTCTAAATTCAGAGGTATGGTTCTCTGGTGTGCAAATTGTGTACGGGAGTAGCCGGTTGAGTTGGGTTTCACCGGTGAGACACACTAGGAATTCGTACGCAAACTTTTTAGATATGTTCTCACCTGTGGACCACCTTAAACATGCGTGGTAGAACGCTGAGTAGATAAGGAGGGTGTCCAGCTCAGCTTGACTGTGGTACAACACCTTTTCAAAGGTTGAACCGCTTAGGATAGACCCGATGCCTGGCTGGGTGGGGTGCTCACTGCGTTCTTGGAGAACGTGTAAGCTAAATCTTTTTGAGCCTATTTTTATCTCCGTAGAGCTCACCCACCATGGGCCTAATTATCGTGTATAGCTCTGGGTCTAAGCCGATTTCGTTGAGCGCCTGATCGTAGTTGGACGACCCCTGATTTAGACGTATACCCACGGTTTCAATAATTTCCCAAGGGAAGACAACCCACTCTGTGACCTCTCTAAAATAATAGTCTGGCCAAAAATTGGTCCATGGTTTAACATATATTGTGGTAGTTCTACAGATGGCGCCCACCTCTGTCAGCCGATTCTTGATGTAGAGTAGGCTTGAACCAGTGTCTGCCACGTCGTCCACGAGCAATATTTTCCTTTCGGTAGCCGCTAGCCGATATTCATCCAAGCTCTTTACCGCCTTTTTTGTAAGGCCCTGATATGAGGATACTTGCATGGAAATCAGCCTCTTAACTCCGAGAAAATCGCTGAGTATACGCGCGGGTATCCAACCGCCACGGGCTATTCCCACTATTGCATCGAATTCTTCACCACTGCTCTTTATCTTCGAGGCCACATCCACTAAGCCCTGATAGATAAGGTTCCAGTTCGGCGCTAGAAAGCGCACCAAATCATCCACCATGCACTACTGGTATAAGGGTGAGCTCGTCGCCGTCTTTGAGCTCCGCATCAAGCCCACCGATGAGATTCGCATCCACTCCGTTGACTAAAACGATCACTTGATTGGAAATCCTACCATTTCTAACAATCCTCTCTAGAACACTTTGATTGAACACGGTTCGCAGCGCCTTAATAAGCGTAGCTCGGTCATCCAGCTCCACCACTTCTTGGTTTGCGCCGTTCTGTCGGAGCCATCCTAGGGTCTTGGTCTTTACCCTCAATACGAACACCTGGCGGGTCAGCTTGGCGCATGCTCTTCACTGACATCTGTGCAGGTCAGCATGACATCACACCCGCCCAATCTAGACCTCGACGGGGGTCTCCTTCTCTCTCTCCTTCCGCCTGACAAGACGTGTGACGTACCCCGCTACCTTGTTCAGGGTTTTATCCGAGTCAGCCTGTATTAGCTGGCTCACAATCTTCTTGTTTGCCGCGAAATCTTTCGAGAAGAGCTCGGGGTAGCTGTCCACGAGCTGGAGCGCGGTTCTCTTAATCATGCGAGTTTTTATATTACCCATATTCTGACATTCCACCAACACGTATCCTATATTTATACTCAACTTTGCATAGCGGTGGTGCCCAGACAACGTGCCTCCACACTTGTCCACCACTCTCATCACCAACCAGTCCAAACACCATTGCATAGATTATTGGTGCGGTCTTCTACCCAAGCCTCCAAAGTTGTTGAAGAGTTCCGAGCGTGTTCTTTTTCTGGATGCTAGAGCGTGTTTTTAACATCCCTTCATAGACGTAAACTTAAAAAGTCTTACTTAGGTTAGGACTTATGGTGTCGAATATGTCCGCCGTACCCACCCTAGGTGGTACTCCAGTTTTAGTGCTTAAAGAGGGTTCCCAGCGTTCGAAGGGACGTGAGGCTTTGCATTCGAACATAGCTGCGGCGGTGGCGGTCTCTGAGGTTATTAAGACAACTCTTGGTCCCAAGGGTTTGGATAAGATGCTGGTGGACTCGCTGGGTGAGGTCACTGTTACAAACGATGGGGCTACGATATTAAAGAATATGGATGTGCAGCACCCGGCCGCCAAGCTTCTTGTGCAGATATCCAAGACCCAGGACGATGAGGTGGGTGACGGTACAAAGTCCACTGTGGTGCTTGCCGGCGAGCTGCTGAGGAGAGCTGAGGAGCTGATTGATAAAAAGATTCACCCCACGGTGATAGTGTCTGGCTACAGGAAAGCCGAGGAGACCGCTTTGAATGTGATAAACCAGTTAGCGAAGCCGATCAGCCTAGATGACAAGGAGACGCTAAAGAAGATCGCTATAACTTCGATGAACAGCAAGTCTGTGTCCGACGCGAAGGATCACCTTGCCAACATAGCTGTGGATGCGGTTCTCCATATAGTTGAGAAGAGGGGAGAAAGGAACTATGCAGACGTGGATCTCATCCAAATCATTAAGAAGCAGGGAGGAGGAGCTAAGGACACTCAGCTAGTGATGGGGGTAGTAGTCGACAAGGAGGTTGTGCACGCGGGTATGCCCAAGCGTGTTGAGAAAGCCAAGATCGCGCTACTAGACTCGCCGCTTGAGATCGAGAAAACAGAGATCGACGCTGAGATAAGGATAACCAACCCCGATCAGATGAAGGCGTTTATTGATCAGGAGACGAATATTTTGAGGGATATGGTTGAGAAGTTGGCGGCTGTTGGTGCGAATGTTGTGATTTGCCAGAA
>NEXG01000007.1 GCA_003019535.1 Candidatus Marsarchaeota G2 archaeon ECH_B_1
TCCTCAAACCTACGATTCATCTCACTAATCAAAGCCTCAAACCGCTTATCAACCTCCTCAAACCTACGATTCATCTCACTAATCAAAGCCTCAAACCGCTTGTCCTGCGCCTCCGAGTAAGTTTTAAAGTCGAGTCTGAGCTGCCTTATTTCATCTAGTATCTGTCTTAGCTCGGCTGGGACCACCAGCTGGAATACCCTTGTTCTGAACTCGGCGTCCGTCTCTAGGAGGTCGAGTATCGCCTCCCTTATCCTCTCCCTCTCCTGGGCGGTTAGCGGTCTACCCTGGCTTTCCACAAAAGTATAATGCAAGTAGTGTTATAAAGTTTTCAGAGCCTCACCTCCCTAAGGGTAGACCCGAATTAGCGTCTAGCGCTGTTTGTAACCCGCACACGAGTTTTGGGTCTACCGTGAAGGCAAGGGGGTAGGTGTCATGGAGGTATAAAACGGTGGTGGAAGAAGGGATTGAATGGGGGTGTTGGGAGGCTACCAGTGCCTTCATCTTGTGGGGTGTGTTTGTCGGACATTGAACCATTAGAGTAAGCCCATAATGTTAGGTTTTGGGGTAGGGTAAGAAGCGTCTAGAATGCGTGGCCGTGAATTCTCTGCTCCCGGATAGCCCTGAGTATGGCCCCCTATTTCTTGGGAGGGTTTGCGGCGTCTTTGACCGCCTTCTGGATGGGGTTGTGGTAAAAAGGAGGGGGTTGTGACGCGTTACTCTGGGGGTATCTCTTTGTATGCGAGCGCTATGTTGAGGCCCTTCCTTGTGTGTATTCTCTTTGAGGCTGTGTATATTATTGCTCCCGCGAGGAATGTGCCCACCACGTAGGCTTCGCTGAGGGGGGTGATGCCCCACACGCTTGGCGCTGAGAGGAATTGGTATGTGATGAATAGGAAGACCGCTGTGTTGAGTGCGCCCGCCACTATGAGTATTGTTTTGGCCGCACCCTTCTCTTTTCTTATCGCGTATATTGCGGCTGAGATGCCCACGAATGCGAAGTATATCATTGAGGCTATTATTGCTCCGAAGAGGCCTGAGAAGCCGCCGTAGAACACGGCTGCGAGGCCTACCAGTGTTATCGTGATTACGAGGTCGACTACGTGGGCCACGAGGGGGGAGCTCCACTTAGGGCTGACGTAGCTGAGTTTTTCGGGTAGGAATCTGTCGAAGGAGCCCGCGAAGAGGTATCTTGAGACCACTATGATGCCGTAGGCGAGTATGCCTATGTTCCACACTATCCACCCGAGGCCTAGGAGGGCGGCGAGCGCGCTGTTTCCCGCCACACCCATGGCGAGCGTCCAAAAGTTGAATGAGTAATCGAATACGAGTGTCTGGTTGGATAGCGCCTGGTTTATGAATGGTAGTCCACCCACGTAGTATAGTGTGCCGAAGGCGGCTGTGAGGAGAGCGAAGCTTGTGAGGGCTGCGAGGGGTATACTCATTTTGAGAGCCCTGGTGTTTTTGACTTCGGAGCCCACCGCTGGTGCGGCGTTGAGCCAGGGGTAGACGAAGGCGGCCATGAGTGGCATTATGGAGAGTGTTGCCGCGAAGTTGAATGTGGGCCCCTTGTAGCTCGACGCGAGGGACGAGTAGGTTACCCCGCTTATGCCCAGGCTATTAATGTAGGACTCAACACCGGCTCTACCCGCGTGTAGGAGTACGCCTATGGCTACGAGTGTTATTGTTACGCCGAAAGCGGTGAGCGCGGATACAAGCTTGTAGCCCGCCTTGGGCTTGAAGATGTTCAGGGCTATTAGGGCGGCGAAGATCGCTGCACCCACGCCGAATTGGAGGTAGGGTTGAGCGCCCTGTATTCCGCTTGGCACCGCGAGGCCGAAGAACCCCTGCTGGCCGAGAGCTAGGCCCACTGATCCTATTGCGAAGACCGCTGAAAGCACTATGAGCGCCATGTACGCCATGGTTTCGAGTGTGTAGCCCATGAATGAGATGGATGTCCCAAGGAAGCCTCCCAGCGAGCGGGTGACCCACACGTAGTCTCCCCCCGTTCTGGGTACGCGTGAGGACATCATGGTGTACACCACTATTTGGGGTATGGCTATCAGGAAGCCTAGAACCGAGGCTAAGACTAGGTTGACACCCGACATCGAGGGTAGGTATACGAGTGTGAGGCCCATCACGCCTAGGAGTGCGCCTATGGACATGTTGCTTATGTTGAGTGAGAAGGCGTCCAAGAGTGAGGTCGACTTGACGAGGCCCGTGGCCTCCCTTACGAACACAGTTTGGCCTGAGGCCTTGGATTTAAGGGTTGAATCACTATCCTCGTGCTTGTTGTTCTCGGTTTTATTCAAACCCATGATTAGCATGTGATTGTAGTTTTATTTAAGGCTTATCACGTAAAATTAGCATAAATATGCTAATCACCCGCGCGGGTGCTGATCATGCCACAGTGTGTTCTAGGTTCACGTGGGCGGCTGGCTGGTCCTGATTGCCTCGGCTGTCTTGGGGTAAACCTCTACGATTCTGCCTATACCCTTGGTGCGCCCCTCCCTGAAGATTATGGTTTGGCCGCGGTAGAGGTAGGCTGGCTTCTTCATGAAGCGCATAATCACAGTGCCCTTGTCGCCCGTTCTGAGCGTGTCCCTTCCGAGTATACTCACTATTTTAGCGGGTTGCCTGTGGGTGTACACGTGTACCACTGACTGGTAGCCCGGCTTTATAGTTGTGGGGTGGTAGAGCACGTGTATGTCCGCCTTGAACTCCTCAACGGCCTGTGGCTTGATCCTCTGTGAGAGTATAACCATGCCCTTCTCTACATCAGCGTACTCCACACCCGCGAGGGCCGCGGACATTATCTGCCCCGCTCTGGCTGAGTCAACACTCACCCTGTTCACGTGTATCGACTTAATCTTCACGGTTCTATAGGTGGAGTCGGGGAATGGGCCCACGTACACCTCTTGGTTGACGCTCACCCTGCCTTGAAGGAGCATCCCGCTCACCACGAGGCCTACACCCTTTACGAGGAACTTGTCATCCACATACACGAGTAGGTCTTGGTCCACCCTTTTCTCCCACTCTAGGCGTGGTGGCGCAAGGTCTAGGAATGTTCTCAGATAGTCGAGTCCAGCGCCCGTGACGTTGCTTGCGAGGAAGATGGGTGCGATCCTACCCGAGGATATGTGTCTTGCGGCGAGCACCGCGTCCTCCTGCGTGTCCACGATGAAGGGGATCTTGTTGACGCCTGGAAGCTTGAGCACCCTCTCCACGTCGCTTAGCGTGTTCTTCACGTTGTAGGGGTCGAGGTCAACCTTGGTTATCACAACCGCGAAGGGTATGCCTAGCACCACGCATATGCCTAGGTGCTCTCTGAAGGTGCCCACCGTACCCATGTTTGAGGCGACCACCACCAGCGCGTAGTCGGGTGTGTGGCCGAGCACACCCTTAAGGGTTGTCCTCAGGTATCGCTCGTGTCCCGCTAGGTCGACGAGCACCGCCACCTTCCTACTCCTCAGGTAGACCTGGCTCTCGTTGAGGGGGTCTAGGAGCTGGTCGTTCACCGTTTTACCCGAGCCATCGAAGCCTAGGAGGTGTGTGGACACGGAGCTTGTTCGCCTGTTGACTATCTCGTGGAGGTATCTGGCGACACGGGTGGCCGCCTCACCGTTCCCGTTATCCAGGCTACCAGTGCACAGAACACCCACAAGGCTGGACTTACCGCTGTCAACGTTGCCTAGGAGGGGCACAACGATTTGCACCGCTGCCTCAAGCCTCTGGCGCACGTGCACCTCGAGCACATCCCCCTCCTTACCCCTCACGCGGCGGGTGACACGCCACTCGGCGCCCGCCGACTTCGCCACCCTGTCAAAGACCGCGAGAACCTCCCTAACCTGCTCCTCACCCAAGCCCACCAGCTCACCGCTATCACTCACCCCAAGCTCGTAGAACGCCTCCCCACCACCCTGAGCAAGTCTGTAGCGCATCTGTGTCACAAGCCTATCGAGTCTATCAGCTGAAGGTGAACCCAAATACAGCTTGTATTCTACGTTGCCATCATTCTGCTCGGGGCCATTCACCCTGAGCTCAGAACCCTCTTTTGGAGTGTTAGGCATACTTCTAAACCGGTGCAGACAACTGCTTTAACGCGCTCATGAATATAGACCTATCGCACCACAACGCTAGATAGGGTATGTGACGTGGGGTTGCCTGGGATGCACCACGATGATGAGTTGGGGCAAAACCCTCACCTTCATCTTTTTGGCACCGCGTAACCACCGCCTGGAACACCTTACCAATCTACGAAGTGACCCAACCGAAGCCTTTTGTAACTCCCAATAAACAGGAAAATTACACTTTGAGTCTTTGAGGCTGGCTTGAGCGGTGGACTCATTACCCTTCACGCTTTGAATCTTCGCTTAGCTTGGTTCAAAAATCTTAGTAAAGCGCCACTTCGGTCAAACTAGTTCTGGGGATGCTGCAAAATGAGGAGTGGTTTGCCAGCCATATGTTTACCAACTACTTATGGCATCCAGACTAGGGGTGGTTGGCGTGGTCTCCAAAGCGTGGTAAACAATTATGAGACACATCCAACTACGGGTGAGACACCCCGCCTTGAACTGTAGATCAGAATCCGCGCCTAGTGCTGATTGTGTTCCATGCATGAATCTTGGGTCTACCGTGAAGGGCGTGGTTCTGAAATCTTTATAAAGCTTAAAAAGTATGGGTACCCATGAATTATGGGTACCCATGAATTATGGGTACCCATGAAATCTGTTTTCGGTAGGCCGGTTGATGAGCCATTCGACAGGTAGAGGGAGATCAGTGAAATTCAGTCTATGTTGCTGAGGGGGCAGTCGATAGCCGTGATAGGCGTTCGGAGAATCGGCAAGACATCCGTGCTTCTTAAAACCTTGAAACTTACAAGTGGCCCAAGGGTGTATGTGAGCGCTGAGGGTTACGTTGAAGGTAAAAGCTTCGATTTGAGCTCATTTGTAGCCTACTATTCATCGCTAGTCATAAGCCAAGCTTTGAGTAGGCTTGAACCGAATAGGAGGTTTCCATTAACACTTAAGGAGAGGAGCCGCGAATTGCTCAGGACTCTGAGGGACCTGCTCGCCTACCTCAAAGTGACTCTTGATGTGAATCCGGTTTCAATCGAATTCTACTTTGAGAACAAGAGGAGGCTGGGGGAGGCGCTCAGAGAAGTGTTCGAGTTACCACAACTCCTTGCCCAAAAGATTGGGTCAAACTTCACTATAGCAATAGACGAGTCCCAATACTTGAAACTCGCAGAGCAGAACCACCCTGGCCTCTTTCATCCGCTCAGGGATACCTGGCAATTCCAGAGGAACGTGACCTACTTGATTTCGGGTAGCTCCGTTGGTCTACTAAACCATATGATTGGGAGCGGCGACCAACCGTTTTACGGCTTCTTCTACCCTGTTCAGCTGCGTAGCTTTTCACGTGGAACCTTGCTGAGGTTTCTGGGCGAAGGCCTCAGGGAGGAGGGCGTAACCTATGCGCGCGGGGCGCTCGAGGAAGCAGTCAACCAGCTGGACGGTATACCCGCCTAGCTCAACCTCTTCGGCCTTAAAGTCGGGGGTCTCCGCCACCTGGATAGGAGGGGGGCCCAGAGAATACTGGGTCAAATGGTGCGTGATCCATCGGTGGAGTCGCTTGTTCTCCAAGAGTACAGCAAGCTCAGCAAGAATTCAAAGGCCGTGCTGAGACACCTAGTGGAGAGTGAGGGTGCGATATCGGGTATCACGCTGGGTAGGCCCAGTACAACCGAGGGGTTACGCACACTCTTACAGGCGGGGTTTATTGAGAGGGTGGGTAGGGGCCGCTATAGGGTGGTGGACCCAATGGTTCTCAGGGTGTTGGGTGGCCGTGTCTCTGGCCCCGGGTTGTAGTTTGACGTTGAATTGGGGTTTACTCTTATCTTAACGTTGTGTGAGGGGTAGTATCGGGCGTGCCTCCTTTTCCATATTATTCGTGGTGGCTGATCGAGAAATGCTTATTAACCTTTGGTTAGTAATATTTATTTGTGAATGTTCATGTCCGACTCATCCATAGACATATTCGATGTTCTCTCGAATGAAACTAGGAGGCGTATTCTCGAGATACTCGCTGAGGAGCCGGCTTACCTTAACCAGCTCACAAGGGAGATCAGGGTGAGCCAGCAGGCCATCCTGAAACACTTGGAGTACCTACAGGAGCGTGGTATCATCAAGTCATTCATAGTGAGGGGGGAGGGAGGCACCCCTCCAAAGAAGTATTATGAGATCGACGACTCCGTGCTGTTACTAAGCGAGTTGGCTAAGAGTCTGCTTGATAGGTCTGCGCTTAGAGATGGAGGGGTGGCCTCTGAAGGCGAACTCAAACTCCAAGTTGACCCATCAAGTGAAAAGCGTAAGCTCGAAGAGATAGGTTCACTCGACACCGAGCAGAGGATTAGGGCTCTGCGTGAATATGTGTGCTCGCTTGAGGACACACTCGAAAGGATTTCGGCCGCCTACTACGCGCTCACACAGCTCAAGATTCAGGCGTTGAATATGGCTCGGCGCACCCTCCGGGAGAAGTTCGAATCAGCCGAGGACCGCAGGATGCTGTATAGGGCCATAACCATGGATGATGACGAGCTCAGGGAGTACTTCAGGGAGATGATTGAGAACCAGCGTGAATGGGTTCAACGCGTCTTCAACGAGATGAAGGAGATATTTGGAGAGGAGTACTAGACTCTTCTATTAGCACCCAGCTTGCGCGCTCGCGATGAAGGTGATAAGCATAGTAGGTAGAGAGTGCCCACAATCACCCAAACGCCTACTGATAGAGCTTCATATGGTAGAAGCGGATTTGTATACGTGACCCTGAGGGTTAGGTTACCCGTGGCATTCACGAGCCAAGCGTTGAATGAGCCGTAGGCAGCATAGTGACCCCTATCTGGTTCGCCGTTCACGTATAGCGTGTACAAATCCGAGTACCCTGTGTAGTACACGAAGAAGAAGGGTTGCTCCGCGCGCACATTCACCGTGCACGTGTACGCTGAGCAAGCCCAGGAGGCTACCCTTGGCTGCATGCTGGAGTTGAGTAGTGGGCGTGGTGCAACCACGCCTCCAGTGGGTGGAGTGACGAAGAGTGTTGAGGACTGCGTGTTATAGCCAGCCAACTCGCCGGGTAGTGCGGCAAGTGAAGCGTATACCCAGTCAACCTCACCCATCACAGCCAGTCCGCTGGGAGAGCCAGCCACGTAGACCTCTAAGCCCCTGTAGCTTCCGGGGGGAAAGGCGGCCACGGCGTAGTCCAGCCCATCAATCGTACCCTGAACTATGGGTTGCCCGCTTATGGGTGGACCCCCGCTTGAGCGTTTGAGTGTGACGCCCGCGGAGGTGAGTGTGGGCTGGTAGGCGTAGGAAACATAGATGGGGTTTGCGCTTGTTATGTTGGCTGTGAAACCGCATTGGGCATACCCATCCTCCAAGGATAAGTAGAGGTGTCCGCCTGAAATTATGCAGGAATAGTGCCCTGGTACAGGGGTTGCGGAGCTCATGTTAAACAGTGGGCTAAAGGGGTTCTGTGGTGCGGGTTGCGCCACGACTCCCCTTACGTATGTTGAGAAGCCGTAGGCGAGCGTGGGTTGTGCGCCCCACTCCGTGTTGGTTTCCCAGCTGACCCTGTACACTAGGTCTGGGCCGAATCTCTGAAGGAGTTTTATGTTTGGTGTCGAGTTGAGCTGTGATTCTATGTAGTTGAGGTTGAACGGGGGCTCGGGTGTGTATGGGGGTGCTGAGGCGGCGTCGCCCTCCACGATGATGTAGCCCACACCCATCCTCTCAAGGAGGGGTTGAAGGCTGATGTTCGCACCCCCCTCCCACATATCTATTAGATCTATTAAGGCCTGGGTCCGCGGGGTGCTCACGTACCCCCCACCCACGACGGGCTTGGTGAGCGCCGAGGAGAGCGCATCCACGGCTATATACCAGCTGGTTGTTCGAAAGTTACCACCCACCGGTAGCAGTAGGACGGCGCCGTGTGGTGGTAAGCTGTTGGTGTAGGATACGAGCTGGGTGAAGTAGCCAGGTATCTGGACGCGTGGGGTGACATTATAGGTTTGTTCAACCCCGTTCGGGGCTGCGACCAGCTGGGTTCTCGGGAGAGGTGCTCCCACCGCGTATGGGGCCGCGAGCGTTGCTGCGACGAGTATTAGTAGAGCCACGCCAAGCGTTCCAGCCTTCGGCCGCTTTTGCTCCACGCTTATGGTTTTGGCCTGTGTGAGCGCCAAGCCAAGCATGACGGCGAGGCTTAGCTGAAATATGAAGTTTAGCGAGGTGAAGCTTTCGGTGATTGCCCTCATAAACCATAGCTTCACGAATGCGTAGACTACAATGGGGCCGAAGGGTTTCTCTGGGCCGGCGGCTAAGGCGACAACCACGAAATAGGCTGCGAGGAAGGGGGCTACAGCTTTAAGGATGTTCGCCGATCTACGCCTATCACTACCCAAGAAGAGGAGTGCGAGCAGGATGGCTAGGAAGGCTACACCTATTAGGGGAGATGTGAGGTAGGCGGGGACATTTGACTGAGGCGCGCCGAAGGGTCCGGGCGCGGGCCAGAAGTTCTGTGTTAACTCGTGGAAGTATGTTGTCTGGGTTGTGCGCCTCATAAAGAGTATGAGCAGGTTGGGAGACGTAGTGTTGGACTGTGCAAGAGTTGGCCCACTCGCGAAGTCGCCCACTATGACGGGCGCCAAGCTAAGCTGTGCAACCGTCAAGCCTAATAGCAGGCCTCCCAGCCCAAGCGCCCACCCAAACCAGCCTCTCCGCCTAGTGAGTGAGTAGACCACGCCGATGAGTAGTAGGGAGCCAAGCCCAGTGAGATAATAATAGTAGGTGAAACCCCCCGAGCCAACGAAGAACGCAACGAGAAGTATGACGAGGTTTTTGAGATAGTGTGAGAGCTCCCCCCCACCAAGCTCGGTGAGACCCAGGCTCGAATACACCATGAATGGGTAAGAGGCGTAGAAGCCCAATGGTATGTAGGCGCCGTCACTTACAAAGAACTGGTAGTAGGGTGCGTACACATAGAACACGCCCGCGACCAGACCAGTCCACCAGGGCGGCCTTAAACCCGCGGAGCCTGATACCCTTCCAATCAACGCGCAAACCCCGCCTTCGGCGAAGAGCGCCAACACGTAGACGTACACGAACTGGGAGAACCAGAGAGGTGTGAAAACATGGAGTAGGTTGACCGTAAAAGTGTAGAGAAGAGCGGAGGGCACCATACGCGTACCTGGGTAAACCCATGGTGAAAGCCCGAGGAAATTGGCTTTCGCAAGCGCAAAAATATACGATGGGGGGGTGTGACCCACAGTTGAGCCAAGACCCATATCGGCGTTATAGAGAGGCTTAAACCTGAACCAGGATAGTGTGAAAAGGGATGTGGCAAGCACACCTATGATTTGCTTCCTTACATCCGAGTCCAAGTGGAACCACCATTAACGACCAGACTTATTCATAGTGACACATTACACCTGGTTAGCACGGCGCACCCCAGCCAGAGACATGATTCAGCCACCCAATAAGACTTAGGGCTGCATTTAAGACCTGAACCCCATACTACAATCGATAGTAAATTGAGCACACCTCAGCTAGGAGTCAACGAGAACTAGGAAATATATCACATATACTTCAGATCAAACAGAACCGTGATGAGTGGTATGACCACTTGCACCATAGTATTTCAATATACTATTACATATGTTAAGCGTGATGCTCGGATCATTCGGTTAGACATTGGGTATAGCCGGCATATTGACTCGTAGAATAGTCCGAGGATGGTATGCTTCTGATTTAGTCGCTGGGTTGTCGCCGCAGCGATCTTACTAATCGGGGTGAGGCTTTTTGTGGGGGTCTCGCCCTAGGGTTCACACATCACTTGTCAGCCCTTGAGAGTCCGCTCATCCGACCCCCACCGACGGCAACCCAACCACGATGAACAGGGCCTCCCACCCCCACTCAGCCCTGAGGATGGCTCGAATCCGGACGTGAGGGCTCATCGGCGGCTAACAGTGGCCTCACACGTGGATTCCGCACACGGCGGGTACCAGTGAATCTGACGCAAAGGCTCCACTTAAGTATTTCCACACGACTCCCAGCTCTGAACTGGGGGTTCGAAACTCGCCTAGGAGCGCTCCCCACTCTGAGCCCAAAGCCTAAGTCTAGCGTGAATGGCTAGGTTTTGAATACACCTTTGAGATTGACATAGAAGCTGGCAAACCTCACCCTTTAAGGTAGCCGAAGCACCCCAACACTCAACCAGCACATCTAAGTTGGTCGAAGCTCTGGTGGGCGTGGTTTGAGCGACCCACCCACTCACCATTCAGGTCAGGGAGAATTCGCTCGCATTCCAATCTAAACTCTTACGCCAAGTACGGTGGCTATGTGTGTGGGTGCTGTGGGTTTGTCGGTTGGAGCCCAAGCTTAAAGCATGGGTTATGGCTATAATTGTGGAACCAGCTTGTCGGATAATAGGAGTGGTGTCCCCGTCCTCGACCCGTGGGGGGAGAGCAGTGTTGTGGATTATGGGAGGCTGTTCGAGGAGTTCGGAATCGAACCCATTGAGAGGTTCGCTGATAAGTTCCCCGCTACCCATAGGCTTCTGAGGAGGGGGGTGTGGTTCGGGTGCAGGGATCTCGGTCGGGTGCTCGACGCCGCTAGGTCTGGCTCCATATACGCTGTTATGTCCGGTATTAAGCCCACGGGGGTCTACCACCTGGGCACCAAGACCACGGCTGAGGCCATGGTGTTCTTCCAAGGGCTCTCTAAGGCTGCTAGGGTGTTCTACTCGATAGCCGATGTTGAAGCCTACTGTGATAATGGTTTGAAGTTCTCCGAGTCACACGAGATAGCTGTTGGTAACGTGGCCGACATCTTAGCCCTGGGTCTCGACCCTGAGCGCGCCTATGTGTACAAGCAGAGTGAGGAGATGCGTGTGATGAATCTCGCCTCTGTTTTCTCAAGGAGTGTGACAAACAACATGATGCGCGCCATATACGGTGATAGGGCGTTCGGACTCTACTTCTCAGCTCTGGTACAGGCTGGGGACATACTTCTACCCCAGCTTGGATTCTTCGGGGGTCCTAAGCCGGTGATAGTGCCCGTTGGGGTGGATCAGGACCCACACATCAGGCTCACAAGGGACCTTGCGCGTAGGTATAGGGATGAGTTCGGCTTCATTGAGCCAAGCTCTATCTACCATAAGCTTGTGCATTCGCTTACAGGGTCCGAGAAGATGTCGAAGAGGGATCCGATGGGCGTGCTCACACTCAACGAGGACCCCAAGCTTGTGAGGCGTAAGATCTCCAACGCACTCACAGGTGGGCGTGCCACCGTGGAGGAGCAGAGGAGGCTTGGGGGTGAGCCCGACAAGTGCGTGGTGTACGAGTACTACCGCGACCACTTCTTGGAGGATGACGAACGACTGCTGAGGATTAGGAGCGAGTGTTTGGGGGGTCAAAGGCTTTGCGGTGAGTGTAAGGCTGAGCTCGCCGACCTAGTGGTGGACTACATCGAGAAGCATAACGAGAAGAAGGCTTCGATGATGGATTTAGCGAGGAACCTGTTGGAGGAGGGTTCCCGCATAGCCAAGCAGGGGGGGAGCATTCTTTGAAGCCCTGCATCACCGGAGTCAGCGAGCCCCAAGGTGCTCGAGCTCCGCGATCGCCTTATTCCTGATCGTGTCGAGCGCGGATCGCACGTGTGCGTCGGAGGCGTCTCCGAGAACCCATTTCACCTTGTAGGGGGTGCCGGGGAAGAGGTGGCCCGCGAGTGTACCAATCCTCACACACACCTTTCTACCCTCAGAGTTGAGCGTCCCCCTGCTCACAAACACCTCCCAACCAGCATCAAACTCATCGATGAGTACGAGAAGCTCTCTGAGCTGCCTCACCCTGAGTGTGCCGGTGCTCACACAGTAGTTATGCGTGGTGTATAGATAAGGTTTAAGCTATTCCAAGCACACTATTCGGTTGGTGTGCTCACGCTATGAGTGGGGATGATGCGAACGCGGTGAAGAGGGTTCTGATGCAGCTCTTTGAGGCCGCTAGGAACAAGGACTTCGACAAGCTCGCTGAGCTCAACGATTGGGATGGGGAGTATACCAAGTTTGGCGACCTACCCCCCCTCGAGAGGCTTGAGGGTGAGGAAGCGAAGCACTATGACATAGTGGCCTACACCAATATAACCGATTATACCTGCGTTGTGGAGAACCTTAAGGTCTCGGTTTTAGGTGATGTGGCCTTGGCGACCTGCTACCTGAGGTATGGGGGTATACTCGTCAACGACTACGCGTTTGAAGCGCAGCGATTCACGAGGAAGAGTAGAGCCACATTCATACTGAGAAGAAAGAATAGTAGGGGATGGGTGATAATACACCAGCACATCTCAAGTCTAGGTGAGGCAGATAGACCCCTCTTAGAGTAAGTATAGCACACATCGCACACCAAACGGTAACGCAGGCCCTACTCAAACCCTGAGAAGGGGGATGGGTTTATTTGTCTTCAATCACCACTGCTTTGATGATTTATAACAAACAGAATATAGGGAATACAAACTTTCTGCTTGGGCGCTTGGTCTAGCCGTGCGTTATGGGTGAGCTACCCCGCCCTCCACGGTGGACCAAAAATTAGCGCTCAGCGCTGATTGAAACCCGCACTTGAATTCGGGGTTCACCGTCCAAGGCGGTTTTTTGGAAAGTTTATAAATGTTACCCGGTTGTGTATTAGCGTATGTGTAGGATGTTTGGTGTTAAAGGCTCGGGTCTCTTGGCCGTCAAGCTTCAGGTAGCGCTTATCCAAGCCGCTCGGCGTGATGCTCTTGACGATAACATAAGTCACGGTGACGGGTGGGGTGGCGTGTGGGTTTCAGCCTCCAAACTCAACTATTTTAGAAGCGGTGAACCTATTTTTTCTTCGGATGATGCGCGTGGCTTCTTTGACTCGCGGGTGAGCCAGATGGCTGGATTATCACATGCGAGGAAGGCTGCACCCAACGAGCCCGTAAGGGGTGCGTACGATTCGCACCCGTTCTCAGCCCACTTGGGAGATGACCTCGTATTTGTGACACACAATGGTTGGATAGACAAGCGCAAGCTGGGTTTGGAGGGTGTG
This sequence comes from Candidatus Marsarchaeota G2 archaeon ECH_B_1, assembly GCA_003019535.1. Lineage (GTDB taxonomy): Archaea > Thermoproteota > Thermoprotei_A > Marsarchaeales > Marsarchaeaceae > ECH-B-1. The sequence continues at coordinate 13,118 of NEXG01000007.1, forward strand.
GATGTCTCTAAGATTAACGACACAGAGGCCTTCTGCCTGCTGCTTGAAAAACTCTACTCTGGGGGGTTCACTCGCACCGTTGAGAACGCTCTTTCACACGTGTACGAAGTGGGCGCCAACATAGGCGCGCTCAACCTATTCTTCCTGAGGGTTACACGTGGGGGGGACTCCGAGGTGTACTACTACTCTGACTACGGCGAAAAGAAGGATGCGTACTACAGGCTTTACGAGTGGCATCAGGATGGGGGCGGCAGCGCTGTAATGTCTTCAACCGTCGCGTATATGGCTGGGTTGATTAATATCCATTCTGAAACGCTCAGGGAGGATGTTAGACCCGCACCCAAAAGGAAGCTTACAAGACTCGACTAGTTTCCAGCTAGAACACGAAGACTCAGTCCGAAAGGGTGGGTAGTCCGCCTAAAACTCAACTTTTCGCTCATCCTTCCTAAAGAATAGGTTATAGAACACGATGTTGAAGAGGTTCACTGGGACGCTTACGAGGAAGGGTAGCTCAAAGGAGTCTGCAAATAGGTAGCCCGCGATGAATGTTCCAGCCGAGGAGGGTATAAGCCTGGATGCCTGGTTAACGGATGTAGCCGCACCCCTTTCATTCTCGGTGACCATACCCATCATTAGCGACTGTTGAGCCGGAAGTGAAAGCATTCTGAGTGCTGTAAAACAGAAGTAGTCGGCGGAGGCGAGAACTATCCCGGGTATAAAGGGGAATAGGCCCAGTAGTAGTGTAGAGACGCCACGTGTAACCGATATCAGGTTCACGAAGCCAAGCTTCTTGGTGAGGTAGGGGGTAAAATAGAGGCTGAAGGCGGTTACAAGTGTGGCCGCACCCATTATGTCGCCTATTAACCCGTTAGAGATGTGGTAGTTCGACTTGAAAAGCACCGAGAAGTAGGGGGTGACCAAGCCTTGGCCGAGGCCGTTGAGCGCCCCCGTCACGGAGAATTTGGCTATGTTTCTACCCGACCTAAACCGGAACACCTCCCGAGCGGGCTTACGACTCTGGCTCTCCGATATGAAGAGCACTATTACCGTGGCCAAGGCGGATATCACTAGGCCAATAAGAAAGAGTGTTCTATAGTCTGGGATGTTTGTGAGGAAGGCGCCCACTGAGGAGGAGACGCCCCCCGCGACCGAGGCCAGACTAAAGTATCTTGTGCGCTCCCCAGGCGGAGCCTTCTCGGCGAGAAGCGCGTTCTGCATTGGGGCAACGTAGCCACCGACGCCGCCACCAACCGTGCCACCCGCAAGCCCAAAGCTTCCAAGCATCGAGGCGAGCACGATTAGGTAGTAGCTAGACGATAAGAGGAGCATGATCGTCGAAAACACGAGGAGCGAGTTCCCTATGACAAGCATCTTTTTCCTACCGTAAACATCTGATGTAAGACCGAAAACCAAGTTGAGGAAGGGCGCCGCAAGTGATGCCGCACCAAAAACGCTGCCTATTAGCGGGAACGAATAGTGAAGCTCAGTGTACATATAGAGGCCAACAGCAACATTCAAGAAGCCCGCCGCGAAGTTCCTGAACACCCTTGAAAACACTATGAGCAATACATCCCTCCGCGAACCACCAGCCCTACCAATCATAAAACAAAACCAAGTGCTTCAATAGAGATTAAATTTTAAAAGCCTAACGACCAAATCAGGGAAAGAAGCGCAAACCCACCAGTTGAGCATGGAACCACCACAGATATCACCGTTAGTGCTGGACGCTGGCTCCACACCGCTATGAACACCACCACGCTACTGGGCTACTCCTCACCTTAAAAGGTAGACCCAGATTAGCGAATAGCGCCAATTGTAATCCACTCACGAATTTTGGGTCCACCATGAAAGGCGAGGCTTCTCGCCCCCTCAAACCCTCCCATGTAAAACGCCTAAATGATATTTGGTGAAGGTTCAGAAAGCACGTGTTCCACTAGTAGGGAGAGGGTTTTGTAGGGTTGATGATCCACGCTTGTTAGGGTGCAGGGATAGGTTTATTTGTGTTTCAATACTACTTCCCATATGTCTCAAAATTATAGGGAGATTAGGATTCAGAGTTTGGAGAAGCCGCTCGACGTGGATAAGGAGGTGTTGGCGCAGCTTCGCGAACTAAAGTTGAGCCGTAAGTTCATAGAGTCGATGAAGAGGGACGCGGTGGATTGCCCCTGGGTTGGGTCAACCATCTCAGCCCTCAAGTGTATGGGTTGCCCCTACTTTGTGAGAAGATTTAAGGGGACGATTCACTGTGGCTACGGTTTTAAAAAGGTTTAGGGTGTGAGGTTGAGCTCGGTGGATTTCAGGGAGGGGAGGCGTGCCTTGAACTGTTTCAACGCCTCCTCGAAGTGATCCGCGGTTATCCTGAACTCCTCAAGTTTATCCTTGTACTTATCCTGGTTTTTGTCGAGGAACTCCCTGACGGCGAGCATCGAGGCGGTCTGAACTATACCAGCTATTTCGGCGCCGCTCAGACCAGCCATCTTCTGCGCTAAGCTGTTTAGGTCAACCGACTTATCGAGCTTCTTGCCGCGCAGGTGTATTTCGAGTATCTGCTTCCTAGCGGCCTCATCGGGCATGGGTATCTCCACGACCTTATCGAACCTACCAGGCCTGAGAAGCGCTGGGTCCACCAAGTCCACACGGTTCGTCGCAGCTATCACGGTGACACCCTTAAGTGGGAGTATGCCATCCATCTCAGTTAGCAGCTGGCTCACCACCCTCTCGGTCACGTTGGTGTCGCTCGTCGCCCCACGCCTAGGCGCGAGCGCGTCTATTTCATCGAAGAATATGATGCATGGCGCAGCCTGCCTCGCCTTCCTGAAGACCTCACGCACAGCGTGCTCCGATTCACCAACCCACTTAGAGAGTAGCTCTGGTCCACGTACGGCTATGAAGTTGGCCTGACTCTCCGTTGCCACAGCCTTCGCGAGAAGAGTCTTACCAGTACCAGGAGGACCATAGAGCAGGATGCCCTTTGGCGGAGATATCTTCGCGAACTCTAAGAGGTCACCGTATTTGAGGGGCCACTCCACCGCCTCCTTCAGCTCCTGCTTTACACCATCCAAGCCGCCGATGTCCTCCCAGTGGACGTTTGGCTTCTCGATGAGAACTTCACGCATGGCGGATGGGTGGACCTCCTTGAGCGCCTCCTCGAAGTCCTCCATGCTTACCACGATTCTGTTGAGCACATCCGCTGAAATCTTCTCCTGGTTGAGGTCAATCTCTGGTAGAATCCTTCTCAAGGCGTGCATAGCCGCCTCCTTGGCCAGCGCGGCGAGGTCTGCGCCCACGAAGCCGTGGGTCACCTCGGCGAGCTTGTTGAGGTCAACATCCTTCGCGAGAGGCATCTCGCGGGTGTGGATCTGCAGTATCTCAAGTCTACCATCCTTGTCGGGGACCTTGATCTCTATCTCCCTGTCAAACCTACCAGGCCTCCTAAGCGCGGGGTCAACCGCGTTGGGCCTGTTGGTCGCACCGATCACCACAACCTTACCCCGCGGCTGCAGACCGTCCATGAGTGTGAGCAATTGTGCTACAACCCTTCTCTCAACCTCACCCGTTACCTCCTCACGCTTGGGGGCGATGCTATCCAGCTCGTCTATGAATATTATGGATGGAGCGTTCTTCTGAGCCTCCTCAAATATCTCTCTGAGCCTCTGCTCGCTTTCACCGTAGAATTTACTCATGATTTCCGGCCCACTTATACTGATGAAGTGTGCGTTGGACTCGCTTGCCACAGCCTTCGCGAGAAGAGTCTTACCAGTACCAGGAGGACCATAGAGGAGCACGCCTTTGGGGGCCTCCACTCCAAGCCTCTCGAAGAGCTCGGGGTGCTTGAGGGGTAGCTCGATCATTTCTCGCACCTTCTGTATCACGTCCTTCATGCCCCCGATGTCTTCGTAGGACACACGTGGAAGCGTCTCTAGGCCGATGGGTCTCTCGCTCACCTCAATCTTCGTGTCTTCGACCACTATCACTGGACCGGCTGGTGAAGTTGAGTTTATGGCGAGGTTGATCCTCCTACCCATTATGGATATGGGTACAACGTCACCCTTAGTGATCACCCTACCCGAGAGTGTTTGGGCTATGAATTCTTCAACACCGATTATCTGGAGTGCCTCTGTGGGTGATAGAACTATCTTCTCAGCGGGTTTCACATCAGCCTTCTGGATTGTCACCTTGTCATCTATTCCTACACCAGCGTTGTTCCGAGCGAAGGAGTCAAGCCTGATTATTCCCCTGCCGTAGTCGTCCACGTAGGCTGGTAGAACCTTAACGTAGGTCTTGCGTCGACCTGTTACCTGCACCACGTCACCGGTGATTAGGTTTAGCTCCTTCATGATTTTGGGGTCGAGCCGGGCTAATCCTCTTCCAACGTCGCGTGGAAGCGATTCGGCTACCCTTACTTCGATCTGGGGATAGGACATATAACCATCACTCACTAACTATTGGTTAGTGAGCTATATTTAAGGTTTCCGCGTCAATCCTCAATACCTTCGACCACGACCACGCCGCCCACCCCTATCACGCCGCCCCCCACCACGCTCACGCCCACCCTCCACGCCTTCAGACTCCCTCCTAGGCGGCTTAGCGAAAAGCTGCTTAATCTTGTTTACCCTATCCTCAAACTCCGCCCTAAGCCTACCCGAAAGGTCCTCCCCACCATAGAAATCAAGCCTAGCGGCAATGCTCAGCTTACCCGCATAAGCACGCGCTATCTTACCCCTCTGCCAGCGTGGAGCATTGTGTATAAGTGGGTCCTGGAATATGACACCATGCTTAGGGGGCTTAGCACCCTTCCTGATAGCGCGGAATAGCGCTTTCTCCGCGCCCAACACCTGGACAGTGCTCGACGGAAACTTGGCTAATCGCTCTAAGTCGCCAGCTGAAGCTATGAGCCTAGCCCCAAGCGTGGAGCCCGCTAGCCCCGCTAGATTGGGCGCCACGCGAAGCATCAACTCTTCAGTGTACTTGGTTAGCTTGCCGCGAAGGCTGTAGAGCTGGTACACAGCGCTAGCCATGGTTCGTATGGGCTCCACATCCTCATCCGTGAATGGCGCCCCAGTCGAGTTTGCGGCGGCGTCAACAAGCCTCTTCGCGGGTTCAGCCTGATAGCCGAGCTCTCTAAGCTTCTCAAGAGTATAGTTCTCCCTGAGGCCAAGCGTGTACACGAGTCTAAGGTAGGCCGCAGGGTCCTCCACGAGCTCGTTGAGCTCTGGGAAGTGGAGGCCATACCACTCGCGGATCCTCGACACAAATATGTTGAGCGTCTTATCGAACTCGTCAACAGCCTTGATCGTCTCCGCGATTATCCTATCCTTGCGTCCAGACTCACGCGCAACACCCTTCCTAGTCTCCTCTAAGGCCTTGGAGCGAACAATACGCAAGACCTCATCCAAGCTTAAACCCAGAGCTTCAGCGAACCTCGCATGGGAGTAAAGCTCCGCGGAGCCGAAGTCGTGCTCCACGAGTTTGGCCACCTGAGCGAGGCCAGGCTCATAAGTGTACAACTCACCCAACCCCCTCCTCCTCGCCTCCTCGAGGAGAGCGTTCAACACGCCGTTGTCCCCATTCAACCTCTGGGCTAGGATAACCCTTCCAGACTCATCCACTATAAAGTAGCCGTACACCGTGGAGGCGAGGAAGAGCAAAAACGACACCAAAACTATGAAAACATAAGGCTAACTAGCGTCTACCAGCGGATTCGGCTGGCTTAGCGTACACGAACCTGCGTAGGTAGTTGACTCTTCTCTTGTGTCTGGGTATAGGGCTCCTCCTCGGTTTGGGTTCAATCTTAGGAGTCGCAGACCTTACCTTGCCCGCCTTAGTGAGTGAACCGTGACTAGGCAAATTCTACACCAACCCACATATGTTTGAACAAGGATTTAAGCGTTATTTGGAGAATCCGGTGGGGAGCCTAATAACGATTTTCCACGCTTAGCCACCAAGTCCGCAAGCTTCTAATCTGGACACCGCCGAGGATAATTAGGGTGCACAAGTGATCTAGGCACAATGCTAGTCTTCCCTCTTTAACAGGGAAGTGGCCTCGGCCGGTGAATATCGAACGGAGAAGCGGAAGTGGATTACTCCGCCTTAACAGATCGTGGCTCCACTAAACAATAGCTCTCTATCCGCCGCTCACTTCCAGCATCTACGACAATTTTCCTCTCGACCATGCGTAGAGAATTAACAGGGCTCCTATCGGGATAAGGGCCCAAATTGTAGCGAAAAACCATGCTCCAATCATCATTAGCACAACGAGAAAACGCGATACTCGCATCTCTTTATTCACGTATTTGGCGACGTAGCTCCCAAATGACGATTGCTTATACTTCTCTAGGTTGAGGAATCTAATAGTCACCATCCACGCAACTAGTGTCATGGAATCAATGTAACAACCACGCCTAGTATTAATTCATGAAGATGCAGTAGATACAGTGTGGGAATTGTCGTTATACAGTCAGTTGGCAGTTTGGCGGGATGTATTTTATGGTAAAGCACCTTTTCAGTCATATTCAAGTTTCCTATATCACTTTGTAGAAACCCTGTATTACCATGTTTTAAATATTCGGGCAACTCCCCATTCACAGACGGAGCTTCCTGCTTCCTAGCTGCATCCTGCCCGTGGCGGTAAGCCACTGGTAGCGGGCGGAGCTCCACAGGCACTACGTGTGGTTCCCACCCTGAAGATGGATCGCCGCTTGTCACCCGTGACTGGCCTTTGGCTGGGGTGGAGACGCGCCACGTAGGCCCTCACTTTAACCGAGGCGCCTCGGTGATGCTCACCCCCTCTATGAGTATAGTTGAGGTAGTTACGCTTAAGGTTGTATCTAAATCTACACGGGGGCGAGGCCATCAATCCCCTACCTTACGTGAGGGAGGGGGTCCTCCGCCCCATCTAACCCCCCATTAGATGAAAATGATGATGCTAAATGCGGGTAAAGGGCTTATCAGCTTTTAACAATCACTCGTAAACACCCTATGTCTTGCCCCATATCGCGATTAGCTTAGAACCCTAGGTATAGCTAAACCGTATATATTGGTTGCGTGAATATCCAGTGATGACACTCGTCACACGTGTAAGGGGTCGTTTCCCAGCTATTAGACCCCGTAGACTACGCTCGAGCGAGGCTTTAAGGAATCTTGTGTCCGAGACTCTGCTCGACACCAGCCACCTCGTGCTACCACTCTTTGTATCAGAGAAGGGGACTGGACCTATTGAGAGTATGCCTGGGGTTGAGAGGCACACTGTTGAGGGCGTCGTGTCAAAGGTTGAGGAAGCGGTTGAGCTCGGGGTTAACGCCTTCCTGCTCTTCGGCATACCCCAGCTCAAAGATGAGCTGGGTAGCCAAGCATACCACAGAGAGGGCGTCGTGCAGCGGGCTCTGAGGAGGCTTTCAGAGGCCTTCGGTGAAAAGGTTGTGCTGATCGCCGACACCTGCCTATGCGAGTACACGAGCCACGGCCACTGCGGTGTGATAATAGATGGGGGCGTGGAGAACGACAGGACTCTGGAACTCCTTGCTAGGACAGCCGTGAGCCAGGCTGAGGCTGGAGCCACGGTTGTAGCCCCCTCGGCGATGATGGATGGTCAAGTGGGCGCCATCCGCTCGGCGCTCGACGAGGCGGGGTTTGAGAGCACACTCATCATGTCCTACTCTGCGAAGTATGCGAGCGCCTACTATGGTCCATTTAGGGTTGCGGCCGAGTCGAAGCCGCAGTTCGGTGATAGGAGGAGTTATCAGATGGATCCGAGGAATGGTCGGGAGGCAGTCAGGGAGGTTGGGTTCGATGTTGAGGAGGGGGCCGACATAGTTATGGTTAAACCCGCGCTCCCATACCTGGACGTCATCGCACGTTTGAAGGCAGAGTTCCCGCTGCCGCTTGCAGCCTACCAGGTGAGTGGTGAGTACCTTATGATCAAGTCCGCAGCCGCCTTAGGCTACCTCGACGAAAGGCTAGCAGTGCTGGAGAGTGTTTACTCTATTAGGAGGGCTGGAGCTGACATAGTGATAACCTACTTCGCGGAGGACATAGCCAAGTGGCTGAAACAGCAGTCTTAGACCATTCTGGCGGGTGGTGACGAGTTGCTCATCCGGGTGGCCACACGGGGTAGCAGGCTCGCGGTAATCCAAGCCTCTGAGGTTGAAGATAGACTCAGGAGGCTGGGTTACTCCACCCGTAGGGTTGTGGTCGAGTCGCACGGCGACTTGGATAGGACAACACCCCTATACAAGATGAGTGTGCGTGGCATCTTCGAGAAGGAGGTGGATAGAGCCGTCCTCGATGGGGAGGCGGATATCGCGGTTCACAGCCTCAAAGACGTGCCCTACGAGTTACCGGATGGGCTAATTCTAGGCGCCGTACCCAAACGCGGCGCACCATTCGACGCTGTCACGCCCCACCCACTCTACCTAATTCCACCTGGCTCCAGAGTTGGCACAGGCAGTATCAGGAGGATGTTCACACTCAAGGCTTTGAGACCCGACCTAGAGGTGGAGGGCGTTCGGGGTAATATAGACACCCGCCTTGCTAAGCTTGGACGCGGCGAGTTTGACGCGCTCATAACAGCGGAGGTAGCCCTGAGAAGACTGGGGGTTGGAGGGTGGTTCAGGCTTAACCCCAGCTTCTTTGTGCCCAGCCCAGGTCAGGGTGCACTCGGTGTGACCTGCAGGGCTGACCCGCCTCAGGAACTCGCTAAAGCTCTTCGAAGAATAGATCACACAAGAAGCCGTGTGGAGGTTGAGGTTGAAAGGGAGATCGCTTCGAAGCTGGAGGGTGGGTGCACGTCCCCTCTGGGTGTGTACGCGAGGCACCTTTCAGCTGGAATACTCGAGGTTAAACTCAGCCTTGTTAAGTCTTCAGGCCAACTTCTACGTGTAAGTGTGCGGGGAAGCCCACAGCGGGTTGTCGCCGCCTCGACAAAGGCCTTCGAGCTTAGGGGTGGGCGTCTCGAGGTTGGGTACTGGAGGAGCCAAACCACACACTAGTGTGATTTTTGGAAACGCTTTTAGAGGCTCAGTCACTATTCATACGGTATGGGTTCAACGATTGGTAGCAGGTTCAGGCTCACCGTGTTCGGTGAGTCGCATGGTAGGGGGGTGGGGTGCGTTGTCGATGGCTGCCCCCCCGGTTTCCCACTCGACCTAGAGCGTCTGCAGTCGGATATGGATAGGAGGAGGCCTGGGCAGAGTGTGTACACAACCCTTAGGAAGGAGGAGGATAAGGTCGAGGTGCTCAGCGGTTTGTATAATGGGAGGACCAACGGGGGGCCACTTACACTGTTCGTTAAAAACGAGGATATTCAGTCCTCAACGTACTCCGAGGTTGGGTTTAAGCCTAGGCCAAGCCACCTCGACTACACCGCGCATCTAAGGTACCGCGGCTACTTTGACTATAGGGGTGGCGGGTTCCTTTCGGGTCGCATGACCGCGGCGATGGTTCTCGGGGGAGGGGTAGCCAAGCAGCTACTCGGATACGTCGGTGTGGGTGTGCACGCCTATATGAGGAGCCTTGGGGGTGTTGACCTTCCCCGTGAGCCGAGCCTTGAGGAGGTTGTGGCCAACACCTACAGTAGCCCTGTGAGGTGCCCAATACCCGAAGCGGCTGAAGAGATGATGAAGCGGGTGTCCGACGCGCGAAGTTCGGGTGACTCGGTGGGGGGGATAGTTGAGTGCCTCGTGGTGAATGTACCAGCCGGCTACGGTGAGCCAATATTCGACTCCGTTGAAAGCCTGCTCGCACACGCACTCTTCAGCGTGCCCGGCGTCAAGGGTGTAGAGTTCGGGGCGGGTTTCCACGTCGCCAACATGAAGGGCTCTGAGGCCAACGACGAGTTCTACGTGGAGGAGGGTAAAATCAGGACCAAGACAAACAATAATGGAGGTATACAGGGGGGTATAACCAACGGTATGCCCATAGTGCTAAGAGTTGCGTTCAAGCCAACCGCGAGCATACCAAAGCCACAGAGAACAGTGAATCTGGAAACAATGCGGGAGGAAACCATAGTTGTAAAGGGTAGGCATGACCCAGCTATAGCCATACGTGGGGTCATAGTGGTCGAAAACATGGTGGCCGCGGTGTTAGCCGACGTGCTCTACACAATGATAGACCAAAAAAAGTTTTAATGGTTTTGGAGACCCGGGCGTACACCGCGCAACAGGGAGGGTTACTCGAAGTACTTGTAGTACCTGAAGCCGTGATCCACCTCGGTGGAGCCCACATCCACTATTGCGAACTCCGACTTAGGCTGCAGTATACTCTTGGATTCGCCCGGCTTTGATTCGTGAAGTCTCTCGTAGTCGTCGAAGCCTATCCTGACGCGTTCATCGAGTTTCTTGAAGAGGTTCACACGCTCGGCCACCTCTTTGTACCCCTCCTGAAACACTCCTGCGAAAAGCTTCGCGCTCGCACCGCTACCATATGAAGCGAACCCCACCCTGCGCCCGAAGAGGTCCTTCTTTCTGTATTCTGAGTCGAGGATGCTGAGGAAGCTCACATAGAGTGAGGCGGTGTAGCTGTTACCGATCCTCCTACCAGCAATAGTCGATGGATACACCTTCTCAGCATACACCTTCTTGAATGCTGAGGAGGAAGAGAACTTCTTTCTGAACTGCCTGTACTCGTCTGTGAGCAACTCCTCCACAGAGTAATCCTTCCTTGGGGGTAGAGGGCCTATCTCCCTCTCGATATCCTTCCAGCGCTCAAGGTCGCGCCACTCATGGATAAAGTAGTATGCAGCGGCCTGAGTGGCCATCTCTGGGAAGGGTAAGTGGAAGGCCAAGTAGTGGGCATAGTCACTTGGAGCCTCGTTGGAGCCGAGTTTCAGGCCATGCTGCTCTATGAACTGCTTCACATAGCTTAGGTAAGCCGTCTTCATGGCGTCCAAGTAAACAGCAATAGAGTACTTCCCATCCACAACGGGCGTCTCCCTGTCGAGAGGCTTGTAGAAATCCCTCTCATGCTTAATACACGTGCCAACCGCGTCCTCCACAGCTAAGAGCCGCGGATTCTCGGATAGGAGCATAGCCACGGCACCCGCGCCCTGAGTGTATTCACCCTCACTTTTGAGGTCGTACTTGGCGATGTCTGTGGCTATCACTACGCCATACTTACCCCTGTTCCTACCACTCCTTATCCAGTCCAGCGTGTTCTCCAGAGCGTAGGTGGCACCTATACACGCGAAGACGTGGTCCACCCCGTCGACGTGTGTGAAGCTACTCTTACCAAAAACTTCTTCGAGCATCCCCACAACCTTGGAGGCAATAGGTTTACTCTTATCATCCATGGTCTCGGTGCCCACATATATCCGCCCAACCTGGCTGGGTCTAACATCATTCTTCTTGAGGAGTTCAAGGGTAGCGTTGGCCGCCATAGTCGCAGCATCCTCGTGGGCGTCTGGGACAGCCATCTGCTGCATACCTATACCCTTCTTTAAGTGCTCTGGGTTGAGTCCACGCCTCGCTGCGAATTCATCCATATCGATATAGAGTCGCGGCACATACACTGCGGCGTCATCTATGCCTACCAATCTCTCAGCCATTTTGGGAGATTAGTCACGAGTCCACTTTAAGCCTTTCTTGAACAGGTATCAGGTGAAGTATGATCCACTTTAGCGAGGTGCTAAGCCCAAGTAGAGTTACCCGGGCAATATTGGGCGTTAAGGTTTCCCCATAGTCGGGGATGCAGGCGACGCGTATAAGACGGTGTGGATCAAGGGGTGCGCGGAGTGAGTGTTCACAGCCTCCAAGGACACAGGCTTCGAAGAGTGGATGCAACCCAGGGCATATTATGGGTTCAACCTGTAGCCGAGTTGCTCCAGGACAGCCTTCATTTTAAGCGCGTCATCCTCAAGGTATGGGCTCTCACATATCAGCGTGATATCAACCCCTCTCTTTATAATGGCTTCAGCGAGCGGCCTAAACGGTGGGGCTTCCACATCCACCGTGTCGTGCACATCAACATAGAACCCACCCCTCTTCTTTAATCCTTCAAAGTGTGAGTTCACATGTGTGATACCCGCTTGTTTGAGTTTCTCGAGGACCGAGGAATAATCGATTTGGCCACCGTTCCTCGCAAACAGGTGTGCCCAGTCAATATAGGGCTTCACAATATCCACATCCCTGCTTAGCTCTATTAGCTCCTCGAGTGTACCGAATTGGGTGCTCTTCGCCATTGTCTCCCCACCGAGCATAACCCCCTTCACCCCCATACTTCCGAGCCTATCCCGAACATCGAGAAGGGAGTCACGTATCCTAGTGTACGCCTCCTGCACGCCGAGCTTACCGTAGTAGCCCAAGTGTATCGCAACAGCGTCTGCGCCAAGAAGGTAGGCCCTATGGGCGGAGTCGATTATCCTCTGCTTTGAAGCTTCAATCTTCTCTGGCTCGTCAGAGGAGAGATTGATGAAATACGGTGCATGCACGGAAAGCCTTACACCAAGCCTCCTAGCCTCCTTCCCAACCTCTTCAGCCTGTTTCGGAGGCATGCGCACACCCCTCACAAACTCGACCTCCATAGCATTAAGCCCAACACGCTTCAGGAAGCTCAACGCCTCAAGCGTGGACCCACCCTTCACAGCGTTGGGTATACCCGCTGTCCCAAGAAATATCATGGACACTCAACCCCACTAGGCCTATTCTCCCAGGTAGAAAAACCTTCGCATCCAAGGAACGCGGACACTAGGCTCGCCGAACCTTTAACGACCTCCTAACCGCGGTGTTCAACAAGAGTGCCAGTGTGAGTGAGTATGCTGCGACAACCGCGTTGAACACGCCGTAAAGCCAGAGCGTAGCATCGAGCACGTGTACCGGGATGGAGAAGCCCACGGGGGGTGGGTAGCGTAGAAGAGACCAGTTAACAAGACTCATACCAGCAACCCTAAAGGCAACACCCGTGGCCACACCCAGTTTACTCCACCCTGCGGAAAGGCGCTCAGCGAACATGTAGCCCAGCATGGTGAGCAAAACCGCGATGAGGTTGTACACTGGCCCAAGCAGCAGATAACTCTCCGTGCTCATAATAACTAGGAACACTATCGCTTCAACTCCAAGAGCCGTCCTAAAATCATAAAAGAGCAAGGCAAAATAGACAGGAACCTCCCATAGTTCTAGCGCCAGAAAGGGTAGGGGTGGGAAGGGTATCTTTGGCTGGAGGCTTAGTAAATACGCAACGGGTGCGAGCACCGCCATCACAGCTATTCTCCTACTCTGCGTGATCCTTCTACTACTCATCTCTGACGCACCGCACAAGTTTGAGAAGCCAATATTAATTTTACGCTCAGCGGGTTCAGGGTTGAGGTAGTAAAAGCGAACAGCACAACCAAAGAAGCTATTTAACCCGGCACAACATACACTTTACACAAATACACATCCAATGTTAAAGTGTTTAGCCAAATGTGTTCACCTCCACGTAGAACAACTGCGTAGAATAATCGGGACCAAGTTGAAACACTAGCGAAGCATCACTAGGGCGCTCACACGCCTAAATACGCGCCCTCTAAAATAAACTCTCGGTTGTGATTCATTCCGCTCCCAAGCCAGTTCGAAATCTGCGTCTATCCGAGTGAAGAGTTATTGGTGAACTATGTAGTGCTTGGTTTACGCTTCTAGATACTGGGATCGGGTTTGCACGTTGGTTGTTCTGGTGCACCACGCCTTGTTTGGAGTCATTTGTCTTCGCTTATTGGCTCCTTTCGTGGGTCGGAGGGCCACCAGTTTAGCTTCTTTGCTAGAATCATTATTGAGGGAACGTATATTAACCACACCACGAAGGTGTCTAGGAGTATACCTATCGCGAGGCTTAGACCTATCTGCTGAACCAGTTGTATCCTTGTAAGGACGAGGCCGAAGAACACGGAGGAGAGTATGAGACCTAGGGTGGTCACGACGCCTGCTGTGGTCTCCGACGTGCGTATTATTGCCTCCTCATCCGTGAGGCCCTTCCGCGCCTCCTCTCGTACACGCGTCATCATGAATATGTCGTAATCCACACCCACACCCAGCATGGTTGTAAATAGGAAGAGTGGGGCGAACACGAACACCGATGTGCCACCGATCTTGTAGAATATTATCCACCCAAGTAGTAGGGTCCAAGCTATGCTACTCAGTATGGTGGCTATCAGTCTGAGTGGTGTGAAGGCAGACCTAAGCTGGAGGAGGAGCACAACGTATATCGCTGAGACCAGGAGCACCACTATTTTTGGTAGAACACTGAAAACATAGCTCAGTATTGCTTCGGAGTCCAGTGAGCTTCCCCCAACATACACGGTGTACCCTTCGGGGGCGGCGGCGTGGACCATGTGCCGGAGGTTGACTGCATCGGCGAGCGCGGTGTCGCCGAATGGGTCACCTGAGAATACCACTTCAAAGTATACACTAGAGTTATCGGTTGACACGTAGCTGAGCATCGCCGATGCGTACTCGGACCTCACATCTGGCTTATAGGAATCGAGTTGAGCGTACGGTATACTGTAGTTGTAGGGTGTGAGTGGGCCGTACACCGCTATCACACCCTTCGCCTCCCGTATTGTTTGGGTTAAATTAGCCAGCACATTGAGCTCGGTGGCGTTAAACAAGTTCCCACCGGCGCTGAGCTTTGAGGGTAGCTCTACCACTACGTAGGTGGGTACAAGCGTGCTGCCCCCATAGTTGTGGGATATCTGATCTAGCCCCGTCTTCCCCGGTCCAGCGGGGGTTAGAGCTAGGAAGTTGATGTTCACGGGGAGGGTTGAGGCTATAACAGCCGCCACAACTGTTAGGGCTAATAGTACAACTAGCACCGTGCGGGGTCTACGCATGGCGCGCCTGGTGACCTTGGAGAGTATCGATGGTTTAAACTCAAAGTTTCTCTTAGGCCAGAAAACCCTTTTTCCGAGCAGTGCGAGGAGAGGTGGGAGGAAGCTGAGGGCTGCTGCCAGGATGGATACCACTATTAGGGCGTTTGCGGCTCCAACATCACTGAATAGGGGTATGTGAGCTGCCGAGAGCACAATGTAGGAGAGGATAACCGTGAGGCCGCTTGTGAAAACCGCCTCACCAGCCCACCTAGTGGACTTGGCGAGCGCCTCCTTCTCACCCCTACGTAGCTCCTGCCTATACCTGTTGAGTATCAGCACGGAGTAGTCAGTTACAAGTCCGAGTGAGAGTATGAGTATTATAATCGGGCTTATGTAGCTTAGGGTTGTGTGCTCATAGTAGCCCAAGTAGAGGTGTATCAACCCGAAGCCAGCCGCGGCGCCCACCCCGAACACAAGTATGGGTATTAGGGCTGCCACGGGTGACGCGAAGAATACCCCTGTAATGATTATTGCGGCCGCAAACCCGAAGGGTAGAGCGTAGAGCTGGCTTTCACCCACTATTTTTTGAAGACCGTTGCTGATTATCTGTGATGATGTATAGTACACCTCGAAATCCGTGGTGTTAAAAGATGAAGCTATGTGCTCGAACACATCTAGCGCGCTATCAGTGGGTGGGCTTCTGAATTCCACCGTTACAATCGTGGTGTTAAGACTGGGGGTCACAAGCTCGTAGAGCAACCCCTTAGTGGGGCTCACCGGCAGATCAGTGAGGTACTCCCCCTCCATCATGCTTTTCGCAATATACGCGTAGTCCGAGTTATTCAGTAGGAGGGTGATGGTCGAGTTCACACCAGCCAAGTTATATGTTAGGAAGGGTTGATTCGAGAGGCGTTGGGCAACGAGCCTGTAGGTGTAGCTGGCGCTCAGCGAGTCGAGTTGTGATACGCCTAGCGGTTCACCGCTACCATAAACCCCCTCTAAGAAGGACTGCAATGAGAGATCATAGTTGCTGGTTATGTTGGCGGCTAGACTCTGATTGTTCCTTTCCAAGTAGTCAGAGAATAGCATCACTGTAAGCCCTCTCAGTGCCTGGGGGGCGGGGGGGTAGCCGATTGATGCCACTTCTTCAAAGTATTGGGTTGGGGTCACGCCGAAGCTCTTCGTTATGTTGGCCCCCAAACTTGGGGGGAGGCTCTCAATGGTCACGTTGAGCGCTAGGCTCAACGAGGACGTTGGGCTCGGTTTTGCCCCAAGCGAATATGTCTCCTCTAAGAAGCGTGTAACATTCAAACCCTTCAGAGGCAACGTGCTCACCTTAGTTGTGAAGAGACCTATAACGTAGTCCTCAATGCTCGAGTTGGTGGCGGGGTAACCTAAGCTCACAATGGCTCTAACGAACAGCGTGGGAGTAGTGTTGAATTGTTGTTCAAGCGTGTGTGCGAAGGTTAGGGGGATAACCCTTGAAATGATGAGTACGGTGTAGTTATCCAGTAGGCTCTGATTCGGCGGGTAGCCAAGCGCGTACGCATATGAAAGGAACTGTTCGAGTGTTATGTTGAGGTGGGATTCAATGTTTTGGGCCACTGTTGGCTCCGTCTTGTTGACTTCATCTGCAAAATGGTTCAAAACGAAGCCCTTGACACCCTCCTGTTCGACCCCGTAGAAAGCCTGTCTCACGAATGAAGCCTCCTCAGGGCTCAAACCCTGCGTCGCATAGTATAGCGCAAGCCCGTCCACCTGCTGCACGCTGGGGTGCTGACCCAAGTCAAAGCAGGCCACAACGAATGAAGCCTCCTCAGGGCTCAAACCCTGCGTCGCATAAACCAATGTGAACTCATCCACCAAGCTAGGAGACTGGAAATCTGTCACGTTAAAGTAGGATGCCAAGAATTCTAGGAAGGAGGCCTGCTGGCCGCTCAGACCCGAAGCTACTACAAACTGTGGGATGGTGAGGCCCACAGCCTTATCCGCATAAGTGTAAACAGATGCCGCTACGGAGCTCGTCGACTCGCTCTGAGTAATATTCCACCACGAGTAGTAAAATAATCTATAGTATGCCTCGGCCTCCGGGTTCCCTGCAAAGTTGTTTTCGAGCGCAAACACCGTTTGATTCGAAGCCTGATCAACGTACGCGGTGGACTGCGTGAAGTTGGAGGCCGAAGCAGTCCTCAGCCAGATATCCGAGTAGAGGAGAGGTATACCGTAGATGAGTTGCAGGCTCAGGTTTACCTGTGACCTTAAAGCATAAAGCTGGCGGTTGGTCATACTTATTTTCTGCACCAAAGCATCCACTTGGTTAACCACACTCACAACTTCGCTTTGCAGGCTGTAGAGGTCCGCGTTAATCTGTGTGAGGTTTTCTTTAAGGGTGTGCGAGCGCGAGCTCAGATTAGCCACCGCGTAGGAGAGATTCCACATCGAAGATGCGAGTGTGGATATGTTAAGCGCTAAATTGTGTAGCGCCCTACTCTGCGCTGTAATATTATTAGCTAGGGAGTGCAGGGCATTAGATGTGGAGTTAACCGCCCGCTCAGTGCTCTGAAGCGCCTGAGCTGTGCCATCAATAAAGTTGAGGAGAAGCTTGTACTCCAAACTGTAGATTGAGGTGGTTGCGTTTAGCCCACCACCCCCAAGATGGGAAAATAGTGTTAAGTTGAGTTGAGTGAACTCCTGGTAGAAGCGTGGTGAAAGAACATTCCTCCCCTCAAGCACTAGGTATGCGGTTGTGTTTGATGACTGATATCCCCTGAACTCTGTCTGTATAAGATTCTGCGCAGTCTGGGATTCTTTATCGGATGATGGCACACTAATTGAATACGAAATTATGTGTGAAAGGGTGACAGCGTAGGGGGAGAGTAACACCAAGACTAGTACCCAAACGATGAGAAGATACTTGCCCTTCGAGGACATAAAACGTGAGTATGAGTCGAATAGGCCCTCTAGGGAAACCACGTTAAAGACTCGTGCTGGAAACCAAATAAGAGTTACGTCAAGAAGCTAGAACGCCGGTGGCTTACGGTTTGGGTTGCGCGTTTGTTTTAGTAGCCTAATGCAGGATTATGAAGTCATTGTAGACATCGTTCTTAGCCTCCTCCTTTACGGTCATCGAAGTTACACGTATCGGTGGCCCCGCGGAGCGCAGTCTGTTCATTAGTGATTCAACCTTCTCTCCGGGGCCGACTGCTATAATCTCAACGCTCCCATCTTCCAAATTCTTTACGTAGCCTCTGAGCCCTAGCTCTCGCGCTATACTTCTAACATAGGCACGGAAACCCACTCCCTGAACTGTGCCGAAGACCTGTATCCTAAACACACGGCCAGTTTGGTGCGCACACATCGCAGAAGTATATCAACACTATGATTATTAACTTGTCGTAAGCAAGAGGCTTACATCACACGACTGGCAAAGCTAGTTTTACCAGCCACACAACATGGAGACATAACAGTAAATTAGTAGTCTAAGCTAATCGTTCATAATATCCACTCAAGATGGTACTAGCGGGTAGCCCTAAGAGACTGTCTATCGCAATCTCAGCATTCACTACACTTATTTATACTCACGGATTGCAGTGTTTGAGGCAGGATGATCTCGATAATTGGGAGCGGTAAAATAGGTGCAAACGTCGCTGTGCACCTAGCCTTGAGGGGGCTGGATGACCTGACACTCGTGGATGTAGTGCAAGGGTTACCGCAGGGGGAGGCTATGGACATCCAGCACATGATCTCCGCGTATGGGATAGACATCGAGGTTCGGGGAAGCAATGATTATAAGGACATTGAGGGTTCAGACCTCGTGCTCGTAGCAGCCGGCTTCGGCAGAAAGCCTGGGCAGACTAGGCTCGACCTTATGAATTCGAACGCTGGGATAATAAGGGATGTGTCACTCCAAATAAAGAAGTATGCTCCAGAGTGCACCCTAGTTATGATAACCAACCCGTTGGATGTCATGACCTACGTTGCACACAAGCTCACCGGGTTCGAGAGACACAGGGTGCTTGGCATGAGCGGCACCCTAGATGGAGCACGCCTGAGGTATTTCGTAGCCAAGGAGCTTGGAGTAGCCACTTCATCTGTTACACCCATGATAATAGGTGAGCACGGCGAGAACATGCTGCCACTCGCTGAGTACACAACGGTGGGGGGCATACCGGTTTCACACCTGCTCACATGGGATAAATTCGCCCAAGTGATCAGTAGTGTTAGGGGTGTTGCCGCCGAAGTCATAGCTAGGAAGGGTGCCACCATACACGGGCCAGCTGCAGCGGTTACAACACTCGTCGAAGCCATCGTGAAGGACAAGCACGCCTTGATTAACGCCTCAGTACCACTCGATGGTGAATACGGCTACACGGATGTTGTGATGGATATGCCAGTCATCGTGGGCTCTAAGGGGTGGGAGAGAATAGTCGAGCTGAAGCTCACAGAGAGTGAGAAAGCCGAGCTCAAAAAGAGTTACGATACCCTGAGGGGTGCCATCGCCCAACTCAAACTATAGGCTTAGGCCTTAGCGGCCTGCTTTACACACTCCACTATCCTCTCTATTTTATCCTGGCTCAGCAATGGGTGGACTGGTAGACTCACAACCGTGTCAGCCGCCCTCTCACTGTTGGGGCACAGCCCCTTCTTGTAGCCGTACTTCTCCACGTAGTAGGGCTGCAGATAAACTGGGCGTGGATAGTGCACGGAGGCCTCGACACCGAGTCTTCTCAGCCTCTCGATGAATCGGTCGCGTGGTCCTATCTTAGACTCCTCAACCCTGATTGTGTACTGATGGTACACGTGTCGACCCCAACCCTTCTCCACGGGTGTAATCACACCGTCAACCCTAGCCAAACCCTCGTTTAACATCCTCGCGTTCTCCCTACGCCTACGTATAAACTCCTCCAGCCTAGCCAGCTGGGGTAGACCTATCGCCGCCTGTATCTCGGTCATCCTATAGTTGAGGCCGATACCCACATGGTTGTACCTAGAGCTCTGGCCGTGGTTCCGCAGGAGCCTAAGCCTCTCAGCGAAGCCCTCATCCTGAGTGGCGACGAATCCCCCTTCAGCCGTGTGGAGGTTCTTGGTGGCATAGGTGCTAAAGCACCCAGCTAAACCGAATGAGCCAACCATCTTAGAGCCATAGGTTGATCCAATAGCCTGAGCAGCATCCTCTACAACCGCAAGCCCCCTTCGGCGGGCTATGGAGATAACACCATCCATAGGCGCACTCTGACCGTAGAGGTGGACTGGTTCGACCGCCACACATTCATCGTCAACCACTCCATCTATACTAGCGGGGTCAACGTTATAGGTATCTAGGTCGATATCCGCGAAAACCGGTTGCCCACCTGCTAGTATCACTGTGTTCGCGCTCGCAGCGAACGTGAACGCAGAGACTATCACCTTCTTGTTCTTTACGCCTAGAGCTTCAAACGCCACGTGTAGAGCCGCTGTGCCACTATTGACGCACACAACGTGTTTTACACCCAAGTAATCCGCGAGCCTCCCCTCGAACTCCTCAACCAATCTGCCCGAAACGAGTGACCCACTCCTCAAAACACTGGTCACTCCCTGCACGATTTCGTCGTCAATATACGGGTCAGCTATTTTGATGTTTTCCAACTCGCAAAGGAAAGTACACCCAATACTTTAAGTGTTCCTCCAACAACGAAACTACACGTCTTAAACGCGAAGCAGCTCTTAATGCAACCCACTTTGGGAAACATGGATGAGTTAATTAGTGGGTGACGGTTCAACCCGACATGGCTAGGTACCGCCAACAAATCTTCAACCGTCTTCCAGCTTCATGACTCCCTTATCCTCTTGAGTATCGAAAGAGCTTCGGAGCAAAGGTTCCTCCAACCCTCGGGATTAAAAGACTTATTGGCCGGTAAGAACCCGTTTAGCTCTTCAAAGTATTTTCCCCCTGAAATCCTTGCAAGAGCCGACGCGGTCATGTCGAGCATCGCATTCATGGGTTCCACCAACATGGGTTTGAGGGCGCGTTTAACACTAGAAGGGCTCACCTGCCTTGCTCCCAACACGAAATCATAGACATCAACGGCTGACACACGCGGTCTACCATTCTTGACCGCGTGGTGTGTTGCGAGTGGGGTTGCCCTGATCACACCCTCATTTATACTCGACTGATAAATCATGTTGAGCTTAGAAGCCAAGAAGTATTCGAGGGAGGGAACACTTATTTCAAGGGGCTCATAGCCAAGCGACCGAGCCGCATCATTAATGTACTCCGTGTTCACCAAGGTTGAGTTGTACAGCAGTCTTTGACTAACATCCTTCTGGGGGAATGCTGTTTGCCTAACATCGAGGAATATGGGAGACACCTTGAGGTCAGATAGGCTTCGGTCGCCGTCCAAGTAGGCTAGCTTCGATGCGCCTGACGGCAGAACTCTACACGACCTCTTAAGAGTCATGTACCCGCCGTTCACAAGCGCCACAAATCTCAGCCTGCCTTCAACGGTGTTCTTGACGGATTCAAACAACCCAAGCTTTATACTCACACCGTTAAGCTCGAGGTCACCGATCAATCCCTCTTTCTCAAACTCGGTGTTAATCATCTCGCAAACCCTCAAAGGCTCCTCTATACCCCTTCTACCACCATCTTTACCCTTCCTTGTATCTTCTAGAGGGGTGTTGACCACAACATCCACTCCGCCCACCATTCTCCTATTGGAGGCATTGAAATAGGTGTTCATAGCAAGCGAGCCAGTGAAGAAGTTATAACCCTCCCCAAAAACCCGTAGAGCTACGCGCGCAAGCTTATAAGTATATATCTGGTATTCAAACTGTTCCTTGGACCATTGGTTAGTAGACGGCTCCCCTAGACCGCCCCCCACGTAGCCCATTTTAAACGTCTAAGTTCTATATTAGAGAGATTTAGTTATAAGCGTTGGGAAAAGAGGCAGGCGGTCTACAAGTTGGGGTGCCCTCGGTAAGGGAGGAAACAAAATCCAAGACCTATAATGCTACATACACATGGAACCGTGAAGCTTAGCCATAGCGCAACAAAACTCGACCAGCACACTTAGAGAGTCGAAGGTTATAGACACTAATCACTAGATGAATCGTGTTATGACCACTGGCAGCCACACCTAGGGACTATACTTATAGCAAAGTTTTTTTCTTGTCACCCCATTTGATGTTTGATTGCTTTTGGGTGGTAGAATTAAGGGAGTAGCCTTCGACCTAAACGGCACACTCGTGGACTCGACGAGAATAGTACTAGAGGCGTGGAGTAGGGCTTTTGAAGCCAACGGCTACAGAGTCAACAGGGGTGTCCTCGACAACCTTATCGGCGCGAGCCCCGCTAAAATCATAAGGGAAATAGCGGGCAACATCAACGACCAAGCCTTTGAGAAACTCGAAAAAGATTTTAACACGAACATTGAGGCCCAGATACACCTCGTCAAACCGTTTCCAGACGCAGCTGAAGCGCTCAACACCCTGCGGAGGGAGGGTGTTAAGGTAGCAGTAGCATCCACTTCAAATTCCTCCGTGGTTGAAGCGGTTCTTGCTAAGACAGGGTTGTTGAGGCTCGTCGACGCCTTCGTGGGGGGAGACGAGGTCCTGCTCAGTAAACCCGACCCCCAAATATACTCCGAAGCCTTCAGGAGGATAGGCGTGGCCCCCGCCATGGGAGCAGTGGTGGGCGACTCAGACTATGATGCGATCCCCGCGAAGAAGCTTGGCGCACTCGCCATAGTGGTCAACAGGGGGAAACTCATAATACAGCACGCCGATCTAGTGTTTAACAACCTTATTGATGCGGTGACCGAGATCCTCGACTCTTAGAGCTCCACCCCAACTACGGAGTAATATCAACTCATATAAGGGTTTCACTCTACGAAGGCATACGTAGGTACGCGTCCGCACACCTGTCGTACGCGTAGTGGAGCTTGGGCTTCAGCGCATCATATAGGGACCTCACGGGTTCATTGGCCCCACTCAGCTCCACCCCCTCGTGTCAGGACGCACCCACCCACCACTCGATGCGGTGGGGAGCGCCCTCCATCCTCAGTCAGCCTCACCCTCCTCCCCCCTTGTGTGTGCATGTACCTCTCGCTCGCCGAGGTCTTGGGTCTCTGCTATCACCCTACTGCCCATGCACAACCGGATCATTCAAATCCAGAAATCTATATAAACCTATCTATTTTGAAACTGCTGACTACGGCTACACCACTGGATACAACCCGTTAGAGGTTAACGGGTGAACAACAGCCTATAAAACACCTTAAGCCATCTTGAATCCAAAATATAGGCTATGATGCAGACCGCAAACAAGCTTCACGTGTGGTACACGGTGTGATGAGCCCAAAAATCATTTTAGTAAAACATATTTAGGTAGCCGCGTTATCGGTTTGTGGTTGGGCTTGGATAACTCGGCTGGACAGGCTTCCAATGAGGGGGGTAATCCTAATGAAAATCAGTGGTACACGCTCGCCCTCAAATACGCCAAGCACTACGCTGGCAAGGTTGAGGTTCTCCCCAAAGTGCCCATAACTGGCCTCAAGGATTTCTCCTACTGGTACACCCCCGGTGTGGCCGCGGTCTCCATGGAGATAAGCAAGAACAAGGACCTCTCGTTCGAGTTGACGGGTAGATGGAACACTATAGCTGTTGTTGGTGATGGGAGCCGGGTTCTAGGACTCGGAAACATAGGTGGTGAGGCCGCCCTACCAGTCTTGGAGGGGAAGGCGCTCATATTCAAGTACCTTGGGGGAGTTAACGCCGTGCCAATACCACTGGGAACACAGGACGCAGCCAAGATAAAGCAGACCGTTATGGCGCTTGAGCCAGCGTTCGGGGGAATAAACCTAGAGGATATAGAGTCACCCAAATGCTTCCAGATACTCGACGACCTGAGGTCGAGCATGAATATACCGGTGTGGCACGACGACCAGCAGGGAACGGCTGGAGCCTCGCTGGCGGCCCTAATGAACGCACTAAAACTTACAGATAGGAGGCTTGCTGACAGTGTGATAGTCCTGTTCGGGTCGGGGGCTGCGAACATCGCCACCACGCGGCTTCTTATAGCCGCTGGAGCCGACCCCGGTAAACTTGTACTCGTGGACTCGAAGGGTGTGCTACACGCGGAGAGAGAGGATATGGATGAGTTGATGTTGAAGCACCCACTCAAATATGAATTGGGTATAAAGACCAATAAGATCGGTGTTAGGGGAGGGGTTGAGGAGGCGCTTAAGGGTGCGGATGTGCTTATCGCTGCTTCAAAACCTGGGCCGGGCGTTATAAAGAAGGAGTGGGTCTCCAGGATGAACCATGACTCGATCGTTTTCGCACTGGCCAACCCCACACCCGAAATCTGGCCATGGGAACTCAGGGAGGCGGGTGCTAGAATAATCGCCACTGGTAGGTCGGATTTCCCAAACCAGGTTAACAACAGCCTGGTTTTCCCCGCGGTCTTCCGTGGCGCACTGGATTCGAGGTGTAGGATGATAACCGACTCGGTTGTTATCGCCGCGGCGAAGGAGCTTGCCGCCTTCGCTGAGGAGAAGGGCCTCAGGGATGACTACATAATACCAACGATGGAGGAGTGGGAGGTATACCCACGTGTAGCAGCTGCGGTTGCATCCAAAGTTGTGGAGGAGGGGTTGGCTCGTAGAAATCTAACCAAGAGGCAGTTCTATGAGCAGGCTCAGATGATTATAAGCAAATCAAGGTTCATAGTTGAGAGGTCCATGGAGATGGGCTACATTGAGCCCTTACCGGGGGGTGATTAGTTTGGCGGACGAATCAAAGGGCTTCAGGATAAGGGCCGCGACGCGTGGGGATATGGAGCAGATAGTCAAACTCATACTCAGATTGAAGAAGCTCAACGAGGAGTTCGACCCACTACTTAAGGTGAGCGAGGAAGCATCCGAGGACGCTGAGAAGACGTGTAGGGAGGCTTTGGAGACTAGGAAGGAGAGCTACGTGGTTTTGGTTGCCGAAGACAAAGGTAGGATAATAGGCGTCATAATGGCGGAGCTACGCCGCAGACCATTCTACGAGCCCAGGGTGAGTGGTGTTATAACCGACTTCTATGTTATGCCAGAGCACAGAAGGAAGAAGCTTGGTGAGAACCTAGTGAGGAAGGCATCGGAGGAGCTCAAAAAGAAGGGTGCGGGTGTTATAATGGCGGAGTTCCCCTTCCAGAACAAGATAGCCTCATCATTCTACCAGAAGCTTGGCTTCAGAGCCGTGGTTGGAATATTTGGAAAAGAAGAGTAGGGTTGGGATCAGGCTCACGACTGCTTGACGAACTGCTTCTTTTCGGCCTCGACGTACCCAACCTGTAGGAGAGGCTTCTCGCTTATCGCGGTTTCAACCGCCTTCTCAGCGAGTTTCTTTGCGTCCTCGAATCCAAGGTCATTCGAGTAGTTCTTTATTATATAATCCAGCGCCTTGTCACTGTTTCTGCCAACCGCGAACGCCGCTCCACGTGAGAATGTCCCCGAGGGGTCCACTTGGAAGAGGTGCACACCTCTCTGATCAACGCCCGCAATAATCAGTGATGCAGCTGGGAGCCTGACAGCGTAGAGTGTGAATTCATGGATGTATTGACCTACGCGTTTTGCGAGAGTGAAGATGTCTATTGGTGAACCAATGTACAGCCTGTGCTGCTGTGATTCGAGCCTGAGCTCATCTATCAGCCTCAACATGTCGCTTATGTACCCACTACCAGTCGCGCCTGCGTGCTCGTCGATCTCGAATATCTTGTCGTATGGGTCAACAAGTTCCCTAGGAGGTCTAACATGGCTTGCGAGTATGGCGAACCTATCGGTTCTGATACCCACAGTAGTCGACCCACGACTCACCGCCTCCGCGGCGTACTCGACCTGTATCAGCCTACCCTCAGGGCCATAGAAGAATGGCGGGAACCTCTCCGATCCAGACTGCATCACTGGACACCCCCAACTGGTATGACCACTACCTCCACACCGTCACCGGAGCCGGGGTCACGCTGCATCGCGGCTTGAACGGCCTTCTTAGCGACCTCCTGGGCTTCATCTAATGAGAGAGTATCCGAGTATGAGGACTCCAGAACCCCGTAAGCTATGGGTGACCCTGAACCATTAGATACAAAGGATTCGGGCGATATGGCGCCGCTAACATCAGTAGAGTATAGCCTCGGCTCAGTGTCGACCCCTGCAATTATGAACTCGGCTAGGAACGGCGCGTAACTCCTTAGGCCAGAGTAAGCCGCGTTGGCTATTAGCTTCGCTGTTTCATAAACCGACGGCCTAAAACCTCTTTCAAGGTGTATCAGCTTCCTCTGAGCCTTAACTAGGTTGACCAGGTACTCCGCGTCTGAGACCTGTCCAGCAATCGCCGCAGCCGTGTACTCGTCAATCTTGAAGATCTTCTGCGCATCCTTGGAGGCGATAAAGAACCCCTTACTCGCGCGCTTATCGGACGCTAAAACAACGCCCTTACCCGTTTTTATACCAACTATTGTCGTCATCACACACTTATCGCGTGGAAAGTATTTAACGACTAGGCATGTCGAAGATAGGTCACGGCTAATTCGATGTGTGGGGGAGTATGCTTCCCTTAGAGACAATTTTGGAGAGGTGTTCGAACACTTCGTGTGAAAGCTTGATGGCCTGGGTGACTTTATCACTGGTATATGCATCCGTCTCCACAACCACCTCGTTATCGACGAATCGAACCATGACTTTTATGGAGCCATCCACACTGATCCAGACAAGCCTCCTACCATCAGCTGACGCTCCAAGCCATCTAAGGTCTCTGAACCACTTCTCCTTCATGGCTGAGGCCACACCCTGAACATCCACGTTGTACGGTAAAACAGATTCTATTACGACATACCAGTCGGAGGCCGAGTCAACCGGGCTGTGCTCCACCACATACTCGTCCCCAACCTTGGAAACCAATCCCATATCCACGAGGCGTTTTAGGCTCCGCGAAAGAGACTCCTGGTGGATGCGAAGGGATCTTCTAAGACCCTGGAAACTCAGGCGAAGACCAGAATTCAACATGAACTCGTAGACCTGACGATCAGTCTGACTCAGATCGCCACTATCAGCGGAAAACCTCGCCAACTCGCGTAAACGCATACGATACTCTAATTCGAACCCCCTATTTAAGGCTCAGAGGCTCCCAACCCTTCACTTGTCGACTACACGTGAAAAGGTTTATATTAACCATTTTATAGCGTGTTCAGCGCTCACCCGCACTCTCAGCCTTCACGGATTCCTTGGTAAGTGTTCTCTCGATTCGAACACGCTTTATTTCATCTATGAGCAAGGGCACAACTTCGAAAAGGTCGCCCACTATACCATACGTGCAAACCTTGAATATGGGAGCCTCCTTGTCGATGTTTATGGCCACTATGACCTCCGAGTTCTGCATACCAACCAAGTGCTGTATGGCCCCAGAGAGACCCACCGCGAAGTAGAGTTTGGGTGACACAGTCTTACCGCTCTGACCCACCTGCAAGTGGTGGGGGAGCCAGCCCTTTTCACACACGCTCCTCGTACCCGCAACAGCACCCCCCTCGAAGAGCTCTGCGAGTTGGTGTAGCAGCTTGAAGTTATCCTTGTTCCTGAGACCCATTCCCCCAGCCACGATAACCTTAGCCTTCTCGAGGTCCTCCTTAGGGTCAAGGCGTTCACGAACACTCTTTATAACCTTTATCCTCGAATGCTGCTCGGCAAGTCTGGGCTCGAAGCTTTCAACTATGCCACTCCTATTATAGTCGGCGGGAAGAGGCTTATAGGATCCAGGCCTAATAGTTGTCAGCTGAGGCCTGTGCTTGGGTGTGAGCACAACGGACAGCTCTTTTCCTCCAAAGTCGGGTCTTATCTGTTCTAGCTGGCCGTTCTCATTAACCTCAAGCTGGATACAGTCAGCCGCAAGACCAGTGTTCACCCTGCCAGCCACACGTGAGGCTAGGTCGCGGGCGTTTCTGTTAGCTCCAAACAGAAATATGGATGGCTTCTTGGCCAGGACGAGTTGGGATACAGCCTCGGTGTAGGCGTCGGAGACGTATAACTTAAGCTTCTCATCCTGAATCAGGTACACCCTGTCCGCACCGTGGACTATCAGGTCACGTGCGAACCTTTCGATCCCGTAGCCCACAAGCACCGCGGAAACATCCTCCTTCGTCTTCTGCGCAACATAGCGCGCGGCCGCCAATAGCTCAAGGCTCACGTTTGTGAGCTGGTTGTCGTCGACCTCGGCGTACACCCATACACCCCTATACTCTGCGAGCCTCTTGAGGATCTCTGGATCTGTTACCACACCGAACCTCGGCTGCTGACTGGCCATCTACACCAACCCCTTCTCAGAGAGAGCCTCCACCAACCTGCGAACAGCCTCCTTGGGGTCGCCCTCCCACACTGTTCCAGGAGGCCTCGCGGGTGGGGGGTGAACCTTGGGTATAAATGTGGGTGAACCCTTCAGGCCGAAGTATTTGGGGTCCCCTCCCATCTTTTGGAGGTCTGCTGCAGTGACAACTTTAACCTGCTTCCTTTTGGCTTCAATATACCCCTGCAGCGTGGGTAGACGTGGCTCACCGTACTCCCTAGCTATACTCATTAGGATGGGGTAGGGCGCTTCCCACACGTCGTATCCATTCTCTAGCTGCCTCTCCACCCTAACACTCCTGCTACTCTGATCCACCTCAATCTTCCTAACATAGGTAATATGGGGGATACCGAGGAACTCGGCGAGCTCTGGCCCCACCTGACCTGTTTCACCATCTATGGCCTTAAGCCCGGTGAACACGAAATCATAGGGTATTGTTTTGATATACACTGATAATGTGTAGGCGGTGGCCCAAGTGTCCGCCGCAGCAAAAGCCCTATCCGAAAGTATGACGGCTTCATCTGCGCCCAGAGCCATACACTCCTGCAACGCCTTCTTAGCCTGCATCGGACCCATCGTGATAGCCGTAATCCTCCCACCGAATTGCTCTTTAAGTCTAATAGCCGCCTCCATCGCGTACCTATCATAGGGATTGAGCACGCTTGGAACTCCTTCACGTATAAGTGCGTGGGTCACGGGGTCCAATCGGAGCTCTGAAACATCTGGAACCTGCTTTATGGGCACAACAATATTGAGCTCTCCCAAAGAGGCCACCTCAACCGAACCTATAATTCACACCCCTACCAGCGGGGGGGTATGTTAGGGTGATCTTATGGTATGGGCACACAACCACACACGCACCGCACTCAACACACCCCTCATAGTAAACAGTCAAACGCTTATTCTCAGCATCCCAGACATAGTTGTCAACCGGGCAGCTGAAAGTGCACGGCTTATCCTTGCACACCGCGCACATGTCCTGCACAACCACCAGATGGTTTTTAGCGTGGATGTTGTATCGATTAACATAGATTCGCTCATCGATTTTACGTGTTAATTTGGCTACCATGGTAATACTGACCACACATCCGAATACAAATCACGAAGGAGTCTTAAATAGCCTACCCTCTCACGTATCTTCTTCCTGGCTTCGGAGTGCTTGGCGCCCTTATCCACGCCGTCCACCGTTACTAGTTCTCTGAGTATCTCCGCAATGAGGCTTGGGTAGTCGTTGAAGAACCTCTTATCATTCTTCAAAACCGCGCCATAATTCTTCTTTCTCTTGTGTTCCTTCATAACATAGCTCTCTTCAAGCTGCTTCCTGTACTCGGAGAGGCGGTTGTCCGAAAAGTCGTCGTTCTTTTTGGCGCGCGCCAAAACCTCTCCAGCTATCATCCCCGACGCCATGGCCATATTGGTGCCTTCAGGGTAAAGGCAGAGCATGGCGGCGTCGCCCACGGCGAGCACACCCTTACTCACAAGTGGAGGGATGGAGGTGTACCCACCCTCTGGTATAAGGTGAGCCTGGTACTCCTTGACCTTACCGCCCTCCAAGAGGGGGGCCACGTATGGGTGGGATTTAAACTCATCCAATAGCTCGTATGGCTTTAGCTTAAGCTCCATTAGATGGCTGAGGAGTATTGCAACACCAACACTCAGGGTGTTCGTATTGGTGTACACGAATCCGCCACCAGCCTTACCCTTTGTGACGGCTCCAAAGAACTCGAGCCGCGCGCCGCATCCCTTCTTAGCGTTGAATCTACTCTCGATTGTCTCTGGCGGTAGCTCAACTATCTCCTTTACACCTATGGCCACCTCATCGGGGTTGGGGGGACCTCTTATACCGGCCTTCTGAAGCACTGTGGACATCACACCGTCTGCTGCCACAATAGCCTTAGCGTACACCTCATTCTCCTTACCCTCCCCTGTGCGCACACCTACAACCCTCCCATCCTGAAGTATCACATCGCTGACCGGCATCCCCGTTATCAAAACCGCTCCCGCCTCCTCGGCTTTCTGAGCGAACCATGGATCAAACTTGGATCGAAGCGCCGTGAATCCCCCACGAGCCTCTTCACCAAGCTGATCATCCCTGAAAGACACGGTGAAACCCGCCTCCTTATCCAGGATCACCAGTCTGTGGTCAACCATTCTACGCTCCAAGGGCGCCGACTCCCAAAACTTCGGTACAAGCTTTTCAAGAGGCCACTTGTAAACCACGCCGCCAAAGACGTTCTTGGCTCCGGGGTACTCACCTCTCTCAATCACGCACACATCCACACCCTGACGCGCCATGGTTAATGCCGCGGCCGAACCTGCCGGTCCAGCCCCAACCACCACAACATCGAACCTATCGCTACCCAAGTATACTCAGCTCGAATAGATTCAAGCAGACCCAAAAATAAGTCTATGTTCCACATCTAAACACCCACTCTAAGTAGCGAGCTACCCCGCTCTAAGCGGTAGACCAAAACCCACGCCTGACACTGATTGCACCTCACCCACGAATTTTGTGTCCACACTAAAAGGCGGGGCTATGAGGCTTTATACTGCTAATTACATTTTCTCAGGCGCAAACACTCAGGCACCATAGTTTCCCATCTCAACGTTATGTGGGGATAATACCCGGTAAACGCTTCTCAGGTGTGGGCGCTCATGTGTGGCGACTGCTCATCCAAACGCCTCCCCTATGGGTCCAATTCTTTAAATAGGAGGAGGGCGTCGTGGCCGTTCTGATAGTAGCGCTTCAATCGACCTCCCACCTTAAAACCCAGCGCATAGTAAACGTGTTGGGCTGTGTTGTTTGTAACATCCACCTCTAGAACAACCCTTTCCAAGCCGAGGAGCCTAACTTCTTGGAATAAGTGTTCGAATAACTCTCTTGCATAACCCCTCCCACGCCACTCGGGGTGCACTGCGACGCTTAACACGTGGGCCTCTGACCGACGAATCAAGACAAGAATATACGCCGCCACTATGCCTCCTTCAACTTCACCCACCAAGAAGATGTTTTCCTCACTCAAAACCCTCCTGAAAACCTCTTCCCCATAGGGCTCATCGAAAGATGCGCGCTCAACTTCGAGGACAGCCCCCAAATCTTCCTCCCTGAATCGTCTAATGCGCAAACCCATATGGAACTACCCTCACTGGCTATTTAACACAAGCCACCAAACGAAAAGAATGTTGATAAGTTTTTTATACTATGCGCTACTGTTATTGGGTGTATGATCTTTATCGGGGTGGACGGTGGGGGCACCAACACGATAGGGGTGGCCGCTAACGAGTGGGGGGCTGTGAAGGCTTGCGGGGTCACCGAGGCCACGAACCACAGGCACGTGGGCCTAGATCAAGCGGTGGACACACTCGAGAAGCTCGTCACAGAGCTGCTACGCGACTCGGGGGAGCAGGAGGCCGATGGAGTATTCTTTGGGCTTGCGGGTATCGACACAGACAAGGACTATGAGGTGGTGAGTAGGGCGCTCAAAACAATCCCAAGAATCAAGAGCTTCGAGCTGAGAAACGACACTGAGATACTATACTACGCGGCAACCTATGGTAAACCCGGCATAGTTGTCATCGCGGGGACGGGTGCCAACGTCTATGGTAAAAACTCGTTGAACGAGTCGTGGCGGGCGGGGGACCACGGGCACATATTGGGTGACCAAGGCAGCGCCTACTACGTTGCCGTGGAGGCGCTTAGGGCGGCTATGAAGGCGTACGATGGGCGGGGGCCAAGCACAGCGCTTGAAGCCAAGATATGCGAGCTCTACGGGGTGAGAGACCTAGGGGAGCTACCGGGCGTGTTCTACGCCCTAGGCCAAGGCGTCTCAGAGATAGCTTCGCTAGCAAGATACGTTGCACAGGTAGCGGAGGAGGGTGATGCTGTGGCGGCCAAAATACTTGAAGACGGAGCACACAGCCTAGCCGAAGCGGTTCTGGCTGTAGCCTCAAAACTCGGGATGCTCAACGATGAAATCACGGTTGGCTCAGGCGGCGGGATGTTCAGAAACACAAAACACTTCTGGCAACCCTTCGCAGCCAAGGTTAGGTCGATGCTACCCAAAGCTAGGATAAAGAAGCCCCTCTACTCCTATGAAGTGGCTTTAGGAGGCATAGTATACTATTTGAGCCAGAGAATTAACGTGAACGACGCCTTCTTCAACAAGATGGTGAGCCAAACAGATAAAAAATTCGAAACACTACAAAAATATGAGTGATGAGGATCCTCCGAACAAGATTGGCTAGGGTAACTGGGCGCCGCAGTTCATGCAGTACCTTGCACCCATAGGGTTGTTCTTCCCACACATGGGGCAGAACCTCTCGGGCTGAGTCTGCGCCTGCTGCTGGTAGCCAGGGTACATGGGTGGATAATATCCAGGCTGCTGTGGGGTTTGAAGGGGCTGCTGCACACCCATAGTGGGCAAGTAGTCAACCTGCCCAGACTGAATAATTCTCTGTATTTCGTCTAGTATCTCCTTCTCTATCTTAAGGTTCCAGAGGGTCTCAGCTGTGCTCAGCAGACCGAGTTCGTCCCCCACGAAAACGGTCTCTATAACATCCACAGCGATATCCTGACCCCAGTTGGCCACACCCACGTTGACCACAACGTTCTGCGGGTTACCCGATATGTGGACTGTGAACGCCCTCTGCGCGCTTATTATCGCCCTTAGAAAACCACCCTTCTTAGCCTGCACTATGTAGCTCTGATCCGATGACTGGTACCTCTGCGTGGTGTAACCCTTCGATGAAAGGTAGCCCTCCACGGCAGCCGCAAGCTTCGCTAGGTCTATATTTCTTCCTGTGAAAACCCTTTTACCCAAGTTGACCCCCTACGGAATCTTTTAAGAAAGCTTTAAGATTGGTGTCACGCCAGCGCTTGACTTGTAGTCACATTATAGTTGACCGCGTAGATTGATATTGCGCCGTCGGGTGTCTGATATACGAGTGTGAAGCCCTGTGGCACGCTGAAGGTGGGTAGGCTCACCTGCCCGGAGCTTAGCTGGTCTAGTGAGTACTGCATGGCGGGGTTGGAGCCGAATATCAGGTTGTATAGTGTTGACTGACCAGCGTAGAGCCCGGCTGGGACTAGGAGGCCGTTGGAGAGTTGGGTGTAGTAGTCTGTAACATTAGAGTACTCTGATGAGCTCAGGTTTAAGCCGAAAACCTTATCGAACTTTTTGAAGTTTGTGCTCGCAGCTATGGTGAGCATGGCCCCACTCTTATAGAAATCACCGTCAGATGAGGGGTACTCAATACCCTGGTAGGATGATATTGGTTGGTATATGAGTAGGTAGTTTACGTGGTAGAATTTGAATATTTTTAATGCAACACTAGAATTGGACATGAGTGCTATCGCCAAGTACTGTATTTGTGTTGTGTTTGTGGTTGATGGGTCGGCTAGTGTCGCCCTATCCGCCCCCGTGAGAATCCAGTAGCCATAGTCCCACCAGCTAGCCACAACAGAGTTGGGTGGCGTATTATATTTTAGCCAGGTGAGCGCAGCCGGCCAGTCCTGGGTTACACGGTTTCCCACGACGAGCATCAGGGGTGGCTGGTTGGATGAAACTATTCCTTGGTAGGCGAAGAAGCCCACTGAAGCCACGAGTAAAACGAGTAGTATTCCACCAACCTCCCAATCCACGGTTTCGCTTCTAGCAGTGCTTGAACGGTAAGCCTTCATAACGATGGGTGCATAGGTTTCAATTATCTTGGCCAACACGTACGCTGAGGCGATGGCTGCGAAGGGTGTGAGTAGCTCCTCGGCTCTCACATAGCTAGCCGTTGCGTACACGGAGGTGATAAGGTAGAGAACCATTAGGGCTCCCACGGCGTCTTTTCTCCTGTAGAACATGTAGGCTCCGATGGGTATGAGTAACATCTGGATATTGAATCCAGCATAGAAGTCATACCAAGTTGTAAGCGAGTTCTCGGCCACCGTGTTCACTATTGGCTGAAGACTCCTCGTGAAGGGGTCAACGATGGCGAGGATCCTACCCCCCAGAGCCGAGTGTAGGAGAAACGCGGACCCAACGATGAACACCACGAAAACAATAACCATCACCGATTTGAATATCTGCCTCGATGCGGCGCCCAAGGTCCTGTAATACTTCATTAGAACTGTGATCAGAAATGTTGCGGCAAGCGGAGCTATGTCGCCCGCGTGGGAGACGCCGCCAACATCTTGGGGAACCAACGAGGCCGTGAGAATAGCTGGTGCGGCTATCAGCGCAAGCATCTTCAGGCCCATATTTGGAGTCACACGCCTAGTGACGACGGTGACGAGAACAACCAGTGCCACCATGTCATACATATATGCGGAAACTGGCCCCCAGCTCGCGACAGCCAGGGAGAGGAGGACGCCGCTAATGAGCATATCCGATCCACGTTTAGTACGCAGTGAGCGCACCATAAAGTATAGGCTTGGAACCAAGAAGAAGAAGGATATGAACTCATCCTTGAACTCGCCTAGCATGGTCTGCTGAATATTTGCGGGTGATACGGCGAGGAGTAACGCGGACAGCAAACCCACTTTTTTTCCACCGATCTCTTTGCCAAGTGGATACATCATGACAGCTGTGGCGGCGGTGGCAACAACCGGTATCACAACTGCCAGCTGGTAGAAGCTTATGTTTATCCCGAGTGTCCGTACAAAATAATAGACACCTATTGAGAACATGCCGAGCATGGGTGAGTCGTGGTAGGGCACATTAAGGCCGTAAGGGTAGAATTCCAATGGATTGACAAAGTGGAACCAAGCCGCAACACCGTTAGTAAGCATATAGTGGGCCGAGTAATAGAAGAACCAAGGGTCAACCTCAGCTATCTGGAATGCATACTTAAGTGGGCCAAGCCTCGCGATGACTGCTATCACGAATACGAAGACTAATGAAAGCGCTGTGAGCGTATAATTCCAAAATCCGAGGGAAAGCTTAATCCTAGGTGGCTGCAACTATTCTACCCCATTTCCCAGAAAACCATCGGCCCATTATTTAAGTTTGCTTGTAAACAGCTAAACTAAGAAGGTGATAGAGGAAAAACATAGTAGCGTATAGATAGTCATCCCCCACTCATCAACCCATCGAGCGTGTCACCTACACACCACAGGCGAAGCCTCCTAGTGAATCCAATGTCAGCGTTGCGTTTCTTAATCATTCTATAATAAAGAGGGCTATCCACCCCTATCTCACAGGTGGAGGGGAGAGTTCCACCACCTTAAACCTCATATAAGGTTAAACGTTGGCACCATACAGGCTCGAAAAGGCATCCTCCAATTAATGAATGCATTAAGCCGCAGGAAGGTGGTCATGCTCCGACCTTGTGGTAAAAACCGTGCGTAAGAGTAGTGAGGCGTGTATTATTCGTTGTACTGCGCTCCGCGAGTAGCTCTAGGTGAGCTTCTGAATAACTTTTTCTTTAATATCCCTCTTTTCAAGCTGACCATCTGGCCAAGCCCATTTAGAGAATGCAACCCATCCAAACTTTTTCTGGAGGCTTTTCGTATACATCTCGCGCCAGTCAAGTTTAACGTAGTCGGCCCACGCCTTAAAGACCCGCGGGTCGATATAGTTTTTGAGCGAGGTTGCCAAGTTATAATCTCTAGTCTTCTTTAATAGGTCTATTTCAAGCTCAAGCTTCAGTTTTTTACGCTTAAGGCTCCTTTCCTGTTTCTTGGTTTTGGGTTTGGCCTTTAAAAGCTCTTCTAGCTTCTTGTTCTTCTTTCTAAGGGAGGACACATAGTTCTTCGCCACAGTCCTCTTGTGGTTACAGAACACCGCTGCCTCGAGGTTTGCGAGCCTGGCGTAGTATAGCTTGTATAACTTGTTGAGCCTCTTCGCCTTGGCGGCAAACCTTGATAACGCGTTCTCGACCACCCTAGTTGCATGGTAGGTCCTAAACACCTTGGCTGTTAGACCAGGCATGTATTTCCCGAGGAATCTGTTCACAGACGTGGAGGACACGGTGTCGAATATCTGGTCGGTTGGGCGCTTTCCTTTTATGAAGGCCTGCAGGTTGGCTACGAATGCTGGGTCAACCTCGGAGATCTTTATACTCTTATGCCACGGAACAGAGTCCTTCCCAAGGAACCTGAACTCTATGGTTTGCTTTTTGAAAACCACGTGCTCCACTCTGAGTGTTGTAGCACCAACGGTATCGGCTTCATCCCTGTCTTTTTCGTCGCCAACCCGCATACCCAGCTTGTCGATAAGATAGCACACGGTCGCAACCTTCCTTGTCTCAAGGCTTCTCGCATGCAGCGACTTAACAATGTACTTTCTGACACGCTCGATTCTGGATGCGAGCCTCAAGGCTTTTTCAAACTTTTCCTTATCCTTGTTTTGGCGAATCCTAGAGCTCTCGTGTAGCCAAACATACTTCATTTTACCAGTGAGCTTATCACGCCACCTCGCAACCCACATCGCCGAGGGGTCGTGGACAATACCCCCCCAGTCTCCTGGTGGAACTGGTGCATCCTTGCTCAGATTTAGTGTTATATCCCTATGCCTCACACGCGGCTTCCATCGCCCACGAAGCGGGTGATCACCCCTACCTAAGAATATTCCTGGGGGCTCAACCATCCAGTTGGCTATCTCAACCCTCCTTCCGTCTACAAGCGCGTACCCATAGGTCTTCTTTAGCTGGCGTTTGAGAAGCTTCTTCTCCCTACTCAGCTTCTTACTGCGCTTCTGTCTTAACGCGAGCCTCCTGTAAACCTGAGCCACCTCTGAAAAATCTATCTCATCAATGGAAGAAGGCTTCTTGTCAACCTTGAGTTTTCTGACGAAATCCTTTAAAAAATTCTTCTTAAACACTGGGTCAAGCACCCTAGGGGTCTTTAGGAGCTTAACCCAAGCAATTGCCATCTCCTCCGCCTCAGGGCTGAGCTTGATGGATTCACCGTTGAGCTTTACGCTTACACCCAAGTACTCGGGTGGAGGAGGAACATAAACACCATTATGCCTAAAACTCGACCAATAAACCTTCTCCACACCTTCATCCTCTAATTCTACCTATATAGGCTTTACCTATCCTGAACACCACTTCATCTATGAACAACCCAAGAAAGCAAAGATACATGGTGAACACGTACAAGAAACACATAGAAAAGCCGGATAACGCACGGTAGATGGGCTAACAACAGAACACACATGTGAGCTACCCCGCCATGAAGAGCGAAGTTTGGAAGCTTTATAAAACAGCACTAAGGAGTGTTACTGCAGCAGTTAGGTTGAGGTCATCGAGGATTTGATATTGTACCAAAAGCTTTAGATACTATATTGAATGGTTAATAGCGCTGCTCAACCGATTGCTGATTGGTTGTATGATATAATCAGTGACTTGGGACTAGAGGTCATAGCCCACCGATTCCTACCCGCGGTGAAGCCCAGCTACACACTTCCAGTGGAGAGTCTACCCCTACCGGAGGGTTTAAAGCGCGGCTTAAACATTAGGGGGATAACCACCCTATCCGACTTCCAATGGGAAGCCTATCAAAGTATAACTTCAGGGGAGAACACCGTGATTGTGGCGGGTACTGGGAGCGGTAAAACAGAGGGCTGGCTACTACCCATACTCTCAAGGCTTGAACACAGGCCTAATAGAGTTGGATGCGTAATTGTGTACCCAACTAAGGCTTTGGCGAGAGACCAGCTCGCAAGGCTCAGCCAGATGTGTGAGTGTGTGAATCTATCGGTGGATGTTTACCATGGAGATACGCCTATAGCTAGACGTAGAAGCATACTCGCGCATCCACCGGATATTCTTATCACTAACCCCGATATGCTTAACCTAGCGGCGCGTGCTCCCGCCTTCAGATCGATAATATCCGAGTTAGACTACTTTGTGATGGACGACTTCCATGTGTACCAAGGAGTCTTCGGAGCCAATGCCTCATGGCTGCTTTGGAGACTGAAAAGGGTGTTCACCCGAAAACCCGTCTTCATCGCTTCCTCCGCGACCATCTCAGATCCCGAGGCACTCTTTAAGCGGGTGTTCGGCGAACGGTGTCGGATTGTGTCGAGTAATGCGCGAATAGCCAATCAGCTCCACCTGCTTCTAGGCTTCCGTGTAGGGCGCTCCAAGAGGGTTGCGGCTGCGAGGCTGTTCGAAAAACTGGTCTCAGCTTCGCGGCGCACAATACTCTTCGTGGACAGCCACCAAGTAGCGGAACTGCTCTATAAGATGGTGCGCCCCAAACTCAAAGCAAAGGTATCCCTGCACAGGGCGGGACTCACAGCGGAGCAGAGGGAGGGGGTGGAAGAGGATCTGAGGGCTGGTAGGATTATGGGCGTCATCTCCACGCCAACGCTTGAGTTAGGAATAGATGTTGGGGAATTGGATACAGTCATCAACTACGGTGTGACCGCTAATCACAGCAGATATATTCAGAGGGCGGGCAGAGCTGCGAGGCGCGGTGATCTAGGCCTTATAATCCAGCTACTAGGTGAAGACCCCATAAGCCAATACTATAGGCAGAGACCCAACGAGTTCTTGGAGAGAAGGCTTGAACCAGTGTTCTTGGACCCAGACAATACGGAGATAGCGAAGCACCACCTGCTCGCATCAACACTTGAGCGCCCACTCAGACGGGATGAAGTGGGGGCGACGGGCTCTGTGGGAGCGTTCAACACGCTTGTGAGCTCTGGTCTGGTCGCCCCCTTTGGAGGCTACTATTTTAGGTGTACGAAGGAAGGCTACGCCTACCTCAAAGCCTGGCATGGTCTCAGAGGCTCAACGGACACCGTGAGCATACTGCTCGAAGATGGTAGGAAACTCGGTGACAGAGACCTTCCAATCGCGGTATCCGAACTACATCCCCAGGCCATCTATAACCACATGGGCACACCCTATATTGTTACAAGACTCGACATACAGAGGAGACTGGCCTATGTGCGTAGAATCCACTCAGACAACGTATTCACCAAGAGCCTGGGTCAACGCATACCTAAGCGCTTTGAAGCCATCCAAAACAGGGTTGTCGGAGGTGTTGCCATAGATTATGGGGGCTTAACACTGCAATTAGACGTAACCGGATTCGTCGTGAAAGACTTGGATGACAATATCCTCGCTGAGCGCGTACTCGACGAAGCCGTAAGCTACACTTTTCAAACTAAAGCCATAAGATTCAGGCTTGAGCCGAAGAATGAATGGGGGATTAAGGGTAACGCCGAAGGGTTCCACGCCTTAGAGCACACACTTATATCGGCTGCAAGTATAACGGTCGGGGTGTCGGATGCTGACTTGGGTGGTATAAGTACACCTTACGGCGAGGTGTATATTTATGACGCACAGATAGGTGGGTCGGGCGCCTCCCAAGAGCTACTCAAACGCTTTGAAACCACGCTAGAAGTAGCAGACACCATACTTGGAAGCTGTGACTGCGAGGATGGCTGCCCTAAGTGCGTGTACACAGTGCACTGTGGAAACAACAACAAGTTTCTCTCACGTAAAAAGGGCTACACACTGTCCCATGAATGGCTAAGTCAGATACACCTATAGAACAAAGTGTATTAAGCCTCCACCTAGAGTATCAAGAAGAAAGGCGAAACATTGGAGAAGTTTAACTGAGGATGGTGGTAACTAGCATGAAACAAGGCATAACTATACAACCCCAGCTGAGTCTTGATATTCTTCCTAAGTGGCATCTGGTTGCAAATATTAGAGAATATATCTAATGTTCAGAATAGCGAGCCGTTCTCCTTATAAGTCTTCATTATCACGAGTGGGTTTACATTCTCTACGCCCTGAATAGAGTTAATCCTCTCATTCACAAGCTTCCTCATCTCCTCGATGGAAGCAGTGTACACGAGCGCCATAATGTCCGACTCTCCACCTATCTCATACACCGACTCAACGTCTGGTATGCGCGCCAAATCACGGCACACACCCTCGATGCTAGCTTGGTTATCAACGGTTATAAGGAGGGCTGCGCCTGTCCCTTTACCGCTCTTAGACCTGTCCACAATGATGGTGTAACCCTTAATGATACCCTTCTTTTCGAGCTTCGTAACCCTGTTGTAAACCGTGGAAGCACTCACGTTTAGCTTCTCAGCTAGCTCGGCGAACGTCATCTTACCATTCTCCCTAAGCGCACCAATAATCCTCCTGTCGAGTTCTTCGGATACCGCTCTCTTGAGTCTGGCCATTATACATATAAATAATGGAAGAAACTCTTAAGCGTTATACAGACAGGATTTAAACAAGACACATCATGCGCCCCCGAGCACCACTTCATTTTCGATGTATGGCCACCATGTTTTGCGGAGTTTAAACATATTCGCAAAACCTTTTAGTCGTCCTAGATCACTAGACTTGAAAGCTTTCAAATGGAAGAGTGTATCTTTTGCTCCATCGTGCAGGGGGGAAGTAAGAGTTTTAAGGTGTATGAGAACCAAGGCCAAATCGCATTCCTAGACATTCATCCACTCGTGAGAGGACACACACTGGTTGTCCCAAAGAAACACTTTGACACGCTTATCGACATGGATGAACACTCGATAGGCCAACTCTTCAACACAGTCAAAATAGTGGCCATGAACCTAGTCCCAGCTATGGGTGCGCACGGCTTCAGGATAATGCAGAACAACGGTGAATCGGCTGCACAGGTGGTCAAACACGTCCACGTGCACATACTACCATTCAAGCTCGGGGAGAATAGCTTCGGGCTTCGCAGGCTGAACCTGAGCGAGGAGGAGCTTAACTCTATAGCCAACACGATCCGTAGTAGCTTTAAGGAGCGCCAAGCGAAAAACTAGCCTTTAGTTTTGAGCGCCAAACCCAGCCTTTCCTTTATCACATTGAGCGCCCTACTCATGGTGGCTTCATCCACCACCTCGAAATCGAGTTCGCCGCTTGCAGCGTAGTCGTGTCCACCCCCCTTAAAGAGGCGTGCAAGGTCTGAGCAGTCAACCAAGGGATTACTCCTTCTAAAACTCACCTTCCTGTTTTTCACCGAAACCTGAATGTCGCTTTGAACCTTTTCCCTTATGATATCGCACGTCTTTGTGGCGCTGAGCGGGTCACGCGTGAAGCCCACGGCCACCCTGAATCCTCCCACCTCAAAGAGGTGTATGTTGGCGACCAGGCTTCTGACAGCCTCCGATTCAAGCTCAGAGTACTTGAGGTAGTCTTCATAGATTTTGCTGTCAACTAGGATGCCCTCCGCGACCCGCCGTGCAAGCGAAACCATCTCCCCATTGCAATCTGGGGGGGTAAGCGTGTTATAGTAGTCTACGACATCCACGAGCACGCGGTCTACACAGTTGAGCTCCAAATGGTAATCTGTGCGGTGGGCTATTTGAGCTAGTAGACGGGAGTAGGGGTCCGACCCTCCAAACACATTATACACCAATTCGGCGCCACAAGCATCTCTATCCCCAGCTTTAACAAGGTGGATACCCGTAGCCTCAACCTCTTTAAGCGCCCGCTCAGACCAGTTGTGGTGGTCAAGCCAGTAAACTTCAACACCTAGGCTCACCGCTTCCATCAAAGCCCTTTTAACACGCTGCAAGTAGAAGTCATCCAAGCCAAAATCGGCTATAACTATACGCCTTGAACTCCTCGAAGCTTCGGAAAATCGGTTTAAAAACTCCCCCATATTTAATTCACCATAATCAACAAAGAACACACCGCTAGAGGGTTCGACTCTCAGGAATATAGCTGCACTCATCAGGCCGTCCACGTCTCTTCTATGGGCGAAAATGGTTGAAGCCATAAGAAATGGACAACCAGCCAAAGCTTAAACCCCACGTGTTAACGCCCGTTAAAGGAGGGAAGAAAATTTCTAAGAAATATGTGCTAATTCGTTAGGTGCGCTAAGCGTTTGACCAACATTCTTATTACCCGAAAAAGCTTATTTCGATTAACACATTCTAAGACAGATGTCTGAACGATCAGGTGTACATTGGGTTCTGATTGGTTTGGGGACGTCAATAATTGTAGTATCGGTCGCCTTTGCCTTCCTCAGGCTACTCAACCCACCAGTGGTCAACGCCATCCTAACACAGAGCCTGGGGGAACTCGTAGCGGTGATAATACAGGTGCTCTTCCTAGCTGTAATGATATGGGGTGGAACCATACTTCTAGACAGAGGTCTTCGAAAATCATAGCGGAAAGGTGGGCACAATGCCTCTCAAGTTGTCTATGACGGTGTGCCGCTACACATCGAGACGGGGCAAAGGGGTGTAGCCAGCCATGAATACTGGAACACACAACCTAATAGGCTTCAGATTTGCTGCGCCCCTATGCATGATAGCTTTCCAAATCTGCCCTTCCGCACAGTTTTGTAGCACTACGTTTGTATTAGCCCAGGGCGATTTGTTTTGAGCTTCGGTCAGCCCATCACTAAGGCCTTCAGTGCCGCCATGCTGTCCCTCACAGCCGTACTAATCATCCTTCTATTACTGATCGGTCTAACAGTGAGCGCGCTACCACACAACGTGCGATTCTCCGACGCGAGCATATCACAGCTAAACGGTGAGCCCGTCTTCACGGCTCAAGCCGTGATAGGAAACCCCGGGCCGCTGCCCCTCGAACACTCAAGCGCAGGGCTGAGTTTCAACACATCACCCAACTTCAGGGTGGTAGCCCTTTCACAAACCGCATCTGTGGGTGTGGGTGGCAACATCACGCTCCCTGTGAACCTGAGTATACAGCCTTCTAGACCAGCGGCATGCGAGCTACTTTTCCATGGCGAGGAGGTAGCGCTTGGGTTCTCCCTCAACACAAGTGTGGGTGGTATACTCCCCATCTACGTGGAGTCCTATACGAATACAAGCTTCGGAGCACTACTAGGAGGACTCACGGTTAGGGTAACTCAAACTAAGCAGTCACCCCTTCAGGCAGTATACACCATTCAGTACTCTTTTACCGATAACAATAGCTATCTACCCATTAACGCCACCCTACTTTTAGCGGTGGCGCAACCCCCGCAAAACACATCGCTAAGTATAGCAATAAACGCTTACCCATCACAACAAATATCAGCCTCGAAAACCCTCGTTGGGCAGCCGACCGCTGGAAACATCACAGTGTATATTGTAACCATGTGGGGTGAATTCGAGCTGCCCTATAACCCAGCCACACAGGCCTACACGGGTGATGTGCTCTGCGGCTGAGCCCTTCGAGGATGATTTTAGCCGTCATTTCAGCCCTAGTAAGCTACATACTTCTACTATACCTGCTTCCCAGGGTGCTCTCAGCTCTTGGTTTTGGCTCAAATCCAAACGCAATACTACCCCAAGAGTCGATTTACGCGGCGGTGGGCATAGTTGCTCTGGAGGCCGTGTCCGCGCTGTTTTCAACAACCCGAATCAGGGGTGCGTTCATGGTGGGCCTAGGGTTACTAGGCTATCTATTCATAGTGTCCGCTTTCAAAAGCGGCATAATAGCCACCCATACACCAACATATTTAGTGAGCGTTAATATAGGCTTCGTGGTGACAATTATGAAGATTCTCGCGCTCCTTGAAGCAGCCCGTGGCTGTGTCACCCTTATGGCGGACAACACTTAAAAGGGAAATCAATCCTAGAAAACGTGCACAGCCACCGGGTAGCAACACCATTAGGCGTGAACCACCAACCACAATCGCTCCTTCGCCTGGGCGGCGCATCGTACTGGGTCGCAGAGATATGCATCTACAGAAGCCAGCGAACCTACATGTAGGTATACTCCTTCGAATGAATTACACAGCTACCAAGCCGAATACTAGTTCCCAAATTATACTTCACCTGTGCTTAGCCATGAGAAGCAGGCATCGGTCTCCTTTAGGGGTTGTGGACACTTAGTAAAAGTAAAATCCATGTGGAAGGTAATAACTATTTGGGATTAATTTGAGTGAAATATTCGAGGAGAAGATACTCTACCACTATGAACACCCCAGCAACAGGGGGGTGATTGAGGGTGCTCAGATCAAGCACAGAGACCTGAATACTCTCTGCGGTGACCAGGTCACCATATACGCCTCACTAGATGGGGACGTTATAAGCGACATTAAATTTCAGGGTGTGGGATGCGCCATAAGCATGGCTTCCACTTCGATGCTCACAGAGAAAGTAAAGGGTATGAATATTAAAGACGTCTTGGAGCTAGGTCAGAAGGATGTACTGGATATGCTCGGCATCGAGTCACTCACACCTATGAGGGTGAAGTGTGCCATGCTGGGTTTGAGGACCCTGCAGAAGGGTATAATCGAGTACACCGCCAAGTCGGGTGCTCAGTCCCCGCCTGCTAACGGTTCATACTCATAGGATGACACGATAGCTCTAAGTGTTGACTTCTCAGCCACTAGGTCCCTGATTGAGAGCACTCCTGCTAGCTTACCTGCATTATCGACAACCACTAAGTGGCGGATTTTCTTATTCACAATCTTCGTGGCCGCG
The DNA here is from genome assembly GCA_003019535.1 of Candidatus Marsarchaeota G2 archaeon ECH_B_1. GTDB lineage: Archaea > Thermoproteota > Thermoprotei_A > Marsarchaeales > Marsarchaeaceae > ECH-B-1. The sequence continues at coordinate 57,620 of NEXG01000007.1, forward strand.
CTCCCAACATCCTCCTCAAATGTGGCTGTAACTGGGTTCTTTGTTGCTACATCCCAAACCGCCGTGTTGGGTGGAAGGTTGTTCGCGAAGGCGCGGATTATATCCCTCTCCGAGATAACCCCGAGCGGTGTTTCACCCTTCTCATCCACGACCACAAGTAGACCGATGTTCTCCTGAACCATTATACGGGCTGCCTCAATTAGCGTTGAAGCCCTGCGCACAACCACGGGTTTGCGTTTGATAAGATCCTTAACCTTCAACTTTATCACCCCTACGATCCATCTCCACGTATGGGCTATTCAACTTGCCTGTGTAGTAAGCCTTCGGTCTTACAAGCCTGTTATCAGCCAAATATTCAAGTACGTGTGCCACCCAGCCAGCGTTTCTACTCATAGCGAACACTGGGGTGAACAGGTCTGTTTCTATACCTAGAGCGTTGAATACGAGGCCGGAGTAGAAGTCCACATTGGGGAAAAGCTTGTGCTGGGACAGCCTCTCCACCGCGGCGCGCTCAACGGCCTCAGCGGTCAAGTAGAGGTTCAGTGTACCCTTTCTTTCACCCAACTGTTTTGCGAGTGGTTTCAGAATCATGTATCGGGGATCATAGTTCTTGTACACGCGGTGGCCGAAGCCCATTATACGCTGCTTCGCAGCCAGCGTCCTATCCACTGCTTCGGCCGCCTTCTCCGGTGAGCCCACCGACTGGATGTACTTAAGGGCGGCTTCGTTCGCCCCACCGTGAAGTGGTCCCTTAAGGGTTGCTACGCCAGCTGTTATTGCAGAGTACATGTCGCTCAGGGTTGACGCAGTAACTATGCATGAGAAAGTGGATGCGTTCATCTCGTGCTCCGCGTGAAGTATCATTGCTTTATCCATCACTGATGCGTCAAACGCGTCTGGCTCAGTTCCCCTAAGCATATACAGAAAGTTTGAAGCAATAGGGAGATCCATCTTTGGCTCAACCGGGTTCACACCACGCCTGATACGGGCGAAGGAGGCTATAATCGTTGGTGTGACGCCTATCACCCTTAGCCCCCTCAATCTGTTGGCTTCAAGGCCACCATCTACCCCCTGCCTATCATAGAGAGAGAGCATGGATATCGCAGTCCTGAGCACATCCATCGGGTGGGCCTGGCTTGGAAGTGTTTTAAGCCAAGCCAAAACCTCCTGAGGGGGAGTGTACGACTCCCTCAAAGTGCGCACGAATCCTTCGAACTCTTCCCTCTTTGGAAGCCACCCGTATATCAGCAAGAACGCCACCTCTTCGAATGTAGACCTCTGAGCCAAATCCTCAACGCTGTAGCCACGATAGAAGAGCTTGCTATTCTCACCATCAATATAGCATATACTGCTTTCTGCTACGTATACGTTGTCCAAACCCTTGTGTAGAACCACCGTATTCTCAGATGACATCGTAATCAACTAAGAATTTTAACCCTTAAACATAAAGCCTTTGAGGCATCGATTTGAATAGAAACGCATCCAAGCAAGGTTTTTAACACGCTTTGACGTATACTTAGATGAAACATTATGATGAGGGGTAGAGGTTTGCTGTCCGCGTTCATGAGGGAGGCGGGTGAGTACTCCAGAGCGTTCTACGAGGTGGTGCTTCCACCCATCGACATATACGAGTTGGGAGGCCAACTCGTGGTTGAAATGGACCTCGCAGGTTTCGCTAAGGACAACATAAGCATCAAGGCCACCGCTCACACGCTGAGCGTAACCGCTAAAAGGGAGGAGCAAACAGATGAGGTGGATGGTGTTTATCTCAGACAGAGGCCTTCACGTATACACAGAGTCATAAGGCTTCCCGTGGATGTCGACGAAACGGTTGAGCCAACAGCCAAATACGAGAACGGTGTCCTAACAGTTAAACTCACAATGAAAGGGGCAAAAAGAGTTAGAATAGAGTAGCCAAGAAATCACCTTTTCAGTGCGTCATATAGTAATAGTATAAATGCTAATACCATTCCTAGATAAGCTGGGAGCTGGTCGTGAACGTTGAAGTGTAGATAGAGTAGTGACGCGGCGAAGATGAAGGTTGAGGGCACCGCCATCCTACTCTGCCTGCCACCCCTGTGGTTAGTGAAATCCTGGGCTTCGAGCCTCCTCAGTAAGCTCGGACCCACTCTGTTGACGAGCACTATTGTCTCAAGCATTGATGATATAAATGAGCGCACATTATCCATGCGCACCTCGTCGAGGTACCCCTTCTCGGTGAGTAGACTCACTATGATTTTGAGGAGGTTGAACTCGGGGTCAAGCTTTAAGCACACCCCATCGAGTATACCAGCCATTCTCATATAGAGCACGAGTTGCCTTGGAAGCTTGAAAGGGAAACGGTAGATAAGTCGGTTAGCCAGATCCATGAGTCGCTCGAACTCCCACTCCGCAACACTTTCACCACCGAGCTCCCTTATCGCAAGCTCGAAGCCACGCTCTACAACATACCTGTTGGCTTCGGGGTCCAGGGCGCCTAACTCAAGTAGTTCGTCGACTATGGATTTGGGGTCGCGCAGTGAGAAAGAGGCGTAAAGCCTCACCAAGTGTTTTTTCGTGTGGGCGTCTAGGGAGCCAACCATCCCGTAATCGTAGAGGATTATCTCGCCGCCCTGACCTATTGAGATGTTGCCTGGGTGGGGGTCAGCGTGGAAGATGGGTTTGTCGAGAACCATGCCTATGAATAGCCTCGACACCTTGCGGGCAAGCCTCTGAGTGTCCACGCCCACCCTCCTTAACTCCTCCACCTGGCTTATCTTTATTCCCTCATGATAACTCATTACGAGAACCCTGTGCGAGGTAACCTCCCTGAAGACCCTAGGCACCACTACGCCCTGCCCCCTCAGCTCCTTAGCAAGCATCTCCATATTAGAGGCCTCCTTAAGATAATCTATCTCATCATCTACGTGCTCCAAGTAGTCCTCAACCACGGATGAAATACTATAGGCAACGTTCTTGTCAACAAACAACCCAAGGAACCTTAACAGCCACTTCAAAACGGCTCCATCCTGCTCAATCATGCGCTTAACACCCGGCCTATTCACCTTAACCGCCACCCTTTCACCCCTGTACTTGGCTTCGTAGACCTGTCCAAGGGAGGCGGAGGCGATAGGGGTGGGTTTAAAATCCTCGAAAACCTTTTCAAGCGGGCCCAAGTCCTCCTCAATCATGCGTTTGGTTTCACTGAAGTCAGCAGGGGGCACATCGTCCTGCAGTTTTTCTAGCTCGCGTATATATTGCGGTGGCAGTATATCTGGTCTTGAGGAGAGTATTTGGCCAAGCTTTATGAACGCTGGACCCAGAGATGCCAGAGCCTCGTAGAGCGACCTACCCTGCCTTGATAGCCTAGCGGCCTCCTTGGGTGTGGGCTCCTTTCCCCTATGCGTCCTCCTATACCAAGCGTAGACGATGAGTATGGGTAGAAGCTTGTAGGCCACCTTAATGAATCTGCGCAGAGGTGGAGCCAAACACTTCACCCATACACCATTTTCACAATTGCATACCCAATCAGTCCAGCGACCACTTTGGGGGCGCTCGTGTCATAAAGTACATGCTGGATAGGGTTCTGTCTTGGATCGAACCTGTCCCGGTGAACCTCGAACCAAGAGTCGTACTCCCTGACGTGGAAGCCGTGAGCGCATCTGTACTGCCTCAGCGCGCCCTTCGGGTCGCCTAGCCAAGTCTCTTTACAGCAGGCGGGCACGCTCCCTAGCTCCTCCTTTGATATCACCCCTCCCACTCGAGCTACCCACTCTTCAAGCTCGCATTCCACGCAACAAAAACCAATTCGACGTAATATAATCCCTGCGGGGATATGAAGATGATCCTCCAGCTATTTACCCTTGAATGTGGGCTTACGCTTCTCTATGAATGCTGTCAAGGCCTCAGAGTGGTCTTCGGTCCTACCAGCCACACTCTGTAGGGAGGCTTCATACTCGAGCGCTTCCTCAAGTGAATGGTTGAGCGCATAATTGACCGCCCTCTTCGCATACGAGTAGGCTAGGCTGGGCCCCTCGGCCAGTCGCCGCGCCAGCTCTAAGCTTGCACCCTCAAGGTCCTCGTGTTTGACAACCCTGTTCACAAGCCCCAGTCTCTCAGCGGTTCGGGCGTCGATTGGCTCACCCGTAAAGAGAGCCTCAAGGCTCCTCGCATAACCCATAACTCGGGGGAGAAAGAAACTGATCCCCGAATCGGGGGCGAGGCCGACCCTTGAGAAGGCTGGTATAAAGCTCGCCTTATCTGAAGCCAACCGCAAGTCTGATGCAAGCACTAGGCTGAACCCAGCGCCCGCTGCCACACCGTTAACCGAGGCAATTATGGGTTTGGGGGTTGACACCATCTGCAGTATTATTGGGTTATACTTTCTCCTTAGTCTCTCACCCATGTCTAACGCCCCAACCCTCCTTCTATGCTCCATAAGCTCGTTCAGATCCTCACCAGCTGAGAACCCCCTGCCCGCGCCCGTGACAACCACCACTCGCACCCCCGTATCGGAGGCGCTCACGCGAAGAGCATCAGAGAACTCTCTCGCCATCCTGTCGCTTATCGCGTTGAGCACACTCGGTCTATTGAGGGTAATCCTTGCAACACCTCCATCAACAGTGTATGTTATCTCAGCGTACTCCAAAGCCCTCACCTGCCCTTGAACTTTGGTTCACGCTTCTCGAGGAACGCTGCCATCCCTTCGACTTTATCCTCAGATCCGAAGGCCATATAGAACAGCCTGTGCTCGAATAGTAGCCCAGCATCAAGCGTTGTGTTGAACGCCGCCTTCACAGCCTCCTTCGCGAGGCGGACGGCGATGGGTGACTTGGAGGCTATTTCACTAGCTATTCCCAAAGCGTGGTCAAGCACACTCTCAGCGGGCACAACCCTATTAGCCAAGCCAAGCATATATGCTTCCTGAGCGCTTATCGGCCTACCGGTGAGTATCATCTCCATAGCCCTATATTTACCCACTATTCGTGGGAGCCTCTGCGTGCCCCCAGCGCCGGGGAACACACCTATGTTTATCTCTGGCTGACCGAACTTGGCATCTTCAGAACAAACAACTATGTCACACGCCAAAACCATTTCAAGCCCGCCCCCATAGGCGTAGCCGTTAACCGCCGCTATAAGGGGTTTGGGGTAGTCGCCAACAGCATCCCAGAACCTACCCATATCTGCAAGGTACGCCTCAACTAGTGTCTTCTCACTCATCTCCTTAATATCCGCACCAGCGGAGAAGAACTTCGGTCCACCCGTGATCACAACAGCCCCCACTTCATTATCCCCAGCGAGGGATTCGAGCGCCGCAAGCAGCTCCCGCATCAACTGTGTGCTTAGGGCGTTCCTCACACTTGGCCTATTGAGTGTTATCAAACCCACCCTGTTCCTCTTCTCAACCAATATGTTCTCATACGACACATGAACCACACCACAACTATTACGCAAAGCTTAATTTGTGTTTCGAAGAAAGTGAGGTGGAAACGATTAGGAATCTGAAAACCGTCTAATATCAAACACGCTTAGTCTTTATGTGTTACTAGTAGAACCAAATCGGAGACGTTGGTTCCCGTTGGCCCGGTGAGTATTGCTCCACCGACCCTTTTAAAGAAGGTTCCAGAGTCGTTGTTATCCAAGTATTCTTCCGGTGAGACTCCTTTTTCAAGGGCATCCGAGTAGGTATATCCATCGATGATGCCACCCGCTGCTTCACTGAAGCCGTCTACACCATCTGTGCCCACCGAAGCCAAAACAACACCACCGCAACCTCTTAGGGCTATGAGCGCCGATAGGCACAGCTCCTGGTTTCTACCTCCCAAGCCACTACCCTTCACGGTCACCGTGGTCTCACCGCCTATAACGTAGGCATCAAACGGAGGGTTACTCAACGATGAGCCAACACCCGCTAGGAATCTACCCACCTCCCGTGCTTCACCCTGCATTCGGGTTGTGAGTAGGAGGGGGTTGTAGCCTTTCTCTTTGAGTGAACTCCAAGCCCCCATACACGCATCCGTGTTCGAACCGATTATATAGTTGTGGGCTGTTCTGAAAACGGTGCTTTCAGGCTTCGGCGTCTCTTCCTCGAGACCCTTAACACCCCTCTCAAAGAGCTTCAATACCGCTTGGGGGACACGGTTAAGCAGACCATACTTCTCCAAAACCCTGTACGCATCACGAAAACTCGTTGGGTCGGGTACTGTAAGTCCCGATGCTATAACCTCCGGTTTATCTCCCACCACATCAGATATTATGAGCGCAATTGTAGTTGCGGGATAAATCAGTTTCTGCAGTTGGCCACCTTTAACCCTGGAGAGGTGTTTCCTCACCGTGTTTATTTCCTCGATATCCGCACCGCACTCGAGCAGCAGCTTGGCTGTCTCCGCCTTATCCTCAAGGCTAACACCCTCCCTTGGTGAGACAATCATGGCCGAGGCACCGCCAGATATAACGACGATATATAGTGATTGGGGTGTTGCCTTAGACGTAAGCTCGATTATACGTTGGGTTGCTTCAAGCGACCTCTCATTTGGCACAGGGTGTGATGCGGGGTTAATCCTCACAGCACCAACTTTCAACTCACCGTCGACCTTCGCCGCCACCTCTCCCCCACTTATCCTCTCCCCAAGCATATTGTTGAGCTGGGCGACCATCTCCACGGAGGCTTTACCTCCACCTATCACGTATATCTCACTGAACCCATCAAGGTCAAACGCATCATTCAAGACATGTAAGATGCTTCCAGTAACACGCACCTTTGAGCGGAATAGGCTCTCCGGCATAACGCTTCTAATGGCTGCTTCAGCAGCCTCTAACACGTGGGTCCGCAGCCTCCTAACACCTTCACCGTGGGGGGAATCTGCGAGCGCTTCAAAGTTCTTTATAATCAAGTGCAGATCATGTAAACACCCCTCAGGAAGGCTAAAACCTTTACTCACCTTTCCCCAAGCCTACACCGGGTTTAACTGCACACGGCAATTATGCTTTAGACGTATGGAAAGACTAATACATCCTGCCTCGTTTTCAATACGGATAAAATGGATGTACTCGAGTACGACGTAGCCATAGTGGGTAGCGGTCTGGCCGGTATGAGGGCCGCGCTACAGGCATCTGAGGTATCTCAGGGGAAGCTTAGGGTGGCATTAATATCCAAGCTTCACGCGATGAGAAGCCACTCTGTTTCCGCTGAGGGGGGTATTTCCGGTGTGCTCTATCCAGGGGAGGCTGGCGACTCAATAGAGCTGCATGGTTTCGACACAGCCAAGGGTTCAGACTACCTGGGAGACCAAGACGCCATAGAGCTCCTTGTGAACGAGGCGCCGAAAGAAATCAGGTTCTTCGACCACCTCGGGGTCCCCTGGAATAGGGATGACTCAGGTAGGATAGTGCTCAGGGCGTTTGGGGGGATGAGTGTTCCTAGGACTGCGTTTGCCGCGGATAAGACTGGGTTCTTCATGATGAGCGCGCTCTACGACAGCCTCCTAGAATACGGCAACCTCGACATATTCCACGAGCACTATGTGACCAACCTACTCCTTGATGGAGGCGTGTTCAGGGGTTTCCTCGCAATAGACCTCGCAAGCGGCGACCCCAAACTATTCATAGCCAAATCGGGTATAATAGCCACTGGGGGATTCTCACGGATATACGGTTTCACTACAACAGCGTATTCGAGTACGGGCGACGGTATAGCGTTAGCGTATAAGGCTGGCATACCACTGAAGGACATGGAGTTTGTGCAATTCCACCCCACAGGGCTTATTCCAAGCGGTATACTTATAACCGAGGCGGCTCGGGGGGAGGGTGGATACCTGCTCAACAACAAGGAGGAGAGGTTCATGGAGAGGTATGCTAAGAGCAAGATGGAGTTAGCCCCACGTGACATAGTTTCAAGGGCGATGGTCACAGAGATAAATGAAGGTAGGGGATTAATACATAAGGCTTCGGGTATGAAACACCTCCTACTCGACCTAAGACACCTTGGTGATGAGAAAATAGATGAAAGACTACCCATGATAAAGGAGATGACAATCAAGATGCTGGGTATAGACCCTGCGAAGGAGCCGATACCCGTAAGACCTGCAGCCCACTTCACCATGGGTGGAATACACACCAACATCCACGGTCAAGTCATGCTCGATGACTCGAAAACACCTGTAGAGGGATTATGGGCCGCTGGGGAGTGTGGGTGCGTGAGTGTGCATGGTTCAAACAGGCTTGGAAGCAACTCGCTAAGCCAGTGTGTGATATGGGGTAGAATAACTGGTGAGATGGCTGCGAAAAGGGCTTCAAACACCGGGGAACCAAGCGACACCCGCTCCAAGACCGTTGCGAGAGCCGAGGAGGAATACAACAAAATAGTTAAACTCTTAGACAACAAGGGCACACAGAATCCCTATGAGCTACGCTCCAAGCTTTGGGAAACCATGGATACACTCGTCTACGTGTACCGTGATACGAAGAGCCTGATGGAGGCGAAGAGAAGGGTTGCTGAGTTAAAGAGGAGCTACTCGGACATATACATAGCCGATAAGGGTAGGGTGTACAATACTAACCTGCGCGACGCCCTTGAGATTGGTAACATGATAGAGTTGGCAGAGGTCGTGATAGTTAGCGCAATAGCCAGAAAGGAAAGCAGGGGCGCTCATGCTATGGTTGAGTATCCGAAGAGGGACGACGCCAACTGGCTTAAGCACACCTTGGCCTATAGGACAAGTGAGGAGCCAAGACTATCCTATATACCGGTGAAGATAACAAAATGGGAACCCAAGGAGAGAACCTATTAGGGAGGCGTGGTTGGTTTGGCTAAGAAGTCATTCGACTTTAGGGGGAGGGCTTCAAACATAGGCAGGTCATGGAGGTTTGATAGGGAGGCGTTCATCCACGCGCTATTCTACCGTATACTCATACCCTATAGCATCATATACGGGCTGATTCTCCTCGTAGGCGTTTTCCTAAGGGGTGCAGACTTCTTGTTGAAGCCCCTAACACTAGTTGAATGGATATTGTTTACACCACAAGTATACGAGACCGCTAAAGCTTTCTCACTAATCGCATCACGTGGACAAGCCTTCGGCCACCTAAACGAGTCCTACCTCTTCCTAGTAAGGAAGCGTTACGGATCGAGGTCAGGTGTATACCGCGTCCTACCCTACGCTGTGATGATCCTGTGGGTCGTAGGCTTTATACTTGCAGCCGTGTGGTGGTCCATATGAGGGCAAGCAGGGTTATGCTTCTAAGCTATCTAGGCATGGTGGGTGTACCCATCCTGCTATGGCTTATAGCCATCATGTCACCATTAAACCAGACAGCGACTGCTAGGGAGGTGCTGGGCTTCCTCGCAGCCCTTGGAGCAATCGTGTTCGGCTTGGTGGGTATACGTGACGCCTATGTTCATGGGAGTTGAGACCTGCTTTGAGCGAGTCCAAAACGGTTGAAATACGGGTTAAGAGGTTTGACCCTGACACCAAGCAGTTCACAGTTAAGTCCTATAGGTTAGAAGTTGACAGATTCACAACCGTCCTCAGCGCACTCATAGCCATCAAGGAGAAACAGGACCAAACACTGTCCATCAGGTATAGTTGCAGGATGGGAATATGCGGATCCTGCGGCATGGTTGTTAACGGTAAACCGCGGCTCGCGTGTGAAACCAACATACTCAAAGAGTGCGGTGACACAGTCGAAGTTGAACCCATGCTGGGTCACCCCGTGCTACGCGACCTGGTGTGCGACTTCGACGACTTCTTCGCGAAGCACAAGAGTGTCAAACCATGGCTCATAAGACGGGATAGGGCTGAAAAGTTCAGGGCTGAAAAGGAGTATGTGCAAACAAGCAAACAGCTCGATGAATACCTGCCATTCACATACTGTATAAAGTGTGGTCTATGCGTTGATGCATGCCCAGTTTCAAACCTAAACCCAGGCTTCAAGGGTCCGCAGGCATTGTCCCAAGCCTATAGATACATCGCGGACTCCAGGGATGAAGGTGCAAAGGCCAGATTGGAGGCGCTGGACACGTTTGAGGGTGTGTGGGGCTGCGAGTTTCTGGGCGCGTGCTCGCGTGTTTGCCCCAAGGGTGTGGATCCAGCTCTAGCAATCCAGCTACTCAAGATGCGGGTCATCAATCCCCCGAGGGATGACACACACTAAAACATATAGTTTAATGTCAAACTTCTAATAACTTTTTAAATGGTTCTTTATCGCAACTGTATTAGTTTGAATTAGAGGTTTCGACTAGCTTTTATAACCCCATGTTCGATTTGTATTTGATTGAAGGTGTCCCTCAAAGGCTCCAAAATCTGGCTTGACGGAAGGCTGGTGGACTGGGAGGATGCGAAAGTACACGTTTTAACCCACGCCCTACACTACGCCTCAGCTGTTTTTGAGGGTATAAGAGTGTACACCACACCTAAGGGGCCAGCGGCCTTCCGTCTTAAAGACCATCTAAAAAGACTTTTCGAGAGTAGTAAGATCTACATGATGGACATACCATACAACATGGAGGAATTGATTGATGCTGTTAGGCTCACTGTTAACGCAAACGGTTACAGAGAGTGTTATGTAAGGCCAATAGTCTTCAGAGGATATGGTACGATGGGTGTTAACCCCCTGAACAGCCCGGTGCAGGTGGCCGTTGCGGCATGGGAGTGGGGTTCATACCTTGGTTCAAACGCACCGATGAAGGGTGTCAGATGCATGGTTTCTAGCTGGAGAAGAATAAACGCCCAATCCCTGCCGCCTCAGGCTAAGTCAACAGCCAACTATGCTAACGGGGGATTGGCTAAGGCGGAAGCTGTTAAGAACGGCTTCGATGAGGCCATCATGCTCAACACTGAGGGATATGTTACCGAGGGTAGCGGTGAAAACATCTTCAGGGTTAAAAACGGCGTGCTCTCAACTCCCCCAGCAAGCGCGGGGGTTCTACGGGGAATCACACGTGACACCGTGCTCAAACTCGCACAGGAAATGGATATCACCACTGAGAGAGTGAACATAACACGCGAGGAGCTCTACACGGCCGACGAGTTATTCTTCTCTGGCACCGCCACAGAGGTGGTACCCATAAGAGAGGTTGACGGTAGGCAGATAGGCGACGGCTCAAACTACCCTATAACAGCGAAGATAAGAAAACGATATCTAGAGGTTGTGCACGGCGAAGTGGACGGACACGAAGACTGGCTACTCTACCTCCGCTAGAGGTATGTAGAGTTCTACTCAACATAGCTAAGCGTAGCCATATGTTTGACTCGGAGTTCACCCATCCGGGGTGAACCATGTATATAGCTAACAGCCCAGTCTGCACCTGCAACTATTTGCAATAGATTGGTAAGGCATTGTGAATTACCTTTTTACTTTTATATCCGACTCAAATATTTATGCGTGGTTTGGCCATTAAAGCGGTATATACAAACCTAGTTAGCTTATTATCCCACTTTAGATCGGAGAGAGCAATATTCGGAACAAGGTTTTTAGAATCACATATTAGGAATAGGTCGCTACTCTGGCTCTCTATAGGTGTGGGATTTGGTATCTAGAGAAAGGGTTATACACTCTAGCAATGTAGGCGGAGAAAAGAGAAGTGTATTGGTAGGCATTCCAGTGTACAATTCCGAGAAAACCATCACTAGCTGCTTAGAGAAGGTGTTAAACCAAGCCCAAAGTTCATGTTATATCCAGAATGTGCTGGTGGTGGCCAGCGGGTGCACCGATAACACAGTGGAGCTTGTGAAGAGAAAACAGAGTGTTGACGCAAGGTTGCTACTCCTCGAAGAAGGGACACGGCGTGGTAAGGCCTCCGCGCTGAATAAGATTTTCGAGTTCTTCAACACTCACCCATACGACTACCTTGTTGTCACGAATGGCGATACAAAACTAGATGGAGCAGCCGTGGATAGGCTCATCGAGCACGCAGAACACACTGGGGCTAGACTTGTGTGCGGCTCACCTAAGCCATCCACACACCCAGTGAGCCGACTAAACTCGATCTATGAATTCATATGGGAACTGCACAACTTATTCTTAGAGGTGGGCTCAAAGCTCGAGAAGCCACACTGCACCGACGAGCTAATGTGCTTCTCCAGTGACGTTAGCTGGCGGATACCCTCTGAGGTGGTAAACGACGGCGCATACTTCTCCGTGCTTCTAGCGGTTAAGGGAGAGAAGCGTGGGTATTGCTCCCAAGCTATAGTGGGCGTCTCTGTGCCAAAGACCGTTAGCGGGCTTATAAAGCAGAGGTCCCGCATAGTTCTCGGCCACGTTCTACTCAAAGAGAGGTTCGGCGTCACATCCGACACATTCGAAAGCACAGTAATCCTGAAACCAAAACTCGCCATTGATGTGCTCGCCCATCAAGTGATAAAGCGCGGCCTGATATGTTTTATAAAGACCACCGCGATAGAGGGTATATCGCTATTCGTGGCCATGATTCGGTACATGTTTGGCAGTGAGCCTTGGATATGGGAGAGGGTTGAGTACGCAGAAGCGGATACCTAAAAGCGTGCTGGAACGGATAATCTTCTTCGTCTCAGTGGCCCAAAGCAATAATGCTGCGATATCTCTACGAGACTTACTCAACTTGATGCCCACTGACCAAGTGCACAGTGCGGATCAGCTAGAAGACATCATCAGAGAGTGTCTGGGGGAAACACTGCTCGTTGAAGGGGGATACGTAGTTACGCGGGGAGCCTTAGAGCTCGCAGAGACCACTAGGATGACGCAGCTTGAATCAGCCAAAAAGATTCAGCAGGTAAAAAGCTTCGTAGACTCACATCACAAGCTCTTCGCTGACACACTTGTAGTGGCTGTTTCCGGCTCTGCGTCCTATGGCTCAGCCAAGAAAGGGGACGACGTGGACATATTCCTCATAACAAAGAATGGCGCCCTTTGGAGCACGCTCTTTAAGATTCTACTCTACATACGCGTCAGAAGGATTCTAAGAGTCGACTCGAAAAACATTTCTAACCTCTGCTTTAGTGTGATTTTCACAAAACGCGGATTCGAAGAGTTATTAAAGAGTCGGTGTGATCCCCTAAGCGCACGCGAACTCATAAACCTAAAGCCGGTTAAAGGAGGGGAGACACTAGGCTGGTACCTCGCAAACACTGAATGGATAAAGGCATACTATCCGAGATTCAACTCACCTTCACCACGAAAACAACCCCCCACGGCGTTTAGTGGAAAACAAGATGATACACCCCTTAGTATACTACTCGGCGCATATCTAGCAATGGTAGCCAAATTCAGGAACACACTTTTCAGGTTACAGGGAAGAGAACAGGATGTGTTTCGAGTCATAAGATCCAAGGACAAGCTGGTCTACGAATCACATAGGTACGTGGAGCTACGAGCACGCTACTTCAAATTCTTTAAAGACGAGTCCAACCAGCCAACGGAGACAACCCATAGCTGAGGAACTTGGGAGACACATAGAGTCATGCATCGCGACAAAAACCTGCAGGGCGGTTAGCGCTTGGTAAAAGATATATTGGGGTCACCCTTGTTCGAAAAGTATGGGAGAAGCTAGAGTCTACGCGGTCCACAGATACTCTCTTGCAGTTAACATACCCGTGTTGATCGCTGGAGCCGTGCTTATCGGTGGGTTACTTAGCTATATCGTGTTCGCTCTCATGGCGGTAGGTTCACTCATGCTATTCTTCTTAGCATACCTTGGAGAGGAGAAATCCTATATGGCTACATCCGTGCTTGGAGTGGTCGAATTAGTTTACTCCCTGCTTGGGATGCTCCTGTTTAAGCCGTGGCCATACTCCGCTTCAACCCTTGCATACGGCGTTATACTAGTGGCGCTCGGTGTTGCCACCTATATGCGCTTTAAGCGTAGCAGGGCTGAGGGGAAGAAGGCTCTCTCAGACTTTGTGCCCCCCGCTTTTGGTTAAAACGGTGCGCGCAAGTGAACACCAAGCTTGTTTACACAATAGCTGTACTCATCCTCTTCATAGGCATGATTGGTCTCACGTTTAGCGTGAGCCGCAACCCCCTCTATGCCGCGATGATGGGTGGACTAGTGTGCCTGTTCGGATGGCTCACACTAAATGCGGCAACACGCACCCAGACCTAAAGGTCGTAGCAAAAGCTAATTCACCCTTTTAGCTATACTCTTGATAAGTTGGAAATCTTTGAAACATTGTTGCACTATGGCTTTATAGTCTATTAACCCATCCTCTATGCCTTGAAGCTTCTGCTGTAGGTCAGCGGTGTACTCCTCTCCTAACACTGTGGTTAAGCTCTTTAGCTCGCTGTTAAGGAAGCCATAAATACTCTTACCCGTGGTGGTTGGCACAAGCCTGTTACGCGGCGTGGGAAAAATGTAGCCGTGCTGTTTGAGCTTCTCAATTGTGGATGCATACGTGGAGGGTCGACCTATCCTCTTAGCCTTCATGTATGCAACTGTTTCACCTTCTGTGGGTAGGAGTGATGTTGAAGACACCGCATAGTTTAACTCCGTGACACGTAGGCTTTGACCTTGAGTAAGAGGAATGGTCATACGTGGAGGGTTGACGCGTGTGAAGCCATCCACCTCGACATCCACGTACCCCTCCACCTGGGTGCGGAGACCTTCAACCTCAAGCTGAGCTCTTTGCCTAACCAACACTGAGGGAGACATCTGGCTTGCTATAAACCTCCTAAATATCTGGTCGTAGAGTCTCAGATGCCTATAATCCAGATACTCGGCGCCCTGAATCTCCAGCAGGTCGATCTGACGCTTCAACTCCTCCGCGTTGAGGGGTCTGGTTGGCCTGATGCACTCATGAGCCCCTTCTTCACCCCATTTCCTAGGCTGGAAGAGCTGCTTCCACTCCTTACCCCAAGTTGACTCAAGATAAACACGGGCTATCTCGATGCCCGCTGAAGACACGTGCGTGTGATCCGTGCGGTGATAGGTTATTAACCCAGCCTCGAAGAGGTCCTGTAGGCGACGCATTATTTCACCCACAGACCACCCGAAGCTACGAGACGCATCTTCAAGTATGGCGTCAGTGGTATATGGGGGAGGTGGTTTGACCTCAACCTTCTCTTTCTCCACTGTGGTTACGATGACCGCTGAGCTGGTGAGCCGCTCCCTGAGAACCTTAACTTGTTTTGCGTCGAGTTGTTTGAAGGGCACCGTCAGCGAGACCGTAAGCGTTCGACCGCCCCCGGCGTCGCACGTTAGCCTAAACCTTCTAACCTTATTAGCCTTAAACTCCTCGCTTTTCTTTATCACATAGCCAAGGGTTGGCAGCTGAACTCTACCCACGGGCACACGCAACCTCTCCACACCGTGGGTCAACACTTTACGCTTATTCTTTGTAAGCAACTCTGTGAGCCCGTAGCCCACCCACCTGTCATCTATGCGTCTGACTATCTGCGCCGTGACCATGTTTAGGTTTATGTCTGAAGCATTGTTTATGGCTTCTAGAACAGCGTTGGGGGTTACCTCATGAAACCTCACCCTCTTAATGTTTGGGGTAAACGGGGAAAGAAGCATAACTAGGTCCCACGCTATCTTCTCACCCTCCGAGTCGGGGTCTGTTCCAATATAAACAGTGGGCACATCCGCGGCAACCTTCCTAAGAGCCTCCACCACCTCCATCGAGCTCTGAACATCATCTGAGCCACACTTGGGGCAAACACTCTTGGTACCAGTGAACTGTACACCACAGCTTCTACATCGGCTTAGAAAATCGTAGAGAGGCACAAAGTGGTTGTTCATCTTAATAACGCCATAATTCTCCCTCTTACGCGCCTCATTGGGTAAATCGATAATGTGGCCGCCAGAGGATGTTATCGTGAAGAGAGTGTTGTTTATTACAACCTCATAGAAAACCTTACCTTTAAAGTAGAGCCTACCAGGTCTGCCGAAGAAGTTGGCTATCGTGCGAGCCTTGTTGGGTGACTCAACTATGAGTAGAGCCGTCTTTATAAGATCGGTTTCCGACTTAGCTTTCGCGTTAAACCTACGGTCTTCATCTATCTCTCTTAATACTTCATCCAAATCCAACTCCTCCAGCTTATACCACTTCGTATTAGATGAGGCTATCTGCATCGACCGCTGCAGAGCGGACATAACCCGTGGGTTATCCACAAGCACAATTGACAAGCCCTTGGCTAGTTTACCCCCGAAAAGCCTACTCGAACGACCACTAGCCTGAATATACGTCTTAACGTCGGGTGCGAGAACAAGTGGGCCTTCGGGGGTCTCCTGGATGATCAACCTATCGGACTGTGTGAGTTCGTGTAGCATGTTGGGTGTGGCAAGCTGGTTATGAAATATCATCCTACCCACCCCTATCTCCTCCTGAACTTGACCCAAATAGCCCGTGAGCTGCCTGTTCTCCTTTATTGCGAGCTCCACCATCCTTAAATCTGAAGGGGAAAGGTTCTGCACCATCTTACGGAGCTTAACCGCTTGCTGGAACGTCTTCTGACGCTCGATTGGGTCCCTAATCAGCTCAGACATGGCGTACAATAGCCTTATTATCCCAAGTGGTGAGAGCTCTTCATCCTCGAGCCTACTCGAGAATTTTGGGACGCCTACGAAAACCGTGTACCTAACCGACTGAGGCAGGTCTATTCCCCGCACAAGCTTGCCATAGTAGCTAGCCGGACCCACAAGTACGTCTATCTTCATTGACGCGAATTCATCCACACGCTTGTGGAAATACGAACTTGTCTGCGACGCTTTAACACCAGCCTGGTTCAGAGCCTCTTCAATCTTCTTAGCGGTCTCCCTCCCATAATCCTTCGCCACGAATATGAGGCCACCTCTACCCAGCCTTTTCACCAAACTCACAACCTGCCCCAACACATCATCATCGAGCTTGGCTTCCACATCAACAATGTTTCTAAGGTAGGTGGCGGAGGAGCCAGCGTCGAAGCCGAATAGCTCCCTGAAAACCTTCACCTTTAGGCCGCGAGGTCGAGCGGTGGCGCTGGACACAATAAGCTGCCCAAGGTTACTATGAGTATTCTTATATTCATCTATCTGTTTTCTCAGCGTCTTATACCTACTTAGCAGTGAGTCCACTTCCTCAGTTCTCACTTCACCCTGAGCGAAGAGTCTTGCGAGGCGGATGCGCAGGAGTATGGCTTCAGTGGCGATCCCCTGCACCTCTTCGCTGAAACCCAACAGTCTTATAACCCTGTCAATATTCACACTCTTCCTAAGCAATGCATCCACATCATCCACAAGTATTAAGCCAAAGCCAATTTTGAGGAGACGTTCAAAAAGGTTACCCAATCCAGCGGCGGTGACCACCACTATGTTAGCCGAAGCGTCATCAACCATGCTCAGCGCCTCCCTCTTAGCCTTACCAGTCTCTTCACCGTGTAATTCAGCCACCTTTATTGTGTGGTCGTACACCGCCGAATACCGCTTAACCCACCCAGCGGTTTGACGTGCCAGCAGAGCTGTGGGCGACACCATAAGCACCCTCTTACCCATCCTCGCCATGTACACCGCCAACACACTCAGAAACGTGGTTTTACCAACTCCGGTGGGCGCTATTATAGAGAAACTCTCCCCCCTTAGACACCTCTTAGCCCAGGTTAGCTGAGCACTCCAAGGCTCCCTGGATGTTAAACTATGGAAGACGTTCACGAATTCCTTGGCTCTATCTTCGAGGTTAACTATCTCACGGTAGCGGTTAAGCGTGCCCTGCCTGTCTAGCTGTGACGCGACCAAGCTGTGCCACTCTTCAATGCTACGAGTAGCGGGGTCAACTGGTTCAGGCAGGCACTTCTCACAGGGAAGGCCTCTCTCAAGTCTACTACTTGTAATCATCCCACCACAGTTTGGGCAGGCTGAAACGAATATTGCTAATTCGGTCAATGCTGCTTCACTACTCTGCCATCATTATATAGACTTTTTGGACGAAAAAATGAGGAGCGGTGGGTTCTAAAAGGTTTTACGCTAGTGGGTTTACACACGGCTACGCAAAACAGTGTTCGGGGAAATAGTCGCGTTGGTTTCAACCCTAGATGAGGGATAGAGCACACTGTTAGCACCTATTCTTGCACCATTTCCAATCACCGAGCCCATCTTATGGATTGGTCGACCGTTACTTATTGTGGGCTCAAGCCTTGCAGGCATTTCAGAGTCGCGAAGAACACTCAGAGTGGTCACATGTGGCTCGAATACAACCTTCATACCAACCACGCTATTACCAACAAAGCAACCCCTCCCAACCCATGTTCCAGGCCCTAACACACTCCCACTAACCTCCGTGTACGCCCCAATAGACACCCCCTCCTCAAGAGAGGAAAAGCTGTGAACCAAGGCGCCAGTTCCCACGTACACATTCCTACCAATATACGCTGGTCCCCTAATAACCGCGTGGTGGTCAACTACTGCACCCTCCTCGATAACCACCGGGGGCTCTATTATCGCCGTAGGGGACACCCTAGAGTGAATGCTGATAGAACTCTGCTTTAACTCGCCTAGAAGCTTTGAGGACGCGGTGAGAACATCCCAAGGGTAGCCCAAATCCACCCACACACCCTCCCAAACGCTTATTCCAAGAGTGTAAGTCTCAGCAAATCTGTTTAGCACACCGATAAACCCATCCTCCTCCCCTCCAAACTCAAATATCGATGTTGGAAGCACAAACGCGCCTGCCAGCACATAGCCGCCCATATTTGGGTCGAGCGACACGGGCTTCTCCACTATCTTCTCTATAGCACCGTTCGACCCCAGTTTAACCACACCATAAGTGGTAACATCCTTTTGGAGCACGACTGAGGCAACAGGGTAGCCAGCGGCTGATGAATCCTCTACGAGCTTAGCATAGAAGCGGGGGGTTGAGACTATGTCGCCATAGCTCAGAAGGAAGCTTCCTTCACCAACACGGCCGACCAATGAGTTCTTAGCCGCAACGAGTGCACCCCAAACCTCCCTTAAGGAGCCCTGCTCCACCACCTCAACTTCGAGCCCTAACTCCTCACCCACCTGTAGTGCCCTCCGTCTGAGCTGCTCGCTGCCCTGGATAACTACGATAACCCCCTCTATTCCCGCAGTTTTGAGTCCCTGAAGTATACGGGTTAGCACATCCACGCCGAGAAGTGTTATCAGAGATTTAGGCAACCCCACCGAGAGGGGCTCCATGTCTCTGCCGGAGCCTCCACATAGCACCACAGCGTATCTAATAGAGGAGTCAAATGAATCCATGCATCTCACTCCACTGTTACAGTCTTTGCAAGGTTGCGTGGTTTGTCGGGGTCGTAACCCCTGCTCAACGCCAAATAATACGCGAGGAGCTGTAATGTGGGCGCGAACAGAATTGTATTGATTACTGGTAGAGCAGATGAAAGAGTAAAGGTGTAGTCGAAGCCTGCGAGTGTATGGTTTTCACCTGCTGGTATCAACCCCACCGTGTAAGCATCCCTACTCTTCATCTCCACTAGGTTGGACGACAACTGCTCGAAGGTTCCAGTGTCAGATGCAACAAACACTACGGGGAACATACGAGCCACCAAACTTATTGGACCATGCTTCGATTCTCCCGCCTCATATGCCTCACAGTGAATGTAAGAGACCTCCTTGATTTTGAGTGCGCCCTCCTTTGCAAGAGGCACACCAAGCCCCCTACTCAAACAATACATGCTAGACCTATCTCTAAGAATACGAGCCAACTCTTTAGCACTTGGCTCCGATATATTAATATTCTTCTCGACTAGTTCCGGCGCCTCTTCTAGATGCTTTAGGAACGCTGTATACTCATCTTCACGTAGCTTCCCATTCATCACGCCCAGCTTGGCCGCGAGAAACACAAGCGAAGCCACTTGAGTGATGAAGGTCTTTGTGGCTGCAACACCGATCTCGGGACCAGCCTTAGTGTACAGCTGCAGATCCGACTCACGCGCTATAGCACTATCCATCATATTTGTGAGCGAAACCACCATAGCCCCACGCTCCTTGAACTCTCTGAGTGCGAGCAAGGTATCTATCGTCTCACCCGACTGGCTCACAGCTACCACACAATCACCCTCCTCAACACCCAGAGCGTGCAGGGCGTACTCCGAGGAAACCACTGGATAAGAAACCATGCCCCCAAGCGTCAGCAGGGCGTCTCTTGCCGCAAGTGTAGCATGGTGGGCGGTTCCCGCGGCGACCAAGAAAATCCTCTTCGAAGAGAGCATAACCTCAGCCGCTCTCTGATATGAGCCGTCATCCAAAAGAGACTTCACAGTGTCGGCTAGAACACGGGGCTGCTCATGTATCTCCTTAATCATATAGTGGGGGTATCCACCCTTACGCGCTAGCTCTGGTGTCCACCCGATTTTGCGTATTCTACCAGATAGATCCACCCTACGCGCCGAGGCCAAATCCTCCACTACAACTGAGCCGTCTAAAGCAATGAAGCCCACCTCACCATCAGATAGAGCCACCACTCTATCAGTGTACTCTAGGAAAGCCGGGATATCGCTCGCAACAAACAGGGCATCACTGGATATTCCGAGAACAAGAGGCGAGTTGCGCCTCGCAAAGAATATCTTGTCGGGTTCCTGTGTTATTAAGGCTAGAAACGAATACGAACCGGCTATACTCATTAGCGCAGCCTTAAAGGCGTGGTAACCCCCATAGCCAGCCGCAAGCTTCTCTTCGATTAGGTGGGCGAACACCTCCGTATCCGTCTCACTCATAAACCTGTGTCCACGCGCAAGCAACTCTTGCTTAAGAAGCGAATAGTTTGATATAATACCATTGTGAACAACCGCGACCCTACCCGTACAGTCCCTGTGGGGGTGAGCGTTAATATCGTTTGGCTTACCGTGAGTAGCCCACCTCGTGTGACCCATACCAACATCACCGTTAAGACGGTCAAACCCCTGAGTCACACTAACATCCTTTATCTTGCCCTTACCCTTCCTGATCACCAACTCATTTTCAACTATACACGCAAGCCCTACGGAGTCATAACCCCTATACTCGAGCTTCTCTAGGCTCTGCCTAATGATTTGGCCAAGAGGTTGACCCAGCCTCGCTTTCGACAGCCTAACAACACCTATTATGCCGCACAAGACAAACACTTACGTGAGCCCCGCATAATAAACCTTGCACAACATTCACCCACTAACTACCCATCTGCTCTTTAGCTAGAGTAGGATCCAGACAAAGCGTATTGGAAACCCGAATATGTTCCCATTGTTCAAGACAACATTTCATAATACTACACCCTTCTCGGGCTACCTGAGCACGGTGGGTGTGTGACCAGTGAGAGCGGGCTAGCGTGGCTAAGTGTTCAGATGACCCCTCAACATGGAAACTTACACATGATTGATGTTTATCCAGACACTCTCTCCCCCCTGCGCCGAATGGAAACACGAGCTAGTATAACGAGTTGTTGGAAAAACTCAGCGCCTTAGTGAGCTTATCAAGCACGAATTTCTTGATGCCTTGCTTTGGATCCAGACAGAGGATGTGTTGAACCCGAAATACCTCCTTCTCGTAGAACTTGATCAGCATCTTTGACCACAGTTCCCCCGCACGCCTTTCTTAGTCTATTCATTACAGCTAGACCCACGCCAGATTCGTTGAACGGCTCAACTAAACCTAACGGTTCTGTTCTCCTGTCGAAAACACGCAAGGCGTGGAAAAGGTTCTTTGCAACTTCGTAGAGGTCTCCTCGGCTACCCAGCACGATTGTTGGGGCGCCTATATAAGCGGAGGTTTCACGGGAACACAGTACTACGTGGTTAACTCCCCTCATAGACAGTTCGCGAGATAGTTGTACGAGAACACTCTGGTCTGCGGCCATGAACAGGGGCTTGGTGGGTGCGTAGTGCTTGTACTTCATGCCCGGAGCGATTGGCCTATCCGCTGCTACCCCGCGGGCATAGATGGACACTTCGAGTTTGGGGAAGAGTTTTGAGAGCTCTTCAGGGGTATAGGGTCCAGGTCTAATGACGGTTACACGTGAATCTTCAACTTTCAGGATTGTTGACTCCACTCCGAAGAATGTTTCACCCCCATCGAGCACTAAATCCACTTTCCCCCAGAGGTCCTCCACCACGTGTTCAGCACGAGTGGGACTCGGTTTCGTCGAGGTGTTAGCGCTAGGTGCGGCTATTGGAACCCTGCTTTCATCGATGAGTCTAAGCGCCACTGGATGAGCGGGCATCCTTACAGCTACAGTGTCGAGGCCAGCGGTGACTTCATCTGGAACGACCTTCTTACGGGGTAATACCACTGTAAGCGGGCCAGGCCAAAACTTTCGAAGCGGCTCCAGCAGCCACGGAGGTGGTTCGGCCACACTTCGTAGCCCATCAAAACTAGAAACATGAACAATGAGTGGGTTGTCCACTGGTCTACCCTTGGCGTTGAAAACCCTGCGAGCCGCTGAACCATCGAGGGCGTTTGCACCAAGCCCATAAACGGTTTCCGTGGGGAAGGCCACAAGGCCTCCCCCCGCTATTATGCGGGCCCCAAAGCGCACCCCCCAAGGTTCAGGGTTGAGCGGATCGACCTTTATTATAACAGTCAAGTCAAATACCTAACTTGTAACACAGATTAAGGATTAGCGCTTCGTAGAAGGAGACCGTTAGCATTAAGTTTGATATTACACATAACCGTAAATATCTTATGAGGCCTTCAGGAATATATGTGCCCATCATAACACCCCTGACAAATGAAGGGGCCATTGATTTAGAAGGGCTTCGGACGCTTGTGGACAAACTCATCGGGAGCGGCGTGAACGGTATAGTACCCCTCGGCACAAGCGGTGAATTCGCACTCTTAAACCAAGATGAACGTGCAGAAGTCATCCAAACAGTGGTTCATCAAGCAAATGGACGCGTACCAGTCATAGCTGGTGTTTCAGACGCTGGGACAAGGAACGCGGTGGAGAACGCTCTCAAAGCTGAAAGGCTCGGTGCGGATGCCGTTATCGCAACGCCACCATACTACTATCATGTTTCACCACAGGGTTTGTTTGAACACTTCAAACTAATAGCCGACTCAGTGTCCATACCCGTGATGGTGTACAACATACCATCCTACACCCATACCGAGATACCCATACACACACTAAAACGGATAGCTCAACTCGATAGGCTCGTGGGTATGAAGTACACCACAACCGATTTTCAAAGCTTCCTCGAAGCCTTATATGAACTTAAGAGTGATAAGTTCTCGGTTATGATCGGATCCGACAGCATGATATTCCAAGCTATCCAAGCAGGGGGTGACGGCGCCGTTACTGGGCTGGCGAATATTGCGCCCAAAGAGTGTGTCCAAATCTACTCCCAGCTCAAGGCGGGCAACACCGACACAGCTTTAAGAATACAGAAAGAAATCTTTCCACTCGCCCAAGCCATGGGAATCGGAGACTTCCCAGCCGCCTTAAAGGAAATGGCCAACATGCTTGGTTTAAAAGCGGGACCAGTACGGCGACCACTCCAGCCACTTAACCAAGAGCAACGCCAGATTGTGAGAAACGCACTCCTCTCAAGTGGCCTGCTGAAGAATTAAAAACTCAACCCTTGAGTTCTATGGGGATTCATTAACAACACGGAAGCCCTAACGAACACATTGAATTAATTAAATAGGCATCAGATTTAACAAAAACAAGCAACCAAAACGCTAGGACACTCATGTGAATGGTTGGGTGTCCACACTTTTAGAATAAAGCTCGTACAAATTATCTGAAAAAATGGGTGGGAAACTTTAGAGGTGTTTTTGTAGGCGTTTTTCTGCGTCATCCCAGTTGACAACATTCCACCAAGCATCGATGTACGCGTTCCTGTTAGTCTTGTATTGGAGATAGTAGGCGTGTTCCCATTGGTCAAGTAGTATAACTATTGGTAGGTCCACTATATGAT
The DNA here is from genome assembly GCA_003019535.1 of Candidatus Marsarchaeota G2 archaeon ECH_B_1. Taxonomy (GTDB): domain Archaea; phylum Thermoproteota; class Thermoprotei_A; order Marsarchaeales; family Marsarchaeaceae; genus ECH-B-1. The sequence continues at coordinate 81,416 of NEXG01000007.1, forward strand.
TTATGAAGTGGTTTTCAACCGTGGTGAAGACCAATCTACCCAAGTCCTTTTCATAATACATTATTGTCCAGCCAGAACCAGTTAGAGACCTCATAACGTCGGTGTAAACCTGTTTGAACTTGTCGAAACCACCAAACTGCTTGTCTATTAGGTCACCCAGCTTGCCTCCAGGCTTACCTCCACCCTTGGACCCCGGTGAACCCAAGTTCTGCCAGAAGACATTGTGGAGACGCGCCCCGTTCGAGTTGAACACAAAGTTCCTAACAACACCGGCCCAGTCGTGATCCTTGACTTCCCCCTTGAAAATCTTCTCGATTTTGTCTATGGCCGCGTTTGCACCATTCACGTAGCCCTTGTGGTGTACGTTATAGTGAAGATCCATTATATCCTTGCTTATATAGGGTTCCAGTGCGTCATAGTTGTACGGAAGAGGAGGCAACTCATATTTTTTTAACTCCGGTTTAAAAGTGGACATCTCAGACCTGTTGAATCTCCTCACCCATGTATTTAGCTCTTACGTGCATGACAAAAAGAATGACCAATAAGTATTCCAGATGATTAGACCGCACTAAACTAGAAGACTACATCATGGGTTTTACACATTTTCATACTATGAGGCCTACTGTAAGCTCGTCAGAAAAGAGAGGCTCCCCACCCCATTCACAGAGCTCCACTCTCTACCGAATGTTATGGCGACCACGCCTCCAAATCGTTGAAGTCATGTGTCCCCGTAAACTATATTAACGCAATAGACCCTCGATACTACAAATCCAATATAGCTTCAAAAACGCAATGACTAGACTCTGTTGTTCTGCTTTCTAACAACGAAACGCACTAGGAGTAAGCCGACCAAGTATAGGCTAGAGAGGGTGAGCCCTATCACCGTCTCCATGAGCCCACCTGTGGCCCCTGGTGAAATTAGCAAGGCTATAAAGAAGCAGCCCAGCACAGCCCAGCGCCAACCAGCCCTCCACGTCTCATAGCTTACAACACCGATATATGATAGGCCCACCATGAATACGGGTAATTCAAATGAGAGCCCTAGGGCAACCATGTAGGCTACCACTATCATGATAAATGAACGTACACTCATGGTGGGCTCAACACCCAAACTCACTGTGAGTGAATGTATAACGCTGAAGAGCACGGGTAGAATAATCCAGTATGCGAAGAATGCACCAGTTATGAATAGCAGTGTTGCGGGTATGATGAGTGCCCGCGCCAGCCTCTTTTCACGATGTGTAAGTGCGGGTGACACAAACGCGCTGATCTCGTACGCCCACACAGGCACGCTGAACACGCCAGCTAGCAGGGCTGCGACGTAAAGCGTTGATATAAGAGTATCAAAAGACCCAATATTGATGAGAGTGAACTTCTGGTAGAGGAAGTGGTCAACCATTAGATGGAAAACTTGGGTGCTCACACTGTCGAAGAAGCTTGGAAAAGGATAATACACAACTATTGAACCCAAGTCTGCCCTCTTAATAGTGAAGAAGAAGAAAAAGAGGAACTCGACGCCGAATACGACAAGCGCCACAGTTAACCTATGAACGAGCTCAGATATATGTGATAACAGTGAGGTGTTCTTAGCTGGGTCAAGGCTCAAAGGAGACTAAACCAAACACTAAAAACAGTGATTTTAAACCAACCTAGAATTTTCGAAAAAAATCTACTGGGAACCAGCGGACTGAGTCTTTTTGAGCTCTCTGAGCTCGCGTTCGAGCTGCTCTATCCTCGCTGCTATGGACGAGCGGTCAGCGCTCTGAATTGAAGGAGACGTCGTCGACCCCGTCCCAGCTGTGGCAGCTACCTGCTGCGTAGAAGCCGAACTATTCGCTTCAGAAGCGGCTTGTGGCTTCTGTTCGGATGCCGCGTCAGTCATGGCTCTTATCTCCTTCTCAACCTCCGCTTGCCCACGCCTGAACTCACCCATAGCCCTACCTAAGCCACGAGCCAACTCAGGGATCTTTTTTGAGCCGCCGAAGAGTAAAAGCGCAACCACGAGTAGAATGGCCCAATCGGTAATACTACCGATCATGACACAGATAGCATACCACGGAACTCTTAAAGCCTACTATTCACACATTAGGCGTTGAATCGCACCCTACGCGTGTATATGTGTCTACGACATAACTAAATGAGCCCATCTGTGGATCCTTAGTTATTCTCTAAAGAATAATCACAGTTTAAGTATGCAGTGTGAAAAATCGTCTAGTGTAGACGTAGGTTTGCTCGCGAACGTTTGACCATGTGTGTTTTATATACACATGGACCTAGTACATATGTGTGAGTGAAGAGGAGTTTTGGAGCTGCTATTCGGAAATCGAGGAGGCGGCTCACTCGTCTTTCGAAGAGTTTGCAAGTAGCGATAAGCTTTTGGATAAAGCTCTTGAGGGGATACGTGGATGCTTACGGGTTACGGAGGGTGAGGCCAAACGGCTCGCGGAGAGAATGGGTCTGGATGTCAACGGAAATATAATTGAACTATCATGGGTGCTCGCGAAGGCACGTGTCATAAGCCCCAAGCTACTGGATGACCTTGAAGACGTGTACGCGATCTCCCAAAAAGGAGCTGATAGGCTAACTGTTTACTCGGCTCTCATAAGAAGCATGGAGGTCATAGAGGCCTTGTGGAGCTCGGTAAGAAGCCAGCTAAACGAGCCCACACATCGTTAACGGTCGAGATTAAGGGGCGGACCTGATATCCAAATAGCTTGTGCCAGACTCTATGACGTTGACAACGTGAGGTGTAAGCCTTATAACAAATCTATATCCTCTAAATCTTGATGAGTAAGATTCCTGATTACATAGAACTCATGAAACCCCGGCTTATCCCATTACTCCTATTGGTTGCAATAGCCAGCATGGTTGTCGCGAAGGGTGAGGCTTTAGGTATTAGACCACTGGTCGAAATGGGCGTATTGGGGTTTATAGGACTAGGGGGCTCAGCGGCTCTAAATAACTACTTTGACCGGGATATAGACTCCAAGATGGATAGGACCGCATGTAGACCCATACCGTCGGGGAGGGTTCCGCCGAAGAACGCCCTCCTATTTGGGCTGGTGCTTATTGGTGTATCAATTATCCTCACAGCCTCTCTACTCAACCCCCTTACAGCCTTCATAATAGGGCTTGGAGCTTTCCTGTACGTGTGGTTCTACACACTCAAGCTAAAGAGGAACACGCCGAGCGCGGTGGTTTGGGGTGGGTTGGCGGGGTCGATACCCGCACTCGGCGGCTGGGCTGCCGTGTCTAGAACGGGGTGGCTCACTCCACTATTCATATTCTTGGTGGTCTTCTTCTGGCAGCCGAGTCACTTCTGGTCGCTCGCACTACTCGTAAAGCAGGATTATGGGAGGGCGGGTGTACCCGTTTTACCAGTACTTGAAGAAGAGAGTAAAGTGGTGTCGAACGCCATCCTATACAACGTGCTGGTCTTACCCTTCACATACCTATTATTCATAACAGGAGGACTGCACCCATTCTATCTATACTCAATTACGGTGCTAAACCTCTTTTTGATGGTCTTCTCCGTAGTGGCCTATTTTGTAAAGAAGAGGAATGTGTACAGGTCAAACTATCGGTTCTCTCTTGCCTACATGTTCATGTTTCTCCTTGCGCTCATAGTTGGAAAGCTCGTCTAATCTACTCTGTGCTACTCTTCTCTTGATGTACACCGTCCGCATCAACCTCTGCTGGGTCTATAAATTCATCAGAAACAATTCTCTTCCTATACATGAACCCTTCATATACCCCGTGCCAGTGGTCGACGCTTTTTTCACCTATCTTCCAACACAAGTAGACTTCTTCGCCCAGCCTGAGTGCCGGGAAATCCACTAACCCCTCATATATATCCTTCAGTAGACATCCCTTTTCCTGTAGGCTGACGACAAGCTCGGCTAATTCACTGTAAAGCTCCTCGAGCCTAAGCCTCATCGCCACTTGGTCAAACACCTTAGCTCCAGATATGGTTGGCGCCTCCAAGTCGTCACGTAGAGAGTCAATCTCCGTCTGCTTAACTATTATCTTCTCCACTATTTGGCGTACAAGGGGTAGAATCGTGTTGGCCGACGCTGGGGTAAAATACTTTTTCTCCTGCACAATAACAATTATCATCAAGGTGAATAAATCCATGACGTCGATTTCTAGCACACCAATCAGACTGAACCGGGAGAACACAGCGTTTGGTGGTGAGAAGCAATAGCTCTATTTATGGGTGTAGATATGACTACTTGATCACATTGAGTGGGGAAACAGAGTACTACGTTGCCTATCCAAAAAGAAAGTCTAAGGTTAGCCTCGATGAGGTTGATAGGATCATCGTGGTAGCCCAGAATTCTCTCGCTGAGGTGGAGGAACAAAGTGATGGGCACACAATCAAACTTGTGTTTCCAGATAACTTTCAGGCGAGGGAGTTCAAAGAAAAGCTCGCTAATTACTTCCCTAATTGGACAATGAGGAAACTCGTGAAAAAACAGTAGATGACACTTGGAAGGGTTTTTGTGTACCTATTGCTTGGTTTGCTTGGTGCCCATGATGCCTAACGATGGTTTAAGATACGTTGAGGAAGCGAGGAGGATAGTCTCCGAGCAGAACGAGTGGAGAGGCAAGAAGACGCTCAACCTGATAGCGAGTGAAAATGTGATGAGTCAGGGTGCGGCTAGCGTTTACAACTCCGATTTTGAACACAGGTATGCTGAAGGTGAGATAGGTGAGCGATACTACGAAGGCACAAGGTATGTTGACCAAGTCGAAGCATTGCTTGACGAAGCACTGAAAAAACTCTTTAAGTGCGCTTATGTGAACTACAAACCCATATCGGGAGCACAGGCCAACCTCGCGGTTTTCTACGCCTATGCGAAGCCAGGCGACTCGGTGATGAGCCTTGACGTGCCAAGCGGCGGCCATATAAGTTATAGGGAGTTCGGCGCGGCGGGGTGCAGGGGGCTCAATGTCCACGACATACCTTTCAACCCCTCCAAACTTGAGGTTGTACTAGAGGAGCTACGAAACAAGGTACGCCAAGTAAGGGATAAACTCAGGATAGTCACACTTGGGGGAAGCCTGTTTCTCTTCCCGCATCCAGTCAGGGAGATAGCAACCATACTACGCGAAGAAGCTCCAGACCAAGATGTGGTAGTACACTACGACGCGGCTCACGTTCTCGGACTAATAGCTGGCGGTGTGTTTCAGGACCCCCTCAGAGAGGGAGCAAACATAATCTCGAGCTCAACCCACAAGACATTCCCAGGACCACAAGGAGGGCTGATCCTAGCCGAAGGGTTGACTGACAAGAAGATCTCAGCCATCCGCAAATCAATCTTCCCAGGCCTCGTGTCTAATCACCATCTGCACAGGCTACCAGCACTACTATACACAACAGCCGAAATGATAGCTTTCGGACACCAATACGCGCTACAAACCGTGAGGAACGCTAAGCGACTGGCCAAAGCGCTCGACGAACTGGGGTTCAAGGTCCTCGGAAAGGAGAAAGGCTACACCGAGTCCCACCAAGTGGCGTTCGATGCATCACCTATTGGTGGGGGCACGTATGTGGCAACTAGGCTAGCAGAAGCCAACATAATCGTAAACAAGAACCTGCTACCAGGCGAAAACTCTAAGAACTCGAAAAATCCTTCGGGGATACGTATCGGTGTCCAAGAAATCACGCGCTACGGTATGAAAGAGGAGGAAATGGAGCGGGTGGCCCAAATGATGAGTGAAGTTATCCTCAGCAAAACCGAACCATCAAGGGTAGCCATAGAGGTTGAAAAACTAAGAGCCGAGTTCCCACACATAGGATACACATTTGATGCAATTGTGCAGGGCTAAACTTTAAATGTGGTGGACGCCACACGATGGTGTCCGGATAAGACTTCATCCGTGTCACCTCCACTCAGTGTACCAGTGCATGAATAGTTCTAGGAAGTCGAGAAGAGGTGTGAAGGGTGTTTTCTT
>NEXG01000008.1 GCA_003019535.1 Candidatus Marsarchaeota G2 archaeon ECH_B_1
AACGCAGCAATAAACCTCTATATGAGGATGAGGTTCGGATACATTGTAAAGTGGGAGGGTGGAAAGAAGAGTATAGTACTGAGGATGGAGGGCGCTTCCCAGAGGGCTTGGTGGGACACGGTTGTGCTCCCGAGCCTTGTGGGTGGGTGCGTCCTGACACGAGGGGGTGGAGCTGAAGGGGACCAGTGAACCCGTGAGGTCCCTATATGATGCACTGAAGCCCAAGCTCCACTACGCATACGACAGGTATGCTGATGCGTACCTACCTATGCCTACGTAGGGTGGAACCCGCAGGCTGACTATTCATGTTTGGAGTGTAGCCCACCGAGAGTCATGTGGGTGGAGGTTCGGATGTGTTAATCACATATTGCTATGTGTGTTGCCGCGATGTGTACATCTTAGTGATCGCGGTCACGACTATGTGTGTCAATCCTGCCTCCACTTGGCCTTCTTCGCTGTGAGTGTATAGAAGGTAGTCGTGTAGACAAGGAGGATAATCCACATGCTGTATTGCCATGCTGAGCCGGTTAGGACCCCTCTAATCAGCTCGGAGGCGTCAACGGTTGGTACAAGCTGTGATATGCGCACAAGGATTTTGGGAAGCAGGCTTGCGGGGTAGTAAACGGGGGGTAATACGACGAGAGCGCTGCTTATCACACCCGCAAGCTGCCCCGCGTGGCGCACATTAGGCGCGTAGCTCGAGTAGAAAAAGCCGAGTGAAGATGAAAAGAGCCATGTGACAAGAACTATTAAAACGATGAGTGCGAGGCTTCTAAGCGCTGGGCGGAAGAGCATGTATAGCAGGGTGAGGTAGACCAACAGGCCAGGGCTGTGAAATAGGAGCTGTGCTACGCCCAATCCAGCGACATACTCGGTTCTTGTAACGGGTGAGGCAACTATGATGTCCTGGAAACGGTAATTCAACCTGTAGTTTGTGGCGTCGGAGCCCGCGGTCATCCCGCTTGAAACCGCAACAGAGACCAGTCCACCCACTATTGCGGGCAGACTCCCCCTAAGACCTTCTATAGCCACGACCAGAAATGAAAGCGAAAAAGCCGTGATGAGTGAGAAGAATAGTGTGACCGGTGTCCTAATGATCCAAAGCGCGCCCAGCATGTACCCCAAGACCAGCGTGTTACGCACCCCTTTAACAATGTTCACACGTGTTCACCTCCATCTAGCCCCACAAGCTCCACGAACACGTCTTCGAATGTCACAGGCGCCACTTCGATGGCTAAACCCTTTTTCAATGCTAAAGCGGAGAGCTCCTCAGCCCGCTTCTCATCGGTCAAAACCCTTACAAGACGGCCGTAGGGGCGAACCCTACCGTAAACCGAGAGGTCGCAGCCCACGTCCCCATGTATGTCCACCCTTACACGCTCAGGTATCCCCGCTCGAAGCTCCTGCGGTGAACCCTGAGATAAAACCCTTCCACCATGCAGGATGACCACTTTCTCAGATAGTACCTCAGCCTCCTCCAAGTAGTGTGTTGTGAGTAGCACTGTTCTCCCCTCCTCGTGGACAACCTTCGATATCGCGGACCACACCCTCCGCCTCGCCAAGGGGTCCAACCCAACCGTTGGTTCATCCATTAAGAGAAAATCGGCGCAACTGGATATACACATTGCCACCAGAACACGCTGCCTCATCCCACCGGAGAGGTTTAACGCTGAAACATTCGAGTACTCTTCAAGCTCCAAAAGCTCGAGTGCTTCCCTCGCACGCCTCCTCGCCTCGGAGAACCCAAACCCTCTGAGTAACAGATAGTTAAAAACATGGTCCCAGGGTGTGAGAACGGGTAAGAGCCTCGCACCCTGCGGAATCACCGCTAACTTATCCCTTACCCTCCCAGGCTCTTTGAGCGCATCGACGCCGAAAAGGTGAACTCTACCCGATGTGGGTGAAAGCTGTGTGGCCAATATTCTAAGCAGAGTGGTTTTACCAGCACCATTTCTACCAAGAACGCAGTGANCCCTGCCACTCTCAAGCTTAATGGTAACGCCCTTAAGAGCGACCACGCCTCCATCGTAAACTTTGCGTACATCTTGGAGGTCGGCTACAAGCACCTCTATACACCCCTACTGTAAGCTCTAATTAAAGTAAGCCAAGCACCCTTTAATCCTTGCCTTGTCACGTTCCCACAGAAGTGTTCAGGTCTACCTATGGTGCTATGGAAGCGGTACACGTCGCCAACCGGTGTGACCACCGCTTCTTTCGGTGTGCCACGTGTGAGCGGTACAACACCCTGAATGTACGCGTGCTCTCTAATGAGTAATCGACTTGGGTAATGCTCCTTGATCTCTTTTAATTCACTAATTATGCGAGCTATACGCTCCTGACTTGGAATCATCCCTGAGTTTTTCATTGCGTGACCGGCCAGAAACACCTGCTCAACCCACATCAAATCGATCTCACTACGTTTTAATACCTCGTCGATAGCCTTAGACACGAAGTTCAAATAGTTTGATGATAAAACCACCACACCCACCACGTACAAACCGTGACCTTTTAGCGTGTTCACTTTTTCAATGTACTCCGAAATAGTACGATCCACGTCAAGTGCTCCTAAACGGCTCAAGGCTCTATTAATTCTATCGAAATGCAAAGAATACTGTACAATATCCAGTCCGAGCTGTTTTAATCTCTTTGTAAGCTCATCGCTGATAAGTGAGCCATTTGTGACAAGCCTTGTGGCAATCCTTTGGTCCTTTGCTCTCAGATGCTCCAAGCACTTGAATAATTTATCCGCTTTAAGTAAAGGCTCACCTCCTGTAAAGCTCAAGTGCTCAACGCCCAACTCTATTGCTTCATCAATAACATTGCACCATGTATCCGAGTTGAGTTCGCTTCTGAATTCTCTATTTAGCGGGTTATAACAGTAATTGCAAGCATAGTTACAACTATAGGTCAGCTCAAGCTCCAACCATCTTAGAGGAAAAACGTGAGGGAACCCCCCTTTACGGCTCGGGTTCCGGGTCCGGAGGAAAGTCGTCGGGACACAATTTCTTCCCGTATTTCCTAATCAATTCCTGCCTATCCATAATGTCGCGAACAACCTCCATGACACATCTACCTATAAAATGACTTCGATAGTATAAGTCTCACTTTTTTGCAAAAAAATTAAGAATACTGAGGGAAAACTCAGGATTTAATAATCATAGAGTTATTAAAAGTCAGATTAGATAGTAAAGTGTATATCAAGATACACATAAGGCTTCATGGTACTCCGAGAGTTGTCTTCGTATAAAACTAACCAACATAGAGAACAAGTACATTAAAAATCAAATACTCTCCCCTAATTTGGCATTCAAACCAGCCTACACTATTCTAAATACTTTACATGTTTTTATTTGTAGAAAAGTTTGCAGTTTTTAGAGGAATCTGAATTTTTTGCCTCGAAAGAAAAATTTATGTGAGAATAAATATCTCCTACATAGATGTTACAAGAGCTCTATACTAATACCTCCCTTTTCGCACTTCTACTAGTAGGCTTAATTATACTATTTGTCTCGTGTTTGATGGCTGTAAGCTTTGGTTTATTGCCTGCCTGCACTCCTACGCCTCCCGACCCAGCCGTGTGTGGGCAGCCAGGGGGAGGCCTCCAGCCAAACTACTACGTGTGGTGGGTGTTTTGAGCAACGTTGAGGCGGCGCTTACACGCTCAGCCGCGGCGTACCGCTCCCTCACACCCCTTCTCCTAGATGTTGTGTGTGCCATCTGGTCTGATAGATGGGGTGGGCGTAACATAAGCAGGGTGTGCAGACGCCTCAGGCTCCCATCCTCTACTGTGACGAGAGCTATCCGACGCCTCGAGCGCATCGCACAGCCACTCACCGTGGCGATACCCGCAACCATGAGTCTCGGCCTTGCTAGGTTGGCGGTCGACATCGAACCCCAACCCGGACGAACGAGGGAATGCTTTGAGCTCATGGTGGGAAGACCCTTCTGGCAGAGTATGGCTGTGTGCGCTGATTGGCACATAAGCTGCTTCTTCGCTGTGCCCGAGAAGGAGCCCAAATGGCTCACCTCCGTACTCGAGGACGCAGCCTCCCGCGGTGTGCTGAAAAGCTACAGGGTCATCCCCGTGTGCGACCCCATTTACCCACCCCCAAGAACCCGCCTTAAACCCGGCTCCAGCGAACGCCTCAATACCGCCCCCCTTAAGCCCACTCCACCACACCCTACCAACATAGAGTCTAAGGAGGACTTGAGTAGGGGGTTCGACGACGTTGACCTCAGGCTTATCGAGCAGCTCGAGCTTGATGGTAGGATGAGTGGTGCGCGAATCGCGAAAACGCTTGGGCTGAGCCGCGCCGCGGTCTCAACGAGGATTAGGAAGATCATCAAGATGAGGATGATAGGCTTCAGACTCAGGCTTCTACCCTTCCCTCCAAGTGAAAGCAACTTCTTCCACACGGTTTTCGAGGCCCCAACTTGGGATGCGCTGGGCGAGCTAGCAGCCCTAATTCACACTCTACCCTACACACTATCCTACTCGGCTAGCTGGTTATCCCCCGCGCTGGTTGTGCGATCCCAGGTGCCAGCCTCCCACACATCATACTATCATGACACACTGAGCTCAGCCGTGGAGAGAGGGTTGATAAGGAACATGCTCGAGAACAGGCTCCTTGTGCCCTCAACCATTAGAAACCAGTCTGTGTGCCCCGAGTACTTCGTAGGAGGCTTATGGAAAACTCCCCCACTACCCACCAACTAGCAACAGACACGGCCATATACACAAACAGCTTAGCGTAAACGGGAACACACATATAGAGTAGCATGTAGTAAAAGGCTCTTTTTGGCTGGAAAAACCGTGTAACCTTGCAAAAAATTTCTTATTCTACGTGGCGCGAACTTTTTACCATTTTCGAAAAAAATATATTTTGAGTCAGCAAAACATTTGGGAACATGCGCGGCCTATCGGCGCTAGGAGGTAATGGCTGGTGGCTCGGAGGCGAGTGACGGCGATACTCGTTCTCTCAGTGATTCTAGTGGCTTCGCTCGTACCCATTATACAGGTGGCCAGCCTATTAGCCGAGCGAGCGGGTGCCTACACTCCTAATGCGCCGCCCGATTACTCGGCTGCTCTCCAGGCGTTCATACGGCTCGGCGCGAGGATCGTGGCGGTCGGCCCCAAGGGCTTCGTGGATGGTGTAGCCGCGCAGGCTGAGGGGTTGGGTCTAGGAGGTGTGGTGGTGACCGCGGCGCCCTCTGAGCTTCCCCTCGTGGTCTCCGAGTTCAACCGCTCGCTCATACTCGACGACTTCGGCGCCCAACCAGTGAACTTCACCCTCGCGGCTCAGCTCGCCCCGCACTCATTCGTGGTGTACCTCAACACAACACCCGCCACGCTTGAGTCAACGGTGGATGAAGCACTCTACGTCTTCAGCCGCCAAGCGGGCTACCCCGTGGTCGCCCTACCACTGCTTACCTCTGGACCCATCTTCGTGGGTGAGGGGTTGACGGCGCTCGGGGGCTACCCCTTCGTGGATGTGGGGTACAACACAACCCTCCGAGGATTCGTCTACGCGTGGTACGAATCCTTCCACGACCCTCCAAGCGACCCGTGCGGCGTGAGCCTACCAAGCGGATACTACATGGTGGCACGCCTTTCAGACCTTGGCAACCCATATTCGGACGGGTACACAACTTGGTACTATGATGAGTGCATAGAGGCCCCAAATAGCGGAATAATTAACGGATGGCCCTTTAACACGTACACCTATAGCGATGTGGCACCCACATCAAACTACGCTTTGAAGCTGCAGGGGCTCGCGGTGGACACGAACTACGGTTACACGCTTTACAAAAGCGGGCAGGCCTCCACATTTGTGAGTTACGAAACCTCCACCTTCTATCCCGCCTCGCAAAGTGGCACGACGAGCTATAACCTGAACTACAACTTGATAGAAAGCGCGGTTGAAACGCTCATTCAGGTCCTCATAGACACTGCGAGTGACCCCGTGAGCATAACCAACGGCCTTGATACCACCAATGGTGGGCTCACGGCGAATGACACCTGGGTGTTCGAGCCAAGCGGCTACAACTATGGTGTGTACTTTGTGTCGGCAGTCGACGAGGGTGACTCGATGTGGCTTCCCAACAGCTACCAGAGCTTTTACGCGTATATGATGCTCGACACAAACTTCACCCTGGCTAATCAAACCTCTCCCAATATATACACGAGCTGTGTGAGCTACTATTACTATGCGCTGCGTGTTCAGTGGGAGGTGGGGTACAACCCCTCAAATTCTCCACCCGTGTCGTCCAATGTGGCGCCCACACTTACTCCTAGTGGGCCCTACTCGACGTGGTCTGAGTGCACGTACCACCCCGTGCCCACGTGATGGAACAGTCTCCGAACCCAGCCCAACACACCCTCCTTTTTCTGTGAGTTCCATACTTATTTTGAACTGCTGTCAGTGTTCACACGTGTGGTGGCCAGTATTCCGACGAGCGCGGAGAGAGTCAACCCGATTGGGATGACTATTAGCCCCAACTGGGGTTGGCTACTGCCTGCGTTAGGGGGTGACGTGGCAAGCTGCGCCGCGTATGACAGTATGCCTAGGGCTGGGGCGCACAACATGAGTACGCCTCCAATCTTCACCCTCCTAGTGAGTGTTATTAGAAGTGCGCCGGTGGCTAGGAGGATGAGTTTAGCGGCGCTCACCGTATATAGGGGTACGAGAAGGATTAGTCCGGGTGCCCGCTGTGGGCTGGTCGCCGCGCTTAGCCCAAAGATAAAGCTAAGCCGGGGTGGGTGGGCTGCTCGTAGTGTGACCCACACCACGTTCCACGTTAGCGTTACCTGCTGGAGTGTGAGCCCTGAGGGTGTCCTTATAATGTAGAGGAGTGCCTCCCACGGCGTGAGTAAGGCGAGTATTGATAGCCCCACTAGCAGCCTCCGGCCCACAGCGACACAACGCACCCTCTAGCTATAAGTTCCTCGTCAGCAAAGCTTTACGCAGGTTGATAGCGTGATGTGTCCACGCTTGTATGATTCGAGTGCACGCTCAGAAAATTGTTGGTCTTAATAGAGCTATATTAATGAAGAGGTGATCAACACTACTTTCCCAAACCCACATCTATCCATGTTCTCTTTGAAGAAAATTTGTGAGCTTGGTTTCTTGGGCGAGCGGCCAGATGATTAGGGATAATATCGCTGTTCAACCAATGCTCAACCAGCACTCCGCGGTATTTGAACATACCGATCCAAGTAAAACCGCTTCGGGCTCAAAAGGGTACCCTCAGCTCGCACATCAGAGGTTTCAGGGATCGGGGGTGGCTGGGTTGGTGCGGGCTTGGCGCTCCTGTTCCCTTTCTCCGCACGTTTATATAGGGCTGTGGCCAATATCAGCCCAGCTACTATTGAGCCTCCAGCTAAGGTGTAGTCGCTTGGCGGTCTGGGCGAACCCGTTCTAATGGCGTATTCTACGCCGTTCGACGCGTTTGTCACAGTGTATGTGGCCCCCACAATACTCACTTGTGGGAGTGCCACCCAGCTGCCGTTAGTGTTCTGGAAGGTGGCGTTGACAACTATCGTGAGCGGGCTCTCAACACTCACCCCATCCCGGTAAACCGTCACAATATTTGAAGCGTGAAACCAGTATGAGAAGCTCAACTCCACGCCAGGCATAAAGCAGCTCGCAACCATAGGTCCAGACAGGGTATACGAGGTCTTAGCACAAGAGGCGCACTGGTCCGCTTCAGACAAAAACACAACCGTCAACGTTGACCCCCCCTCAGGGTTCGCGGTGTACCCGCTCAGCCGGGTGGTGGAGATTAACCCGACTCCCGAGCAACCCTACCACGTAGTATTCAACCTCACAGCCTACGCGTCAAGCGGCCAACCCAAGCTCACAAACATCGAAACCACGGGTTGCTCCAATGCCACCCTGACTTATAGGTGGGCCGCCGCGAGCCATGAAGTTGACATCGGCGTCACACCATCCTGCGCCGCGCCGGTGAGGGTGGTTTTCAGCGCGTTAATAAGAATACCGATCCAACTCAGCAAGCCGAACACCACGATGTACCTCTCCTACGCCTACAACACGTCTCAGGCTGGATCCAACATCACACTCTATTTGAACACCCCCACACGTACACCCAACCCGCTGCCTCTCACGGCACCCCAAGAATGTGTGTACGATGCCTACCCCGCGGCGGCCTATACATCGCTCACAATGGTTCTTGGCGGGGTCGCTGTGGCTGGTCGCCCCGTTAACTATACGCTTAGGGATGCCTACATATTGCTCGGGGTGAACGCCCAAACCCTGCTCACATCTGCACCCAGCGTGTATGTTTGGTCGCCAAACGGGTCAACCTATGCTGCAACGGGTGATGGTATGCCCCCCACAATGGGTGGCTGGAGTTGCTCAGCGCTTCGATGCGACGCCAAACTCAACGCCTCCACACCATTCCTCTTAGTATGGTACACACCCTACTCTTCGAGCTACACGCTGAGCGTGAACGGCTCCACAGACACAGCCCACCTGGAAGCGATCGGAGGATTCAACGCTTGGATAGTGAACCGGACTGGATCGCTAAACATAAGCGGTTAATGGATAAACCCGAATACACCTTGGGACGTGCTCACCGCCGCACTTTGGTTGCTCCTTATCTCGGCGTATGCTATTGCGGCTATTAGAGCTAGGAGAAAACCTAGGGAGGGTGGAGGAAGCAGGAGGCGAAGCCCAACACTAGGCTACCACGGGTGGCACCCACCCTGCCCCTTTTAAGAGAACCAAACAGGAGTTCAGGTCACGGTCAAGAGTAAATCCAGAGAAAGAACTGTGGAAGAAGCAGTCTTTTAAAGTTCTGGTCGATTCTGCCAGCAGAGAAAGCTACCTAAACCTCGCCTTTAACGGTAGACCCAAATTAGCGCTTAGCGCTGATCGTAACCTGCACATGGATTTTAGGTCTACCATTAAGGCGGGGAATCACAACGAAGGCCTTCTTTACATCCGCGTACGCGGGAAATTCTGTGGGAAAGCAACCCCGTGAGTAGAGCGAGTTTGGCCGAAAAGCACGAAGCTTCACCGATCGGGTTGGCTCACATCGAATTGAAGTGGTGAATTCTAGGTGTTTGAGTTTGGGANCCGTGCGCCCGCCACAAATAGATTATCTAGGTAGAATCAGAATCCTGCGCTTGGGTTAAATACAGGTGTATGTAAAATACAGGTGTATGTTATTTAGCGAAAAACCAAAGACAAGGCTCGAAGACTTCTTTAACAGACGCGATGAGCTCAAACAGTTTTCAACGCTAGTCGAAAGAAGCCCCGTCGTAGTGAAGGGAGTTAGAAGGATAGGAAAGTCAAGCTTGATCAGAGTGGGGTTGAGTTTGTTAGAGCAGCCTTATATTTACCTTGACTTACGTGGTACGGCAATAAACAAAAAAATTTCCATCCGTACAATTTTTGAGCTACTTACACTTTCGGCATCAGAAACCAGCTCAAAAAGCTCACGCTTCGTTCAAACGGTGAAAGATGTGGTAAGGGAGGTGAGTATAGCGAGCGTGTTCACGGTTAAGCTTGCCCAAGAGCGCACAAGAAATCTACTGCTTGAACTCTTTAGGAGGCTGGACAAAGCCGCAAAGGCGCATGCGCACAAGTTGGTCATCGTGTTCGATGAGGCGCAAACGCTCAGATTTGCCACTTTGGATATGAGAGAGCTTCTTGCAAACGTCTACGACAATATGGAAAACATAACACTGGTTTTTGCAGGAAGTCAAATAGGTGTTTTAAAAGAGTTTATAGGAGTGGAAGACCCTTACTCACCGTTTTACGGAAGGTACATGGCAGAAGTGGAGCTCAAACCATTTTCTAGGGAGCTATCACTCGAGTTCCTGAAACAAGGGTTTACCGAGCTTTCGCTAAAGCCTGATGAGCGCTTTCTTGAAAAGGCGGTGGACGAGCTTGATGGAATAGTTGGCTGGCTCACTTTCTTTGGACTCAAAGTGGCCGAAAGACGCAGATTTTCTGAGAAAACGATAGAAGAGGTTTTAGACATCGCGGCGACCCTTGAGAGAAAAGAAATCGAAGCTCTACCCAAATCCCAAAAGCTTGTGCTTTCCGCGTTATCAAGGCTTGACAATCCACGCTGGAGTGACATAAAGCGCATGAGTGACTCTTTTGCAGAAAGAAAGCTCAACGACACAGAAGTAAACAGGGCGCTAAAATCCTTGATAAGATATTCATTCATAGAAAAGAAAGGCGAAAGCTACGCGATAACGGATCCCATAACAAAAAAAGCCGCAGTCGATTTGACACCTGATTAAGGAAGGTGGACTACACCAAGCTCTTCTTTCAGAAGCTCACGCACCTCAAGCGCACCACATATAGTTGTGATCCTGGGCAAAGTTTTGGAAATCACAATACGTACACTCACGTTTTTGCAATCGAATTTATCTTTAGGGGAAGACCCCCTCCGTGAGGGCGGGGTAGTTCAGCTTGTTTGATGGAAAAATGGCAAAAGGAGTCGGTTTTGCTCATCGCTCTATACTTCGTTATAGTGTATCTCACGCTGGTTTTTAGTTTCTAACGTAAAGACCACCGAGTCCCGGTTCACTTCATAACGAGAAGACGCCTCACCCACACTACGAAACGCTTCGTCCAGCCAGTTTGCCAAAAACAGTGAGTATTTTTTACCAAGAAAGTGGTGTAGCGTGATGGTGTAGCAGTTGCCAAGCCTTTGAATTTCAAACTCTGCGATTCTTCCGTATTTGCAGTGTAGTGAAAGCCACTTTAAGAGGTTTTCGGTGTTCGCGCTCTTAAACCAAAAAAGCATCGCCTCGCGCGGGTTTCTTCCTCCTATGTCTCTTGCAAGCTTTTCGATTTCTTCCTCTTTCAATTCTTCGTGTAAAATTCTGAAACCGTCGCGCATGATCCTCACGAAACCAAACCTTTCGACGTACCTGTCCCACTCCACAAACTTTTTGAGGATCTGGGAAACGAGCGCGTTCACACTAATTCCTCTGCTTTGCGATTCTTTTTGTAGAATTTCGTCTACTTCCTTTTCCAGCCTAAAGCTTCTTAAAACCGTTTTTCGCAATTCAATTGTATTTCAATGTGTTACTGATAAAGTATACGTCCTGCTTATTAAATTATCAACGATTAACCACTCATGTCACGGATAAACGTACCCTCTGTTAAAGTGATACACTACGCCGACCCGTTTTGTCCTTGGAGTCTTGCGAGTGAACCAGCGCTCAGAAGAATCAAAGAAGTGTACCAAGACAGAATCGCTCTTGAGTACAGGATGGGTGGTGCGGTTGAAGAAATAACGCGCTGGATGGGGGAAATGGGGTTGGACCACGAAAAAGCGATTGAGCTTCACAGAAGCATAATACAACACACGAAAATGCCTTTCGATGTATCATTCATCACGAAAACACGCTTAAAGAGCTCTTATCCAGCGTGTAGAGCTGTCAAAGCGGCACAGCTAAAAAACGAAGAGAAGGGCGTGCTGTACCTGCGAAGGCTGATGGATCACGTGCTTGTAAAAGCGCAGGAGCTCACGGATGACGCGTTCACAAAAATCGCAAAAGAGGTTGGATTGTCAAGCACACTCGTTTCCGATATGAACTCAGCAAAAGTAAAGAACGAGTTTGAAAAGGACCTAAAGGCGATGAGGGAGGATGGCGCAGACTTTGTTTGCGCAATAGTCGTGAACGCTCAAGGTGAAAAAGCGATCGTGGAACACGCTTTTGATTCAAGATCGTTAGAAGAAACCATTGAAAGAATGGTTCCGGGACTTCCGAAATACGCACCGTGCGAGATTTCGGAGTACTTTGAAAAACACAAGGGAGAGCTCATTCCAGCTCGAGAAATCGCCGTGGTGTATGGAATAACCGAAGATGAAGCGGAAAGAAAGTTCTCCTCGTTAAAACTTCGAATATTGGAGTACGCAGGAAGCAGGTTCTGGTGTAAGGAGGGAAAATAGATGAGCGCGCAAAAAAACACTAAAAAGGGTTTACCAAAAAACTATAAACCCAAGTTTTATAGGCGGACACACTTTTCCACTCGAGGTGTGAAAGATGGAGCGACTCAAAACGCTGGTTAAGGGACGTGTGATTCTTCCGAGCGACCCATCTTATGATGAAGCAAGGAGGGTTTGGAACGGTGTGATCGACAAGCGTCCACTTGCCATCGTAAAGTGTAAGGACGAAGAAGACGTTGTGAACACTGTGAACTACGCAAGAGAGAACTCACTACTCCTTGCAATAAGGGGAGGAGGACACAGCGTCGCGGGTTTTGGAACGTGTGACAACGGAGTTGTGCTGGACCTTTCAGAAATGAAGAAGATTGTGGTCGACCCAAGCTCCAAAACCGCAGTCGCACAACCAGGGTTAACATGGGGAGGGTTCGACCGGGCCACTCAGGAGCACGCACTAGCGACCACTGGAGGGGTGATTAGCACTACTGGTATCGCGGGTTTTACGCTTGGTGGCGGTGTTGGCTGGCTTGTGAGAAAACACGGGTTGACGATTGACAACCTGCTATCGGTTGAGCTCGTCACAGCAGAAGGAAAAAAGGTGAAAGCAAGCGCAGAGCAAAATCAAGACCTCTTCTGGGGCGTAAAAGGCGGAGGAGGCAATTTCGGCGTTGTCACCCGTTTCGAGTACAAGCTACACCAAGTTGGTCCAGTGGTTTTCGGAGGCCTTTTGATATTTCCGTTTGAAAGAGCGGAGGAGGTTTTAAAGGTGTACGGCGAATGGGTGAGAAGCGTTCCCGACGAACTCTCAGCGCTTTCGCTCTTTCTAATAGCACCTCCGATCCCACCAATACCCCAGCACATTCAGGGAAAAAGGGTTTTCGCAATAGGATTGTGCTACGCGGATGATCTTGAGGAAGGCGCAAGGCTCGTTTCACCGATCAAAGCGCTCAACCCTGCCGCCGATTTGGCAGGCCCCATACCCTACACGGTGTTACAAAGTATGTTTGACGCCTCGGCACCTCGTGGCATCAACGCTTATTGGAAGTCTTTGTACTTGGATGAGCTTGACAAAAACGTGATTGGCACACTTATACAAGCTGGTTCAAGCTTTCGCTCACCCTTTACTCACCTAGACCTCATTTATCTAGAAGGAGCGGTAAAGCGCAAAGGAGCAGAGGAAAGCGCTTTTCAGCACAGGGACAAACGATTTCTTGTTCACATGAACGGAAACTGGATGAACAAACAAGAAGAAACAGAAAACATAAACTGAGTAAGGCACACCTGGGAAACGCTTAGTCGCTATACCCAAGAAGCTTACTATCTCAACTTTACCGGAGAAGAGGGTGTGGACAAGGTAAAGGCTATATATGGTAAAGCGTATCCGAAGCTTCAAGAACTCAAGAGGAAGTACGACCCGACAAACCTCTTTAGGGTTAACCAAAACATCAAACCCTAATTTTTATTCCAAGTTAAAGTGCTTTTGTGTGAGTGATGCGCACCTAAGAGTTCATGGAAAAACACGTGATAACCTGAGGATCCTTAACACTTCAAACGAAAACAAGGAGACACCCAAGAACAAAATCGAATAAGCCCATTCATATGGATGGATGAATCTAACGGTAACATTATACCCAAAATTTGGTGAAACTACATTTAAAGTATATAGCGTGTTATAAATTCTCTCAGTTTTCACGATAGACAGCAACGCAACGCTTACCGAGATTAAAGTAATAGAGAGAGCGAGTAGCAGCACGTGATTACGGGTTAATAGTTTTTTGTTTATGTTATATTACCAATGCCATATTTAGTATATTAGTTTTTCGCAGTGCTAAATATAATGTTAGGTGTTGACTGGTAAGTATAAACTTTTGCTATACCATTATTTAAAACCCAAAAGGATATCACCGTGCCGTTTGGGAGTTCATACGAATAGATGGAATAGGTTGTTGAGTTTATGGTTACACTTCCCTGAGAATAATCATAGTGATTTCCGCCGATTAGGATTAATGTTACATACGGAAGCAGCAAAGACTTGTTGACGTGGTTTAGAGCGAACCACGCGTTTAACTCGGGATTACTGAGCATCACAGACTGTGCGCGATAAAACGCATCAAGCTTGGTATCACTGTTGTTGTAATAAGCGAATTGCGGGGACTTTGGAGTGAGCTGAGCATTAACCGTCTTTGCGTTGATGTGAATGTAACCACCAAAAGCAAACACGATTGGTCTCATCCGCATTGTGGAACTCGATAGCGACCACCAACGAAAGTAAATCTTTGGATGTATCTTGGAAAACAACATGATACACAACTACACAACGACAAGAAAACTACTGTAGAACTAAAGGTAAATCTTGTGCACCTTGCTCCCTACTCTCAGACCCTATTGGGGAAAATGCAGGAGCTTGAAGAGATAATTTAAATCAGTTCTTTGACTCGCTGGTTTTCGCAGGTAGTCAGAGCATCTAAATCTACTTGAAACAGATAGAAAGGCTACTTAACTCATTAGGCGAATGTCCTGATGGTGTCTGAATATACTGTTTTCAGCGCTTAGGGGCCACGCTGACCGATCCCTAATCTGGACATAATCTGTTTCTCACAAAAACGTTTAAATTCCTAAGCTACTCAGACACATCTGTGGTGGCCTCACGGTTCTGCGCCGTTCAAAGCCGCGGCGCCCACCACGTTTAAGCGTTACCGTATAGGCCCATGTTTGGTGTGGTGGCTAGCCCTCGTGCTGGGTGACCAGTTGTAAAAACCCTTTAAAGATAGTATTTGGCGTTGCCTGGTTATACTGGTGGTGTTGGAGCCGCTCTGCAAGCGTGTTTTCATGATGCCTTCCTCAGGTGCTTGTAGGTGTGATTATATAGAGTGAGAAGGTGCAGGTGACTGGTGATGGGCCGGTGTTGTTTGCGTATAGTACCCACTGAGTGATGTTTGCGTATACCACTCTTCCCCATGCGTAACCTAAGTTTGGTGACCTAGTGTTGAGTAGTAGGGATTCGTATTCGGTGGTGCCGACAACGGTATCAGATGTACCCGCGCTCGGGAAACTGGTTATTGGGACTATAGCGAAATAGTCTTTCGAGTTCAAAGGCAACTCTATGATTCGCACACTCTGATTCGGGTTGACCGTGACGTTTTGAGTGAATAAGGATGTTACGCTTAGGCTCGTTATCTGCTCTATTAATGTGAGCTCCTCCTGCAGGTATCCCAGTCTGGTTCTGAGTGATGTGAGGGTTGTGTTCAGCTCTATGATACTTGATTTATCACGTGTCACACTCGAGTTGAGAGTCGCTAGCTCTGCGAGTAGGCTTCTTTGGGTTGTGTTGAGCTGGGATATCTCTGCGAGCAAAAGGCTCACAAGAGCCGACTTGTTAGCGAGGGATTGGCTGGTCTGGGCTAGCTTAGAGTTTGAGGCTGCGAGTGATTGGTTGAGTACCCGTATGGTGTTCCCATCCCGCTCTAGACTCGACGAAGCGGTTACATAGTAGTATGAGAAAACTGACGCTAGCACAATTATTAATATTAGCATACCTAAGACATATGTCTTCATATTTAGTACTTAATGCTAAATAGGTGGCAGGCAATAAGCCTTATTGTCAGTGGGAGGATTGCGTCCAGATTAGTGGGGTGGTTAGCATGGTAGTCAAGCGTCGAAAATTGTTATCAGCACACCTACAGCAAGAGACCAGCAGCAAACGGCTTAATGAGCTCTCTACTCGACATTTAATACCACCGTGAATGTGTATCCTGAGTAAATGACACTTCCTCCGTCGCGGAAAATGACAAAATAAAGATTGACATCGTATGTTCCCGGAGCGACGGTTTTACCCACATGTATTAAGTAATCAAAGAATAATGTTGTCAAGCCCGAAGTGGGAACCAACGGGCTCTTGCCGTTGAAGACGGACTTAATAGTAGAGAGTCTTTCTAAGGGGAACTGTATGTTCCCAGCAGTCACTACTACGGAGATACCAGCTGGAAGAGTCGAGCTTCCGTTGAATCCAAGATCGTCTATATACACTCCAATAGGTTCGGGGTTGAGTATTTGGAGGGTGACAGAACCGCTGACGTTCCCGTTTTGGGTTGTGGTAAATTCAGCTGTATTGTTACCAACGATTCGGAAGTCGGGTGGCGCTTTGAGGCCTGTTATTCCACCCACTTCATTTGCTATTGACCCTAGTCTGGATGTAGCAAGACGGCTATGATTGGCCAACATCGTCGGTGCGAGAGAGATTACTAGGACGATTATTATCGCAGCTAACAAAACAAAAAACTTGTTATGTTGTTCAATCATATGTTCTTCAATCAAAAACAACAAACTCTATATATGTTACTCAGTAACGGCAATCCTATCCGGATAAGGAACTCTATGGTTACAAGAGAGGTGTGTTCCGCGACAAGCTCAGGAGGCTCAGGTCTGAGCACCTGTCCGGATAAGCATTCATGCGAATCACCTCCACTCTGTGTACCAGTGCATGAATAGTCAACAAGCGGTGTGGAGAATGTTCTCTTTGGATTGTTGAGGAAAACCCTTGTCCTATCCTTGAGGTAACCGAAGAAGCGCTCCACGGAGCTACGTGGCCCGAAGGTGTGGCGAACGTAATTTCTGAGGCCAGCCCTCGCGGGTCGCCAAGTCACGCTACTAGGGTCCTCGCTCTGTGAGGATCACGGGGTCACCTACATAGGGACCTCTTTCTCAGTCTGTGTGGAAACCTCGGCGCGTTCCTCGTGGCTCGCCCGTGTTAGTGAGACGCCGAACCAGACAGATGGGTTTTCTTGTCTCAGCGTCCACCCCAACCCAGACGTATAGTGGTTGTCCACTAAACCAAACTTCACCACCGACTTGTCTACTGCGATGATTGAATACTCGCGTGGTTTCAGATCGAAACTCAGCTTCACCTCAACCCTCCTCGCCCACTCCTCCACACTCGACTTCGAGAGGGGTTCAGAGAGCACCCTGAAGAAGCCTGAGGTTTTCCTGAGGCTTAAACCAAAGGCGTTGAGTAGCACCGCCAACAAAACCCTGAGCTCAGAAGAACCCCCTCCTTGTTCCCCTCAAAAGCATTCAAATCCTAAGAGAATCCAAAGACATCTCTGGGTGGTGGGCGCCACGGCGGGTGCCACAGGATTCAGTCGTATGGTGCCCACCAGTTAAGGCTTATCCGGATAGGATCAGTGGGAGTATATGATCCACAATTATAGCTTAAACTACATTGGAAACGCCTGCTAGGCATGTTAGTAGGTGCTTCTAAAATCGTTGTGATTATTATGTGTAGTATTAGAGCCTTGTTAGCGTTTTAAGGGTTGGTTGGGGTGTTCTATCCTCAAACCTCGATTTTTAGGCTGGGGTCTTTGGGTTTTAGTTTGTTAAAAGCTTATTTAGTCTCGGTTTTCTTGTTTTCGATGTGAGTGGGCGGCTCTCAGAAGGTAAGCTTTTGCTCTTGGTTTTCGGGTTGACTTCACTTCTTAGTCTGGGGTGGTATAGGTTTAAACCCATTGTGTTCTGGGATGGAGGACTACCCTTCACATCCCTAACCCGGACAACACCAAGTGAACTCTACTCAATTGTCAGATACGGTTTGGATGGTATGAACCCGCATCTTTACCCTCCCCAGCCAACCATTCAATCCTCGCTTGTGTACACTTTAGAGCTCAACGCCTTGCATATGGTGTTCCCGATGTGGGCTTCACAGTTCATATCAACATACATTCTCCTACTAGTGGGTCAGCTTGGGGTCTACAAGTGTGCTTCTTGGCTCTCAGCTAAGATTGGGGTGAGGCCACCACTCTGGGCTGCTGTTTTGGCCTCAGCGTTCTACGTGTATAGCCCAATGTACCAGTTCGTGTTCGGCGACGGCTCAATCACCTATGTTAACGTGTGGTGTACCTATCCAGCCATGCTGTACTTATTATTGGCGCTCACAGATAAATGGGGGCGCTGGGCTGACTACTTTAAACTATTGTTGGCTCTACTCGCCCTCGGCGCCCTCGCCTCTGTGGACTACTCCTATTTTGAATATGTGGGGGAGAACCTAGCGCTCATAGTCGGAATGGTTGTGCTGGTGTCAAGCTACGCTGGGGTGCGCAGGCTTGGAGCCACACTCCTCGGCTTCGGCACCCTCCAGGCGAGTTATGCCTACTTCCTCTGGAGGGATGTGATAATAGCGCCAAGCGTGGCTGGTCAGGGTGCGCCACCCCTGGTTTCGGCCTACCACTCCTACTTCAACTATGCTTCAAGCTTTAACTCATACCTGAACCAGCTAGCCAACTACTACTGGCCCGTGGGGCAGCCAGGCTACCCCATGCTCCCAAACGTGCCACCAATAACCGTCTCACCACTCTACGGCTTGCTCGTATTAGTCTGCTGCACACTACCAATACTCCTAGCTAGCTCTAAGATGAGGCTTATACCCATCTATATACTCCTGGTATCCTTCGTTGGTTTGGCCGCGGGCTCGAACCCTCCATTCAGCGCCGCAGCGAACACCCTCTACACACACTTCTGGGTTTACCGCGCGCTCACCGAGCCTTTCCTCGCAGTTGGATTCGGCGTTACATTCACACTCAGCGTGCTACTCGTATTCGGCTTGACACACCTCTCGAAACGTGTCGAGCTACGCGGGCGCGCTCAGCCAGCAGCCGCACTCCTACTCGTCGGGGTGCTGGTTTCATCCATCTTCTTAATGTTACCCTACGCTGTGGGCGCCCCAAGCCCAATACTCCCCCTCTTCAGCTCGTATAACGGTGACATCACCTACACGGTTCACAGGGTAACACCACGCATAAGTGTGCCCAACTACTACTACTCTCTGGTAGAATATCTCAACACTCTACCAGAGAGGGGTGCTGTGCTCATACTACCTATAGAGGGTAACCTCTACACCTCGACGTGGTATGTGGGAGTGGACATGCTATCAGAGCTACTCAACAAGCCCGTCATCACGGGTGGCTACCTCGACGAGTACCCGGCTCTGGTGGATGCAGTCTACGAGTGGAGTCTGGGCTACCCAACCAACATTACACGTATACTCGCAGAATCCGGTGTGGGCTACATCCTCCTCCAGGGCGATGTGACCTACGGCGACTTCATGAGTGAGACGCCATACTATAATATGAGCTATATTGAAGGGAGGCTCAACACAACGCCAGGCATACAGCGGCTCGCAGAGATTGGTCCCGACATTGTGTATGGGGTCAGAGCAGAGGAATCCCACTGGTCCACGTCTGGAGACGCAGGCACAAGTGTTAGCCCACCTTCAGGGTTCGCTGTGTACCCCCTCAGTCAGGTAGAGGAGGTTAACCCAACCCCAGGTCACCCATACGGAGCACTCTTCAACCTCACAGCGTACACAGAAAACGGGGAGCCAACGCTTACAAGAATCAAAACCACGGGGTGCGTCGACGCCACACTCAGCTCCAAGTGGGAACCCATAAACCATGGTGTTGAAATCAGCGTTACACCATCCTGTCCCACGGCTGGGGGAGTGGGGTTCACGGCCACAATAAGCATACCACTAGAGCTAAACAAACCTAACACAACAATATACCTATCCTACGCATATAACTTAACTACGACCGGCTCGAACACCACCGTCACTTTGAACAGCCCAGCACACACCTACAACCCGCTCCAACTCGCCTCGCCTCAGGGATGGGTGTACTACGCCTACCCGGCGGCCAACTATACCTCCCTAACAATAACACTTGGGGGACTCATATTATCTGGACACCCGGTTAACTATACCCTACGGGACCTATACGTGTCGCTTGGAGTAGACACTCAAACTCTGCTCACATCTATACCGGGTGTGTATCTATGGTCTCCAAATAAGACGCTTGATAGCACTGCTGTGGGTGATTCGCCCCCCACATTAGGGAGCTGGAGTTGCTCTGTTCTTGAGTGTAGCCTCTCACTCAAAGCTTCTTCACCATTCCTACTTGTATGGTACACCCCATATTCTCAGGGTTACACGTTAAGCGTGGATGGCACAACAGATAGAGCACACCTAGAAGCCCTCGGCGTGTTTAACGCTTGGATAGTTAACAAAACTGGCACACTAAACATAAGGGCTAAATGGGTAAACCCCAATGAACCCTGGGATATATTCACCGGCACCATTTGGGTAATCCTCCTCTCAATCTTTGTAACCACAGGTATTAGAGCAAGGAAAAAACCCAGCGTTGGTGGTCGAGGTCATATAGTTGGCCAAGGCATCTAAAAAGTTATCTCGCAGATTTGCCCCTTGTAGGGGTGATAACCTTTGTCCAGTAACCATGTATAAAGCTGGTGGGGTTAGGCTCTTCGATTCAAATATTAGTTGTCCCCTTTTGGTTAGTGAAGAGGTTGTAGTCGTCGGCTATCACGACGCTCTGGCTTAGTGCCTGTTTCCACGAATCCTTATTGATGATTATAGTCGTCTCATCGGGTGTCCAGCATATTGCGTCGATTGGTTCACACACCTCCGCGCCTCTTCTCGGAAACTCTAAGCCCCTAAAGTGTTCGGAAACTATTATCACGTCAACATCACTCCAATAATTAAAGTCTCCACGCGCATAGGAGCCGAATAGGACAAGCGAGACCTTACCCCACTTCTCACGTAATATGCGGGCCAAGTTGTCCAAGTAGCGCACCATCCTCTCCCTCTCTTTTTTTCTTCTCTCCAAGAGTTCCCCTAACACTTAGAGCACCCCTTAACCCACTCAATAATTTCTTTTGAACAAGCCTTACACTCCCCCGCCATACTCTTGGTAACGTGTTGAGCTGGGAAACCCTCGGTGTATGCGTCTGGATACCTTGACGAGGAGTATAAACCATCTAATAGTGAAGAGCAATACTCCAGTCTACCTCCATCTGTAGGCTCACAGAGGCGCTTCAGCTCTTGGTAGAATTTCACTAGGTTATGACCGAACGAGGGGATCCCTAGCCCTCTTAATAAGGACTTCATGGCGAACTCTGCTGCCTGCTGAGCCTTAAAAGCAGCCCAGGAATAACCCCCTGCCTCAATATCCGCGTCTATAAGCGAGAAAGTGTACTCCGCCTGCTCCATCCACCTACGATACTCATCGCAGTCCACAGTTATCACTAAGGAAAACACTAAAACAGAGAATAAGCCTTATGATCAACCAATTTGGCTCAGGTTGGATAAGTTCCTTCGATTATTGAAAACTTATTTATTGATGTGGTTAATCATAACTCACATGCGGGTTCTAACCTCCGATCTTCTCACTGGCCTCGTGGATCCAGCGGAATTCGATGTTTACCTTGAGGATGCTCTGAGGGCGTACGACCCAGAGAGGGTTGTTCAGCCTATGAGGGGGGTTGTCAGACTGGGTGAAGACTCGGTTTGGCTCATAATGCCAGTTGTCGACCTAGCCTTGGATAGGATGGTTGTTAAGATGGTGTCTGAATATAAGGGTAACCCCGCGAAGGGTCTGCCGAAGGCGGGTGGGCTCACACAACTCATCGAAGCCTCCTCTGGGCGTTTACTTGCCCTGCTCGACTCACACTATATTACTGGGCTTAGAACCTCCTCGCTAGCCGGTATAGCCACCAAGGTGTTCGCTAGGGAGGGCAGCGAGTGTTTGGGTGTGATAGGCTCCGGCTATGAGGCTAGGCTCATAGTGGACGCTGTCCTGAGGGTTAGGCCAAGTATAAGGAGGATATCCGTCTACAGTAGGAACCCCGAGAGGAGGCGGGAGTTCGCGGCGGGTTACCGTGGCCGCTATGATGCTCAGCCAGTGACTGATCCTGGCTACGCTGTGGTTGGCTCAGATATTCTGGTGGTCGCCACTGACTCGGCAACACCGGTTCTGGATGGGTCAACCCTTAAGCGGGGAGCCCACGTTGTGAGTATCGGAACACTCCCGGAGCGTAGAGAGCTCGATCGTGGAACCTTTATGAAGTGTTCGCTCCTAGTGGCTGATAAGAGGGAGGCTGTGCTCAGGGAGGCGGGGGATGTGGTTGACGCGCTCAAAGCCGGTCTAATATCTGAGGATAAAGTGATAGACCTGGTTGAGGTAATCAAGGGGAAGAACAATGTCCACAGGGGGGAGGATGATATCACGGTGTATAAGTCTGTGGGCTTCGGATACCTCGACCTAGTTGCAGCGAACTACGTATACGAGAAATACAGCAATACTTCTAGGTCATAGACGTGGGTTTGGCCGTCTTGAATTGGCTGCTTGCTTGGCCCACTCACTGGGTGGTGTGCGCTACTCGATACGTTTTTATAAAGCGGGCGGCTTCTCGACCTGGGCCTAATGGAGTTACTTGAAAAGCGCGCCACCTCTGAGATGGGCTACGTGGGTAAACCGCTCCCACGCATAGTTGATGGGTTCGAAAAGGTGAGTGGGAGGGCTGAGTACATCTTTGACATGGAGCTTCCAGGTATGCTCTACGGTGTTATCCTCCGAAGTGAGGTGCCACACGGCGTTATAAGGGAGCTGGACTATTCTTCTCTGCAAAAATATGACTTTGTAAAGGCGGTTATCTCTGGTAGGGACGTTGAGCTCGGCAACATCGGACCCCTCAGAGATCAGCCAGTGCTCAAGTATCCGAAGGTGAGGTCCACACTCGATGAAGTTCTGGCTGTGGCTGCCACGGATGCGGATAAGGCTTTACGCGTACTCGACGAGGTCAGGGTGAGCTATGAACCGCTTGCACCCGTATTCGACCCCGAGGAGGCGCTTAGACCCGAAGCGCCCCTCATCCACGAGGAGAATGGTTCCAACCTTGTTAAGCTCAACTTCGACTTTTCAAGTGGAGGAGTTGACAGGGTATTTGAGGGTGCACCCTACGTTCGGGAGGACACCTACGATGTGCCGCGGGTGGCGTTCGCACCCATGGGGACACTTGGGGCGATATCCTACCTTGACCCATCAGGTAATCTGGTGCTTGCGTCGAACACTCAGGAGCCATTCCAACTCAAGCGTGAGCTGGCGGAGGCTCTACGACTCAACCCACAACGCGTTAGAGTGTTTCAACCATACGTTGGAGGCAACTTCGGGAGGGGTATGGACCTCTACCCGTTCGAGGTTGTCGCCTGCGCCCTGACGCTCAGGACTAGGCGGCCGGTTAAGATACTCTATACGCGCACAGATGATTTTCGATACTCACCGACGAGGCAGCCTGCGAGGATTAGGCTTAAGAGCGCTACCACGAAGGATGGGAGGCTTATGGCGAGGAGGGCGGAGGTTGCTCTCGACGCTGGTGCCTACGTGTCGTGGGGTGTGTTTGATGCGAGGGTTATGGCTTCAACTGTCACGGGTCTCTATCGCGTAGGTGAGGTTGAGTTCAAGGCTAGGGCGGCTTACACCAACAATCCTTACACCATAAACATGCGGGGGGCGGGAAACCCTCAGATGACGTTTGCGCTCGAGTCACACATGGATTCTATGGCGCATGAGCTGGGTATTGACCCCGTGGAGTTCCGGCTTATTAATGCATATGAAGGCGACTACACAACACCGCAGGGCATGAAGGCTAAGGATGCTAGGCTTAGAAGCGTAATAGGTCGGTGCGCCGAGCTCATAGGTTGGCGTGGGGTGCACTCACTCGAGCCAAAAGGCAGTAAGAGGTATGGCGTAGGCTTCGCTGCACTCTTCCATGTAGGTGGGGGTGCAAGAGTTTACCGCACTGATGGTGCGGGGGCTCTCATCAAGATTGACGACTTCGGCACGGTTACCCTTTACATTGGTATGAGTGAGATGGGTCAGGGAACCGTGAACAGTTTGGCTCAGATAGTGGCAACCGAGCTAGGTGTGCCTGTCGATTGGGTCCGAGTTGAATATAATGGTGATGTGGAGGGTAGGCCCTGGGATACTGCTACACATGCAAGCAGGAGCACCTTTGTGTGCGGTAACGCCGCCCTACTTGCGGCGAGGAAGCTGAAGCGGGAGCTTTTAAGAGCCGCGTCAAAAACCCTGAATGTGAAGACATCTGAGCTCTACATTGAAGGTGGGGTGGTTAAGTCTAGGTCGAAAGAAGTTGAAATAGCCTTGGACAAGCTTGTGCGTCGTACTCATTTCAAGGATAATGGGAAGGTGTTTATAGCCTACGCTTACTATGACACCAAAACCGAGATGCTTGATTCCCAGAACAAGGGTAATATTTCGGCTGCCTATGTTAACGCCGCTCAAGCCGCGCTCGTCGAAGTGGACACGGAGACAGGGGAGGTCAGGGTGTTGCGGGTTGTAAGCGTCCACGATATTGGTCAACCAATAAACCCGCTGGGCGTCCGGGGGCAAATTGTGGGCGGAGTAGTGCAGGGCTTGGGTCACGCTCTCTACGAGGAGCTCGTCTTGGACCGGGGCTCCGTGGTAACAGCCGGCTTCGGCGACTACGAGGTTCCAAGTGTGGGTGAGATGCCTGAAATCCAAGTGGACTTCCTACCCACGAAGGATAGGTATGGTCCCTTCGGTGCGCGGGGGGTGGCTGAAAACGGTATAATACCCATAGCCGCAGCCATAGCCAACGCTGTGTATGATGCTACGGGTGTACGCATCACTTCGTTACCAATTAAACGGGAAAGGGTGTTGAAAGGGCTTCTTAAGGATGTGGGTGGGTGAGTGGGTTGTCCGAGTTCTCACTCATCGAGGAAACGGTGAGGGAGACTGCTAAGAGGTTCACTGAGAGGTACTGGATAGAGAAGGATAAGGCTGCCCAGTTCCCCAAAGAGTTCTTAGATGAGGCGGCGAGGCTCGGGCTTACATCACTTCTCGTACCAGCCGAGTATAACGGTGTAAACATAAAGGTGGGGGACTATGTTGGCCTCGTGAGGCTTGTATCCTCTCTACACGGGGTTGCCGCTGGAGACTTACTCATGGCATATAACACCTTCGGCGCCCACCCGCTCTTTACGTTGGGAAGCAACGAACAAAAGAGGAAATTCGCCGAGCGCTTGATAACAGGTGAAGCCAACCCATGTGTGGCTGTAACAGAACCAGCCGCTGGTTCAGATACGCTCAGTGTGAGCACAGTGGCTGAAAGGTCGGGTGACGGGTACACGATTCGGGGTAGAAAGATCTGGATAACCATGTCACATATAACTAGGCAGATGATCCTTGTCGCTAGGACATCAAGCCCACAATCCGGTAGGAGGTCTGAGGGGCTCACACTCTTCCTCATCGACCCTCACGAGCACTCGGGGATTAGGACTTCGAGGATCGATGACATAGCCCTTAGGGCGCTTGGTTCTTGTGAAGTGTTCTTCGAGGACGTACACGTCCCGAGGGAGGCTGTACTGGGCGAAGAAGGTAAGGGTTGGCGTGCACTTACGGGTATCTTCAACTTGGAGAGGCTTTCAACCGCATCCATCTCATTAGGCACGGCTGAACTATTATTGAGCAAAGCCGTTGAGCACGCCAAGACCAGGGTTGTATTCGGAAGACCGATAGGGGCAAACCAAGCCGTGCAATTCCCACTAGCCGAGGGAAAAGTGTGGCTGGAGGCTGCTTGGAGACTTGTGCGTGATGGAGCCGAGAAAATGGATAGGGGGGAAGAGTGCGCGTTCGAGGCTAATGGCGGTGCACTATTAGCAGCTAAGAGTTCTAATATGGTGGCCGACGCAGCCATGCAGGTATTCGGCGGAATGGCCTTCGCACAGGACACAGGCATAGAGCTCCACTGGAGAAACCTAAGACTCTTCAGAGTGGGACCAGTTCCAGAGGAGCTCGCTCTATCCTACGTGGCCCATAACATCCTCAAACTACCTAGATCATTCTAATAATCAAACTAAACCCACCGATAGATCAGCTCCAAATGAATACATATATTTAACCAATTGGTTTCAGTGTTCCCCTAAAGAAAGATGCCACATACTAATTGGGCCAAGGATGGGGAGTTCGCCGCGTGCTGTTATCAGTCGAAAGCCTATTATCATCATGCCTAGTAGGGGGTTCTCGAAACACTTTGAGAAGACAGGTTGGAGGAGACTCGAAATACGAAGTTGAATTCGGATATTCGAGGGCTGTTAGGGTTGGGAGCATCGTGCTCGTCGCTGCGACCAGTGGTTCAGATCAGCCTGAACCGGAATTGGCTCCCGACACATACGCGCAGGCTAAGCGCGCCATACAGAAGATTAAGGAGGCGCTTGAGTCGCTCGGGTTTGGGTTGGATGATGTCGTTAGGCTTAGGGTCTTCGCAAAGCGGGAGCTGGGTTTAGAGGATTTTAAGAGGGCGTATCGAGAATTCTTCGCTGACATCAGGCCTGCGCTCAGCTTGGTCTACGTGTCAGGCTTCCCATCGGATAAAACCATCCTTGAAATAGAAGCCGAAGCCCTAAAGGATGGATGAAAATAGTGCTACACTATATTACAAGGCGTTCATGCTCATTTTTTCCATCGAATCTTTTTAGGCTAAATTCAGAGATGTCTAGGTGTGGCTTCTCACCTCTGACAAGCTCACCCATCAGTACGCCTACGGCTGGGGCGTGCATGAAGCCGTGCCCGTTGAATCCCGCACAGCAGTAGAGTCCACCTATCCCGCACTCGGATACTATAGGGTTGGCGTCAGGAGTCGTCTCATATAGACCCCTTACCGAGTAGCCTATGGGTGAATCCGCGAGTGGTGGAAGCCTCTTTATCGCCTCAGTAAACACTTGTTCGTCGTACTCTGGGGGAAAATCGGCGTCGAAGCCTTGGATAATCCATCGATTATTAGAGAAGAAAACCGAGTTGTGTTCTCTACCCAAGGCGAAAGTAGAATCAACTTCCACTATCAGCGGGAAGCTTTCCGGCAGGCCGCGTGGAACCCCCCTCGTAAAGAGTATTTTCCTTGGCTGGGGTGTAACCGGGATATCCACGCCTGCAAGCCTACCCACCCCCGCTGAGTATGCCCCCGCCGCAATCACCACGCTGTCCGAATATATTGTCCCAAGGCTGGTTTCAACACCCCGAATGGTTTGCTCGTCGAGTATCACGCCTGTGACCCTAGTGTTTTCGAGTAGCTGTGCGCCGAGGGAGAAAGCTTTGGAGAGGTAGCCCTGATGCACTGCTGAGGTCAACGCGTGGCCGTCGCGGTAACACAGGTTGCCACCCAAAGCATCACTGAAGTCGTAAAAGGGGAGGAGCCGCAGGATCTCCTCCCCGCTGTATGTTTCCACCGGGACGCCGAGTGAGCGCTGCATTTCCGCATTGAGTCGAAGCATGGTTAAGCTCGGCTGTGTGTGGGCTATGAAGAGGTATCCGTCATACCTGATAAGCGGGTCCACGCCCATTGTATCCTTAAATCTTTCAAGGATTTTTATGCTCTCTATGCTGAGCTGCACGTTCAACCTGCTTGAGAACTGGTGTCTGAAGCCGCCTAGAGCCGCGGCTGTGCTGCCGGAGCCAGCGCGCATCATGTCCACTATGACTACTGGTGGTGGTAGACTCCTGGAGAGGTTGTACGCGACGCTCGCACCGATTATTCCTGCTCCTATCACTATGGCTGAAGCCTTCTTTGTCAACTATCATCCCACCACGAAAATGGTCTCATGACTCTACGAGGGCAAGGGGAGAGATGGCTCACCCATTTATTCACCCAGCAATGGAGGCCCCTTTGAGCTTTATCGCAGCAATCCACGAGCATATAGAGGATCCGGTGGTGTGATCCAAGCTCGAAGTCTAGTGGTTCGTATTGATGCTTGTACATGTCCATCACTGTGTTTTGTTGGCTGTGCCAAAATAGATGGATATGAGTTGGTCTGGGTCTATTTCCGAAGATCTTCCTTCAAAGACTTTTTTGCCTTGGACGAAGACGGCGACCCTGTGCACAACATTTTCGATTCTCTTAATGTTTTGCTCCACTATGAGGAGTGTGACGCCCATCTCGTTTATCTCGCTGAGTCCTTTGAAGAGCCTTTCACACATGACGGGGGAGAGTCCCGCTGATGGCTCATCTAGGACTAAGAGCTTGGGTTTGGTCATTAGAGCTCTGCCAACAGCGAGCATCTGCCTTTCGCCGCCGCTTAAAACTTTCGCTTTATCGCTTAGCTTGGGTTTGAGCTCGGGGAAAACGCTCAGAATGGTGTTGGTTAACGCGTTACGAGTTTTGGAGTCGAGGCTCACTCCACCCATTTCTAGGTTCTCCAAGACGCTGAGATCTTGGAACACATTGTCCAGTTAAGGTACATATCCCATTCCCATCTCGACTCTTAGCTCCGTTCTGAGCCTCGTGATGTCTTCACCATTGAAAATCACTTTACCTTCGAAGACATCAACCAATCCGAAGAGCGCCTCTGCGAAAGTGCTCTTACCGGCGCCGTTAGGACCTATTATGCCAACGAACTCTCCTTGAAGTGGGCCGAAATAGGCCACTAGCTCTTTGAGTCCCTCCGTTATGGCGTCTTGTCGGTCTTCGCTCACGGATATCCATACGCATCCGGCTATCTCTGCAGGGTCTCTCCCAGCTTTCTTTGCGCCTCCACGGATTATCCCCACAGCATACCTTGCGAAGTCGGGTGGGTATAGAAGTGGGAGCGCTCCGTCACCTGCTTCACCCGAATACTCGAGCATTCTATCTCTATGACTACCTATGTAGATAGGTATTCTGTTTCTGACTGGTTTAAAACGCATATAACACTGTTTGTCCCAAGTAAACTCGCTTCCATGATACTCGGCACTGGAGCCAGAAATGAGTTTGCGGATTAACTCCACGCACTCCCTTGTCCTGGTTAGGGGTCTTCCATGTTCTATTCCCAACCAATCCATGTATTCTAAGGCGCCGGCGCCTACACCACATACAACTCTACCATTAGTTATTTCGTCGAGTGTAGAAAGATACATAGCTATTTCGGCAGGTTGAGTGTATATGGGTTAAGTATCGTGTTGCCTAGTAATATTCTCTTTGATTCTAAGCCTAATAGTAGTGAGAGTTACCAGAGAGCTACGCATAAAAACGTCGTGCGAAACCCAACAATAATCGAACCCCTCCTTCTCTGCAGTAAGCGCCAACTCAACCAATGTTTGTGTGCTACCGAACCAATCCCCAAGCCTAATCCCAAATCTCATTTCAGACAACAAGTTGTACATTTTACTTAGTAATAAACCTTTTTTATAGATTTATAAATAATATTTCGATCTTTACGAAAGATATTTACCTTCATGCACAATTTTGTGTCCTGAAAAGTTATCTGCCGCTTAATCCGTTAGTAGCATTCCCTTTAAGCACCTTGTGTACTTCATTGAGTTATGTTAGATACTTAAGCCAAGCCTCACTTAGAGCCGTTCTGGTCTGAAGATTGGAGCCTTACGTGTGCTTCTATCTAAACACCTAAACTTTGTTATAAAGCCTGAGCACAGCTGATTTTGTGATAGGTCAAAACTCGATCTCCGTGTTAAGCTAGTGTGTCGTTCAGATTCCTAAGTTTGGTCTAACAGCCATGTTTTGGAAAGCCTATAACCTGCATGTGTTACGTTCACGTTGTCTAGGGTTACTATAAATTACTGAATTTTTGATTGCCAGGGATAGAGATATAAGTGCGATATTCAGTTTTCGTTAGGATTAGGTTTAAATTATTAGTGGGGATTAGTGGAGTCAATGTCCACCCAACTCGTAAAACCTAGCGGTGAGAAAACGGTTGAGGAAGAACGTTTGATAGGTAAATCTCTCAAGAGAAAAGAGGATGTTGAGCTTCTGAAGGGCAGGGCGAAGTTTACAGCCGATGTTGATTTACCAAAAAAGGCCTACTCGATTTTCTTTGTCAGGTCACCAGTATCTCACGCGATCATAAAGAAGATCGACGTTGAGGGTGCAAAGAGCGCCAAGGGTGTGCTTGCGGTGTTCACAGGTGAAGATCTACGCGGTGTAAGGATGGGTTACTGGATGCATTACCCAGGTATGTTAGAGCCTGTGAGGGGTACGCTTGCGTATGGGAAGGTCCGATACCAGGGTGAGCCCGTGGTGGCTGTTGTCGCCGAAGATGCGTACCTCGCCGAGGACGCAGCCCAACTTGTGTCAGTGGAGTATGAAGAGCTTCCGCCTTTGACTGACCCTATCAGGGCTATGGATTCACAGCCAATATTTGATGATTTGGACACCAATATTTTACTCCACGACTCGTACTCAAGCACTAAGAGCGTCGAGGAAGTGTTGAAGAGTGCGCCGGTGAAGATAGATGTGACACTGTATAATGGTAGAACCTCCCCCCAGTCGCTTGAGCCTAGGGTTCACAAGGCGTACTATGACGGTGAGAGGCTCACCATCTGGGCATCTACACAGTTTCCGCACGTGGTTAGAACCTATGTGGCTGAGTGCCTCGGCTTCCCAGAGAACAGGATCAGGGTTATAGCTGAGCATGTGGGTGGAGGATTCGGGCCGAAGTCGTCGGTGTTCGCAGATGAGTTGGCGGTTTACGCCATAGCGTTAAAGCTTGGAGTACCTGTTAGCTGGGTGGAGACGCGAACAGAGCACCTTCTCGTCACCGGTCATGAGCGCGACCAAATACACCGTGTTAGGGCTGGATTCAGTGAGGACGGCATCCTACTGGCGCTTCACGATGAAATAGTCGCTGATGTTGGTGCTGGCGGAACCTTCTGGGTCGAGGTTCAGCCCGCTATGGTGGCCTCCGTGTCGATCCCTGGACCATACAAGTTCGAGCACTACTCTTTCGACCTCTACGCCGTGGCCACAAACAAGGCTCCATGGTCACCCAACATTGGCTTCGGGAGACCTGTGGCCGCGTTCGTTATGGAGAGGATTATGGATATAGCGGCCCGAAAAATAGGCCTCGACCCAGTGGAGATAAGGCGGAGGAACCTGGTTAACAAGTCTGATTTCCCCTATAGGAACCCGGCTGGCGTGGTGTATGACAGCGGCGACTACAAGCTCTCCTTGGATGTACTCCTAGACCTCTTGGATTATGAGGAGCTCAGGCGGAGGAAGACGGCTGAGGATGGTGGTGTGAAGTTGGGTGTGGGCATATCGGTGTACTCCGAGTATACCGCCCCATCCTCCGCTAGGCTTCAGGTTAACTTGGGCTGGGAGGTCGGGGGGTACGAGAAGGCTGTTGTGAGGGTTGACCCGACTGGTAAGGCCACAGTTAGCTTGGGTGTGCTCTCAACCGGCCAGTCCCACACTACCGTGTACGCGCAGATAGCCGCGCAGGAGATCGGGCTAAAGTTCGATGATGTGAACGTTATCGAAGGGGACACCAATACCACGCCCTACGGCTTCGGTAGCTGGGCTAGCAGATCAATGGTCACGGCGGGTAATGCTGTAATGCTCGCGTCCAGAAAAGTCAACCTCAAACTTAGAAGGATAGCGGCCCACCTTCTAGGGGTTAGCCCTGACAGGGTGGCTATACGCGAGGGTTACGCGTTAGATTCGCTGAACCCCGAGAAGAGGCTGAGTGTTGCCGACATAGCCAAGATAGCGTACAGGATACCCACCAAGCTACCCGAAGGTGAGGAGCCAGGTATAGAGGAGTATGCGATATACGAACCCCCCTCCGACACCGCCATAGTGAGCTACGCTTGGCACGGCGCGGTTGTGCGCTTAGACACCGAGACTGGTAGTGTTAAGGTTGAAAAGTATGTGGTTGTGGATGACGCGGGTGTAGTCGTTAACCCGAAGACCGCTGAGGGGCAGATTCATGGCCCGGTTGTGTCCCAGGCATTTCTGCAGAGCTTTTCGGAGCTTAAATATGATGAGAGGGGTAACCTGCTTACAACTTCGTTCTGGCATTATCCGCCACCGACTGCCGAGGATGCGCCAGCCGAGTTCAGGGTTGAGCATGTAACCTCCCCGTCGCCAACACCGGGCGGCTTCAAGGGGATGGGTGAAGGTGGAGCAATAGGTGGGCCGGCAGCCCTCATGAACGCCTTGGCGGACGCCTTGGGGGAGCAGGGGGCTTCGCTTAACAAAGTGCCGATGGATTGGTGTGAAATATGGGCGCTCATAAAAGCAGGAGAGAAGAAGCATAGTCAACAACCTCAAAATAGATAGATTTAAACACAAAAAATGGTGCAGCTCTTCTATCTGGGTGTGTGGGTAGTAGAGCGTAGGAACCAGATATCCAAGACCACGTGTAGGAGTGAGTTACATGCACAATCGCGGAGAGGGGCCTAGAGATTTCAAGCTAGTGATGGAATGGTGGTCGCTCCTTCTGATGGCTTCTTGTGTTGACGGGGAGGATTGATGTGGGGGTGGGTGCACACGACAAGAGGGGTGGAGGATAGGGGGTGCTCTCGGTGAACTCCTTAGGGGACGAGTCTGGCGAAGCCCAAGCCCTACTACGCTTATGGTGGGTGTGTAAACCAACACCTGCGTATTTCTACGGAGTCAAACCCTAACCTATAGCTATCGGCCTGACGAGTGAAGCTTCCCCGCCCCTTATTTTTAGGGGTGATACAATAACGGTTGAAACGTATTTGCGGTCAGCTGCTAAATCCTCTAGGTTTAGGCTCTTCATCAGCAGGATGCCGTTATCGCTGAGTAGTATGTTGTGCACTTCGAATGGCTTGGGAACNCCCGCCGCGAGGTTATCTATACCCACGAGTTTAACCCGCTTGCCGGCTAGCCACTTGGCTGCGTCGGCGCCGAGTCCAGCGAACTTGTGAAGATAGGCGTCCGAGTCCCTTGTGAAGTATCTCGAGTAGCCTGTTCTGATGAGTGCGCAGTCACCCGCATTCAGCTCCACACCCTCGTACTTCAAAGTCCCCTCAAGGTCTTCGGGTGTTACCTCATACCTCTCGGGTAGAATATCCAGCTTCTTATAGGCGGGCACATCGAGTAACACGCCTCTAAGGACAAGGGGTGTGAGCCTGTCAACACTGGGTAGCTCGGGTGGTAGCCCAGTGTATCCCGAGTCTGATTCGAAGCGTGTTATGTCCACCCCAAGCACGCGGAGGTCGCGGGACATGTGTATTGGTGTGTCAAGGTGTGTGCCAGCATGCATAGATGTCACGATTAGGCTTATCGAATCAGCGAACCCTGGGGCAATCTCTTGGAAAAGCTCCTTGGTGTGCTCGTGGTACCTGTAGAGGTAGAACCCGAAGGGGGGGTCCGCGGGGTGGACCGGCATCCCCCTCCAATAGGGTTGACCTAAGTCGTAGACCTTGGATTTAAGGGTGAGTCTATATATGTCTTCTCCAAGACTCAAGTGTGACACCTATTCGGCGTTCATAACAGTGTTCCTAATTAGGCCTATGTTTGCTATCTCGCACTCAAGAACATCCCCCTTCTTGAGGAAGAAGGGTGTGGGGTCTGGTTTTCTGAATGCTGCTACCCCCGATATCGTTCCCGTTGAAACCATGTCTCCTGGGTTGAGTGTGGCCCAAGAGTATTTGGAGACTATCTGTTCAACCCTCACACTCAGCTTGGCGGTTGAGCCGGATTGCCTAACGTCTCCGTTCACCCTTAGCTCCATGGTTAGATTGTGGACGTCTCCAATGTATTTTCTCGGCACAATGCAGGGGCCTAGGGGGGCGAATGTGTCGAGGTTTTTGCCATAGTTTAGTAAGCCGTTCTTCATCTCCTCCCTTTGGATGTCCCTTGCTGTGACATCGTTGAAAACCGTGAATCCGAAGATGGCTTCGAAAGCCTTCTCGGGTGACACGTTCTTTATTTTCTTACCGATTATTATACCGAGCTCAAGCTCGTGGTCAAGCTGGTTTGTGAAGCTCGGCTTCAGAATGTGGTCGTCGTGCCCTATAACCGCGTCGGGGTTCTTCAAGAAGGATATCCACTGGGGGATAGGGAAGGGCCAGCCAGCCTTATCCGCTTCTTGGGCGTGCTCTCTGAAGTTACCCGCTGTGTGAACTATTTTACCCGGCCGCAGTGGGGCTTCAATTTTCACCTCCCCCCTGCCGAACACGTAGCGTTGTTTCTCCGGGCCGCGGGCCTCTGGATTCAACCCGTTTGAGAAGTATTTGAACACCTTCTCAATATGGGTGAGCGCTGGCTCCCCCGCCTCTATTAGGCGCTGCATACTGGTTGGTGCAAAGCTCTCCGAGTAAGACACGTAGGGCAAATCCCTCTCCTGCTCAACTAGGTAAACTTGGCTGGCTGTATTGAGATCCAGCACGTGCTCTTCGAAGAGGATTGCTGTCCTTTTAGCGCCGAAAACCGGCTCCTTATAGGTGGCTAGCCTCAAGACACCCTGGGTGTTTCGGGAGTATTTACCTAAGTATTCTGTGGCCATGTTTCCCACTAACACTCCTTTCGCAAGTGTATAAGTGTTGCCTAAGCGGCGCTTCTTTTTTCTACGAGTATGGTGTGGGTGATCTCGAGCACTTTCTCGCCCGACTGGTTTCTCACGCTGGATTCAAGTGTAATGATACCAGTCCTCTCTTTCTCCTGTTTTGACTTAACCACTACGTCACAGTAGATTGTGTCCCCTATCTTCAC
Source organism: Candidatus Marsarchaeota G2 archaeon ECH_B_1 (assembly GCA_003019535.1). GTDB lineage: Archaea > Thermoproteota > Thermoprotei_A > Marsarchaeales > Marsarchaeaceae > ECH-B-1. Next base: position 34,267 of record NEXG01000008.1, read on the forward strand.
GCTTTTTAGCGCATTGAAGCTTGATGATAGAAGCGCGATGAACCCGTTCTCAAAGGGGGAGTCTGGTAGCTGGTATATTAGNCCTGTAGCAATTGAGGCTGTGAGGTAGCCTGGAACTATTCTTGAGCCGAATCTTGATTTCCTTGCGTAGTCCTCGTTCAGGAAGAGTGAGTTGAAGGCTCCGGTGAGCGTTGAGAACACGACCACGTCTGTCTCCGTCACGGTTCTACCCCTTGTGCTTAACATCTGGTTAAGTTTGAAGTCTTCAAAGTGCATGGAGGTTAAATAAATGTCATCAAATAAAAACGTTATGCAAAAGGCTTATACCTAGTTGGATAACCCTCCCCCATATGAGTTGGGGAAAAGCTCCTGGCGGTGTTCAGGTTGAGTCGGAAATCGACTGGAAGAGGAAACCCACACCTCCCGGTAAGAGGTTTCACGGGCAGTATGCTCTTGTCACCGGGTCGTCAAGGGGTTTTGGAAGGCAGATTGCGTTAGGCCTCGCTGAAGAGGGTGCCAACGTGGTTATCCATTACGCGAAGTCTAGGGATTTGGCGGAGGAGGTTGTGCGCGAAGTAAAGGGTAAGGGCGTTGACTCCTTCAGTGTTCAGGCGGATATAAGGGACTACGAACAAGTAAAGAGGATGGTATCTGAGGTTTGGTCGAGGACGGGTAGGATAGATGTGCTAATAAACAATGCGGGTGAGACGGCTGCGACCCAGATGTCGTGGCGTGAACTCAATGTTGAGACAGTCAACGAGACCCTGGATTTAGATGTGAAAGGCACGCTCTACGTGACACATGAGGTGGGTAGGCGGATGCTCGATGAACTCAGGTCGGGGGTCATCGTGAACGTTGCCTCAAACGTCATCGTGACTGGCAGCCCGCGCTCACCCATATACGCGGTCTCGAAGTATGGTGTAATAGGTATAACCAAATCGTACGCGCTAGCCTTAGCTCCATATGTGCGTGTGAACGCCGTGGCTCCTGGGTACATGGATACGCCTTCGCTTAGGGCGCGTAAGGATTGGACGCCTGAGAGGAGGAAGTGGATAGTTGATCACACACCGCTTAAGGCCATAGGTAAACCTGAGAACATTGTTCCCGTTGTGCTCTTCCTCGCATCCCAGGATTCTATACACATGACGGGTAACACCGTGATATGTGACGGTGGATTCAGTATGATAGCCGCTTAGGTGGACCACTTGGCAGATGTATCCAGAGAAGATGTTTTAAAGCGTGTAGACAAGGAGTTGCTTAAGAGGCTGACACTTGAGCTCATCAGGATTCCCAGCCCCACGGGCCAAGAGTATGAGATCGGTGTGTACATGAGTGAGAAGCTTCGCGAGCTGGGCTTGAAGGTGTCATTCCAAGAGGTGGAACCCAAACGTCCAAATGTGATTGGTAGACTCCGTGGGAGTGGGGGTGGTGCCACGCTTCAGTTTGACGGCCACCTCGACGTCTCCTTCACTGGCCAAGAAGAATTCATGAGGGGTGGCGTCACCTCGCTTTCAGGGAGGATTGAAACGATTAATAACGAGGAGTGGATCTTCGGTGCTGGCGCCTTCAACATGAAGTCGGCCCACGCCGCCTACTACACCGCTCTTAAGGCGCTACTCGACGCGGGTGTGGAGCTAAAAGGGGACGTGGTCCTCTCGGCCACATCGGGGGAAATAGAGGAGACCCAGGTGGACGAGTTCGTGGGCGCCCAGTACAGGGGCTACGGTGCCGGTGCGCACTACGCTGTCACACACAGCGCTGTTCCAGACTTTGTAGTGCTAGGTGAACCCACTGGTATGAAGCTCATGGTGGGCCACTTCGGCTCCCTATGGGCGAAGGTCACCAACACGGGTGGCACGGTTGTTCACACCGCTTGGTCTCGTGGTGTCGAGAACAAGATAGAGCAGATGGACGTGGTGCTTCAGGAACTCAAAAAGTGGAAAGCGGAGTTCGAGTCTATAAGTGAGTACAAGGGGTACAGGGGAATCGTTAACTTGGCAGCCATAAGGGGTGGGCGACCCTGGAAGGGTTCGAGGACACCCGACGAGGTTAGCGTATATGTTGATGTGCGCTTCCCACCAAAGTGGACACCCCTACAGGTGCAGGCAATGCTCGAGGAGTTCGCGCAGAGGGTGTCGCGTGAGCGTGGATTGAAACTGGTGGTTGAACCCTACAGTGTGAATCCCCCAACCGAGATACAGGAGTCATCATACCTTGTGCAATCCATAAAGAGGAATCATAGGGAGGTGGTTGGTGTCGACCCAGAGGTTGTGTACGAGTTGTGGTACTCCAATGCTCCTCACTTTAACGCCATGGGTGCGCACGCGGTGAACTATGGGCCTTCGGGGGGAAAGAAGCTGAGCGGTCTGAGTTTGGCTGACAAGGATCGTGAGTACATAAGTGTGGAAGACCTCTACGCTTGCACGAAAGTGTATGCCTCATTAGCCCTCGATGTTTGCATGAAAAACAGGTATGACCTGAGACCGGACCTCAGGCCTTAACACCGCTCTTTTTGAGTAGGCTGTAGAGGTACTTTGAAGACAGGTGCGAACTCCTGATTTTCACTCCGAAGGGTGATAGTGCGTCCTCCACCGCGTTGGCAAGTGAGCCCACGGGTCCACCGCCCCCCTCTCCAACACCTCTAACACCGGTTAGAGACGAGGTTGAGCGTGTTGCGTCGTGTATTATCTCTAGGTTGGGGGCCTCCTGAGTGGTTATGGGTGGGTAAAGCCAGAAGTTAGAAGCCAAAAGAACCCCATTATCATCGTATTCAAGGTTGTCAAGCAACGCTGCTTCGATGCCCTGAATCGCTGCACCAGCCTCCTGACCCTCCACCACGAGTGGGTTGATCATCACGCCTGGGTCACTTACAGCTACGTGTTTGAGTATTTTGATTTGAGCGGTCTCCGCATCCACTTCAACCACGGTGCCATGCATGGTGTAAGAGTATGTGAGCGTGTTGTTTATCCTGTTCTTAGGGTCGGGTAGATTGTTCTTAAAATCCGGCTTATACACATAGTAACTCACTAGACCCGGCTCGAAGCCTTCGGGTAGGAGTAGAACGTCCGACCAAGCTATGAGTGCAAGCTCTTCAAAGCTTATCTGTTTACCGCTCTGGGAGCTCACAACTTTCCCGTCCTTCACCACAAGGTTTGCCGGATCCTCTTTGAGTAGGTTCGCCGCTAGCAGAACAACCTTCTCCTTAAGCTTCCTGGCGGCGAGTGCCAGCGCGGTGCCCGCTAGAACAGCGCTCCTGCTCGCATACGCACCCGAGTGCGCCGCCCAAACACCGCTTACCGAGTCGAATCCACGCTGGAACTCTATCCTAGAGGGATCCATGTCGAGCTCTTCAGCGACGATCTGGGCGAATGTTGTGGCGTGCGACTGACCAGTATCCGATGTGCCCGTCCTCGCAACCACTTGTCCGCCTTGGTCAATCATCACCATGGCCGCCTCAGAGTTACCCGAAACTGGGAAGTACTTGTTTATTATCTTGACTTGACCGAAGTTGTTGGCCGCCGAGTCTATAACAGCCGAGAAGCCTATCCCAATGTATCTCTTCTTAGCCCTATACTCCTCCTGTAGCTTCCTCCACTTTGTGTATTCGAGTGCGTCTAGAAGCTTTCTGAAGACTCTCTCATAGTCTCCGCCATCGTAGATGGTGCCCGAGGGCCCAGTGTAGGGCATGTCAGCCGCCTTAATGAGGTTTCTCAGGCGCACCTCAGCTGGGTCCAAGCCTAGCTCCCTTGCAACTATATCCATGAGTTTCTCCCACATAAAGTTGTGCTGCAGCCGGGAGTAGCCGCGCACAGGCGAGGTCGGACCCTTGTTGGTCATTACCTGGGCGAACTCGATGGATATGTTTTTGACGGCGTACACGCCCGGTGTAACCTGGCTCCAGATGACTGCCCCCGCGGGTTCATATCTGGGGTACGCGCCACAGTTGTCGTATATCTTGGCTCTGAGCCCGAGGATTGTGCCATCCTTCTTCACAGCGACTTCGACGTGGAATGTCCTCTCATTTGAGTGTGTTCCCGACTCGATGTTCTCCGTCCTCGTCTCCACATATTTGACCGGCTTCTTCAGAGTCTTCGCCAGGAGTGCGACGAGCGTTGCGTGTGTATAGGACATGATCTTGCCTCCAAAGGAGCCGCCTATGTTGGGTGGGTGAATCATCCTCACCTTTGAGGGAGGCATCCTGAGAGCGCCGCAAATCATGGGTATTACGAACATGGGCATAGGAATCATATTATAGATTGTCAAACTATCCTGTGACTCGTCGTATGCGGCGAGAACACCGCTAGGCTCAAGGGGTATGGGTGCGTACCTGTGGAAGTATATTTTATCCTTTATGACTCTGTCTGCCTGCGCAAAGGCTGTGTCCACGCTTCCAAGATCCCAGACCCCCCTCCATACAAGGTTGGTTCCCGCCTCATCGTGTACAAGGGGCGCGCCGGGCTTGAGCGCCTCTTCAGCGTCGAGAACGCAGCCAAGCTGCTCGTACTCGACTTCAACGAGCTCAGCCGCATCCTCAGCCGCATACCGGCTTGTCGCCACGATCGCCGCCACAGGCTCGCCGAAGTATCTAACCTTATCCACGGCTAGTGGGTAGTCGTATATCCTGCCATTTGGAGGCTCCGTTATCTCCATAAACGGTGAAAGAGCCTTTTTCACGTCTTCTCCGGTCACACAGTACACCACGCCGGGGTGCGCAAGGGCCTTACTGGTGTCTATCCTCTTTATTCGTGCGTGGGCAACGGGCGACCTAACGTATGCGAGGTATAGGGTGCCTGGGATGTCTATGTCATCAAGATAAGTGGCTTTGCCGGTTATTGGGTAGACGTCCTCCTTGACCTTCAGAGGTTTACCCATCCACTTATACTCTTGTAGAGCCATTAAGCCGAGCCCCCCTTGGATGCGGCTTCCTTAACAGCCTTAATTATGTTGATATAACCCGTGCACCTGCATATGTTGCCCGCAAGCCCCTTCCTTATCTCTTCTTCTGTTGGATGGGGGTTCTTCTTGAGGAGGTAGTACGCCGACATGAGCATTCCCGCAGTGCAGTAACCACATTGTAGCGCGTGGTTATTCCAGAAGGCCTCCTGTAGGGGGTGAAGCTTGTCATCGGCGGATAACCCTTCCACAGTCAAAATCTCCGCTCCATCCGCCTCGAACGCGAACATCGTGCACGACTTGACGCTTCTACCGTTCACGATAACTGTGCACGCACCGCAACTAGTCGTGTCGCAACCAATCTTGGAACCCTTAAGCTTAGCAACATCCCTGATGAAGTCGATTAGAAGCATCCTGGCTTCAACGGTCTCAGCGTAAACCCTACCGTTTATCTTAACACTAACCCTAACGTTTTCCTCTGGCTCAACCTTCGAGTATTTCTGCACAGCCATATAGCTCACACCTCTAAGGACTCCAGAGATCTTCTAGTTAACACCTTTAAGAGGTGAGCCCTATACTCCGAATCGGCGTGTATATCTGACGGGGGATTCAAACCATCAACCGCTAGCTCGGCGGCTTTGGCTACTACGTCAGCGCTAAGCGACTTTCCTTCAAGATATGCTTCGGCTCTGTGAGCCCTCAAAACGGTTGGACCCGCAACACCCAAGGCTATTCTAGCCTTGGCTACTGTTGATCCCGAGACGCTGATGTTGACGGCTACGCTCGCCATAGGCCATGTTGTAGCCGTCTTACTTATCTTCATAAAGGTTTGCTTAGAGGAGTTATCATAGGGGACCTCGAATCTTTTAACCACCTCGTCGTGCTCGAGGGCAACACTGAAGGGGCCGGTGTGGAAGCCGTCGATACCAGCCTTCCTCTCACCTCTTACACCCTCGATCACGAGCGTTGCTCCCAAGGCGAGGAGTGTGACCCCGAGGTTCGCCGCTGAATCACCATGGCACACATTGCCCCCGATTGTACCCCTGTTTCTTATCTGTTGATCCGCCACCTCACCCGCAGCCTTCGCTAGGGCGGGTAGTTTCTGTCTTATGTCGCCATTATGGGCAATGTCTTCATATGTTGTGAGCGAGTTAATAGAAATATAACCCCCCTCATCAGAGATCTTGGGCTGAATCTCCTTCACCCTCTGCAGTGATACAAGCTTGGGCGGGCTGAACACGCGAAGCTTCATCATGGGTATCAGACTCTGCCCGCCTGCGAGCACTTTCGCATCATCGTTTTCGCTAAGAACCCCCACGGCCTCCTTGAGAGAAAGAGGCCTAAACACGGAAAAACTTGCAGGTCTCATGTGCTTCGAGTTGAATAATCCACGAAGTTTAAAAAGCTTTCTAAAATTGACTTCCACAACGAAAAATAATAAAGTCAAACTTTCCAAGAGTTACACTGGCCACAACTCGACTCGAACTGAAACAGAAAATGTCTGTGGCAAAATTTCATCCGTTAAGTTATATCGACACGCAAATCCACGGATTGAGCCCGAGTGGTGACCATCAACCTTTACTGCTATGAAGCAACCTAATTATAGGGTGCCCCAAAATTACCGCTGTCCCACAACCTCGCCTTTTAGGGTTAGGTAGCACAACTAAATCGAAAGACGTAATAAAGGGTGTGGGTCATTGAAAACTGGTGGTATAGACAGTGATTCTTGAGGGTTCGAGGGAGATTGCGGCACCGCTTGACGTGGTGTGGGATTTTGTGACCGACCTTAACCGTGTTACGAAGTGCATTCCCGACACCACGGTTGAGAAGATTGAAGGTGACAGCTTTAAGGCGAAGATGAAGATGGGTGTGGGGTTCATTAGGGGCACCTTCGACGGTCAATTCTCGCTGGTTGACAAGAATCCCAAATCATCGTTTAGTATTAAGGGAACAACTAAGGGTATGGGTAACACCGTTAATGTGGCTATTAATATAACGCTCGAGCCAAGCGGGTCAAACGTATCTCTGCGTTATAAGGCGGACGTAATCGTGTCTGGCACCCTTGCAAGTATGGGTGCGAGGTTCATGGATGACGCTGCGCAGAAAATAGTAAATCAGATGTTCGACTGCCTAAAAGCATCCATATCCGCGAAGTAGCTGTAAGCCCGTTTTAGGCTAGCTAGCCCACTCAATCCAAATATTTTGGTTTTCTCTTTTCGAGGAAGGCGTTTAAACCCTCTTTCGCGTCTCCTGAGATGAGCGTCTTCGAATAGGCTTCGCTCTCGCGGCTTAAGCCCTCGCTGAGCGACCATCGTAGAGAACCGTTGAGAAGTTCCTTAATCTGAGCCAGCGAGCTCCTACTTTTGGCGGCCAATTTTTCACACAGCTCCAATGTCCGTTCGAGCAGCTGATCTTTTGGCACGACGAAGTTGACTAACCCCCAGTTGAGTGCTGTGTTCGCATCTATTGGTTCGCCTGTTAGAACCATTAGCTTTGCTCTTCGAAGACCCACTATGCGTGGAAGCCTCTGAGTGCCCCCTCCCCCGGGTATGAGGCCTACGTTGATTTCGCTCTGCGCGAATCTCGCATCTTCACTAGCCACAGCTAGGTCCATTGTGAGCAGGAGCTCCAAGCCCCCTCCAAAGGCTAAGCCGTTCACCGCACCAACGGTTATCTTAGGGTAGTTCTCGACGTACGCGAGGAACTCCCACACAGTGTCAGCGTAGGCCCGGGCTTCCTCTAAGGTGTTAACGCCGATTAGGTATTTAATATCTGCTCCAGCGCTGAAGGCCTTCCCAACACCCGTGAAAACCACACATCTGATTTCATTACTCAACTCGTAGGTCTTGAGCACCTCTAGAACTTCCTTTCTTATATGGGGGTCTAAAACATTCAGAACATTTGGCTTATTGATTATAACGACGAGTGTTCGACCACGTACTTCAACCATTAGGTCAGTGTATCCCATACGCTTAGACGGAAAGTTGGATAAAAAAGTGTTTCGGAAAACGTTCGGAAACTAATACTAGGTGTTTTGATTTTGGGTTTTCACTGATTAAGAGCGTGTTCAAGACTACTCATTAAGTTTTTTAGCTCGTAGGTATGGTTTGGGAGGTACGCATTTGCAGTGGGCTTTGATGTACTTTATGGACGGAAGTTACTCTTCTTGGAGAATAACTAAACATTGAATAGTAATCTCTGTATAAATTATATAAACGATAAGTTAAAATAGTTGATTGAAAATAGTTTATCCATGTCTCAGAAGGATGTACGGGACATTAGCACTGGAAAAGCCGGGAGCCCGGCTAGCAATGCTGCCTCATCAGCGCCTCAGCCAGCCCCGCCGGGTAAGGAGCCCGGAACGTTGACGGTCGCCGAATCCACAGGCTACCTCGCCTTTCTCGCCATAGTAATGTACTTAGGGTGGGGATTGATAAACACGGACGGAAACCTGATACTCATACTTTCGGGTCCAATAACGACCACGCTACATCTGAGTATTCAGCAGTATTCATATGTGGTGTCCGCTGGTTTCTTCGCAAGCTTTGTTGTAAGCCTGATTCTAGGACCCCTCGGAGACCGACTCGGCAGAAGATTCGTGCTTCAGCTCACGCTCGCTGGAACAGCGTTCATATCAATGCTTCAATACTTCATAAACAGCTTCTTAAGCTGGTTCCTGATAAGGATAGGCGCGGGGGCATTCACCGGTAGCGAGTGGGGTGCGGGTGGCACGGTTTTGGCTGAAAACTTCGGTAAGCGATTCAGGGGGCTAATACTTTCAGTAATGCAGTCGGGCTGGGTGTTCGGTTATGGGCTGGCCAGCCTGATCTCTCTTGTGACAATATCAGCCTACGGGTCGACCTACGGATGGCGTGTGGCCTTCCTCTTCGCGTTCCTACCAGCCCTCCTAATATTTGTGATAAGATTCAAGCTTAAGGATCCTAAAAGGTTCGAGCACATCAAGGCAGTGAACGAGGCGAAGAAAAAGGGTGATCAGGAGACGCTTAACAGGCTTCTGGGAATCTACAATGTGGATGTCGAAAAAGTTGATAAACACCCCTACAGGCAGCTCTTCTCCAGCGACCTTCTGCGCACAACGCTCGTTCTCGCGTTCTGGAACTTTCTGACCACAGGCATCGCGATAACCACAAATGCATTCCAACCCGTATACTTCGAAGAGGTGCGCGGCTTTAGCTTCTCAGCGATAACATTCATGTTCACAATAGTGTCCTTCGCGGGTATCCTAGGATACATAGCAAATGGTTTCCTCAACGACAGAATAGGCGCAAAGTACTCGATCATTATATTCGCACTACTCGAAGTCATCGGCATTTACCTCACCACGATAGTCCCCCACAACATCTACTATCTGTGGCCAGCCTACATCCTCTTCTTCTTCACAGAGAACGGCCAGTTCTCAGCGCTCATAAGGCTGAACACAGAGGCGTACCCAACCCGATCACGAGCCACTGGAGCAATTTGGGGTGGAGCTTGGTGGAGCTTGGGACAAGCCGTCTGGCCCCTACTCTTCGGAATAGCGCTCTCATCCATAAGCTTCAACTCGGCATGGTACTACGTCGAGATAGTACCAGAGGTCATCGGCGTCATAATACTCGCCATCGCAATGAAGAACATCCCACCACGCAGGGAACTCGAAGAAATACACGTCTAAAAATATTTTTTAACCCTTTTTACCCCGCTACGAGCCCACCCCTCAAATTCCCTTGATGAACCATCATTTCATTTAGTGCTGGGGTCAAACGAAACACCTCATGGAGCTCTGACTAATGGGGACGGAAAATTCGGCACAACACCTAACCTAATGATGTGCACCTAGCGGTCTCCCATCAAAGTGTGTGATAAGAGAAAAGCAAGCCTCCCTTACTATGGTGGATTAAAAATACCCCCAACTATTTCATGTTTTTGCGGAGACTTCTGACACCCTTTAAAATAGAGAGGTTATACCTAAGCGAATTAGGGTGGTCGCCGAATCGTATTCAGATTAAGCTACCCAGCTTTTCCTCTTGGTTTTAAACCTCGGTTTGATGGGGAAGCGCTTAAACCTCGCCCCCAGAGCGGGTCAGAGTTTTGGGTTCCACGCGAGTGGGCACTCGGCGAACCACCCCAACCAACAGTGAGTAAGGAGGGTGTGGGTGGACGCCGGTTAACATCACAAAGCTGGGAGCGTGTGTGTAGGGTGGGGAATGGGCGGAGTGAAAGTGTCTGTCCTCCTTCTAAAAAATGGAAGGAGGTGTGACCCGAGGCTTCGAAGAGTCTCGCTTCTCCTAAACTTAGGCTGGAACGCTATAGATTCTTCCACTTCTCATAGGCCAGCCCGAGCTTCCTTCCCACCCCGCCGAGTAGTGGTTCGCCATGTCCAGGGCAGAGATTTTCAACTTCTAAATCCATGATTTTTTCAAGTGAGTGTATAGCTTCTCTGTGATTTAAGGAGAAACTGGGACTAGGCGGCTTTAGCTCTCCCTTTGAACTCAGTAAGGCGTCACCGCTGAAGAGTGTAGCCGTCTCAGCGTCGAACACACATATACTTCCAGGTGTGTGTCCGGGCGTGTGTATTATCCTGAGTTTCCCAACGCTTTCGCCATCCCTTAGCGTGGCATGGGGTTTAAAGGGTTCAAAGCTTAGAAAGGCTCCGAAGAGTCTGAACCCTACTCCAGCCAACCCTTTGGGCGGCGGAAGCCTTCTTTCACCAGTCACATAGTGTGAGTCCTCTTCGCCGATGAGTGTTTTGATGCCGAAACGTTTACCCAACTCCGCTGCGCACCCCACATGATCTATATGGCAGTGAGTTAAGACGGCCAGCTTTAAATCGCTGGGTTTTAACCCTATTTGGGACAAATAGTGCTCAATCTTTTGGATACTTCTGGGCATACCCGTGTCTATGAGAATCTTCTCACCATCCACGTAGTCTACTATGTATGTATTCGCGTTGACCCCATCGACCCGATGGACTCCCGATAAAACCTCCACCACGGCAAAGACCTGACAGAGCATTATACCAACGCGTATAAATTCTTTACTTATCACCCACTAGCAAAAGAGATGTGGCGTGCAGGGTTAACAGGATCTCCGAAACCCAGCCCTTTTGGACCGAAGCTGGTAAATGTAGTATTTTAGGTGAAGCCTGCGCGTCGTAGGCACACGTAGCCCTATCTACTCTAGCGGGGAACCCCACCTACACGTGTCGAGAGAATCATTTATCGAAATCGCAGAGGGAATGGAGCCCAGCTACTTAGGTGTGGGGCTTCCACGATCTTGTGGGATACCTCATCATTTTCCAGCCGCCAGCTTCGCCTCTCCTGTAAACATACTTCTCTAGGCTTCCATCCACTCATGTTCGCAACCGCTCTAATCCCGTTTTAACGCTTGGTCAGCTGAGTTCTCACTCTTCCACAATGTTTTGAACACACCCTATAGTTTTAGAAGCCTTATAAAGTTTTAAAATCATTTTAGTTAGGTGTTAGTTGAGCTCTAAACTGATACTACTGGATTACCCCACACTCGAATTGCGTGAATTCACATTAAACTTGGGTGCAAGGTGGGCGTGTTTTACACCGGATGGCAGGATACTCTGCGTGGGTGATAAGGGAAGGGCTATACTGATGGATGGGCCCATCACTGAGAGTTTAGAGACTAATACCAAGTCTAATCTGAGGTGTGCTGCATACTCGAGTAGGGGCGAGCTTCTCGTGGTCGGAAACAATGGAACCGTACTACTAGGTGAGAAGTTTAAAAGACTTAACGCCGAGCGTGCTGAGAATTTGAGGCGGGTGGTTTGGTCGGCCGACGACGAGACTGCTCTTATTGTTGGTAACAGCGGTTGCGCTCTCATGTATGAGCATGGTTCAAACCGCTTTCGACCCATTTTGGGAGCCGTCAACAATCTAAGGTGTGCGAGCTGGCCCCCCGGGTGTGAGCCCCTCGTGGTTGGGAACGCCTTCGCGGAGATGTTTGTCCCCACGCCCAACGTCTATCGGCTGCGGGGGGACTCACTCGAGCCGGTGGCGCAGGAGGCTAAGGTGGACCTCTTGGCTGTGGACAACTGCGTCGACGATAAGTTTGTGGCTGTGGGGTATGATGTGGTGCTCCACGAACCCAGAGCCTTCCTCATCAGTGATGGTGTGAAGAGCCTCGAGTGGAAGGGAGGGGGAGTCTATCTGAGTGCTTTGGCCATCCATCCAAGTGGGGAGTTGGGGATAGTGGCCACCTCCCACCCAAGCGGGTCGAAGGACAGACTCAGCTTTGCCTACCTTTGCACTCCTGAGAGGGTAGACACAATATATGAGGCCGTTGGATACGGATTCGTGTGCGCGTCATGGAGCCCTAGAGGAGACAAAGCCCTACTCCTAGCGTCTAGGAGTGCTAGAACATACAACGTCTAAAAGGCGAACCCCAGCCAAAACGCTAGCAGCTGATATTCTTAGCAGGCAGAGCAGTTAGGTTCAGTTCATTTGGCTATAAGGGGCTCGATGAGTAGCCTCTCAAGTGCTTCCCTCTCAAGGGCATCTGACCTTAGAAGACTCGAATCGGTGATGAATACTATTGAAAAATGTTCCACTTTGGCCGCCGATATTTTAAGTTCGGTTTGGGAATAGCTCTGAGCGTTGCACTACTCCTATTTTATCTTTAGGGGAAGACCCCCTCCGCTTCGTGAGGGTGGGGGAGCACACTAACATTTGTGTAGCCTTTATATTGGGTGGGGGTTTGTCGTTATGAGTTGGATTGAACGTCTATAGCTCTGATAGGTGGTGGGTAAGTCCCTTTAATTTCAAGGCCAGTTATCCGAACGCGCCAAGCCAAGTGGTTTTCCACGATGTAACGCTGAGGGATGGCGAACAGACGCCGGGAGTTGTCTTTAACGCGGATGATAAGCTGAAGATAGCTAGGCTGCTCAGTGAGGTGGGTGTGCGGAGGATTGAGGCTGGTATGCCCGTTATCTCTGACGAGGAGAGGAGTGCAATCAGATCGATTGTTAAGGAGGGCCTCGAATCCGAGATATTCACGCTCTGCAGGCTGAGGAAGGAGGATATTGAGGCCTCCGCCGAAACAGAGGTGCAGGGTATCGTTTTGGAGGCGCCGGTTGGGGTGCCGAAGCTCAAACAGTTCGGTTGGGGGCTCGACTACGTTGAATCCCTCTCCCTGGAGATGATTGACTTTGCTAAGTCTCACGGCCTCTATGTAACCTACTTCGGGGTTGACACCACACGCGTTGATGAGGAAGCATACTTTAAGCTGATGAGTAAGATTGTAAAGAGCAGGGCGGACGCGTTCGCAGTCGTGGACACGTTCGGATGTATCACCACTGACGGAATGCGATACCTTGTTAGGAGGCTTAGGGAAGTAACCCAGAAGCCCATAGAGGTCCACACCCACAACGACTTGGGTTTGGCTGTGGCGAACACTGTTGCAGCCGTTCTAGAGGGTGCGAGTGTGGTTCACACCGCCGTGAACGGCTTGGGTGAGAGGGTTGGGAACGCCGCGTTCGAAGAGGTTGTCGCAAACTTGGAGATAATGCTTGGAATTAAGACTGGTGTGGCGCTCGACGAACTCAAACGCCTCTCCCGCGTGGTGGAGGAGAGGTCCGGCTTCAGGATGCCTCCAAATAAGCCCATCGTGGGTGATAACGCGTTTGCGAGGGAGAGTGGTATATCTGTGGCGGGGNGGGCTAAGTATAATCTAGGCTCCGAGCCCCTCCTCCCAGAGGTCGTGGGAAACCGACACAGGGTTCTGGTTGGTAAGAAGAGTGGTAGGCACGCGATTGAGTACAAGCTCAAGGAGCTTGGGATCAGCGCTAGCCTTAGCGAGGATCAGCTGAGGGAGCTACTTGGTGAAGTGAAGCGGTTTGCTGAGCTGAACAAGAGGGCGCTCACAGATGAAGAGTTCACGAGTCTAGTGGCTAAGGTGACGAGGCCACACGCTAGGAGTGAATCCGCCAACTGAAGCTAGAGTGGTGTGCTTCTTGAACCACTTTGAGATTCTCACGAAGAAGGTGTACCTTGCCGCATGCTCTCACTCACCCCTACACAGGGCGATGGTGGAATCATTAGAAGAGTATAGAAGAGACCTTGAGGAGTATGGGAACCCTTGGGATCTTTGGGTGGAAAAGGTGGGCGAAGCCAAAGAGCTATTCGCCCGCCTTATAGGCGCAAAGAGAGATGAGGTAGCCCCCAGTTTCTCTGTTTCCACCGCCCTCGACACACTGCTCAGCGCCTTCAAATATAACTCGAGGAACGAGCTTTTAACATCAGACTTAGAATACCCCACCACTAACTTCATACTCCTAGCGCAGCAGAAACGTGGTGCAAGGGTGACCACGCTCAGAGCCGAAGACTACACGATCACGCCGGAGGACTACACCATGAGGCTAACACCGAAGACTAGGCTCGTCACAGCAATCCACGTGAGCTCCATAAACGGCTTCAAGCAGGAGGTTGAAGAAATAGTGAGGCTCTCCCACGCAGCTGGAGCCGAGGTCTACGTGGACTCCTATCAGGCCGCGGGCAACACGGTGATAGATGTGCGGAAAATGGATGTGGACTACCTCACATCTGGGACGCTCAAATACCTCCTCGGGTTGCCGGGCCTAGCCTTCCTATACGTGAGGGAGGATATTATACCCACACTCGAGCCAGAGTATACGGGGTGGTTCTCCCAGAAGGACCCCTTCCTATTCGGTGCGAGCAGCCTTAACTACGCTGATAACGCTGACCGCTTCCAGAGCGGCACATGGAGTGTGCCCTCCATCTACGCGGGTATCGCTGGTCTTAAAACCATACTCGAAGTGGGCGTAGAAAACATAGAGAAGCGTGTTAGCACTCTCACACGTAGGGCGCTTGAGTTTGGGGACTCTCTAGGCCTGCACAGCATATCTCCAATGGACGATGCGAGGAGGGGTGCTATCGTCTCTTTCGTTGTGAAGAACCCGCACCAACTGGAGCTCAAACTCAACAGGATGGGCTTCGTGACATCGAGTAGAGGGATTGGGCTCAGATTGGCTCCGCACTTTTACAACACAGAGGATGAGATTGAGAGGGCTGTTGAAGCAATCGCCAACGCTCAAACACGAAGCTAGTAGAAGGTCACTTATGAAACTTGCGAACACTAACTGACCCACCTAGCGCATAAAAAATGAGGCAGTGAGTCATGATTAGGCCCAGAGTGGTTGATTGCCACGTCCATGTGATACCTCTAAAGATGATGAAAGCCGATGTTCGACGAGTGTTCACCCACTCAAAAACATACGATGCCCAGGTTTACGGTGAAATCATGAAGCCTGAGGGGCTTGTACGCATCCTAGACCGCGAGGGCGTCGAGTGGGCGAACATAATCTCCTATCCAGCTCCAGAGGTAATGGGTTTCAACCACAGGCTCGTAGAATTCGTTGGAAACTACTGCAGAGAGTACCCAGATAGGCTTAGGGCGGTGGTCTCCGTGGACCCACTGAGAGACGAAAACCCTCTACGCTTACTCGAAGAGTATAGGGCAAAGTTCGACTCAAACTGGGTTAAACTCCACCCAGTACACCAGCTATTCAAGCCCAACTCCTACACTGAAAATGGTGGCTCGTACAAGAAGCTTAGCGACGTCTACGAATACGCCGAATCAAACCGTATGACCGTGACATTCCACACGGGAACCAGCGTCTTCCCTAGGGCGAGGATAAAGTACGGCGACCCGATACTGCTAGACGATGTTGCTGTGGATTTCCCCAAGCTCAAAATAGTGATGGCACACGGCGGCCGACCCTTCTGGACCCAGCAGGCATTCTTCCTAATCAGAAGACATCAGAACGTGTACCTCGACATATCAGGAATACCCCCAAATAGATTGTTAGAGTATTTCCCCAGACTACTAGAGATATCCGATAAGACGATATTCGGCTCTGATTGGCCCACTATGGGTGTAGAGTCAATAGGGCACAACGTACAACAGCTGTTGGGACTTGGCTTACCAGAGCAGTCAATGACTAAAATACTATACACAAATATACACAAATTGGCATAGACACACAACCTCTTTCGTCTCTCAGATATTGCAATTCGGGGTTATCTATAGAGTTCCATTCAAAGATGGGTCGCGTAGAATTTTAACTGTGTTCAAGTTGCTACCCGGCTAGGCTTTTGAGACGCCACAATATTCTAACCCTCCTGCTACGTGTTCAGCGTGCTTTCTTACTACGGCAAAGCTGAACATATGCATCACAAACCTAATCATCAGAGGTCATCGACTGTGTGTTTAAATATTTCTAGGTTGACCTAGATAGGGGGTCGAGTGCCATTGGAGGAACTCCAGCTCATCCGTGAATGGTACAATTACAATTTCGGTGTGAGAAGGAAGTATTGGGAGACTCTCTGCACGCTGCCCGACGCTGAATTATCCAAGGATAGGGGTGCGTCTTTTCCAACGCTTCTCGACATATACACGCATGTGCTTGACGCATATAGGTGGTGGTTTGTATATGTGTATAATGATAAGCTAGCCGATTACCATCCTCTCTCGGGTAAAAACCTCAGCCTAAAACAAATTCAGGATGAGGAGGAGAGTGTGAATAACACTGTCATGAATGTGTTGGGATCCCTGAATCCACAGAGGCTTGGCCTCGAAATAGTCTACAGTAATCCATGGGTCAAGCGTGAGGAGCGTATAAGGCTACGGCATATGCTGTGGCATATGGTTGAGGAGGAGCTACAGCACAGAGGTGAGCTAAACGCCCTACTTTGGCAGATCAATGTTGAACCACCCATCATAGGCTGGGATGACTGGATGAGTCAACACCAGCCTTGAGTCCCGCAGAGATGGTAAAAGGGTTAATTGAAACCATTTGAGCAGAGCCTCTGATTTTTTGATGAGGTTTGGCTGACAGATGAGAGGGCTGCTACTGTTTGGCTCCCTTCCAGCGCTCAAAGAGGTTGTGCTCTACGCCTAGCAGATCCAATACCTTGCCTACTTGGTGGTTTAACAGGTCCTCTATTGTCTTCGGTCTGTGGTAGAAGGCTGGCATCGCGGGTGCGATCACCGCGCCCGCCTGAGCTGCCCTGAGCATGTTTTGAATGTGTATGATGTTGAGAGGCGTCTCCCTGAGCACCAGTATGAGCGGTCTTCTCTCCTTAAGCGTGACATCGGCCGCTCGCAATAGCAGGTTGTCGGAGTACCCTGAGGCTATTCCTGCAAGCGTCTTCATGCTGCACGGTATCACGACCATGCCGTCCGTCTTAAAGGAGCCACTTGAAGGCGGGGCGGCGATGTCGCCCACACCGTACACCCTAGTTGCAAGCGACTCCACTTGGCTCACCGTATAATCAGTCTCGAGCACAAGCGTCTTCTTTGCCGCCGCCGTAAATATTAGATGGGATTCCACGCCTAGCTCACGAAGCACCTCTAAGAAGCGAACACCATATATTATCCCGCTCCCACCAGACAGGCCAACAACTAGCTTCATCTAACTGAAAACACTTCTCTCCCAAAGTATATAAGATTTTACGCAGACAGTTGGATCCTCTCTGCATACCCATCTGCGTGATTTATGAACCAAGCGCCAGCCCCCCACCCAACACCTGTGTGGCGCCACCTAGAGGAGGAGAAAGAATGAATGGGTGTAGGCTACCGATTACCCATACGTGGGAGGTTAAACCCCACCCCAAAGTCCTCCGCTACCCCGTCAGTGGGCCAAGCCGCATCTAAGAGCATGGGCGGGGAGTCGGAGTACCCAACCCAATCAATACGGACGGGCACCACCTGCTCCCCAAGCCAGCGAACCACAATACGCCCCCCACAAACGCCCTCCAACACCCACAGGGTAGATTATGTGGGGCATCCCCGCACGCGGGGGAGGCGGCCTCGGTAAAACCAACAGCCAAGGCGCGCGCCGCCACCACCACCCCCACCTTCCTCCGCCTTAATCCCCTATAGAATTTAGCAACACCCCCACCATCAGGCAGGTTGGCTCACAACTAGTGTTCGACCGCACGGGTTACCCGATTCAGAATCCACCTGTCTATGAGAGGTGCCCGCTGCCCCATCCCTGCTTGGTTGGTTGGTTGGTGGGTGGGCCGTGAATCCTCCCGCCACTAGACGAGTGTGTTTTGGGTGGGTTGGGGTTGTAGGGGTTTCGCTCTACGTAGGCGCACGTAGGTACGCATCAGCATACCTATCGTACGCGTAGTGGAGCTTGGGCTTCAGTGCATCATGTAGGGACCTCACGGGTTCATTGGTCCCCCTCCGCTTGGCCCCTGTCAGGACGCACCCACCCACCACTCGATGCGGTGGGGAGCGCCCTCCAATCCATCCTCAGTCAGCCTCACCCTCCCTCCTCCCCCCTATGTGTGCATGTACCCCTCCCTCAGCCAGCCAGCGGAGGTCTTGGGTCTCTATCTACTATCACCCTACTGCCCATGCACAACCGGATCATTCAAATCCGGAAATCCATATAAACCTATCTATTTTGAAACTGTTTGTGACGGCGCCAGTTGTGTGTTTGGGCTAGGATTCTGTGGACCCACTATCAGGTTAATGAGCTTTCTATGAGCGTGTTTGAGCGGGCCAAATGTGAGTGAATGTGAGAGTAAGAGAGTGGTGTGAGCTTCTGGGCTCACAGCTGGACCTCGCCTCCCCTAGCAGGTTTCCATCCCCCTTCATCTATGAGGGCCACGTTCATGGCGGACTTGTGAGTAGTGTAGGTCTACTCCAACGTGTATGTGACTGGAGTCAACTTCCCTCATAATATTCTTATCCCCGCTCACATAGGACTTGTGTTTGCATTAAGTGAACTACCACGCCCTCACCGGTAGACCCAAATTACTGCCTAGTGCTGATTGGAACCCACACTTGAATTTTGGGTCTACCGTTGCGGACGGAGTCTTCCCCTAAACATAAAGCGTGGGATTCAGGTGGGTCAGAGCTCACGCCTATCACCGTGGCATCAAGCGTTTGCGCTTTCTCCTAGCTGTCTCTAAACGAACACGCTTCTTTTGTGCAGCCAGGGGTTTCGACTTTCGGATAAAAGTATAAAACAATGTTGCGCTTTCTCAAAAGCTCGGAAAGAGAAAACTCTTTTCCTTCGTCTTCAAGTGCTCCAAAAAGCGTAGCCTTGTCGCCGACTTTGGGCGCCATGCAATCATTCATGAAGAACGTAGTCATAAAGCTTCAAGTTTTTGGGTGGGGGAATTGTGGGTTTGAGGAATAAGCGTCTGCACTTCCAAAGCATAACGCTTTGCGCCAATCTTTTCAAAAAGCGACGCGCAGCTTAAAGCGTAGGCGCTCGCGAGTTTTTCGTTTCCTAGCTTGAGGTATAGCCTTGCGATAAGCACGTTACAAAGCGCTTGGTGGAACTTGTCCTTAAAAATCTCTAAGCACTTTTCATAGTGTTTGAGCGCATCTTTGTATTTACCCTTTGCTACGCACAAAGCGCCCTTGGCCATTTCCACAACACCAGCGTAGTCGAGCTTTTTGATCTTTTCCGCCTCTGAGACGCACTTTTCCGACTGCTTTGTTCTTCCGTAAAGAGCTAAAAGAAACGCTCTGAAGGCCTGCGCTTCGCTCAAAAAACCGGGATAGCGAGAGAGCTTTGCCGCCTGAACCCATTTTGCGTTTTCGCTCAGCGCGTCTTTCAAGCGTCCAAGTGCATAAAAAGCAAAAGTTGCGCACATGTGCCACGAAATTTTTAGTGTGTGATTGGATAAAGCCGAAACTCTTTCGCGTATTTCGTCAAGAATCACAAGAGAAGTTTCGGGTTGGCCAATGTAACAGTTGATAAGCGCAATCCTACACCTTGCAAGAAGAGCGTTCCTCTCGTTTCCTAGCTTTGTTTGTAGCCTTTCCGCTGTTGTGTAGGCTTTCAGCGCTTTTGTGTAGTTTTCTTGGGCTAGCTCGAGCTCCGCAAGACTTTGAAGCGCGTTTGCGCGAATGCTTTCGTACTCTTGTGTTCGTTGCGCGGTCTTTAGCGAAAGCGCGTAGTGCTCTTTTGCACCTTTTATTTCTCCAAAATCTTGGAAAGCTTGTGCTAGCGCTAAGTGCGCCCTTGCCTGTAGCCTAAAGTCTCCGTTTCTTTCAGCGGCCACAAGCACTCGGTTTAACAGGCTTAGCGTTTCGTTACCAGTAAGGCTTGGGTCCTGAGCGCACAATGCTTTTGCGTATTCAAGCCACGCTTTTGCTATGTCATCGCTCACTTTTGGAAGTAGCTCGTCAAGAGTGGCGTGTAGAGAAGGCCAAAACCCAAAATCCAAGAGTTTTGGAATGTTTTTCACAAGCGTTTCGATGGCGTTTCCGTAATCCTGTGAAAGAAATGAGTGGTAAATTTCTTCGAGCTTGTAAGCGGGCTCTTGCGCGTTCGAATACCATTCAGCCGCTTTGCGGTGCAGCAAAGCGGGATTTTCTAGGTTGCCATAACCCGTTTGCTTTAATAGCTCGTGAACAACAAACCCGTCTTCCATCCTTTTTACAAAACCTTTTTTTTCAAGCGAGCGCAAAACTTTTCGAAGCGGTTCGCTCGTCAATCTCGGAAGAGTGTGCTTTATTGCATCCACCTCAACGCCTCTTCTAAACAGGGAAACACAGGATAACACAAGCTTTTCGTCACTAGAAAGCGAATCCAAAACCTCCCCAAAAAATTCCTCTAAACTTCGCGCCCTACTCACCGCTTTGTGGCGCACGCCGTTACAGAACACTTCAAGAGCAAGCGGGTGCCCCTTAAGCGGAGAACAAGCGGAAAGCAAAGCGCTCAAGTCTTTGTACTCGGGTAACCTTGAGCGAAGAAACTCCAAAACTTCTTTTTTGTTAAAAGCGCCAAGCTCTATCACGCTAACTCGGTTTAGCGCGACGAGCTCTTCCGGGCGAGTCCTAGAGCAAACTATGAGCTTTAAACCATAAGCGAAAAGCTCTCGCAAAAGTTTACGCAAATTTTGATCCGAACAGTTTTGATAGTCGTCAAACACAAACACGCCTTTAAACTCTTTTAAAGAGTCCACGACTTTAAAAATGAGTTCTTCTTGTTGTGTTGAAAAGCTTTCGATCGCTTTTAGTAGTTCCGTTCGCTTTGAGCCCGAAACGAGTTGCGCAAGCTTCGTGCAAACCAAAGCGAGAGAGTCGCCTGTTTTGATCGTGTGCCAAAACACTTTGGTTCCGTTCTTGCGTAGCTGAGCGCTCCAAGAGGCGACAAGAGTGGTTTTGCCAATTCCCGCAATCCCCCAAACCACCGCTGACTTTGCATAATTAAGAATTCTCTTTTGTTCGCTTCTTCCGATGAACTTGAACAAGAATTTGGGAGGATCCATTCTCATTGTAGGATATGAGAGCGTGATGCTTCCCTTGGGCAAAGCGCTTTCAAGGGTTAGCGCGAGTCTTTCTGGTTGAAAGTCGAGTTTCAGTGATCGAACCTTGAGGGAGTAAAGCTTTAAGTTCCGACCACCTAGGCGAACCCAGCCTTCGTCACGCACAAGCCCAGTGCCAACAAGCGCGCGTATTCTTTGTGAAACGTGCGGCTCGGCCATTCCAAGTCTTTTCGCAAGCTCTCTTGTGCATAATGGTGATGTTCGTAGCATCAAAAGAAGCTTCAAATTTGTTTCATCTAAAAGCGAAAGGAGGGCGAAAGCCTTGCGTGTTTCTGGTTGGTTTGTTTCGGTTTCAGTAGCATTCAATCTCTCCAAGCGAAATACCCGCCGAATCGCATTTCACAAGGTGTGTTATAAAGCTTTCAGGTTAGTAAAAGGCTGAGCCCACCATAAAGGTGAAAACAAGTGCAAGAAGAACCAAGTCGACGAGTGAAAGCGTTCTAATTTTGGACATAAGCGCGGGAACATCTTTGGGTGATTTTTGCGTGGCTGTAGCCAGGCGCTTGGCAAGCGGTAGAAGCGCAACAATACCGAAAACATAGGCGACCACCCCAAGCGTTATTCCTGGTAGCATCATTACTCCCCAGCCAGAATCGATCAAGAACAACCGACCACCCGTAAAAACCCAAAAGAATAATACACCAAAAGCGATTGTTAGCGTCGAAAAAACTCCCATAAACTTTCCCACATTTGCCATGAGCGTTTGGGCGACTACGTGATTTTCCGTTTTGCGAATAGAGGGCTCAAGGGCGATCGTGCTAAGCAAAGCGCCTCCTATCCACCCCGTCGCAAAAAACACGTGTAACCAAGCGAGAATTGCAACCAGTAAACCCATTGTGCCTTCACCAAACAGGCGTTTCCATGTTTTCGAATATTTAAATATTGGGTTTACAATTTTTCGTAAACCAAAAGATATAAGCTTAGCATCTTTGGGTTAGCTTAAAATTGGGTAAAAGTGGCAAGCCATCTAAAGGAAGGGGAAGTTGTGGTGATGAGCTACAAAGAGATAGGGATTGTGGTTTGTGTTACAGGTAGTGTTTCCGCTTAAAAAGCGGTGGATATGGCAAGACAGACTACTATTGAGACATGGCGGGGACTTTTTCCGAGTCATTACCCCCTCCGTAAAATAAGGTGCTCATAGGAGAGCTACTCACTTGGGCCACGGGTAACACCACGATAACAGAGCTTACGGGTCACGTCGAATGCATCGAGCTTGTCTCTAAGGCCTCTGAAAACGCTGTTCTGCTTGTTCTTGTCGCTCCGTGTACCCCAAACACAATATCGAAAATCGCATCAGGTATCGACGACATGCGTGATATCTCTGGTTTCTGTGGTGCTTGGTAGTGGAATACCCTTTTTGATCACGCCTGCAATGCGCGAACCCGTGTATCACAACCCGCCTGTAAAAAGAAGCATCGAAGTGCTACAAAATCTTGTTTTACGAAAGCTAGAAGAAGTAAGGTGAAACTCGCGTTTCGGAAGCTGTGAGCTCACACCCAACCCGAGGGACGAGTTGGGGCGCCTCCTTGAATCACTCGAGCCGCTTGGCCCCAGGCTCTTCTGCCTCCTCGTGCACATTCCACCATGCTTCACATACGGGGAGGGCTTGAGCCGCTTCCTACGTCCCCTCGGATATTTATCCACAGAGGCGTGTGCGGGTAAGAGTTCTCGCTCGCCGGGTCTCTTATCACGAGCTACTCATGCGTATCCGGATAAGTTATGTACACCACGGATTTGAGTGGCGATACCCTGTGGCGCCCACCACAGATTCACATTCTCTGGGAATTTTAACGAACAAGAGAGGTTTTTAGTTCAAAGTTTTGATGGTTTTATTAATCGCCTTTAGGACCTCAGACCTCAAGCCTTTTTACGCGGACCCACAACTGCTCTAAGCATAGAGGGTGAACGAAGAGAATTGAGGAGAAAATGAACTTCGATCCAAAGCCTCGTGGGTATTCGGTTATCGTGGTTAACGAAGCAGTGGTGAAGTGTGGCGGCCAACCACTTTACGTGTGTGTTGTTGATGCGGAGGCGAGGCAACCGATTTTGTTCAGTGCTTCGTTCACGCGAAGCGCACAAAGCGCGCTCGAGTTCCTATGGAGGCTGAGAAAGAGATGCCTGGGTGACCCCATGATTTTCCACAGACCGAGGACCTTGGTACCGTGAGGCTGTCACAAGAGCTGGTTTCAAAAACCACGTTCACCAAACCTTCGGGTTAAGAAGCTCGGTAGAGCGCTTCTTTGGGTATCTAAGGATAGAACAACGGGTTCTACAACAACACAAATCCGAGGAAAACGCCTTTACACTCCTTCTCAACTTTTGAGGCTTTTTATGCACTGATACACTATCTGGGGGTAATTTACATGAAGTCTGATCTGGGCGGGATCGTCTACAAAAATCAGCGTCACCAGAAAACCATACGCAAACCACGCCAAATAATACACCTTATCTAGGTACTTCTGTGTACTCTTAAAGGATTTTTTTCCATTATCTGAGAGAAATTTATTAAACACCGTTTTGAGCAGTGCGAGATGTTCGGGGGATAGTCTCATATCTTATCCTTACACATAAACTGTTATTATAGATCAGTTCAAAACTCAGTTTCAAAGTTGCTTAAAACCATAGATTCCGATAGTAGAGGCGGAGGTTTTAGAACAGCGGGTTTAGGTGACGCTGACCCTTGTTGCTTTGCGCCATAAAGTTTGCTACCGTATGACCACCTGTATTTTACACGGTGAGTAAAACACTCGGATCAGGCCTTTTTGTCATTTGCTAGATTGCTGGGTTTAAATAAATCTAAACTTCTTTTTGTAAAAATCTATATGTCATTTTATATTACTACATAAAGCTTATTATAGTTTGTTAAATATATATATATATAAGTTGTGTATTTATGAATAGTATTGAGGGTACACAAGAAACAATAAATGCATATCTGCACGACCACGACATTAGTCGGCTGTCCGATGATGCAGTGTTTAAAGTTATGTCTACAGGCCAAGAATACAAGGGGAAAAAGGCTATCGAAGAGTTGTTGAGCTACTTCTACAGTGTGGCCTTCTCAGCAAACTTCCTTCAAAAGGACTTGATAGTGACACAAGACAAGGCCGTTCTGGAAGCGGATTTCTACCGTACGCAACTACTAGAGTTCGCGGGTATAAAGCCCAAAGAAGGAGAGGTTCATGTCCCTCTGTGTGTAGTTTACCAAGTCAAGGATGATAAGATAACGGGCGCACACATATACTTTGAAAGCGACGCCCTGCGTTAGCCCGTCATATTAGACGCGCCGAATCAAAGGCATCATTATCGCGAGTTAAAAGCCTAGAACCCGAAAGGGACCCTGAGGGTATCCCGCAAACCGCAGTTCGGTGTCACACAGTGGAGATCAACTTTTCGAGCAACCAGAACTTTATCTTGGGGGAAGACCCCCTCCTTAAGTGAGGGCGGGGTGGTTCACTTCAACCAGGTCAGCGTGTCACGCGTGTCAGTCTTTGAGTGTGTCACAGACATTCTCTGGAGAGTGCTTCCATTCTTTCTTTACCGCGTCGACCGCATGGAATTCATGGGCACGTGGTAAAGCCATTTTTCAAGTGTACCCTCGTCAGCTATAATCTCATTGTTTGTGATCTCGAATCCGGTTTTGTCAACTAGATTTCCCATTCAGAAGGGGCTGCACTCCAGCGTCTTATCCAGTCAAGTATAACAGTTGGCCAGCTGACTGAAAAAGCCCTCCCGCGTCACTCCAAGTGCCACTGACGTCTATAAAACCTCAAAACCTCGCCCCTTCTACGGCGAGGACTACCCTAGTGCCAGGATAAGCCCTATACAAGTGTCGTATCTACTCAGTGACCAACTCGGAGGTTTTAGGAAGCCTCGGGGTGGTAGGAAGAGCGTCATTCTTGAGTTGTTGAATGTCCTTGTGGGATGCCTGAGGTGGCCGCAGAAGCGTCCCACCAGTAGAGCTATGTTGGCCTAAGCTCTGGTGGATTTGGTTTTGAATGCCTTTAACTTCTGGGGCGCTCGAGAATATACACTTGGATCATAATAGTCTCATGACTCTTGGGGATTCGCCAAACTTTTAAGCCGCCTTTTGAAGATACGGTTGCAGCTGTACAGCCCTATCCCAAAAAACGCGGAATAGGCTTGTTCAGCGTTACAGTATGATACTTGCCACCATCGATTTCGGTCATCCTCAACTTCTAACCCGCATATGGGGACACCACCTAAACTCTCAGAGTACGCTTAGCAGGGCCGCTCAAAATGGCTTCGCAGACCACTCTACAGGAGAACAGTTTGCTAGAGGGTTGACTCCATCATTTGTTGGATTCGCTTTAACCCGGATAGAGTACTTTGACGGGGGTACTCATCCAGCCATTCTCAGCGGTCGACCGGTTCGGGTGCTGCCTGATGGAGTCGTTGTGGTTGGTCTCTTTGACGGCGTCAGATTTTGCGGTATACTCCTGGTTTAAGGGCGTACGCTGTTTCTCCCTTAATGGGGATGGTGAATCCCAGATTTCTTAGCTCTTCGATTCGGGCCGACCAGTCAGCCTCCGCTTCGAATTCCTCGATGAACTCTACCTGTGGAGCCTCAATGGTCACGCCAAGCTGAACTGTTTTGACCTCCTTCCTAAGATGAATCACTCTATATACCATTAAGCAATATTATTGTTAACCACGCTAATATACTAGTTGATCACGACTTTGAGGGAACCATATCCTACGCCTAAATGATTTGGTAGCGGGTATTTGTGTGCTAATGATTGCTCCACTTGTGGCGCATGTAACCAAGCGGTAATCGTTTGCGGACGGAATTTAGCTGATCTCGTAGTGAGATACGATTATGCCCCCCACGACCACTAACACCACACTTATGATGGTTTTTAGGCTCACTATTTCGGATTTGTTGTATGCTGCGTGGTTCAATAGTACCACGAGGGCTGGGCTCGTGCTGATTATGGCTGACACGACCACTGCTGACGCATAGCTGAAGGCGGCGAACCTGAAGACCTGAGAGAGGGCTATTAAGCCTGATGCGCCCGCAATCGACGCTGTTATGTTCTTGGGTGTGCTCGCAATGTCCGAGGCAAGCTTTTTCGGATTATAGAGTAGTGTGTTGAATCCTAGTGCCGCGAGTGATGAGATGGCCGCTGCGGATATGTAGGGGTACCCTGTCAGTAGACCTGCTTTTACTAGTATGAGAACAAGCGCGAAGACGAGGCTGCTGAGCAGTGCGCTCACGACACCCACCGTCGGATTACCCCGTCTGTTATCAGCGCTCAAGCGAGCCTCGACCATCAGTGATCCTGCAACGATTAGTACACCGCCGCCAACCACGGTTGCACTTATACCTTCATGCAGGAGTGTTGCTGCGAACAGGAACGCGAAGAGTGTGGTGGTCGACTGGAGGATCTCAGCTTGGTTGGCTCCTAAGTGTCTAATGGCAATATATAGCAGTAGGCGTGACACACCCGAGTTGAGTACACCCACAGCGCAGAATAGTATGAGCTCCCAGCTTGGCGCGGAGAGTATGTAGCTTATTTCACCTACCGTAATGTCCACTATTAAAAGCAGTGTGACGCCAACTAGTGAGGCAATATAGCTTGCAAACCTTGAATCCACTTGGGTAAGGGGCTTGCTCAGTAAAATCCTGTTACCAGCCGTGCTAAGCACTGAGAATGAGGCGAATGCGACACCTAGCTCGTATGAACCCAACTCACACTAGTGGGTGGAACGTAAATTTTAGATTTTCCCCCACGAACCCCGATGGTTTCTGAATGTTATAATTGATTCGATTACCACCTACTAGGTGGGCCAATCTTTGGGTGTTATGGTGATCCAGGGTTTAATTTTTAGCTTTACTGGGGTTTAGGGGGGAGGTCCCCGTATGTGAGGGCGGGGTAGTTCACTGGTTTTCACCCTTTAACATCTTTATTGCGTCGGTGGTTTTGACTACCGTGAATATGTTTCTCATCACTTTTAGCGCTGTCTTATGTGTTTCCTGAGCTCTACCTCCCACGGCGTCCTCCATGATTATGGGTATGAAGCCCAGTGCTGCTCCATGCCAGGCCGTCCCAGCTATGCTAGCCACCGTAGCCACGCCGCACAGAAGCATCTTGGACACACCCCTGTTCCTGAGTATCTGCTCCAGGTATGTGCCTACAAAGAAGCTTGGAGTGTGTTTTTTAATCGTCAGGTCGTCTGGCGTCGGGGTGATACCCTCAACGAATCCCCACTCGGGTGATCCCTCGCCCATATAGTTGGACCTGCTTGGGTCGACCCCCCTCCTCCTCATCGATTCCTTGAAGTATTCGCTTATATACGGGTACGGTAGACTGGTATGCTGGCTAAAAATCACGGGAACCCTAGCAGACCTTGCGGCTTCGATAAGCAACCTGATGTTTTGAAGAATTTGAGTGTAGTTGAAAGCGTTGGGTGCGATACCTCGCTGTATATCCCACACAATAAGGCAGGTATCGGTGTTGCTAGACATTGTTTCAGATTAAAGTAGTGTGCGCTATTAGTTTTTCCCAGGGGTGTGCTGTACGGCTCCTAGCGTAATATGACTCAGCGCAGTAGACAATCCAAAGCCTTGTGCACAGCGCTGGGATTTGGAGCCGAAGAGCTTGTGATAATTGGGGGTTGCACCATCTTGGATGGTTCGCTTCGATGAAAGCGGGCATGGTTTCTTTAATCTTGTAGCGGGCGATCGGATGCCATGAATGTAGAAGGGAGATACCACTTGGAGGTGGGGTGTTGTTTGTAGCAGGGTATACCCTCTCTTCGATCTTCGTCTGACCTCCTTACCGCCTTAAAAGGTGAGGTTTATCCGCTTCTCTATCGGTAATAGCTTCAGTAATCTTTGAGAAAGATTTATATGTTAACGGTTAAGTTTTTAACTAGATTCGAATTGGTTGAGTACAAGTGGGTTGCTCTGTCAAACACTACTGTAGGGGTTTTAATGGCTTCGATTAACGGCACAATAGTGTTGATATCGCTACCCGCGATATTTAGGGGCATCAATATTAATCCGCTTGACTCCTTTCAATACCTGCTTTGGATACTGATGGGCTACAACGTTGTCACCGCGGCCTTCCTCGTCACATTTGGAAGGCTCTCAGACATCTTCGGCCGTGTCAGGCTCTATAATCTTGGTTTCGCGGTGTTCACAGCCGCCTCGGTTCTGCTCTCAATAACCCCCAATATGGGTGATGCGGGTGCGCTCGAACTCATAGTGTTCAGGATAATTCAGGCGGTGGGTGCGGCCTTCCTCTTCTCAAACAGCGCAGCCATAATAACAGACGCTTTCCCGGCGAATGAAAGAGGTAAGGCTCTGGGGATAAACCAGATAGCCGCCCTCGCTGGCTCACTTGTGGGCTTAGTCCTCGGAGGCATACTGGCTACAATTGATTGGAGGTACGTCTTCTTGGTGAGCGTGCCCTTCGGACTGTTCGGGACCGTTTGGAGCTACCTTAAACTCAAAGACATAGGCGTGGTCAACCGCAATCAGGGGATTGACTATGTGGGTAACACCGTGTTCGCAGGCGGATTAATACTCGTCTTGCTGGGGGTGACGTATGGGCTGCTTCCCTACGGTTCGTCCCCACTTGGATGGGGTGATCCCTGGGTTGTGGCGTCACTCGTCGCTGGATGCGCCCTACTGATTGCATTCCCATTCATAGAGAGGAAGGTGAAGGAGCCCATGTTCAGATTAGAGTTGTTCAGGATAAGGGCTTTCGCCGCTGGTACACTCGCGCAGCTATTCTTCGGGGTAGGCTTCGGCGGGGTTATGATTATGCTCATCATACTACTTCAGGGAATATGGCTACCACTACACGGCTACAGCTATGAATCGACGCCCTTCTGGGCGGGGGTCTACACCCTCCCGATGATGCTGGGATTCGTGGTGATGGGCCCGCTTAGCGGCGCACTATCCGACAAGCATGGCTCACGTTTCCTAGCCACTCTTGGACTCGCCATCGTAGCTGTGAGCTTCGTGGCGCTAAGCACACTCCCATACAACTTTAACTACACTGAGTTTGCCGCAATACTTTTCGTGATGGGGCTCGGCAACGGGCTGTTCGCCGCCCCCAACACTGCAGCAATAATGAACAGCGTGCCAAGGCAGCACAGGGGTGCGGCGTCTGGGATGAGGACCACATTCCAGAACACGGCGCAGACAGCGAGCCTCGCAATATTCTTCACAATAATCATAGTGGCGCTGACAAACAGCCTCCCAAGCGCACTGTCCCAAGCCGTATCACAGGCTGGCGCACCCCAGCTGGCCCCGGTAATAGCGAAAATACCCGTGACTGGGGCGCTGTTTTCAGCCTTCCTCGGCTACAACCCGGTTGGCGCGATTCTGAGTGCGCTCCCCCAGCAACTCACTCAGACACTCAGCCCCACAGCTGTGGCCACACTCACAAGCAAATACTGGGTCCCAGAAACCATAGCCAACCCATTCATGCACGCGTTGAGTGCATCCTTTTATATTGCGGCTGGGCTAACCATCCTCGGCGTCGTGGTTTCAGCCCTGCGTGGCAGGCGAGTCATAGAAAGCGGCGTGGCGGATGCCGCTCAGCAATCGGCTAAACCCAAACAGACCGAGGAGGTGAGAGGCGATCGCAAGTGACTTGGAGGGAGGGGAGGAGGACACACTGCGGATAATAAACCTAGTCTCCAAACTGTCCTCAACAATGCGCAAAGAGATATCCCGCGAACTCAAGAGGGTGGGCCTTAAGAGCGTGGACTTCGCCGTTCTCAAAACCCTCTCCAGGGGGGGTGTCACACCCAAAAAGCTCGCAGACCGCTTCGGCCTAACCAAACCCGCGATAACGTACACGGTTGACAGACTTGAAGAGCACGGGCTTGTTAGGCGTGAACGAAACACGAGCGATAGACGACGTGTGATAGTAACACTGACGAAGAAGGGTAGAAGGGTATTGGCTCGGGCCGAGCACCTCTATCTCCGCTCCCTTCAGAACAGGTTGGGGGCGCTCAACCAACAAGAGTTGATCTCACTTGAACATACACTAGAAAAACTCATCAACTTATTCCTTACGGATAAAGAGCATCCAAGAGTGAATAGTGCTTATAGCTGAATCCACAAGAGGACTCTAAAACTGAATTCACTCCTAAGGGGGACAATCCTCCGCTCAGTTATTCTGGTTTAACGAAGCTTTCAAAACCTCGCCCACCGTAGAGTGGGGAGAAGGCTAGCGGTGTCACCCATAGTATTCTGAGTTGTCTAGTGGTGTGTTACCTCATTTTTGCATTCGATTTCGAAAGGCTTTTTGTAGTGCTGGTGTTGGATGCTTATGGGTAGAGTGTTCGTCTCGGTGGATATGGAGGGCTTGACCGGCGCGGTGTCACCAAGCCAGGTTCTTCCAGGGAGGGCTGACTACGAGCGTTTTAGGGATGTCATGATTAGGGAGACCAACGCTGTGATTAGGGGTGCATTTGAGGGCGGCGCTGATGGTGTGCTCGTCAACGATTCTCATGACGGGATGCTGAATCTGAAGATTGAGGGGTTAGATGAGAGGGTCGAGCTTATCTCGGGCTATCATAAGCCTTTGAGCATGATGCAGGGCGTAGACCGTGGATTCATATGCGCGTTCTTTGTGGGCTACCACTCCATGGCTTCAGGTGAGGGGGTGTTGAGTCACACCATGACCGGGATAGTTTCGAAGGCGTATCTGAATGGTGTTCCCGCGAGTGAGGGTGTGATAAATGCGATGGTGGGTGGACACTTCGGCGTTCCCGTGGGGCTCGTAGCGGGTGACCAATACGCCGTGTCAGAGGTCCACACGGTCTGCCCAGACGCTAAGGGAGTCGTGGTTAAGAGGGCTATCGACAGATACTCCGCTCTCAGCCAAAGCCTGTCACGCGTTGAGGAGGAGCTGCGCGGGGCTGCGGAGGCGGCTGTGAAATCGTCGGCGTCGCTCAGGGTTTACTCGCCGCCCAAGCCAATTACACTTACGGTTGAGTTCACGCAGAGCAGCCTCGCAGCTAGGGCTCTCTATGCTCCCATAGCGCGCAGGGTGGATGGCCGCACAATAGAGATTGTAGGTGACGACGCGCTCGATGTTTATATGAGGTTTAGAGCAGCCCTAGGCCTCGCGTCAACGGCGCGCGACCCAGACTATGGGTGAGTCACATGGGTGGGAAGGTGTATATTTCAGCCGACATGGAGGGGGTGACCGGTGTGGTCTCGATCGATGATGTCCTGGCTGGGCACCTCAACTATGAGCGCTTCAGACATCTCATGACACAGGATGTTAACTCAGCGATAGAGGGGGTGCTTGAAGCGGGTGCGTCAGAGGTTTTGGTAAACGACTCCCATGGTGGTATGACGAACATATTGTTGGAAGAGCTCCACCCGAGTGCAACCCTTATCTCGGGTGTGAACAAGCCGCTCTACATGATGGAGGGTGTAGACAAAAGCTTCGAATGCGCCATGTTTATAGGCTACCACTCAATGGTGGGCGGCCGAGGCGTGTTGAGCCACACCTTTTCAGGCGCTTCATGCGTACTCCTAAACGGCAGACCCACAAGTGAGGGTGAAGTGAACGCTATGATAGCTGGAGCCATGGGTGTACCCGTAACAATGGTGAGCGGCGATCAACACGCCGTGTCGGAACTAAAGGAGGTCCTGGGAGACTTGGAGGGAGCCGTCGTCAAGTACGCGATAGACCGCTCCTCGGCTAGGTGTATCCACCCATCTCTCACCAAACAGATCATTAAGGA
Source organism: Candidatus Marsarchaeota G2 archaeon ECH_B_1 (assembly GCA_003019535.1). GTDB lineage: Archaea > Thermoproteota > Thermoprotei_A > Marsarchaeales > Marsarchaeaceae > ECH-B-1. The sequence continues at coordinate 66,246 of NEXG01000008.1, forward strand.
GGCGGCACGCAGGGGTTACATGAAAGCTAGGAGCGTTAAACCATACACTGCGCGGTCGCCTATAACCCTCGAATTCGAGTTTTTGCAGCCAAGCATGGCTGCAAGAGCAGCATACCTACCCTTCGTGGATCAACTCGACCCGAGAACCGTGAGGGTTTCCGCCCCAGACCCCATCAGTGCTTGGAGACTATTCTGGTCAGCCTTACTTCTAGGAAGAAGCGTCGAAGGAGAATCGTATTAGACAATAAGTCTAGTGACTAGTGATAGCATGAGTCCGCGCGAAGGTGCAGTCCAAACCCCACTTGCCGTAGAGTGTCTGCGTTACTGGTAAAGCGTGTTGGAATCGATTCAGCTGAAGGCTTCTAGCAGAAAAATAAGGGAGAATCTACACGGCGCTTTTCGTGTTTACTTATGGCTGTTACCGTGGGTTGACGAGCTCGACCCATAGCTTACAGTGAAGCTTGTGCCGTCAACGGTGAGTGCAGATGGAGAAGCCAATGCTTTACCGCTGTAGCTCACCATTGTGATGGCGATATAATTGCTCTGGGCTACCGTGTGGTTGACCCCATTAATCATCACGCTGTTAGTTCCGCTCACACCAGTGTAGTCATATCCATAGTACGCCACTCCGAAGTTTGCGAGAGTTGTCAGGCTTCCAGCCACGGCGGGTCTCTCCGTTATCCATTCAGCGTCGCTCCTCTGAGCTCCCGAGACAGCGGTACAGGGGGAGGTATAGGCCCAGCCCTGAGTTTTATCATTGAGTGTGGTGGTAAAGCACTTCGAAGCTGGGTTGTAAACCACGCTCCCATTCATGGTATCCCCCGGCTTGACAACAAAGCTCGAATTAGCATAGACGGGTGAGGCGGGGTAGAATTCGTACCAAGCAGAGTACACAGCCGAGCCGTGTTCACACTCTCCTAAGACGCCCGTCTGCTACACTGTGCTGTCATTGTACCCGTCTATGCCAACCCAGAAGGCGGCATATATAGTGCCCTTAGAAGAGCAGCTTAGAGTAGGCACAATCCAGGAGCCGTATGCGGCGTCAACTTCACCCGATTGGACCGCTACCGCGTACCCAGCCCAGTTCAGCGCAGTCGAAGACGAGCCATACGCCATCCTAGGTGCACTCTTTAAGAATGTCGGTTCAAAAGCGGATGCCGAAGATACTAGCCCGACGCCTGAGCCCAGAAACAGTCCTAAGACTACAGCTGCAGCCAAGAGTAACAGGAACTGTTTTGACATGAGCACGCTAGCCTTTAGCTATATTTAAATATTCTTCTTGTTTATGCTGTGTTGAATAAATATTGCTGATTATGCTATTCATATAAATTCGGCTGAAGAGTTAGTACTACCCACTCTATTAACGCAATCATGCGATTTATTCAACAAAGCATCTCGTTTGGAGTGGTTTCGGGACAATTTGTTAATGAATGTGCAACTTGACCGTAAAAGTCTTTTATCTGAATGTCATCTGTCTCAATATTGAGTGATATCCCTATGGAACGCGCGGATTAGCATGGGAGCCGCGATGAACAGGGAGCCATCGGATCCTCAGGGTGGTTAGGTGGTTATGAGTAATATTTTAGAAGTAATTGTGGTGTATGTTTATAAGGGTGGTTGGCGGGTTTGCAGACCTTTAGGCCCTACTATGACCATCGTAAGACAGCTAGGGTTCTCGATGAGCGTAGGCTTGGTAAGCAAAGAATAGAGGCAAAGCAAATAGGCTACGCTGTTCTTCGTAGAATGGGTGTTATAAGGGATGGTAGGAAGGGTTGGCTCAATCATCCAATTGTGCTAAAATGGTTCAATAATGGTTCTCCTTACTTGCTCGACCTTAAAGAGTATTTTGCAGCGATTGTGTGTGAATGGGTGGATAGGGGTCACAAGAACACTGTGAACTGGGGCGACCTTGAATGTTTTTCTGGCTTGGGGAGTAACCAGAGATGCCCACTCACACATCTCGAAGAGGTCGAGTATAGGAGGGTGCTCATATTTAAGAACCCCGAGTGGTACACGAAGCGGTTTAACCGAGACGATGTTGAGGAGGTGCTTTGCACAGAGCCAGTGTACATTAACGGTGTAAACGGCTCACTCTTCAGAGACTTGCAAAGTTATAGAGAGCTTGAAAGACGGGTTAGGAGAATTTTGGATAGCCAAAAATAGCGGTCCTCGATGTATACCTTTCTTTCGCTCAAATGTTTGGAGGTAATATGCTTTTAAGCCCTTTCCAGCTTCAAACTCTTGAGCTCCATTAATACGAGGTCCACGTACTTGTCGATCTCGTCACTCGTTATCCCAGCCTCCGAGGCCTTTCGCTTAGCTATTTGCTCTACCGCTGCATAGTTTTTGTACTGATCGTTGAGCTTCTTCCAGGGTATGCCTCTAAGCGCCTCACCGATTCTCGGGTTATATTGAAGCCTTCCCTCCACCATAAGAACCGCGATGATGGGGTAGCCAACATACCCCCTATACACCGTGCCATTATCGTCGCTTTTAACCTTCGAATCGGTGATGCTTACAGTGTAAACCCTGACTTCTCCGGAAGAAGAGACCACTCTGTAGGAATCACCCTGCTTCTTAACCCTTCCATCCGCAACTGATGATGCAGCCTCAAGAACCTTGATGCGCGGAGCCATCCTTAAAAGCATACTCTGTAATAGTCGGAGGCCAACTATATGTATTTTGGCTAACGAGAGGCGGTGTCCAGATAATGGGTCGATGAGTGAGTCATCCGAGTGTTTCAGCGATCTACCTACACGCCAACAATAGCTGTCTTGTATTAGTAGACAAATAACATTAACCCCACGAGGGCTTTGAAAAACAATTATTCTACTTTTCGTGCTTCCAAGGAATTTAGCCATCCCTCGTCAACTCCTTAAACGCCACAAAACCAGTATATTTTGTTGAGAGCAAAAGTTCCGTTTACCCCTCACTATGGTTTCTCATTCTCTTTACTAAATCAGCAAATGAGAGGTTGGCTACACTACGAGTGTCTACTCTGAATCGTTTGCAGACCTCGAAGATGAAAGCCTTCTCTAAAACTCCCGCACCCGACCCGAACACAGACCTTAATCCATCCATAAATCTATCTGGTTGCTTGACGATATCTGAAGGCGTGATCCCCTTTTCGTTCATGGTTATCATTATGGCGCGCTTAGCGAATTCACCCAAGACCTCGGTTAGAACCTTATCCACACAATCAGCTATCTCGGCTTCCCTTTCAGACAAGGGCAACACCAATAAACAACTCAGATATCGTTGTGCTACGTGATAGGCTTATTCTTAATAGCTTTATTTGTGATGTTTTGTGTTGCCAAGCTTCTCCATGTGCTTTAAACCCTCGTTTGTAAATAGATGTATATCTAGATGTTGGCTTAGAACATGTGGGATTCGATATTTTTCCTTTTACTTTATTAGTAGAGTGTTTATATGAATGTGATATAGGAGCTAGAATAATGAGAGTAAGTCCATTCATCAACTTTACAATAAATAATCATAATTTGTATATAAACGTTCTTATAATATCTACACTGAAGCTAATCTTATTTATAGTTTAAAGTGATCTCGGTGTAATGAGATTTGCAGTCTACTCCGCGTGTTACTATCTCTCTGTTGGTTGTAGGGTCACAAAGCCTCGAGGCGTTGTGTGGAGGCTGTCTTAGTCAACTAATCTTCTTCGATACATCCATATAGCTAAAGTACGCATACGCTATGAGTATTCCTGAAAAAACGTAGGCCGCAATGAGACCCACGCTTGCTAGAATGGATGTTTCAACCGATTGTGATGGCCCCACTATGGTGAGCAGGGTGCCTACTCCCGCTGGAAGCCTTGGTACCCCAAGCTGTATTGGCAGACTATCTACTGGGGATGTGGGCAGCACCCTTTCAAGGTGGAGGTATAGCTTGCTACCAGTTATCGAGCTTATTAGCCCGAAGTATACTCCGAGTATTTCGCTTGTGAAGAATATTGCAGAGCTGATTATGTATGATAGACTGGACCTTCTAACCAGTTCCCCCACCATGAATGCGAGTGAGAAGAATACGCTCGAGGATACGCATTCACCTAAGAGAACGTAGGGTAGCGCACCCAAACCAAGCTGTACGCCGAAGCTCGTATACGCCGAAAAAACCGTGAGGGTGGAGTTCAGAAGTATCAGTGTGAGTAGTAGGGTGTATCCTCCAAGGTATTTTCCAACGAAGTACTCGGCCTTACTCACGGGTTTTGAAAGCAGTAGCTCGGCTGTTCCCTGCTCGTACTCCTCAGACATGGCGCCCGCGGCGATGAGTATGGCTATGAACTGTAGGAATATTGAGAGAGGCGCGTATACGCCTATAACCCAAACGTAGGGGTGGTATTGTGGGGGGATAAGGTTGGGCGCGTTTGTTACCAGTGCGTAATAGGGCACCGTGTCCAGTAGAACCGTGAATACCACTAGGGCGACGACTTTGCGTCTGGCTATAGCCCTCCTATACTCGTAGGCGAGGAACACGCCTATACGGTTAGCCCTCACCTGAGGCATCACCTCCCACCACGCGTCTGTAGAGCTCTTCGAGTGTGTTGTTGAGATACCCAATCTCCCTGAGCTCACACCCCTCTTCAATTAGTGTGCGCGCTATGATCGGCCTTAGCTCTCTATCCGCCTTAACACGCACCCTCAACCCCTTAGGATTCTCCTCAACCTCGAGCACCCCGTCTAGTGTCCTGATCTTATCAATCACATTCCGCTCCAAACCAATGGCTTCAACCCTAACTGTCAACTCGCCCAGAACTCTTCCCACAAGCTCGCTCACTCTGCCACTGAACATTACGCCGCCACGTCTGAAGGCTGTGACTGAGGTGCACAAACCCTCAACCTCGGGTAGCTGGTGGGATGAGAGTATCACACTCCCACCCTTCGAAGCGAAGTCGGCGAGCATCTTCCTCAGGTGGTCTGCGCCTAGGGGGTCCACACCTATTAGCGGCTCATCAAGCACAAGTGTTTGGGGGTTTCCCATGAGTGCTTGGGCGATGCTCAGCCTCTGAACCATGCCCTTGCTGAGTTTCCCGATCTTCGTGTCTGAATAGGCGAGTAGACCAACTCTTTCAAGAACTTCGTCGACTCCATCCTTAGATGGGTCTACGCCCAGCTCACCGCCCACTAGCCTTAGCAGTTCGCGTGGTGTGAAGAAGGTTGGGAGATTGGGTAGCTCAGGCGAATAGCCCACACCGCTCAGAGCCTCCACCCTCCTCGAGTGTGGGGGGTAGCCATTCACGAGAACCAAGCCAGATGAGGGTCTAATCAAGCCGAGCATGAGTCTAATAGTGGTGGTCTTACCCGACCCGTTCGGCCCGACGAGCCCCATAACTTCGCTACGCCCCACCCTGAGTGTGACTGGGCCGATCCTCTTCGAGCCGTAGTCCTTGACAGCCGACTCGAAAACCACGACCTCAGCCAACTGGCCAACCCGCCCATGCGTATGACTAGCTCAGTCAACCCAGTAGTCCTTAGCCTTAGGCGTAGTATCTGGTCCAACACTTCTTTTTCTTCTTCCAATGAACGGTATCCCAAGACCCACTATCGCCACAGATACGGCGCCCGCACCTGCAGCTAAGCCTATCATGGTGTACGACGCTTGTGGATCTGACTGTGTTAATGGGAGGTTAGTGTATAGTAATTCTGCCTGTACTGTGGCTGTGTCGTTGAGGCTTGCTTGGAAGGAGTAGAGTAGGGATGAGGGGAACACTGTAAGGTTACCGGTAACACTGTAAGCACCCGTCCTTGTAACCGCATGGCCGCTGAAGGCGTAGAGTGTACCCTTATAGGTGTTACCGTCAAACGTGATGCTCGCCGAACCCTCTTCTATAAGTGTGAAGCCGAACGAGTAGTTCGCGCTGGAGTAAGACAGGCTCTTATTCTGGATACTTGGAAGATATGGAAAGAAGCTCATCGATGAGTTAACGCTCTCGGAGTATGTCAGATTCCACCCAGACCCCATTAATGCGAGTGTTAGAATTGAGAGATTCGGGTTGGATGTCGGCGTGATGCTCTCGTTGAACACAAAGGACTTAGCGAATGTTGGTGAAACAATACTAAGGGTGTAGGCGGCGTACTTAGTGTTACCCAAGCTTGACGCACCCACACTTAGTGAGAAACCCACGCTAAGCAGGAGGACCAGTAAGATTATGCCCAGGCTTGTAACGTACCTCATGGACAAGCTCATATCGTCTTACGACCATAAAAGGCTTACTGATACGGCTTTATTTATACTGTTTTTAAAATCTTGAACCCTCTCAATTGGAGAGAGATCAATAAGGATATAAATAGCGGTGGAGGAAGTGATTGGGGTTTCGCTCTACGTAGGCGTACGTAGGTATGCGTCCGCACACCTAGCGTACGCGTAGTGGAGCTTGGGCTTCAGTGCATCATGCAGGGATCTCACGGGTTCACTGGTCCCCTTCAGCTCAGCCCCCTCGTGTCAGGACGCACCCACCCACCACTCCCGGTGGGGAGCGCCCTCCAATCCATCCTCAGTCAGCCTCACCCTCCCTCCTCCCCCCATGTGTGTGCGTGTACC
>NEXG01000009.1 GCA_003019535.1 Candidatus Marsarchaeota G2 archaeon ECH_B_1
GGAGAGGAACCGTGCGGGAAAACACCAGCTCGAAATCACGCGTGTCATTCAATCACTGTGTGGCCCGGTGGGCCTCGAAGAGCTCAAAAAGCAGGGGATGTACACGCGCTCGCGTGTGTGGAATCGTAGGATTTCGAGGAGTGACTGGCGGGGTATCGCAAAAATCCTAGAAGGGAGGCTGGGTGAAGCCAGAGTAGTGGAGCTCGACCCCTATGGTTCGTCCTCCTACTGCTCCAGGTGTGGGTGGGAGAACAGAGACCTGAATGGGGCAGACGTCTTCGTGTGTGGTGGGTGCGGGCTCCGATTGGACAGGCAACTCAACGCAGCAATAAACCTCTACATGCGCCTCACGTTCGTGTACACAACAAATTGGGAGGACGGAAAGAAGCGTGTTGAACTGAGGATGGAGGGCGCTCCCCAGAGGGATTGGTGGGACCGCGTGGTTCTACCATCCCTCCTTATGGGTGGGTGCGTCCTGACAGGGGCGGAGCGGAAGACTCCCGATGAACTCGTGAGGGAGTTGCATGATGCTGTGAAGCCCAAGCTCCACTATGCGTATGATAGGTATGCTGATGCGTACCTACGTGCGCCTACGTAGAGCGAAACCCCTTCCTGACTGGGAGGTGATGGGAAGCTGTGATTTGCTTTGTTAAGTCGAGATAAGTTAGGGTGGTGGTTCTACTATACCCAAGACTTTTGTTACCGCTCTGGCTCGGGGATTAACCCTTCAGCCGCTTTTCGATGAGCTCTTTGAGCACGACCGCCTGGTTGTGCTCTGTGTCCCGTGCCGAGTATACCAGCGTGACCCTTTCTCTCTCTTACCAAGTCTAGGAGCTTTTCAAACTCCTTGTTAGAGTTGAGTTCCTGTGTGTACTTCGATCTGAATCCCTGCCACTTGGCTGGGTCGTGCCCAAACCACTTTCTGAGCTCGTCGCTTGGGGCTACATCCCTGAGCCAAATATCCACTTTGAGGTCGTCTTTACTTATGCCGCGCGGCCAAAGCCTGTCAACCAGCACCCTGTAGCCGTCCGCCTCAGATGGGGCGTCATACACCCTCTTTATTTTCAGGGTGACCATATGTAATACCCTTTGAACGCTGATTTTAGGCTTCCCCTACCGGCTATCGTAAGCATTATCTTCATAAAGATAAACAAGTATCTTTTGTGCAGGGAAATTGTAAGCACCTCCTCCCTTCAGGAAGGAAGTAGGTAGCTTCCTACCTCAACAACTAGGCTCGACCGCCTTCTGGGTCGCTGTAGCTCAGCTTCCCCACGCAGGTGCAAATTCCACACTTCGCGCGTTGCAGGTACCCGTGAATACTCTCTAAAGCTTCCATTTATGGCTCGTGGTTTGGGTGATCCCCGCCCCCTTTGAGGAGGGGNGAGGTGTTGGAAACTGCGTAATCTTTCTAAATCTAGCGCTTCGGGGCGGAGTTGCTCAATTGAGGTCTACGCTTTAAGCGCTTCTTTAAATAACGACTTTCGGAGTTAGCCCAGATAGATGTGGGATTCATAATTGGGATCTCGCGGGGATCAAGGGTGGGTGGGAGGTGGTTTGGCGCGCAGTGGAGAGGGTCATTTGGTATTGTCTGTAATTTGGCTGCTTTCACAGCGGCGCCCACTTTGGTGGGGGAGCTTATGCTTTGATGGGTTGGATCAACACCCTATGTGGCGCAGAGGCTGTGGGGTGTTTAGCAGGTTTTTCGTTGGATGAAATCTATGATAGCCGCGTTGTACTCATCGGGTATCTCCCAGTGGGGTACATGGCCGGCGTTCCTATATATTTTGAGTTCGCTCGTAGCTATCCTTGAGTGGACTGCTTTGCCCACTTCTAGGGGGATTAGCGTGTCCTTTTCACCCCACAATATGAGCACTGGTATACCTCGGTGTGAAATGTTATCCACCGAGTCTTCACGCGTATTGTTGTCCACGAGTAGCGCCGTGTCCTCAAGGATCAGGGAGCACACGCGCTCGGCGTGCTGCGCCGCGTAGAGCATGGCCACCCAGCCTCCTAGAGAGTGCCCTACAATGGTCGCGCTTGGTACACCTAAATGTGTTATAAGTCCGTCTAATAGCTGCGCTTCCCAGGCCGCCTTTAACTTGACTGAGGGGTGGCTTTTAACCGGCATCGTGACGGCGAAAGTCTGCCTAACCCTCTCTAATGAGGGTATATTCTTACGCCAAGAGCCGGCGTGAGAGTTTAGACCATGTACCAGTATGATGGGTGGAAGCCCCGCCCCACCTACGTAGTAGTCGATCCTTACACCATTCAGAATTGCCGAGGCGTTTTCAATATGGGTATCATCCAAGCTTGCCGTGCAAGCATTCGTTTTGGCTTAAAATAAGCCTAATCCCTAGGCCCCACACAGCGAACTCGCAGGGAGACCGGGGCTTAGTTTGGATGCGATTTTAGTTTTCAATGGTTAACACGCATCGATTCGAGCTTTGTAAGCACACCACATCTTTATCTTTAGGGAAGCCTCCGTCCGCCCCGTGAGGGCGGGGTAGTTCACTATAGAATGTGCTCGGACTGAGTGCTTTAAACCGTGAAGTGAATGGGTTTGATGCCCAGTTTAGCCGTCAGAGCATCCTCAACCCAGTTTAAGGTTTCTCTAAGCTGTTTGCGCTGGGTTTCGTCAAGCCCTTTTCTCGGCGGCCTGACTTTTGGGGTAGCTATTACATCTCTGAATGCTAAGACTTGTTTCCTTACGGCTAACCCGAGCTCTGGGTAGAAGTGTGTGAGTGGAGTGGTCAAGTAATAGATTTCCATCGCCCTCTGTCTTAGTCCCTTAAAGTGGGATTCCACCATATCTACCAGATATTCAGGAGTGGGGGTAGCCGTCATGATGCCAGCCGCACCCTCCTCGAGTTCCCAGAAGGAATCTCTACCGTAGAGCGCCCCGAAGACCTTCATCTTGTTACCTGTTAGCTTTAGCACCTCCCTAATCTTCGGAGGGGTTGGTGGGTCTTCGAGCTTTAGATAGGTTGCGTTTGGAATCGTGTTATGAATTTTGGCTATGAGATCTGGAGGCATCCGCGGCCTAGTGTTTTGTGGATAGTCTTGGACAACTATGGGCACCCTAACACGCTCCCCAACGTATTTGTAGTATTCTAGGATTTCTTCCCCTTTGAGTTCGGGGAGTCTTGGCGGTGGTATCATCACCGCCTTGGCGCCCAGCTCCTCGGCGTGCCTGCTCGCTTGGAGGGTGAGCTCCGCGTTGTCCTCGCCCGTCCCAACAATTATGGGGACAGCACCTCCCACCTCTTTGAAAACAGTTCTCAGAATGGTCTCCCTCTCAGCTGGACTGAGTGCATCCCTCTCAGATGACTCACCCAGCGCGATTATGCCGTCCACACCCGCATCCAAATAGTATCTAACAAGCTTAAGCAGGCTACTAATGTCCACCTCATACTGATCGTTTAGGGGTGTGACGAGCACCGGTATCGAGCCAGTTAACTCAGCGCTCATAGTGACAAACCCACCTATAGAGTGTGAGCCACCCCGGCAAGGATGGTGTAACTTTCTTTGTCATCTTTCCGTCTTGCCTGCTCAGCCGCCTTTAGCGAGAGTGATGCAGATTTTGGGTGGGTCTCCACCACGCCTAGGCGAATCAGACAAGGAGGTGGCGTCAATCCAGCCTTACTCAGGAGAATAGGATATGCGTTCAGATCATCATACAGTTTGGAATCAGTGTGTGCACGGTAAAATGTAGTATCTTTCAGGCATTCACTGCCGTAACCCAACCCAAAACACTTGTGTGCGGCATTATACACTCTTAGGAAAGTTGTATTACCTTGTTCGTGGAGCTCCCGCTTCAAGATTCCTCTCAACTTCGAAAACATGAGTCGCAGAGCTTAAGCCTTTTCGTCTAGGTCTCTTTATCCTTTGAATCAGATCTCGTACCTCTAAGCCTTAACTGAATAGGAACTGGATGTCGGAAAGCGTGGGAATCCCTATGGTTTTAAGTCGACACTTATAGTTCTTGGCCTCCCATTGGCGCTTGAGTGCGCTGAGGCATCGTATCATTCTCGTCAATCAGGGTACCGTGCAGATTCAACCTGATGGTCATTGACGCGCGTCTGGGACACTCGGTTCACTGGTAGACCCCTGCACATTATAGAGTTCCAAAACCCCGCCTATGAGGGTGGTTATCATGAAGGTACAAATAGTGGTGTAGGAAAGCTTGTTTGTGCCCTTGATGGTGTATAGGTTTAGAGCCTACTCATAGGAGACCACGTCGGCCTGGGGAAGCTTTCTTCTTAGGGAACGCATCAGAAAATGCGTGGTTTTGGAAAGCCTATGAGGATTCCCCGGCGTGAGTGTTCAGACGCGGCAAACACAGTTATAGTTTCTAAGACCTACCCCCACTATAAGGTGTGTGTTCCAGATGTGCATTAGGTCTTACCCCAGTGGAAATATGCGGTGCTCTTGGTTGAGGCGTCAGAAGAGTGGCCGTAACCGAATTGAGTCTCGAGAGAGTTGTAAGCGTGGGTCTGAGCATAGCAGAGGCTGCCCACTTCGATGGATGCTTTCCCGAACCCGAGACACCCACAAGTAGCTTGACCGCTTGGATACCTAGGGGCTGATGCTCTACTTATACCGTTAGTTCGGTATGAATTTGAACTCTTACCTCGCCCTCTTTGAGGGGTAGGGGGATGGGGGTCAAGCTTCCGCTACTCCAGTTCGACCGTATGCATAAGGGAGAAGTAGGTCCGACTAGTAGCTTCACCGTATCGATGGGCTTTGCTAAGGAAGCTGCCACTGAATGTAGTCCTCATGAAAACCACACCTAATATCTGTGTGCTATAAATACTGCTGTGAGAAATCAAAGTTTTTGAGGGTTGAAGCCTTGGATACAGAGTAAATCATAATGGGATGATCGTTTGTCTATGGTGTTTGTAACAGTTGGTGGTTGGATTTGATTGGTGAGTGTGGGGTGCGTTTAGGCTCGCTTTTACCAGCTTTGTTCAAAGCTAGGTTGAGCAGGTTTTTGGGGGAGGTTAGTTTTGCAGGTAATGTTGTGCTAGTGCACATCCCGAATACCGGTAGACTTGACTACGCGCTCACGCCGGGAGCTAGGGTTTGGCTGAGGAGGGTGAGTCGTGTCGGTCGCACGGAATACGATTTGATACTCGCTGAGTGCGCTGGAAGCAGAGTGGTCGTCGACTCCTCTCTACAGAACAGGTTGGTGGCTGCCGCTCTCGGATGCGGGATAATAGTCGAGCTAGCTGGCTACACGGTTTGTGACGAAGAGGTTGCGGTTCCCGGAGCACGTTTGGATTTCATGTTGTGCTCAAGCGAGCGCAAGTACTTCTTGGAGGTTAAAGGCTGCACTCTTGCAGAGCAGGGGTACGCACTCTATCCGGATGCGCCGACTCGAAGGGGTAGGAAGCACCTTGCGACGCTTGTAAAAATGATGGAGCAGGGTTTCAAAGCGGGCGTCCTATTTGTAGCGCTAAGAGATGACGTGGTGGCGTTTAGGGCCAACACCAAGATTGACCCAGAGTTTTCCCGTGGGCTTTCACGCGCTCATGCTAGGGGTGTTGACGTAATGGCCTACAGCGTCAGAATCGGAGCCGATATGGTCAATATTGACTCCGCGATTCCAGTGAGGTTGGACTGATTTACTATCGGCCTCCTCTCCCGAGTGGATCCAAAAATCCTTACCTGCCAACTAGGATCTCGAGTACAACTTTCAGGCTATAATTCAAGTCGGTGACGAGGTAGATTTTTGGTTAGTATCTGTTTTCCCCTATTCACATAGGTGTGCTTTGTTTTTGGAAACATTTATTTTGGTGTTTAAGGTGTTAGGCTTTGGTGATTTGTGTTTGTATCCCGCGTCCTTCGAGTATTATGCTCCGGCGAGCTTGGATGAGGCGATAGACCTACTTAATAAGCATCGTGAGGAGGCTAGGGTGCTTGCGGGCGGGCACAGCCTTATACCCATGATGAAGCTTAGGGTTCTTCGCCCAGCATACGTCATCGACCTCAACAGGGTTAAAGGGCTTAAATACATTGAGGAAAAAGGTGGGGAAATCAGAATTGGGGCGCTTACAACCTATTATGATGTCATCACCTCTGATATCGTGAAGAGGAGGGTGCCCATACTCGCAGAATGTGCATCAGTGGTCGCCGACCCCCAAGTTAGGAACTGGGGTACGATAGGGGGTAGCCTTTCACACTGTGACCCATCTGGGGATATGGGGTCCAGCATCCTAGCGCTTCGCGCCAAGATGGTGGCTAAAGGCTCCTCTGGGGAGAGGGTGATAGAGAGTGATGATTGGTTTGTTGGGAGCTTTCAAAGCGCGCTTAAGACGGGTGAAATTTTGAGGGAGATAGTTATACCCACACCGAAGCCTGGTTCTGGTGGGGCGTATTTGAAGCTTGAGAGAAAAGCGGGCGACTACGCGATAGCCGCGGTCGGCGTGCAGGTCACACTTGATGGTTCTGGTAGCTGTACGTATGCGGGGATTGGGCTCACAGCGGTGGGACCAACCAACCTACGTGCTAAGAAGGCGGAACAGGCTCTTGTGGGTAGAAAAGTGGATGACCGCGTGATCGAGGAGGCCGCTCGGGCTGCCACTGAGGATTGCCGCCCAACAGATGACCCACTACGTGGTTCTGCGGAGTATAAGAGGGCGATGGTGGGTGTGCTAACCAAGCGTGCCCTGAATAAGGCTCTTGCTGATGCCAAGAGAAGCAGGTAACGTATACCTAAGCCAACCGAATGGAGATCACTTGGGCATCAGGCTTACGAGCCCATAATATTTTTCTGGTTCAAGTTCGGTAACTGTGGCCTGATCCACGTTAACAATAAATATCCCGTGAAGCCTGGCGTTGGCTATCTCCTCCCATGATACTGGGGGATTGTGGTAGTACTCATCACACACACTCTTCATATCCAATAATTCTTGATGTGTCCGCTCCTGTGGCCGTTTTATGAGTGCTGGATGAAGTTGTGCGAAGTTGTCCACTGGTGTGGCCAGCATAAAGCGCTCAGCGTGCTTACTGTAGCGTGCAACCTTGCTTATGAGCCTTGCAACCATATATCTCACCGGGTCCAAGGCGTGTTCGGGAGGTACGAAGCCTGTTTCGATCTCGACTATAAGCGCACCACCCCTCTCCGCGTAAACATCGCACACAAGGTCGCCCAAGGGGTGCTCAACGTCCACGTCGAATCCCTTCCTTATTAGGTAGGATGCTACGACAACCTCCATGACGCTGTGGTTAATTTTAACTAGTCCCCTTCTGTGCATCTCCTTAAGCTTGTTTGAGACTCTGAGTAACGATTGCAGTTGCAGTGAGTTCATTCCCCCGGATACACGGAGCGTTATCGTATCCATATCTTCATCGAACTTATCCTCAGCCATCCATTCACATCCACTCCCCCCAGATTTAACCGTATCGTGTATGCGAATGAGTGTGTCCGAATTACTGACTTCCACAGCTGGATTCCGCGCGCACTGACCCGTTGTGTGGCCCCGGCGTCATTTGTTAGGGAAAGTCTTAACACCACCCAAGCATTTGTTTGTGGGTGAAAGAATGGTGTCGGAGGATATGGCTTCGGTTACTAAGCCTAGGATTGGCATAATTGGTGGGAGTGGTTTCTATGATCCGGGTATGCTCTCAGACGTCAGGGAGGTCCGTGTTCATACGCCTTATGGTGCTCCTAGTGACTCCGTGTTTTTGGGTAGACTGGGTGACGTGGGCGTGGCTTTCCTTCCGAGGCATGGTAGGGGCCACACAATACCTCCGCATCGGATAAATAGCAGGGCGAATATCTGGGCTCTGCGAGAACTCGGCGTGGAGAGGATCCTCGCGCCTAGTGCTGTGGGTAGCCTGAGGGAGGAGATAAGGCCGGGTCAATTGGTTTTCCCCGATCAATTCATCGATATGACGAAGAGCAGGGTTTACACATTCTACGATGGACCACGGGTGGCTCACATCTCTGCTGCCGACCCATTCTGCGTTGAGCTGAGGTCGATCCTATCATCCTCGGCGGGGGAATTGGGGTTTGAGCGCCACTTAGGGGGGACATACGTGTGTATTGAAGGGCCTAGGTTCAGCACTAGGGCTGAATCTGCGTTATGGAGGCTAATGGGCGCCCACATAGTGGGTATGACCCTTGTGCCTGAGATCAACTTGGCTAGAGAGTTGGGGTTGTGTTATGCCACAATAGCACTAGTCACGGACTATGATGTGTGGGCGGAACACCCAGTCACGGCGCAAGAAGTGGTTGAAACACAGCGGAAAAACATTGAGGCAGCGCGTAAGCTGCTCTATGCGGCGATACCCCGAATACCCTTAACGCGTAGCTGCGGTTGTAGTAGCGTGCTTGACTCCGCCTTCGTGGGCTAAACGAGATATACTTATTAAAAAAGTTTAGCATAAGTCGGCGTAAATCCTTATTAACTTTAGGCTATAAACCCTAAAATTTTTATTTTATGATAGGAATGCTTATATCTTTTTGTGTGATTTATGCTTGCCATGGCGAAAAGTCATGGCTGAAAAGAGTTTTGAAGAAATTCAGCGTCTTTTGGACGCTAAGGGTGTTAGACACCTTGATTTATGGTTTACTGATGTCAAGGGCTATCTTAAGCACGTCACGATGGAGACGAGCGAAGTCGATGAGAAGTTCGTGGTTCAGGGCGCCGCCAAGCTTGACGGCTCAAGCGTGGCGGGCTTTACGGAGATCTACGAATCAGACTTGGTGTTAAAGGCGGACTGGTCGACGCTCGCACCCATACCATGGCAGAGTGGTACTGGCAGGGTTTTCACAGATGTTTACCGGGGGTTCGCTGAGGGTAGACTTGAAAGGGATCCACGCTATGTGGCTCAGAGCGCCGAGCAGAAGCTCAGGGATGAGGGCTACTCCTCATATTGGGGACCCGAGCCCGAGTTCTTTGTCTTCGAATCCGTGAGCTTCTCCGCCGATGCTGGTGAAGCATATTATAAGGTGTCATCAAGGGAGGCTCCTTGGTCGGGTGGGGCCAAGGGCTACATCCTCAGACCCAAGGGTGGCTACTACCCCCCCACGCCACAGGACACCCTTATGGAGTATAGGTCAAAGGTTGCTGATACACTTGTGAGTGTCTTTGGTGTGCAGGTGGAAGCCCACCACCACGAGGTTGCCACGGCGGGCCAATGTGAAGTGGACTTTAGGTACGGCGGCTTGACTAAGACCGCTGACAACCTGCAAACCGTCAAATATGTCGTGAAGAACATAGCCTCCCAGATGAACCTGGTGGCCACATTTATGCCAAAACCCATCTTCGGGGATAACGGATCAGGGATGCACACACATCAGAGCCTGTGGCGTGACTCAGCCAACGCCTTCTATGATTCAAGGGACGAGTACGCTGAGCTCAGTCAGACGGGAAGATACTATATCGGCGGGCTCATAGAGCATGGTCGGGCTCTTGCTGCGATAGTTTCACCTACAACCAACTCCTATAAGAGGCTTGTGCCAGGATACGAGGCGCCGGTCTACCTCGCTTGGAGCAAGAGGAACAGGTCGGCTGCGGTGCGTGTACCCATGTACCATAGGGGGATTGAAGCCGCCAAGAGGGTTGAATACAGGCCACCCGACCCAAGCACCAACCCCTACCTAGCTTTCGCTGCGATGGCTATGGCTGGCTTAGATGGGATAAAGAAGAAGCTGGAGCCAGGAGACCCCGTCGACGAAAACATCTACCACCTCTCCGTTCACAGGAGGCAGCAGCTTGGTATAAGGGAGCTCCCGGGATCACTCAAAGATGCCTTAGAGGAGCTACGTTCGGATAGTGATTTCCTCAAGCCTGTTTTCTCCAACTCACTGCTAGAAGCCTACCAAGACATCAAGACACAAGAGTGGAAAGAAGAGTCCATTAGACCCACGCCATTCGAATACTACCAGTACTTCGATATATAGTGCTCAGCGCAGGACCTCTAGGATAGGGCTTAACGACTCTATCACGTAGTCTGCTCCCATCACATCCCCCCACTCCCTCCTTTTCACTAGGGCGGCTGACATCCCCGCCGACTTGGCGCCCACAATATCCGTGTAGGGCTTGTCGCCAACAAATAGAACATCCTGTGGGCGCACCCCTAGTCTTTCTGCGCAAAGATTAAAGGGCTTCGTGTCTGGTTTCGTCCTCCTTGTGTCCTCACCAGCTATGACAACGGCGTCAAAATATTCAAAGATTGGTGATGTTCTAAGCCTCCAGCGCTTTATACCCACCCAACCGTCGGTGTCGGTGACCACGCCGAGGGGTATACCGTGAGCCTTGATTGCCTTGAGCACAGTTAGTGTGTCAGGATAAAGTTGGGTGTGCTGTCTGAAACTCGTCCAATAGGCAACCGTAGCTCTTAGCTCGAGGTGCTTGGTCACGCTTAATCCATGTTCTCGTGCGAGTATACGCCACCACTCATCTCTACTATACGCACGGCGCCGATTCATCTCCTCCGAGATTCTGGAAATCTGTTTGATGAGCTCTTCTGGGCTCACGTTTCCATCCGCTTCGGAGTGGATGAGCCTAGCCACACGCCTATAAGCTTCCTGTTTTCCGGGTGCAGTGTCCACGAGTGTGTCGTCGAAGTCGAACATCAGAGCGCTGTACTTAGCCAACTCTGTTCACTTTGTTAGACACCGTCACCGGTGATCCCCACTGGTTTGAAGAGCCATCTTTCCTGAGGCATGTTGAGTTCCCCCGATCCTTCGTGTTCCCCTATAAGCTCATCGAGGCCCCTTATAACCGCTACGGGCGTGCGCTCCGTAGCTTGGCCCATGACTAGCTCCGCCGCCGAAGCCAGCTCGTCGGCGACGTTTATCATTTTAACCCTTAACACGTATCCCTTCATATCAGCAGTACCCCTATAGTCTTTAAACGGCTTCAAGCCGCTTATACCTATGGCCACGTTTATCTGCCCCTCCCTGAGTGTTCTACCATGTGTGTCGGATATGAGCACACCAATCCTCTTACCGCTCTTAGCGGCTATGTACTCCCTAATCTTTTTCGCGGATATATCTGCGTTAACTGGTAGTAATAGTACCGTCTCGCCGCTTCCCTCAACATTGGATACATCTATACCAGCGTTTGCGCAGGTGATCCCACTCTTTGTGGTCACAATGAGATGACCCTTTACTGCTACTTCGATTTGGCTGGACTCACGTAGGACTAGCTCGACGAACCTTGGGTCTTTACCTGTGATCTTGGAGAGGGTTATAGCACGCTCGGAGGGCTTAACATCGGATAAGCGAACCATTCTACCTTCAACCTTGGAGACCACTTTTTGCGAAACAACTATGATGTCCCCATCCTCGAGTGTGAACCCCATTTCCTGCAGACGGCTCAGTATGGCCTCACCTAGGTTATCCCCAGAACCGAACTCTGGTAGACCAGTGACGGCTATGACCTCAAATTTTTTAGACATATATTTGAGCGTCTTAGACTAGAAATAGGTTTTTTCATGCGCTTCTCAACCAAGTCTATACATCATGGCATCCCTATACGCACACTATTGGTTGATTCTGCATACACTAAGGATTATTTTCCTTGGTGCTGTGGGTTTCCAGTGTTCCGTGTATGGTGCACCACTATCAACAGGGGTCTCATTTTCAGTTGTGTTGTTTAGGGCTGTCAACAAGCTTATTTGTGCTCTTTTCATGTGTTTATAAAATGAAGATAGCCGTAGTGGGTGGAACGGGGGATTTGGGTGAGGGGTTGATTAAGAGGCTTTGCCTTAACCACCAAGTGGTTGTTGGCTCACGCATCAAGGAGAAGGCCCAGAACATAGCGAGCGAACTGTCGGCTAAGGTAAGGGAGGAGACTGGCATCGAGCCCAACGTGTCTGGTGAGGCTAATCCCGAGGCGGTGAAGGGTTCAGATGTTGCCGTTTTGGCCGTGCCCTCTGAATACGCTCTACAAACTGTTATAAGCCTCTCTAGCGAGTTCCCAGCTGGCTGCGTGCTTGTCTCCCCCGTGGTGCCGATGGTTAAAACAGAGGATGGCTTCCTATACTCGCCACCAGACGGCCACCACAGTATGGCTGAGGCGATAGCCGAGCAGGTGAACGTACCAGTGGTCGCGGCCTTCCACACTCTGCCAGCAAAGAAGCTGGCTGACCTGAAGCTCCAACCCGAATTCGATGTGCCCTTGGTGGGCGACTCGGAGGAGGCTGTTAGGAGGGTTTCAAACCTGATCGAGTCGATACCACGGCTGAGACCGCTATATGTTGGAAGCCTTAGAACCGCCCAACTAGTGGAGTCCCTCACACCTCTGATACTTAACGTCTCAGCGAAGAACAAGCTCAGAAACCTGTCGCTCAAATTCGTTTAGCCGTCGTTGTACGCGCGGATTTGTCCGTTGGGTTTTAGTGTAACCCAGTATTCATAGAAGTAGGTGTATTCGTAGCCTGGTGCCAAAGTATGGGTGGGGACAGCCTGGCGGAGTGGTCTATCGATGGGTATATAGTTAGGCTCATTAGGCAGGATGAGCTCGAAGGTGGGGTTGTGCTCCACTTCGAAGTTGAAAGGCTAGTGGAAGTAAAGAAGGAGAGGTTGTCTCAGATTGGGGGTCTACTTGGCCGCAGAGACAAGAAGTCTAACAACAAGTCATCACCCACTCAGAGTAGGACGGAAGCATACTCTACCGAAGAGTATAGAGGGGATGGCGACAGGGATTTTCTGGTGAGATACTCACGCATGGACCCGATAACCAGCAGTGTGGTGGTAGGCCTCTACGTGCACGAGTCACTCGATAAGGGCACACCGGTTGACGCCTATAATCAAAAGATGGAACAAATATTTTACAAAGCGGCTAAAATTGCTGTCGAGGAATCTAAGAAGCTAGGTCTCAGCTGATTGAATTTAAAGCACGCCTCCGCGTACACTCTAGGTGTCCTTCAAGCAGGGTATAGCCTGCATCATATTCATAGATGTGCTCGTGAATGCGGTTAACTTCTCACTTATAAAGCTGGGGTTAGCTGGAAGCGTAGGGATTACACTGGTATTAGCACCCTTACTCTACGCGGTTCTCCTAGGAGTCGGATACACACTCAGAGGTAAGAGGATTTTAGAAGACTATAAGAGAAACGCTAGGGACTCACTATACTTCGCATGGGGGTACTTCGGTATAGCTCTCTTCACCTCAATTGTTATAGGCGTGATCATTTTGGGGTTCATCGTGGGCGCTGAAGGTCTAAACTCCCTGCTACGCTATGAGTACCCCTCAACCCCCATCCAAGCACAGACTCTAACCCAGACGCTCGCGCTTGTAGCACTCAGCCTACTAGTCGTCGGTCCCGCGGAGGAAACAATCTTTAGAGGCATGGTTTACGGCTCCCTGTTGGACTCCTTTGAGTGGAGGAATTGGCGTAGACTCAACATCATCCAGGCAACCGCCTTCGGCCTTGCCCACGTCTACTATTTTTACCTGCTTGGTCCGCTGGGCTTCGTGGCTCTCGCCGAGATAATCGGAATGGGTTACGGTCTGGGCTGGGCGTACTATAAGTGCGGCGGTAGCTTGGTTGGTCCAATAGTTGTGCACGGCTTCTGGGACGCCTCGAGCTTCCTTCTCCTCTACCCCGCAACGCTTCCGCTCGGAGGCCTGCTAAAACTGGTCTTCTTCCTACTCATAGTGTCCTCCCTCATCAAAATAGTTCTGAGAAACCGTCATTACAGGTTTTCAGCGCAGCTAGGGTTCCCGCCTTCAAACGCGCCACAAGCATAGAAAGATGTTGGCCGTCCCCATCCCGGCAGAACTAAGTAGAATGTGTTCATCTAGTAATGGTGTGTGCATCTGCTCATCTTGTTGGCACAACGCTTTAAAGCGTGTGCGTAAACACAAATCGATGCCTCGGCTAGGCTTATCGTTGATCTTGATTCTGATCACCCTATCTTCGCTAGGGGGCTCGGCGTTCGGTCATAGTAGCTTGGAATCGAAGCCGGCGGGTTATACTGGTTCGATGGGTTTTTCCCCGTCGGGTTTCGACCCCGCTGGCCTCTTCGCGGCTGGCTTATCCTACACAGCCCCCGAACCCGAAACCCAAGAGTATGTTGGGGTTCTGGGAAGCGTGAGTGTCAACTCACTTAACGTTTTGGGTGACATTTACTCAAATGGGTCACTCGCGTCGGGAAAGGGGGTTTTCCTGCAGCTTGCCGCATCCGTATACTCACCCACAGCTGGCGTTTATTGGAGCGTTTTAGGCGTTGTGTTTAATCAGAGTTCGGGTGGACTATTCACATTCCGCGTTGTTGACCAGGTGTGGAATGAAACATACGCTTGTGTTGGACCCGGCACGCTCGACCAGATGAGTAACGTTTCAGGGAGGGGGGGAATAGTCGTATCCTTCCCAGGTTGCTTCGGAACCCACTACGAATACACCACACCCGTTCTGGGCGTAGTTAAACCGCCGTTTAACCTCAGCTTGGATGAGTATATAGCCCCTAGCAATGGGGCCATAGGTTTGGTCTATAACTATACGCTTCTATCCTCAGCTGGGAGTTTCGGTGGCGTAGNGGATAAGGTCACCTTGTACCCGGGGCTCAAACCGGCTCAGGCTATTCTAAGGGTGGGCGGCCTAACACAGCTAGGCTTCAATTATGGTATGCAGGTAACCCTTAGCGCCCCCCTACCCTTCGAGGTGGCCGAGCTCAACGACACGTTCGGCGAACTGAGTCTAACACCGATCACTCAGGGAGGCGTGAAGGTGTTCCCCAACCAGACCTTGAACTATGGGATTATATCATTGAGCGGGGTGGAGGGTGTTAGTGTTTACCCCAACCTGTCGAACCCTAACAGGCCAGAAGCGGTTTTTTCGAACGGCACCCTCCACCCTTCAAGTCTCTGGCCTCTGAGCACCCGCGGCGAATACGCGCTCACCCAGACGAAGCCGGGAGGCTCCATCGTGATAGGTGCCAACTTCACATACTATAACCCGAAGACATCCTCATACACCCCCCTACCGCAGGCCCAAGTAGGTGTGATTATTAACGGTAGCATTTACACCGTTGTGTCGTATAATGGCTCGATCCAATACGCGTTTAACCCCGAGACATACGGATACTACACGGTTAATTTGAGCTATCCCCATTCGCTCGCCTTCGGCACCCCCCGCATCAGCTTTGTGATGGGCGTGATGGGTTTGGAGTCGAACATCACAAGTGGCTCAGCCAATCTAACCTACATTGAGGGATACTCGGCGAACCTGTCCCTCGTACCGGGTGCGCGCATACTTATCCTCATACCACCAAGTGGGTTAACACTCGAAGCGCTGGGAGGCTACCAGCGCCTCGGCCCAGGCGTCAGATACGGCTTTGTAGGGTGGTCTGAGCCGGGTGGTTTTAAGCTCGCCACAGCGAGGATATTTGTGTCCAAGCCCATTATGCTGACAGCGCTCTTTGGTACACAGTACCTCGTGAATATAACGATACCAGGCGAGCAGCCCAGAATTATGTGGGTTAGCAGCGGCGCGCTTATCAACCTCACCGCGCCACAGTACATCTATGTCGAGGCGAACCTTGAGCGGCTTTCATTCGTAAACTGGAGTACTGGTGCGGTGGGTAACACGTCGGTTGTGGTTCACTCACCAATCAACATCACAGCCAACTATGAGGTTGAGTACAAGGTGTATTTGAGCACGCCCAACGCCACGCTTGTTAACACCTACTACACCAACGGATCCATAGTCAAGGTTAGCGTCCCCCCAACCTTGGGGGGTAGCTTCCTATACCCCAACGCCTTCCAAGGCTGGAGTGGAACCGTTGAATCCCATAGTAGAAGCCTTAAACTCATCGTGACGAGACCCATAGTCGATGAGGCTATATACGCCGTGTCCTATTCTAGGGTTAGCGACTTAGAGGCGCTTCTAGCCGTGGCCGTGGGCGCGCTTATTGCGTACGTCGCCCAAAGAAAGAGAGTTTGAGTGATAGCGGACGCCCTCACCCAAACCCTATGCTTGCTTATCAGCGTTCTCCTCAGACATCTCCTCACCCTTTTCTCGTGTCCTCCCACCTTCTATCTTCTTCTCATAGTCTAGGAAGTCAAGCTTTGTGGATATCGCTATCACGATCACGCCTGCGAGTAGGAAAAGATATGAGTACTCGCCGAGGAGGTTTGCGTCGCCTGGGAGATACTTAGAGTAGACCAGTGCAGCCTCAAAGAGTGTGATTATGCCGGCTATGATTAGGCCTCTTCCAGCGTTGTACACCAATCCCATATGCTTCTTATTGGGATCGGATAATTAAGGCTTTAAGCCTTCTGGCAGATTTTTCCTCACGTGTGGGCGCTATGCTCCCTGCGCCTTTACCATCGTGGTGCTCACCCTTCTAACGTAGGCGTAAACCAAGTAGATGAGCACTGCGTTCATCCATAGCACCATGGCTACTCCTGTGATTGGGAAAGCCGAAGGCCGATAGGGGGAGTACGCTATTTTTGAGTGAGAGTAGAGTGTTGGTTCACCTATGAACAACACGCTTAGAGCTGTGTCACCAACCACCCATAGCACGGTGAGTGTGAGCTTGGTTACCTGCTTCATTGTTTTGATGTTCGAGCCCATGAGTAGCCCGCCTAACAGCATCGTCACCTCTTCCACTGCTCTGAAGCTTGGAAGACCCGCTGAGAGTGCGAATGGCCCCGGTAGATGCCAGAACACGGCTACGACGACTCCGGCGACCCACACCCACTTCCGCAATCCGAGAAGAGTGTAGCCAAGTATTAGTCCAGCCGCAAAGAGCGCGTAGTGTGAAAACATAAAGACTAGGGGACTTACGAATTCAACCCTCTCCGTGAATGGGTTAATAAACGAGGCCACTAGCACCGCACCCAATGCGAGGTGCGGCTTACGGCTCCCTCTAACCCGGCTGGCGTGCGACACGCAGAACCACGCATGCCCTGTTTAAACCGTCAACCACGAGCTTGAGTGCGAGAGCAACACTCAGCGGTAAAGCGTAGTATAGGATGCTGAGTGTGAGCGACCCCGATTGGGTGACCGCGAATGCCTGTACCACGGGTGAAAAGTACTCGAGAAGTATGGGAATGGAGAGGCAGCAGGAGGCGCCACCAGCCACACCCAGCACGGGTATAGCTATCGACTCACCCACCCTTCTTAGACTCGGCGTGAGCTGGGTGATCTGATATGTGCTAGCTGTTACGAGCAGTGTGATTATGACCGCCATGACTACCGCGAACGGACCGAGCGCCAGGCTATAGTAGGCGGGGACGGTTATATTCAGACTTGGTTGGACGGTTAGGGTGAGCAGGGCGCTCAACGCTGTGTGGGGGGAGTAATAGTATGAGTATGATACGAAGGCTTCAAAACCGTTGGGGGGTAGACCCGATACACCGAAAGCCTGTATGAGGAGCCTTTCGAGTAGAAGGCCGTACACGAAGAGGTGTGTCGCAAAATATATTGGAGGTACCAATACAAGGTAGTGGTTACGTCTCAGTCCCTCCACAGCAATCGTGAGCACCCTCCGAAGCGGCAAGGCCAACACGATTAAAGTGATCGTAACCCAGAATACCACGTCCGAAGCGGTGGGTAGCCAAACACCGTTCACTGGAGCGGCAACCTTAAGCCTTGCGGTGGACGCCCAGAATATCGCGTAAGATAGTATCATAGATGCGGTGAGTGGGGGATAAATGAGTTGGCGCCAATCCCGCATGCAATACCACGCCCACCCAAACCTTTTAGCCTTACTAGAAAAGGAGAAAAAAGAATTATATCATTATAATTCTCGTGATTCGAAAAAGATCGTTGTAGAGTGTTTTTCTAGAGTGCCTACTGTTCCGCTTTCATAAGCCAGAACTCGTTGCCATCCGGGTCCTTGAACATGGCGTATAGACCCCACCCTTCATCTTTTGGCGGCTTGGTGAACACCACACCCTTTGAAGCCAGCTCTGAGTAGGTCTTCTGAACGTCGTCGCATTCAAAGAGTATACCGGTATTGCCCGGCTCTAATGCTGGGCCTTGGCAGAGGTGTATTACTGTCTTCGAATCCTTGGTTTTGACTGTTATCCAGTGACCACCCGTAGATGAGAGCTCTAAGCCAAGCGTCTTTGTATACCATTCAGCGGCTTTCTTGGCGTCTGAGACCACCACCGCTATACTCGCTAATCTCACAATCATGGTCCATCAACACATTCACTTGCGTTTTCGTGATAAGCTTTGTGTACGTCCAGCGATGGTGTCTGGATTATAAGTGTGCAGGCATGGTAGCCAAACGTGGAAAATTCTTATCTGGATACCAGTTTCCAATGGTTGTGTTCGGTGGTGTAGCCTTATGCTTGGTTTCGACGCTCCTTGGATCCATTATTCAGACACCACCCACCCAAAGTAGTGTAGATGTATGATCATCACCTAAGTTTTTGCCTTTGACGGAGGCTTGGCTCCCAACCCAAGTGTTAGGTGTGTTCAGCTGGTGTTTTCTTCAATACATTTTTACAGTCAGCGGTTTCTTACAATTTTTGCGCGCGGGTTCCCGGTAACCTCGTAGTTTACGCTCTTCGAAAGCAATGTTTTTGCGGTGGATATCAAGGGGTTTATTGGGTGAGTGTGAGTTCACTCGGTCGACAGAAGTATTCTAGTGTTTTTTGAGGTGTTTTCACATGAACATCTGGTTTTGCCCCTCGTCCTGCTTGCCGTCTTTTCGAAGGTTTTTTAATATTAGCTCAACGTCAACCTTGAGTTTCTCGGCTTCCTCGTCTAGGTTTTTGAGGTCCACTTCGAAGTTGTAGAGTCTTCCCAACGCCTGTATGAGCGCTTTTAGCTGCTTTGGGTGAGGTCTGACCTCTCCGTGGTCCACGGATAGCTTTAGTGAAGACATACCGTAGAGGGGTGCCATGGCCACCACTATGTTGGCGAAGTAGGGCGCTATTTCGGATGGGTGTTCTACAACACCCGCCTTTCTCAGCAGATAGGTATCTTCGCTGGAGCCTACAAAGCCGTAAACCTTGGACTCTTCTATGACTGGCTGCGTTGGTTCCTCGGACCAACGAGCCCCTATGGATATTACTTGCTTTACCCCCCACCTCTCCTTCGCAGTGGTTAGTATGCTGTCGCAGAACTCGTAAACGTGGCTACGTGGTGATGAGTATCCTGAGAACAACAGTATTTCCTGCTCGGTGTTTGATGGTATTGCCAATCTATGAACGGTGTACCCAGTTAGCTCGCTTACGGAGTCGTTCACCAATACGAACTCCTCCATGGTGGAAGCATAGTAGGATGCGAGCTTCTCGTTTTCAAAGTGTTCTAAGAAGTACTTAGCAAGCTCCCGGCCCTGCGAGTAAAGCATGAAGTATTGGGGAGCCCCAGTTGAAAGTGATATAATCATCGTAGAATCAGTCAACTTCTTATCTGAGTGGAAAACCCATTTTTCCCACATACGGGGATATAGGAGCACTAACTATTTAAGCCCAGATGTTGAGGCTCACGGCTCCAACTGTGTTGGAATGGTTGTAAGAAGTTTGATGTATAATTCGCTGTTGGTTTCAACAGTATTAGTGATGGCAAAAGCCAAAAACTCGGTAATAAGGCTTAATAGCTTGCTTTGGAGTATGGTTATTGAAATATGGCAAACATCATACTCACGGCGGTGGGTGCATTCATACTCTTGGTTGTGCTCGCTATTTTTCTGAGCGGCATCAAGATTTTAAAGGAGTGGGAGAGGGCGCCCGTTCTCACTCTGGGTAGGTATAGGGGTCTTAAGGGTCCTGGGGTTATCTACGTTGTGCCCTTTATTAGCAGGGTACCATTCGTGATCTCTACGAGGTTGCAGGCCATGGCGTTCAAGACTGAGCAGACGCTCACAAAGGACAATGTGCCAGTTGTTGTGGACGCCGTGATGTACTTCCAGCCGGTTGACTTTGAGAAGGTTGTTCTTGGGGCTGAGAACTATGCGCTGGCAACCCAGTTCGCGGCGCAGACGACGATTAGGGAGGTGATAGGCCAGGTCACGTTCGACGAGATCCTTTCTGAGAGGGAGCGGATAGGTGCAAGGATACGTGAGATAATCGATAGTAAGACGGAGGCTTGGGGTATCAAGGTCGTCTCAACCGAGATCAGGGATGTTATAATCCCTCCCGCATTACAGGATGCCATGTCAAGGCAGGCCCAGGCTGAGAGGGAGCGTAGGGCTAGGGTTACACTCGCGATAGCTGAGTACGAAGCCGCCCAGAAGATGACTGAAGCAGCCAAATACTATGAGACCAACAACATAGCCTTCCAGTTGAGGTGGATGAATATTGTATATGAACTCGGCCTACAGGGGAAGAACACCATTATGCTCATACCCACAAACATGCCTCCTGTGGGTGTGTCGGGCAGTGTTCCGCCTTATGGCTATTTCGGTGTGAAGGAACTCACTGAGCGCGCCAAGGGTACGGAGGGCCAGCAGACTAGCTAGCTAAGTGGGGGTGAATACTGTGGCCTACTTCATAGACGGTATGGGTGACCTTTTAAAGGAAATGTTCAACGGTATGAATCTTAAGGAGCTCACTAAGAAAGCGTTGGATAAGAAGCTACCCGTAGAAGTGAGACTCAAGGTGGTCGATCTTATGCTTAACTTCGGTGAGGATAGTGTATCACACCTTGAAAAGGTGGCCAAGAAGGCAGACACGGAGATTGCAGAATACGCTGGTCGCAAACTCAGGGAACTCGGGTCATCCGCACAAAAACGTTAATCAAATTAAAACACTAAAGCCTCATAGGAATGATACAGGCAGAGCCCCACGGATGTTTGGGTTCTCCGCCTATTCAGCTTGACTCGAACTCTTCCAACGAGGCAGCTCTTCCCCAGGGTGTTTAGATGCATGTCCTCTTGCTTTATGTGCAGCGGCTACTGATGGCTCTAGTTACGAGTCACATTCTGGTTTCCGGCCAATGGATCCAGCCTGTACAGTTGGTCAAACCCGCGCAAACACTGACTGTGTTCAACACGCGATTTTTGGGTACACGGTGAGGTTGAGGGTCTGAAACTCTGTAATGGTTTTCTATCTGTGGTCTAATTTTTCCTAGAATTTGAACCGTGGCTCGCTGATGGTGCCGGTTAAATGTTTTTGCAATAGAGATAATACTTGGTGAGTGTTTGTTTTTTGGTGTTTAGTATGAGAGACTTTGTGGGCTACGCTGGTCGAAGCCTAGAGTTCACATGGCCTGGTGGGAAGCGTTTGGCGTTATCTATCGTGGTCAACTTCGAGGAGGGGTCAGAGCATTCGGTGGTCACAGATGGGCTTGTGGAGTCGGTGGGGGAGTTTTCGCCCGTGGATGTGCGCACACAGGATGTGGGTAATGAGAGTGTGTATGAATATGGTAGCCGGGTGGGTGTGTGGAGGATACTTAGCGCGCTCAGGGAGTATGGGTTCAAGGCTACTTTCTTTGCAACGGCGCGTGCGCTCGAGCTGAACAAATTTGCAGCGGAAGCCATAGTGAAGGGTGGGCATGAGATATGTGACCACGGCTTGATCTGGACGGAGCACTATCGTCTAAGTTATGAAGAAGAGAAGCAATCTATGAAGAGGTCGGTTGAGGTGATCGAGTCCATAACTGGTAAGAAACCCGTCGGGTTCTACGCAAGGGAGCCAAGTGTGAGCACGATCAGGATAGCCCAAGAGTTGGGTTTTCTATATGACTCGGATGCGTACAACGATGACCTACCATACAGATATCTTGGGGGCGGTATACTGATTTTGCCCTATACTCCGGATGTTAACGACTTCCACTTCCAATACCCCATGAACAGGTTTGCCACTGCCTCCCAGTTCTATGAGTACATGAAGGATACGCTGGATGTTCTAAGGGAGGAGGCGCGCTCTTCGCCTAAGATGATGAGTGTTGGCCTCCACTGCAGGGTTATAGGTAGGCCGGGGAGAATAGTTGCTCTTAGGCGTTTCCTTGAGTACGTTAAGGGTTTTGATGATGTCTGGGTGGCCACTAGAGAGGAAATAGCTAGATATTGGATTGATGAAGTGGAGAAAAAGGTTTTGACTACACCTGGTTCATCTGCTTGAGGTTGACTTGGTAGAGTGTGACCAAGTTGTCGCTGTAAACTGGTTTATAGAAGTATGGGACGGTTATGTTGTAGGTGTTGTACACCACAATGTATGACACGTTGTACTGGATAATATATGTGAGTGTCTCCACGATGTTGTAGTCCGGCGTGAACACGAGTGTGTATGCTGCGAGGCTCTCGTATCTCTCAGAGGGCTGTGTTAGGTAGTCGAGTGGGTGGTAGACTATGGTCGGCCGCCCGTCGTATGCTGCTATATAGTAGCCGATGTGTCCCGCCGCGGCGAAAACAGATCCTGTGGGGGTGTTGGTCTCTATCCACTCGTAGATGGATAGGTCTGTGAGCGGCTCGGCCTTGTTGTTGCAGTAGTCACATTGAGCGTAGTAGGTATGTGCTGACGCTGAGTAGCTCACAGTTGAAAGCGCGGTGAACGCCGTGAACGCGAGGAGTATCGCTAGGGTGTAAGCCCATGTTCGTCTAGAGCTCGGTCTGAAGCTTTTGACTGCCTTCTCAATTCTTGTACACGTGTAGGTTAGTCCCTTGGCTACGAAGATGGTTGTTGGGAGAAGCGTGTAGTAGGGAAGCCTCTCTAGGAGTGTTATGTCCGTGGACTTGTATACCATGATTGCCACTGGTACCGCTCCGAAGCAGATGAGTGTTAGTGTTGTGGGTCTGAAATCGGTTACCATGGTGTATGTGAAAGCGATGAGTAGTAGTGCGTACACTATCATGTACCCATAGTAGACGCCGACGGGGATCGCGAAGCTTTGAAGAAATTGGTTGACCCCGCTTACAAGTGTTTGGGGCGTGGAGGCGGATGAAGCGGCATACTCCACCCACCATAGCCTCGGAGCGTACCAGTAAGCCATGAATGGGGAGCACACAGCGAGTGAAACCCAGGCAGCATTCGTCGTATTAGAGAGTCCTCTACGGCCCACGAATCCTACTATTGTGCCTATAACCGCGTAGGTTAGGAGGACACCCACGAGTATGAAGGCTGTGAGGTCGTGTACTAGGGCGACTACACCTACTAGGAGACCCATAAACACGTTTAACCTTAGTGGGTGCGGGTCGGTTTCAGCCCTAACCCAAAGCAACAAGACCCATGCTACTATGAATGTGGCCACTATCTGCGGGTAGGCGCTCCAACTTAATGCGTATAGGTCTGGGGGATAAGATGAGAATATTAATCCAGCTGCGAGTGCCGCACCCCTATCGAAGACCCTCTTTGTAAGAAGGAATACTGGTATCACCGTTAGGGAGTCGAACACAACCATTAAACCCGTGAGTGTGTAGAACGGCTCCCACCCACTTGACGCGGTGAGCCTGATTATGGCTGCTAGTAGTTCTAACCCGAGTGGTGGGTATATCCAGGGTGTGCCCGGATAGTAGAGGGTGTTGTGTGGGGGTACTGCGAAGTTGTTGGCTGCGAGCTCCCTCGCGAGGGCCACGTACTCGGCCGCGTCGCCCACCGCTATGAACTGGGGGGATGAAATAAACACCAAGACCCTGAGGAGGATTCCGGACAGGACTAAAACGAGTAGTATTCGCCTGTCACTCCATTGGAGGTATACGGGTTGTTTTATCCCTTGCCATTCACCCTCTTTTTGGGTTTGGTTTGAACCCTCCGCGCGTAGCATGGGTGTATTTTGCCTAGGGTTACCAAATGTAGATGGGTGGAGAACAGCGTTTGCAACGGTGTGTTTGGGGGCGTTGGGCTCATGGTGGGGGTGGCTACGACTGCCTGTGTACTCATTCATTGAAGGCCTTCGCCCTCCAGACTAATTTAGAGCTCACCGTATAGTTAACTGGTAGAGCCACCGCTGAGCCAAGAATGTTGCCGATGGCTGGAGTTATGCCCAACGTGTATAGTAGGGCTAGCTGGGTGGTTATGGATATTGCGTTGCCGAGTAGGTATACTAGTTGGTATTTGGCAAGCCTTATACCCAACCCCTTAAGGCCGCCTCCGTGCACGCCTACTCCCTTCATCGTTATCTTCTCGTTTAAGATGAAGCCTGTGGTTACACTTGTGAATGCGGCTGTCACCTCAATACCCAGTATCAAATGTCTCCCCAGTAGTGTGTAGCCAAACGCGATTATTGCTTCCGATACTGCGAATGAAACTCCACCGAAGCCTGTGAAGAGCGTGAACCTTCTAATTCTCCTGAATATGCTTCTGTATAGCGACACCCTCCAGTACCTCCGTGAACCTCTTCGCTAAGACATCCCAACATCTACGCTTGGCTGTCTCATAGGCGTTGTGGGACAACTCTTGGTATAGTTGTTCATCCCTAAGCGTTTTCTTTAAGCCTTCAGCTAGGGATTTGGGGTCGTTTCGTGTGACTATCCCGTTAAACCCATCCTGGACAGCATCGTAAACCGAGTAGTTAAGCGGTGCGTTAACTGTGACCACTGGTGTATAGTTGGACATAGCTTCCAGCGCGGAGATGGATGAGCCCTCCCTCGTGCTTGGTAGGGCGAACACCCAGGCCCTTCGGTACTCCGTGACCAGTTGCTCCCTGCTGAGTTCGCCGAGGAAATACACGTTGCGCGGCGCTATTCTTTTAAGCTTCTGCACATAGGATGGATCACCCCAGCCCACGAATACGAAAACACAGTTTGGGAGGTTCTTCGCTGCTTGGATTAATAGCTCTGGCTGCTTGTGTGGTGTGATTCTACCAACAAAGAGTATTCTCCCGTAGTCTTTTTCAGGTCTAGAATCTGCGAGGATTTCCCGGTGTACACCGTTTGGCACAACGCTCACCCGGGATTTTGGTACACGGTGGATGAGGGTTAGGTCGGTGGCAACCTTGGTGTTTATGGCTGTGTGGTGACTCGCCCTCTTCGCTAAATACGTCTCGAGGAGTGTTTCCCCCAACCCTTTCACCCCCCTCAGTCTATGCGCTAAAACCTCGCACCAGTCCACAAGCCTTGGAGTGTCAACGCTTCTCTCCGATATAACGTAGTGAAGGAGATTCCACTCACCGAAGACGCTAACATCGAAGGCGCCAAGCTTCTTTAGCTCCCTTGAGGCTTGTATGCCGAACTTTACTGAGTCGTTGATGGGTCTATCAGTGTTAAGGAAGTATCGCTTGGAATCATAGTTTCCCACGCGGTGGATCGTTATATTCGTGCTCAGCTCAAAGGGAGGGTAGTCGTCGAATCTGGGTGTTATAACATGTATTTCCCAGCTTTTTGGGAGCCTCATGAGTAGCTCACTCATCCTTGTCTCCGAGCCCCCCACGTGTGGGGGGTATGCTTCCACCACGCAGGCGACCCTCACTTTCAAGCACTTCTCGGTTTTGTAAGTCGCTCTTTAAGGATAAAGCGTAGTATAGCGAAGCCGTCCGGCAACTTTCGTAGCTTTGATTTAGAGCCCTTAACCCTGCGCCTATAGTCACCTATTCTCACCTCAGATATGGGTATTCCAAACTGTTTTGCTCGTAAGAGCACTTCGCTACTAAAGGTCATGTCGCCCTGCCTAAATGCGGTCACGAGTTCGCGGGGGAAAACCTTCAGGCCGCTCTGCGAGTCAACCACTCTTATACCCCAAACGATGTTGAGTATCCTTGATATTAACCAGTTTCCAACGAAGCCTATAAGGTCCATGCCTTGGGGTTTTGAATGAAATCTACACCCCACGACAACGCTTCCAGCGGAGGCCCTCGCTACGAGTTGCTTTAGTGTTGAGAGGTCATAGGTGTTGTCACCGTCCACCATAACAACGATATCCCTCGTAGCGTGGGTGGCGCCGTGGATAATCGCCTTACCATAGCCCTTCTCCCCGCTGATATACACCTTTGCACCAGCGTTTAGTGCCTCCTCGTATGTGTTGTCAGTTGACCCACCGTCAACAACTATTATTTCGGCTCTGGGAAGGATGCTTCTCACATCCCGTATCACACTTGAAATGGTCAGCGCCTCGTCGAGTGTTGGTATGACGACTGACACGTGCCGCCCATCACATTCAGCACACATTTACTCTCCCCACCTGACCACAAAATCCCTAACCCCATACTTTTTATGACAAATGAATCTTTCCCACGATGAATACCCAACAATCATGGGGTCGCAGAAATCATCGGTGGGTTCGAAGCGTTTATTCTCCGGGAGTGCTACACGGTTGAATGATGAATTAATGGTGTTGTGGGGGTTAGGGGTTAGGGCTGTCATCATCCATTTAACATTCACGCCTATTTATTAAAGGATTGCTCAAACCTGCTTTTTACCTTGCCTTTAATATATTATTATTGTGATAAATACAGATAAACAAAAAGGTTGGTCTAGAGATGAATCTAGAAGTTTGATTATTGCTAAGAAAGCTTATAGCCTGTCTTTCATTAATACTTGTGATGACGAATAGCTTAGATGCGCCTGATGTTGAAGCCTTGGCCAAATTGATTGTAGATGAAGGTGTTGTGCAACATGTGGACCTAAACAGGGTCAGATTTATAAGGAGTTTTAACGCAAGGTTCAGGTCTTATGCGAGGATATTTGGTTTGTCTAGGCCCATAAGGGAGGCTCTCAAGACCAACGTGTGCTATGTTGTAGAGGTGAACGCCGAGCTCTTCGACGGCTTACCGTCAGCCGAGAAGATAAGGGTCGTAATACACGAGTTAACACACATCCCCAACGGCTGCAATGGTTCGCTGCGTTCACACAGGAGCCGTAGCTTTAGGACGAACACGCACAGGAAGGCGAGGGTTTTAGCCGTTAAACTGGAGGGGTCGAAGCTCGACGACCTCAACCCAGCCTGAATTAGCCCGTAAAGGCATATTCCTACTCTGCGAGCCGAAATGGAGCTCCACTTGGTGACCAAATGACCGGCGGCGTGTTTTTGCTATCTTGTAGTCGGTATGTTATGGTTGTGCGCTAAGCATGACTACCAGTAATCAAGGAGATCATGGGCGTATGCCTCGCTGATTAGGGGTATCTCACGGTGTTTGTTGAGCACCGTCTTCACGGTGTTGGCTTCCTCGGCGGTTACACGAGCATACCTGTCGGCTAGGGCTAGCCCTTGAGGGTAGCCTGGAAGCGCTATGTTGTTAGAGTTGAATGCTAGGGTGTACATCAGGCGGGCAACTGCATCTGAATCTCCAGAGTTATAGACCTCTAAGAGGTAGGGTTTCTTGGCTAGTGAGTTCAGCCTCACAACGTAGAGCTGGGTTTCAGTGTGGTTTCCTCCCCGGCGAGCGGTACCCACCATGGTGTAGAAGTGCTTTAGCCCTATTCGTTTAGCGAGTCTGTTAACATGGTGCGTTATCGGTTCCCCCCTGTATAGTATGGAGGAGACCTTAGTGAGTGCTGTAAGGGTGACCCCCGAGTTTAAGGCTGTTTCGAGTAGGGTGTCAAGCGCATTTATCTCAGCCCTGTCAAATGTGTGACCTAGGCTTCCGTCAAGCAAGAGCACCCTTGGCTTCCTAATAGATATGATGTGGGCTGCGAAGAGGAGCTCCATCACCCTCCTAGCCCTACCCGCTAGAACATATGTTTGCGATTGCCCCCTAAGCTCCTTGGGTTCGAGTTGCCTAGGGGAGAAGGCTAGTCCGGCCTCGGTGTGGTAAAGTTTGGTGTTAACACTGTCATTTACAGTGTAGGTGAGGCTTAGAAATTTGAATGGTCCAAGTCTAGTGGATTCACCTTGAACCGGGCAGTCCACGTTTATCACCTTGTTCAACTCAATCACGAGGGTACCATAATTCATTATAGGTGCGTTACCGCCGTCGACGCAGGAGAGTGGGTGTGGTTCGGCTACACTCTTTATCTCAGAGAAAACGTAGTTCTTGTCGTCCACCAAGCTAATGTTGCCCGCGTGCACCGTGTGCTGGTCGTCCACTCTTTCAGAGCTTTCCAAGTTGACTGAGTTCACATCCAAGAGTAACTCTTCTATTGGTTTATCAATTATCATTTATACCNCCCTTCGAGCCACAGAGCCGTTCTGAGTATACTCCACGCTTATTATATTTGAGCCGAGCGACTCGAAAGCCCTGTGGTGTGTTACTAGGATGACTTGAGGGATCTCCAACCTCTCTATTAGTGTCTGGAACTTGGTGAGTTGATCCTCACTGAATCCGTCGGTTGGTTCATCAAGCATTATAAAGTCAGCTTGGACGCCCTGCTTGGATCTGGCTACTTCGCTTAGTGCTAGCCTGAATGAAAGCGCCATAGCCGACCTTTCACCTCCGCTTGGTGAAGGAATATCCACCCATTCACCGTTTATCCTCCTCTGCAGGGTCGGCGAATAATCCTCATCAATAGTTATACCCCTATCATCATCCTGCATGAGTAGCGCAAAGTACTCTTTAGTCCTAGCTAAAAGCTCCCTCCTAGCCGACCTAAGCTTTTCCACCTCGATTTGCTCGAGGGTGGGTATTAAAGCGTTGACAACATAGTTCTGTATATTCACGAGCGCTGCGCGTTTAGACTTCGACTCCTCAAGTTCTGCTTGATCCCTCTCTTTTTGAGTAAGTAGCTTGATGAGGCTCTCCCTCCTGCTTTCAAGCGAGGATTTCAAACCAGTTAGCTCCCTTGTCCGCTTCTCTAATGCCTCTACATCTAGCCGTATTCGCTCTAGTACAGGTTTGAGTGCATCCAGCTCTGATTGCAGCTCTTGGTTTCTTAATCTGAGAGACTGGGCTTTACCTGTGAGCCTTTCGAGCTCCTCGCTCAGCTCTTGGTACTGTGATCTCTCCCCTTTGAGCCTCTCCTCCACCACTAGTAAGTCCTTTAGTTTCCTTGCTGCCTCCAACTCCCTCTTAGCCCTATCAATCTCCTCGTCGAACTCCTCATACTCGAGGCGCGCAGTTATCCTGTTTATTTCGTGCTCGTGTTTCTCTATCTCCTTCTTTAGAGCCGACTGCACCTTGGCCTGCTCCATGAGCCTAGAAAGCTCCGACCTTCTTTTCTCTAGGCTTCTTACCTCCTCCCGTAAACCCGTCAGTTTCTCCTCCAACTCGGCTAAGTGCTGCCTGTACTCGTCAGGAGCTATTCGGCTACCACACACTGGGCACACACCCGTTTCAGCTATCTCTCTGTACTCTGACAGGGTCTTGTCCATCTTGGCTTGCTCCTCATATAGCTCCCTCTGCCTCCTCTCCACTAGGCGGAGTTCTCCGCTTAATGCATCGTAGTCGAGCTCGGAGCCAATTTTCTCCTGCAGCTCCCTTATACGTGCCCTGTGCTCATCCACAGCCTGAAGGTCACGCTCAAACCTGGTCTTCCTATCGGTGAGCCTAGTGATCTGTGTAAGGAGCTCATTCATCCTGACATCGAGCACCTTAGAGTTTACATCCGTCTGCCCCGTAAAGCCTTGGCCTTCTAGCTCTAGTTTCCTGTTTTCATCATCGAGTATCTGCTCGCTAAGCTGCGCAAGCTGTGCCTCGATTTTCTTGACACTCCTCTCCGTTTCAGAGAGCTCTCCCTCAATCCTCGCTATCTGGCTTTCAAGACTCGAAGCTCTCTCTTGTGCTAAGTTAAACTCCTGAGAAACCCCCTGATACGACTTCTCGGCGGCTTCGAGGTCGTTTGTTACTTGATTTAGCTCAGCTTCGGTTCTGTTCAACTCCTCCTCCACCCCACTCGCTTGGGAAACCCTCTCCTCTAGTAGCCTTATTTTCTGGTCGACCAATTCCACTTGGTTGGCAAGCCATGGTCGGAGAATCGACTTGGCGTTTTCACGGGCAATAGAGTAGACCCGCACACCTGTGGCTCTCCTCACAAGCTCCTCAACCTCTGCACCCCCCCTCAGTATGGATTTCAGCTCTTCTTGGCGCACATACACGGCCAGCCTGAATATGGTTGGCTCACTCCTGAGGGATGGGCTGTCACCCAACCCGAATTTTTTCACGAAGAAGCTTCTTATCTCCCCCGCGGCCAGCTCTGACCTAGACCCATCATGAACTATGTAACCCCCACGCACACCTTGACGTGTGATCCTCCAACCAACCTTTAAAGGGGGGTCGAATTCAACACTAATCTCACCAGAGCTCTCACCAACTCTAAGCATGTTCTTTATCTCGTAGCCGAAGAGCGCGGACTCTATGCTCTGCAGAATGGTTGTCTTACCAGAGCCCACGTCGCCCTCTATCAGGTTGACGCCCGTTGAGAACTCAACTGTTGTGTCCGCGTGACTTCTTATGTTCACAAGCCTGACTCTCTTTACCATGTAGCCCAGTGTGCGTCCCCACCCTATTCGAAGACTCGGTTTCCAAGTTTGTGTCTTAATAGCTGGGCGCACTTTGAGCGTAGCGCTTCCTCGTAGTCAGCCTTTGTCATCCCCTCAGGTTGCTCCTCCCCAAGTGTGTGGATGAGTTGCTGGATGAAGGATGGCTCCACCTTGACGGGGAACTCGGCTGCAAGCTTAGTTATAGCCCTCTCCTCAAACTGCTCACCCCTCTCAACCTCGACTTCCTCCGGGTCGGAGAGTTGTCTGTCGTTTATTTCAAATTCGTACTCAGCGTGCTTCCTTCTGAGCTTCTCGAGCCCTATGCTAACTTCAGCCCTTGTTCCAGTTGAAAGCCTCCCCGATATCTTGATGAGAACAACCGAGCCGCTGGGCAGGCTTCCTATTAGCTCGGATGTCTTCCTCTCAACGTCGCCTGACACCTCAGCCGCCGACCTACCCTCCGCTGAAACCTCAACCAATCCGCCCCGAATGCCTCTAAGGCTCACGTACTCGAATCGGGGGTTACCGTCCCCCTCTAACTCCACTATGTAGAAGCCTGTATCCGACCCTCTAAAGTAGTTTTCGAGGTCGGCTTTGCTCCAGCCGAGGAATAGTGGTCCCGGATAGTTTATCGGCGAACCCTCCATACTCCTTAGCTCGATTCTCTTGTGTAGGTGACCAGCCGCGTAGTACGTGTACCCAGGTGGGAGGTTTGTTATTGGCACACTAAGCTCCTTGGGTGTCATGTTTGCCTCGTAAACCGCGGTGTGGAACACAAAGATTGATGGTTTGTGCTTGGCTGCTAGCTCAGGTTCACCGAAGCGGTAGACCTCCTTTGCCCCCACCAGCCCGTGCACACCGTTCAACCACACACCTGAGGGGTCTTGCACCTCGTTGTTTATCACTGTTAAGACTCCATCCGCCTCAAGTAGCTCGATGAGACTATCCCTCGTGGGTGAGTAATCATGGCTCCCGTAAACCGCGTAAACCCTTATCCCGGCTTCCTTAAGCTTCCTCATCTGCTTTGAGAACATTATGGCCTCACGTATAGGTGGGATGTTGCTGTCAAACGTGTCGCCTGCTAAAACAACAAAATCCACCTTCTCATCGATGCATCGATTCACAAACGTGGTTAAAGTCTCTTCTTCTTTTACACGGAGAGCCCTGCCAGCGAATCCCCCCACGTGTATGTCTGATGCGTGTACAAACTTTACTTCCTTCATAGACAAAGACACCTGGCTATACTAGTTTTTCACCCGGTCTGACACGTCTAGGGACGTCAACCCTTTTTATCTCGTCTATAAATGGTATCCTAATGGGCACTGGGAACCCGAGTGATGTGCTCGTCACGATTGCCTCCCCCACGTCGAGTCGGAGTAGCTCGTCCTCTTCCTCGGATAAGTCGTGTAGGGCGTTGTCGATGGCTGCTCTTCTCTCCTTACCACTTGCCATCCCTAGGTATATTTTTGTGTTCATGTTGGCGAGTATTTCCTCTGGTATGACGCTTATGAGCTGTGTCACGGCAACCAACCCTATACCGAATTTCCTCCCCTCACGAGCTAGCTTCATATACGCGTTTTCAGGTGCATCCACACCAAGCACGCGTGGTGCTTCTTCAAGCACGAAGCCCACGGGTGTTAGAGGCCTGTTTTCCTGCTTCATACGCATGTGTCTATCTAGAATCATGTAGGCAACCATGTTGCCCACAAGAAGCTCTGCATCTTCACTCAAGTTACTCGTGTCCACCACTACAACCTTCCTCGACTCAACCTCTTCAAACACCCTTTCAAGAAAGTCTGAGCCGTTAACGTCCCCTCTCTCGACGCTGCTGGGAAGCCTGAATATGCCTCGGGATGACTCACTGTTAACCGAGAGAAGCCTCATGAGCTTCCTGG
Source organism: Candidatus Marsarchaeota G2 archaeon ECH_B_1 (assembly GCA_003019535.1). Lineage (GTDB taxonomy): Archaea > Thermoproteota > Thermoprotei_A > Marsarchaeales > Marsarchaeaceae > ECH-B-1. Next base: position 32,042 of record NEXG01000009.1, read on the forward strand.
ATAGCGTAGCCCTCGCCACACGCGCGCCGTGGTCTAAGTCACCTTCTTCAAAACGACCCGCAGAAGACTCCAAGCCCTCACCCACCAAGAGTTGCTCAATCCAATCCTGATTATACTCCTTATAGAGTAGATACGCCTCCCTCTCCTGAGGTTCGCTGAGGTTTATGACACCATTCAGATGGTATGGCTTGATCAGCCTAGTGTTTATGGCAAGCTTCACCTCTCCAGGTTTGGGGTTAGGGCTGAAACACACGAGGTTCTCCTGCGCTTGGGGGTGGTCTATGAGCGCCGAATAATACTCCCTGTGAGGGTCTACGACGAAGACTCCAAGCTTTGGTGACTCGAGAAGCGACCAGAGTAACACCTTCAAAAGGTTGCTCTTACCCCTCCCAGTGCTTGCGGCAACAAGAACGTGCTCTGTGACCACTCTGAGTGGGTCGAGTCTGAGCTCCACTGGTAAAACTGTGTACCCGCTCCTCACATGTCCCAAGAAAAGACCGGTGCTTCTCTGCACAAATGCTAGATCCTCCCCCCTAGCCCTGTGAAGCTCTGTCCCCGGGGGAATCGCCGACCTCACGGGTCTTAGTGTGTTGGGGGTTCTTTCGATTAGCGGTTTTAGCTTTGCGACGAACGTCGTGGGCGAGCCGCTATAGGTGAGCTGCACTGGCTCGGCATTATCCCAATCCCTGCTCATCATTGCGAGCAGCTCGTTTCTAATCGTGGACACATAGCCGTGACCCACCACCTTCAGCAGAACAGATCTATCGCTGCCTCTCAACACGAAGAGCTCTCCCAGATGGGGTGGTTCCCCCCCTGTGGGCGCAGCATAGACCAGCTCTGAATCGGACATGAAAACCCTGAGCGACATTTTCCCTACAGAATTTATCATCAGAGTATATATACTATACGAACTCGTCTACGAGTGCTACTCATATCTCCCCCTCCTGAGGGGTGTGGTCTTTCTGCGCTATCACCTGTAAGAAATGAAAAAGTGTTTTGTACGCTGATGACCGTCATCGGCATGCTTAATTTGAGGTTTTGGAAGCTATTCCTAGAAATACCATACCGTTACGCTGTCTGCCTTTATATAGGTGGCGCCGAGGATTGACTCCACTTCCCCATGGATGAGAACTTGGGCGCCAGTAGCTGGAAGGGCGCCATCCCAGGCTACGTAGACTGAGCCTGTGTTATCACTCACTTGGAACAAGCTGATGTTGGCGAATGCGAAGCGGCTTGACGTCACCTTTCCGTAGACGTACACCGTGGCCCCATCGTGTAGCTGGTCGATCTTTGTGGACACGATGTAAGGGTAGACGGCGTATCCCACTATGCCAACAACTAATACCAGTATTATCAATCCAGCTGCAAGCGAAGTTTTTCGCACTGTTTATCACAGAAGAGTATGGTTTATAACCCATATTAATTTTGTCTCATACTTTTTGTATCCATATCGACTTAGCGAGTAGTGTGGCGCCAAGCATTGCGGTAATGTCCCCGAGGTCGTATGCTGGTGTGTATTCAACAAGGTCGACTATTCGGGGTTTAAAGCGTTTTGCAATCTTTTCTACGAGCCCTATGACTTCTCTAGAAGTGAACCCACCGGGTGAGGGACTGTTTACACCGGGCGCGAACGCTGGGTCGACTACGTCCATGTTTATGCTAAGATGCAGTGTGGCGTTACCCACTAGGTTTTCAAGCTCCCCCAAGAATGCTGGCTCCAGCGCCTCCTCTACGTCATATAGCTTGACGCCGAGCGATTCAGCCTCGTTGAATAGGTATGGTGCATTCGAGTGTCTTCTTATACCTACAACACACGTGCTCGCTTGTTTATCTACCTCCCTAACCCAGCGTACCACTTGACCGCTTGTAAGTCCTTCACTTATAGATCTAACATCTGGATGGGCGTCTAGCGAGACGTAGGCTATCTTACTCTGCGTGTGGTTCCTCAGTGCTTTGAACGCGCAGTACGAAACTGTGCTATCCCCACCAATCAGGAGAAGCTCGGATGAGGATGAAAGCGCCTCTATACACGCTGATGATACTCGCCTCCATGTTTCTTCGTGATCACCCACAACTGTGTTCACATCCCCCCAATCACTGATTGTGAATCCCCCCTGATAGGGGGCCGTAAAAAGGCTCTGCCTAATCTTTGAGGGGGCAAGCCTGCTACCCGGCCTGGTGCCCACGGCACCATCCCATGGGGCGCCCACTATAACCACGTCGGCTCTAGAGCCATCCGACCCAAGCCTCTCACCGAGTCTAACATCACCCGGATCGGCTATGAATTTATACCGCTTGCTCTTAAGATGCTGCACGATGCTTGAACATTAACCCAGTATAAAAGCTTTGTATGTGAGGAGTTGATAAGTGGACATTCAGCCTAATCATAAACAACAGAGGGGGATCATAGGTTCTTCAAAGTGAGGGAGTGTTAGCTTGGAATAGTGGATTTTCCTGAAGAATTCCTTTCAAGTAAAGCAGATTTTATGGCTTCGAAAACCTCGTATCGGTTTGGGTATCTATCCGCGAAAACAGCTATCTCCCACCCACCACGCTTGCTAAATCCTCTATCGCGGAGTTCAGGTATGGTGACGGGTTTGACGGCGTCGAGGGATTCGTGGTCTACACGCTCCGGTAAAGTGTATCTCAACCTGAACTGGAATGGGCGAGAGTAGGGGTTTTTGAACCAGTAGCTCACGGGGAACGTGTTTGGAAACTTTTCAACCACTTGTGCCGCAGCCCATACCCCACGCGTTCCCCGGTGCTCGAGGAATAAGAGTATGGGTGTATCGTTTTCAAGCAGAGCCCACTCTTCGAATTCGACGGATGGGAAGCCCCATACACCTTCAAGGATGAGTGAGAGGTAGTAGGGGTGGGACGTGCTTCCCACGTTGACTATGGCTCCCACCCTCCTCATGTGGAACGCCTCAGATACGTCTAACATGTAGCTGGTCCGCATCCAGCCAGCCCAAGGCATTCTCGTTTAGAGCCCAATTCGCCGCTCAGACCCGGTTGTACATGACCTCTAAAGCAGCTTCGCGAATCTTTCTTGCAATCAATCACATAATTAACCCGGTAAATAGGTGGTTGAATTAAGCGGTACACGCCTTGTGATATTTCATATCCCATAAATAGGGTTGATGTGCAATGCCTAGGGTACGCTTGTGCCACCCCCTTAGCAGTGGGTCAAAACCCATCTTTATCACGAGGGAAGACCCACTCCGTGAGGGCGGTAGTTCACCGCCAGAGACCCCATCCGTAGAAAGGAGGGGAGCTAAGTGTGAGTACACAAACGCGCTAAAGGGTTTTGGGTGTGTTTCCCAGCCCGGGGAGTCTGCTAAGTGCAAGCCGAAGAGGGATGGATAGAGATAAAGGACAGGGGGTCTAGCTTGTGGCTTAACGAAAGGTGCGGGTCTGTGGGGGAGGTAGACGCCCTGAAGTGGGCTTGAGATGTCGCCGTGGATAAGTCCGCTGGGAACCTCAAACCCTTCTTCGTCTGTGAGCACGGAATAGTTTGCTCTTAAAGCTATAGCTCAGTGAACCACCGTCTCCCTAATTATGAAGCGGGAGGGGACTTCCGCCCCCTTAACCCCCTTAAACACTAACCCTTACTGAACTGCCTGAAAACTAGACCATAAAGACTCTAAAATTATGGTGGTACAAGTGTAACGAGGCTTACACTTGGCAGCCAAATTCTTCTCTCTATCCGTAACACTGTCTAGAACTTTGAAGTGTTTTAGGGGTGTAAAGTTTCTAGATGCCTTAAGGCTGGAGCCTTCCTATTTTCTAGCGTGGCGCGAATGCGTGTGGTGGCTTGTTACCAAGCCCTGTGTGAATATCAAGTGTGCTACGCATGTGCGGTCCATGGAGGGTAGACGTTGGCTTCTCATTACGCGGTGGATGGGCGTTGTGATCACCTATATCTGTGTTGGAAAAGGTTTATACGCCTCCGCGAATCTCATAAAGTGAATGATATGGCTAAATATGAGTTTGCGTGTAAGGATATAGGCATGCAGTGTGGCTTCTCCGCGGAGGCCAAGACTCAAGACGAGCTGATGCAGAAAATAGCTCAGCACGCCAAGGAAGCACACAACATGACCGAAATACCGCCGGAAACACTCCAAAAGGTTAAGGGTGCAATAAAGAAGAAGGGATGGTTTTAGCCGCACTGGGTTTTAGCCCTGCGGACTTTGTACAGCATGTCCCGGTAAACTCTTCTCCATAAGACCTGTTTTTTGATGATCTTTCGCTTTTTACTTCTTAAAGAGTTTTGGGTACTGGTTTGCTGGGTTTATATTTTGTTTGGAGGCTGAATTAAGCGGGTGCTATGAGTTCATCTGGTACGTTTAGGGTCATAGAGCAGGATGCTTATCGCTCGATTATGCGGCGATTTGCGTCTGGTGTTGTGGTTGTCACCACCGCGGGGGACGGTTGGGTTCACGGCTCTACTGCGCAGGCGTTTCTTAGTGTATCGCTTAACCCACCGCTCGTCTTGGTGTCCCTCTCTCTTAGCGGTAGGACTTACACGCGTATTAGGGAGAGTGGTGTCTTCGCCGTGAACATACTGTCGGAGGGGCAGAAGTGGATAGCGGAGCGATTCGCTGACCCTAGCTTGGATTCCGATGAAAGGTTTAGGGGTGTGAGTTTCACTAGGGGAAGCACTAGGTCACCTCTAATTGAGGGGGTTTGCGGCTATGTTGAAGCGGCCCTGTACGACGTGTTTGAAGTTGTTGACCACGCGTTGGTGCTGGGGCGGGTGGTGGGGGGAGGTGAAGGTTCCTCTGAAGTTGACCCCCTCATATACTATAATAGGGGGTACAGGTCGCTTCGAAATGAAGTCTAACGCGATGTGTTGTCTGAGTTATAGATGAGGTTTATTTTCCCCTTTTGCGTGATGGCTATATATGAGTCGTGTTGTTTCCGTTAAGGTTGTGTACGCAAAGTGGTGCCCACACTGCAATCCCCTGACGCTGGAAGCTATGAAGAAGGCGAGTTCGGAGCTTGGGGCTAAACTCGAGCTGTATGACATAGACAATCCAGAGCAGGTGAAGGTTGCCGATAGACTTGTGAAGGAGTTCGGTGAGTGGTCGGAGGACTATGTGATACCTCAAGTGTTCTTTGAGTATGATGATGGTAGGGTTGAGCACGTGTTGACTGGTCAGAGGGCGGGTGTTTCCGCTACAAGGCAGAAGATCGAAGAGCTCTTGAGTAGTGAGAAGTACGCCAAGCTCAAGTCGGCAGTTCACGGATAGTTGGCTACCAGCGAGATCCCACATCGCAATTGTTTTACATCAGGCTATGAAGGCTGGTAGGAAGGATACTATCCCTATAAGTAGTTGAAGTATGATGGTTTTTTTGATCGGTAGTCCCCCCTGCCTCATGATGTTGAGTGCAAGGAGGTTTGCGAGTGAGCCTATGGGGTCAATGTTGCCGGCGAGCCCTGCTTCAACCGCTAGCTTTGGAGCCACAGTGGGTGGTACGCTTCCCACGGTTAGCACGAGCTGCGTCGCGGGCACATTGCTTATTATGTTGGACACGATGAGCATGAAGGCCGCGGAGTAGGGTTGCTGTCCTGTTGCGGCAGACTCTACGTATGGCCTCATGTATCCCTCTAGGAATATTGATGCTACGCTCACGCTGGTTATGAGGAGGTAGAGTGTGAGGAGGCTTCTCACGTCGAACTCGCGTCTAAAGGTTCCGAGAGATCTGGCTGTGAATGCGAAGCCTAGAAAGAAGGAGGTTGCGAGAGACACTACGCTTGGGGTCTTGAGGAGGTTTAATGCGAACACGAGTGATGCAACCGTGAAGAGATATACGGCTGGCCTCAGATTGAACTCGTTATCCACTTTAATCCGTGTTTTCCCAATATGTTTCGTAGTGGGGTAGATTGCTAAACTTGTGAGTGCTAGGGATAGGATTAGAGGCCTCCACGTGAGCTCCACGAATGTGATGGCTGAGAGACCCGAGTACTCCCAGAGGAGGATGTTCTGAGGGTTACCAAGGGGTGTTAGTGCGCTTGATATGTTAGTGTAAGTCACCTCGGCCACCACAAGGGGGGCTATACCTATCCCGCTTTCCCTAGATATTTTTACGAGCACGGGTGTAAGGATGAGTATTAACACATCGTTGAGTATAAACGGGGAGACCACTGAGGTGATGAGCGCCACAGCATATACGACGCCGATCTTTGAGCCCAGAGTTGAAAGCATCTTTCGTAGAAACGAGTACCCACCCATAGCCCTGAACTGTGCGGCTATACCGAAGAGAAACGCTAGGGAGAGGTACACGCTCGGGTTGAAAGCTTCAAGGCAGTCATAGGGGTTTGAGCTCATCATCTCGGCTAAAACGCTTGAGCATAGGGGCTGCGTCTTTTAAGAGTTTGCGTCAGTTGGAAGATAGTGTCCGGATAAGTGTTCACCACGCTTGGCTACCACGGCGCCCGCCAACCCCTAACCCGGACACCGTCAGTTGGAAACCCCAACTCGATAGAATGTAAAAACCCTAATATTTAGGGTTCTAAATACTTCTTAGGTGAATCGCGTTTGAACTACAGTATTAAGACTGAGGCTCTAAGCTATGCTGGGAGAGCTGGGCCAATTCAGGCGTACATGTCGAGGCCCGACGATAACGAGGCTAGACCAGCGGTGATAGTGATCCACGAGATCTGGGGTCTAAACAATCATATTAGGGATGTGGCTGACAGATTCGCAAGGCAGGGCTATGTCGCACTCGCCCCACACCTATTCTCGAGCGGTCATGTGCCGAAGGAAATGCTTTCGGAGGAGAACATTAGGGTGACCATGCAGTTCTTTTTGAGCATACCACCAGAGAGGCAGAGGGATATGGACTACGCTAGACAGCAGCTTGAAAAGCTCCCAGAAGAGAGGAGGAGGGTCGTGCAGAGCCTGATGGGTGTAATCTTTTCTCTCCCAACGCATAAGCTCACAGAGGAGCTCCTGGCCGCCGTCGAGTATCTTAAGACAAAGAGTTTTGTTAAGGGTGACAGGATTGGGAGCGTGGGGTTCTGCTTCGGTGGGGGCATGTCTGCGAAGCTCGCATGTACTGGTCAGACCAATGCTTGCGTGATCTTCTACGGCGAGAATCCATCACCCATAGATCGGGTTGCAGGCATAAAAGGACCCGTGCTCGGAATCTACGGCGGCCTTGACCACAGGATTAACGCGGGTCTTAGCGAGCTTGTTGGAGCAATGGTTAAATACGAGAAGGACTTTGAGATGCGTATCTATCCAGGGGCGCCGCACGCCTTCTTTAATGACACGAACCCCGTGAATTATCGCGAAGCAGCCGCGAAGCAGGCTTGGGATCAGACGCTCAGATTCTTCGCGAGGTCACTGCTGCAGTAACTATACGCAGTTCGCATCCAAGAAGTCCACTGTTCTCTTTAAGCTGTCAACCCAGTTCTCCTTCTTCGCGAAACCATGGCCTTCCCCGCTGTACACTTTATACTCTACCTTAACGCTTAACCCCCTGAGTTTCTCTACGACTTGAATGGTCTCCTCAGCTGGGCAGCGCGGGTCGTTTTCGCCGGCTAGCAAGAGAAGCGGAGCCCTTATCTTGTCTACGCTGTAGATGGGCGACCTCTCCCTGAGTAGTTGTTCGTCCGAACCCATTTTGAGTTCGTCGTACTGCTTCAACACCTCTCTTTCGTGCTGTTTCTCCGTGAACCAGTTGACAAAGGGGACTATGGCCACCGCCGAGCACCACTCTTCTGGGAACTTGGTAACACACATCATTGTGAGGTACCCACCGTAGCTTGCGCCCAGCACAGCCACCCGCTTGGCTCCCAACACCCTTTTTGCCTGGATAACATCCTCGAGGTCTCCCCCGCCTAGGTCCCCATCGTTGAGGTGGTTGAAACGTCTCCCATACCCCGTGGAGCCTCTATAGTTTGGTGCTATCACACTGAAGCCTCTCTGTACGAGTAGCTGTATTGTGGGGTTAAAGCTGTTCATGGTTTGGTAGTCTGGTCCACCGTGTATGTACACCGCCCCCCTATGCCCCCCAGACTCGTAGAGTAGTGCGTGTATCTTGAGGTTACCACTCTCATATTCAATGTGTCTTGGCTTTGTGAATTCGGCGTTGATGTTCCCCAAAGAGTTCGTTAGCCTACTCACACTATACGTAGCATCCGCTGCGTATAATTCGTAGTCCCTATCGTGGGTGGATCGCGTGAAGTAGATTTTGTCTTCTGAAACCTTTACGCCCCCGATGACTCCACCCTCTAAAACCTTGTTTCTGCCGACTCTCAGGGTGTGGTCGCCGTCAACGTTCTCCACATATACTAGGTCTTGACGATACCACGCCGCTCCCACCACATCCCAGTCTGTGTGTGTGAGCCAGTCAATATCGCTAGCATCACTGATGGCGGCCGCGCCCTCGCATACAGCTCTAATTTTCTCGTACGTTATAACACCTACTTGGTAGCGATCTGCGTGATTGGATGCCACTAGAAGCCCTCCCGCACCCCAACCGTCCTCGTACACGTTTTGCTCGCTTGAACGCAGTCCTAGTAGCCTATTGGTTCGCCCAGTGTTTGTGTCGTGCACCCAGAGGTCGTTGTCGTAGACGCCCTGAGAAAACACTATGAACCTTGAATCGGGCGACCAAGTGAAGCCTTCGACCGGCAGGCTCCCTAGACTAATCCTTGTGATGTTCTGCGAGTCGTGGAGGTATAGGTGCATTGTTTCACCTTCCCTATTGGATACGAAGGCGGCCAGTTTGCCGTCAGGTGAAGGCGTATAGTCAACGTTGTCGTATCCGTCCGCTAGGAGAGGTGTAAGGGATCCATTCTCATAGATATAAACCGACCTCCTCTCAGCTCCGCCCCTATCGGCCTCCACAAGAAGTTGGCCCCCCGGAGACCATCTAACCGATTCAGCGAACAGCTCGCCGAGATTCAGCTTTTCCGACGAATCCAGCCAGCCATCCCCAAACCCAGTAAGTATCCTGGCCACCGGCTGATTCTCATAGCACACGACGGCGACACGCCCATTCTGAACAGCGAAGTCTTCAATGGAAACTATCTCAAAGAGATCTTCAGGCTTAAACATGGCTCACACACTTTATACAAAAAATTAAGCTTCACTCCCACCATCTCTCAACGTGTACACCCTATACACTCTTATGAGCGAGAAAGCTGTGACCTTTAGGGAGGAGAGTATGTCAGACTTGGTATTATGGTGGAAGAACCGATAAACCTGGCTCCTTAGGGTGGACCCAAGGTCTGCGCTCGGCGTGTGTCGCCTTAAGAGAATTTTGGGTTACTGCTTAGGGCTGGGATGGGGGAGGAATGGGATGGAATGGGAGGTGGGATCTCCGTGTTTCACGCTTATAACTTATGTGGGTCATAGATGTTTTGGTGGGGTGGGTTGAGTCAGGATTCTGTGAAAAGGATTACGGTCTTTTTGCAGACGCTTATCAGTAGGGATGGTTATGCCGAGAAGCTTGTTGAGGCGGGTTTTAGATCCATAACCCCAGAAGCCATTAGGATGTGGGTTAAAGAAGGGGTTAAGCTATTACCTGATGGGGTGAAGAAGCTGTACTTTGAGAACCCGCTTGTTGCCCCCATGACTAGGCGGGTGCTCATTCACCATTGGAGGGTTGTGGATCACTACTTGGGTCATCCTGAGAATACATTGGAGAAGATCAGTGCGGTGAACCCTGATAACGCGCGTGTTCTCCGAGATAAGGGTTTTAGCGACTACATTCTGAAAGAGGTGAATGATACGTATAATTATCTAAAACGGTTTGTTGGTGATAGTTAAGCTTGAGTGTGCCCTCTTCCCTCTTCTTACGTGGTGGGCTGGTTTGCGTCTGCTCCACACTTCTATAACTGTGAAAGACATGGATGAAAGCATACGTTTTTACACAGAAAAGCTCGGTCTAACGCTTCTGGCTAGGAGGGAGATTAAGCAGAACAACGCTGAGATAGCCTTCCTCGGGGCTCCTAACACTGATCACAGGATAGAGCTTACGTGGTGGCGTGGCAAAACGGATTACTCAGAGGGTGACCAACTCGACCATATAGCCTTCGGAGTGGAGGATTTAGATCAAACCGTAAGGCGCATGAAAGAACTGGGCGTCGAAATAGCAAAGGAACCCTACACGCTGGGCTCAAGCCGTATAGCGTTTATCAAGGATCCTAACGGGATATGGTTGGAACTCATTGAGCAAAAACAGTAAGAGGGTTTCACTACGATATGGCTATGCCGCTGTACCCCTGCGTACCAGTATAATGGCTTCAACACCTCGCTTGGCCCCATGCTTAATCTTTGCTCAAAGGAGACTCCGCCCGTAGGAAGAAGGGGAGCTAAGTGTAAATACGAGTCCTGTGTGAACTCCCCAGCCCCTTACGAGGGGGGCGTGTCCTCCTCGCGCTGGGGTCGGGATTTCTGCTTCCTCCAGAAGCCTGCGATACCCCCTTGGATAAGGGGAGTGTATAGTAGAGTCCTCCTATCTACGGTCTCTCAGGGGAGTCCCGATCCCCCACGGGGAATATTTAGAGAAGCGTTATAGTCGCGGTCCGCTGCCCAGCCACACTTCGGATAGATAAAAACGCCGTCAGAAGTTTTAGGTTCCCCTTTACTAATATGAGGTTAAGGGTGCGGAAATCCTCTCTCTTTAGGGTGGGCTCAAAATTCGGCTTAAGCGGTGCACGTATTCTAGAACTGTTTTTGTTTATCGTTTAGGGTGGTAAAAAGGTCGGTTTAGTCATTTATTCGCGTCTCTACTCTTTGGGTTAGCAGCACACGTGTGTAGCCTACTGCGGCTATCACTACTCCGAATGAGATGAGTGTGAGTGGAGAGATGTTTCCCGCGTAGAGTTCAATCATGAGCTCCCTAGTCACAAAGAAGAGACCCGCGTCGAGGATGTAGAGTGGGGATATTCTTCTTTGCCCGTGGTACTGCATGAAGCCCAGCATGAGTTCGAGTATTACGAATATTGTAAGTGTGTCCACAACGAAGTTCTTTGCGCCAATGTCGAACGAGGTAGCATAGTATATCTGCTTGACGTCTATAATGGTCTTATAAATGCCTAGAACTATCCCGACGAGCATGACCACTACGAGTATTAGCGTTATGACGTCAGCTATCTGACTTAAGATAGAGATTGATTTAGCGTTCAAGCTGTACTATTAAGCTTGAGCAGGTATAAATATATCGCTAAACCTTTAAGCGCGCATACGCTGCTTGACGATCAAATGATACAGCCATACCGAGGGTGATTGTATAGAGCAAAATATTTAAAGGTCTAATTGATTCATAAGTTGAGCGGGGTTAGGCTTATGGTACTCCTACAGAATCACAAAGCCTCTTCGCATGTCGTTGGGTTGCTTGGTGAAACATGGATGATCTGGATTACGGCTGGTGAAATCAATGCGTGATAATGGTTACTCTCCGAGGATTTCGGTGCTTATACCTACGTATAAGGAGAAAGATTCAATCAGTTCAACGCTTGAAACGGTAAGCCGTGAGCTTCAAGCGACGGGTAACTTGAGCTATGAAATAATAGTCTTGGATGACCATAGCTGTGATGGAACCGTTGAGGAGGCGCTTAGATACGCTGAGAAGTGCGATGGTAAGATCCGTGTTGCCGAGTTCTCAACACGCATGGGTAAGGGGGGGTCGCTTAGGAATGGTTTGAGGCTTGCAAGGGGCCAGATCGTGGTGTTCCTAGACGCGGATCTACCAGTCGAGGTTGGCAGGATAGCTGAGATGGTTAGACTTGTTGAGCGTGGCTACGGCCTCGTTGTCGCTAAGAGGGTTTACCTTGAGGGTGGATCATACGGTCTTAGTAGGAGGGTTCTGAGTTTGGGGTTCAACGGCTTGGTTAGGGCCTTCTTTAGGACTGGTGTGAGCGATCACCAAGTGGGGTTTAAAGCGATTCGCATAGATATAGCGAATAGGCTCATCGACCAAGTTAGGACCGACGGGTTCTTCTTCGACGCCGAGCTGATAGTTCAAGTAAAGAGGATGGGTGTCCACATAAAGGTTCTGGATGTGTTGTGGAGAGATAAGCGTATGCCCGGTGATTCGAGGATTCCGCCTATGAGAGCCCTCATCACGATGTTGGCGGATCTGGTGGCTCTCAGGGTCTCTTTTGTGAATGGGAAGAGGCTGATCAAGTTAAGGGAGGATTATGCGGGTGTTCTACGCGAGCTCACTAACGGTGTGACTGTTAAGGCAACAAGACTCTACTTTTCGACTAGGAATAGGCGTTTTCTAAGGCTCCTTAGCAAGATTTACTTCCTAGTGCTATTTGGTAGGACTGATTGATTATTGGTGGCACATCGCTCTGCGTCGGTGCTTACGTGGTGTCTTGGGTAAAGTTCATTATTCTGATGCGCTAATCTATATTGTGTCTATTAGGAGGATTCTTACACCGGTCACTGGTAAACCCGACGTGCTCGATTTAATGTTGAAGTCGCTTAAGGTGGACTCTGATCTTCCAGCGTCGGCCCAGACTCAGAGTGCGGATATCTCCAATCGTGTGGATGAGGTAATGAGGAGGCTTAGGCCGGATTTGCTTGACGACCTCTTTACGGCTATAGAGAAGGGGTCACTCTCCCAGAGCTTGGCGGCTGGTCTTATACCGGAGCTCTCCTCCCTGCTTGAGTCGGGTTTACAAGAGATATTAAAGGAGGAAAACAGGTTCTCCTCTCTAACCCAGCGCGTTCAGGAAGCATACCGGAGGGTTGTCGAAGTTCAAACACCCATGGCCGAATTCCTCACCCAGAGTCTACCCCAACAGGACGCAGAACTGGCAGAGCGCGTCAACGAGCTCAAACGTTTCAGGGAGGCGCTTGAATCTCAGAGGGTGAGTTTGGATAAGCTCGGCGAGAAGATTGGTTTAGCCAAGCAGAGGCTTGTGAAGCTCAGGGAGCAGGTGGCGCGCCTGGGTTCACAGGCGCCGACGGCTCAGCTTGGTCAGCCGAATCCCCCTCAGAGTTCTCTTCCGCCTTGATCTTCGAGTTGAGCCATTCGTAAAGGGTGGTGGATCCCCCACTCACCGGTGGGTTTTGGGGGACTATTATCCTCCTCATCTGTGAGCCGGGTTTGAGATCCACTATTATTCTGCCCCCCCTTAACCTTAGGTCTTCAAACTCAGTGTAGGGTACCGAAGTTGAGCCCCTGCCATACTCAACCTTCATAGAGTCGGGGTAGAACTCATATCTGATCCTAGCAAGACCAGACCTGTTTCTCCCCAACGCGTTTATGAGGGTGGCGGCTACAAGTATGAATACAAACGCGAGGAGTGGGTAGCTCAGCCCCCCACTGGAAAGAGAGCTGATCGCTACGATGACTATGAAAACCAACGTGCTGAGTATACCCATAATCGGCAACCCACGCTTGAAGTCTACAACGGCCACCGGCGTGTTAGCACCCTGGGTCACCCCCTGTGGGGGATTCTGAGCTTCAGCGGGTGTCCCACCTTGGCTTGAAGCAGTATAGGTCTGTTGCTGATAAGTCTGCTCCTCTTGCTGAATATATAGTGGTGCACCGCAGTTGGTGCACGAGACGGCTGAGTCGGGGTTCTTGGCGCCGCACAGGCTGCATTTGCGCATTATTGAGTATCGCTAATTCGGGCTTTAAAGCTTACTCAACCAAGCTAATATCTTCGGGTGCCTGCTTTCTGGGCTTCTTCAGCCGTGCGTGTGGCTCTGGCTCCTCGAAGTGGGCTCTTTGGCCAAGGCGAGTGCGAGTTTGGCCGCATTGCTTGGGTTCTTCGTGTAGTAGAGTTTCGATGTCCCCCTGTTATCGAGCTGTTCACCCATTAGCTCGAGTTTATCAGATGAGTGGCCAGTGTTGATTAGGACGACCACGGGTTTACCCATGGCGTACCCCATATACGCCTCGATTATGGTTCCAGCTTCGCCTCCCAGCGTCACGAGCACGTCGCTGCTCCTGCAGATTAGTACACTCCTCGCCCTATACTCCATGCCTGTGTCGATTGCTATGAACTCTGGTCTGCGAGGGGGTGATACCTTGGGGTTCAGTGGTAGGAGGAACACCACGGTTATCCCCCTCTCCGAGGCCGCGTCCGCGACGTCTCTCATGAGGCCCCAATATCCGCCCAAGAAGAGTCTGACTTCGCGGTTGAGGTTAGACACAAACCTCTGAGCAACCCTCTTATTGGAATCCTCACTACTAGCCGCTATACCGATGTTGAGAATCCGCATGTGTAGTTTACATCCAACCCACCGATTAGTCTTCCTAGGATTAGCTGCTCACCAAAACGAATATAGATGGCTGGTGAGTATATCTGTTATGGTTGAAAAAGAAAGGGTTTTGGAGGCTCTTAGAAACTGCTATGATCCTGAGATCCCTGTTAACATAGTCGATCTTGGCTTAATATATGACCTTAAGATAGATGGTGGAAGTGTCTTCGTTAAGATGACTCTCACGGCTCAGGGCTGCCCAGCTCACGCTTTCCTCAAAGAGGAGGTTGAAAGGCAGCTCCTACAGGTACCCGGCGTCGATAGTGCTCAGGTTGATATAGTGTGGGATCCGCCTTGGACGCCTGAAAGGATGTCGGATGAAGCCAAAAAACAGCTGGGATTCGATAGACCCCAAGAGCCGAGTGTGCCCTTAGAGCTTAAACCCATCAGGTCAGGCTCTTCGAGGAGTGCACCCGACGGCTCTAATCTTCTTGTGAACAAGCGTGGGGAAGCATACAAGGTGTCCGACGATGTAAAAGCTGTCTGGGAGCTGTGTGATGGCTCCAAGAGTGTGGGGGAAGTTGTGGGTGTGTTGGCGGAGCGTTTGGGTGTTCCGATCGAGGAGATTGCTGGGCAGGTGGCGCAGATGGTGTATGAAATGCTGCAACTTGGCTTGCTCGCTAACCCAGACGAATTCGTTCAGCTCGACCTAACCTAAGAATCCCTACCTCCCGTGATTTCTCCAAGCTCTTGATGACACTCCTTCATAGTGTGAGCAATGTGCCAAACGGAGCTTATACACACGCTTTGGATCTTCAAGAGTGATAAGCAATATAATTAAAGGGCGTCACCTTTTACGCGAAACGCTTTTCTTGGTGTGTGCGTAAATTATTCTAAATGGACGGATACGTGTCCGTTGCTAGGAGATCGGAGGTAAAACCCGGCGTTATTAAGCCTTTTCGCTATAGGGGTAAGCGCTACGTGCTGGTTGAATATGAAGGGAAACTCTACTGCTTCGATGGTCTATGCCCCCATGAGCAGGGTCCGCTTGAATTCGGGCAGATGTCTGGTAAATATCTTTACTGCTCGTATCATCAGGCGGTGTTCGACGTGACGAGTGGGAAGCCTCTGCCGGGTTCACCCACTGAGAATGTGCTCAGCTCACACCCCGTGTCTATTCGAGATGACACGGTTTACGTGATGCTTTAGCGGTGGGCTGTTTGGCTGGGGCTCCGCTGGATGAGGCTGAGCTGTTGAAGAGGTTTTTTGGGTTAAACCAGTATGAGGCAAGGGTCTATATTGCCCTGCTTAAGAAGCATATGAGTTTGGGCGAAGTGAGCAGTGCAGCCAAGATACCTAAGCCGCGGGTGTATGATGTTGTTAGGTCGCTTGAATCCAAGGGCTTCGTGAGGAACTCTGGTGGCGAGTTGCAAGCAATCAGTCCAGAGGTGGCCCTCCCAGCTAGGAGGGCTGCTCTAAGAGCTGCCTTCGAAGAAGAGGATTCAAGAAGGCTTCAAGCCCAGATGACCCTCATAGATTCTCTTAAGGTGGGGGGTGAACACCCTCTAAGGGAGCCCGTGATTCTCAGGGGTTTCGAGCAGGTTGTGGCGTTGCTCTACCAGGTTCTACCGAAATCCACTCAGGTGTTGCTCACACTTAATAAGGCCTTGGAGGCGAGGGTGTACTTTAGGGGGGCGGTGAAGGGTGCTGTTGGTTCAGGTCAACAACTGGAAATCATGGCTCTAATACCTCTCCATGTGAAGCTTGAGCGGGAAGACTTGGAGCTGATGGAGGCGCTCGGAGCCCAAGTTAGGCTCACGGCTGGCGTCCTACTGGACACGATGGTCACCGACAAGGACGACGTGATTATAGGCTTACCCGACCCCAGCTCGACTCACAGTGTGCCCGTGGTCGCGGTGTACGTAAAGGATCACGCATTCGCCTCTTCCCTACGTGAAACCTTCAAAAAGGTTTGGTCAACCGCATCGGCTATCCCATAGCGTCAGCCAGAAGCGAATATTCAGCGGATACTAACCCTGCTAGTGTGTTTGACTAACTCTTCTCCTAAATCCGAAGTTGTGCTCCCGTATCTTAAGACTGCAGAGGTGGGCGATGTTGTCCGTTAGGGTGACTAGATCCCTTTCATCCCAATACTCTTTGGCCGACTCTCCCAGACATTGCTCCAAGCGGTTTTGAACGCTTCCTGGGTAGAATACTTGTATGCCGTAGGGAGGTATGAGCGCACCCATCATGTTGAGCACACCCGCGAGCCAGGATGCGGCTTCCCAGCCGCCGTTAACATGGTTTATAGCTATCACCGCAGCGATGAGCCCCTCGAGTAGGAAGCCGTTGTTTTCGAGTGAAGTCAGCCTATCCACTAGGTTTTTGAGTTTTCCGGGGACGTTTACCCAGTATGTGGGGGTGACGAATATGGCTGCGTGGGAGTCTATCAGCGCCCTGTACACCGCGTCCATGTCATCTGACACCACGCATGGATAGGTGCACCTCTCTGGAGCCACTGAGAAGCAGCCGAGGCATTCGCCTATGTTGAGCCTGTAGAGATCGAGGACACGCACCCCGAATCCCTTGCTGGCTAATAGTTGAGCGACCTTGGATGATATCTGAAGAGTTGTGCCTTCATGAGGCGAAGCGTTAATGATTGTTGCGCTCAGTGCGTGATGTGTTGGCATACCGTTAAAATTGGTGGTTTGGGGGATTAAAAGCGTTGGTGTACTATCGAGTTGAGCGTCAAATCCGTATTCTTCTCCAGCGTGTCGCATAGGAAAAACTGTGTGCGTAGGTGTTCCCCTGAGAGTAAATAGGTGTCCTTATAGCCTGAGCCGATGGGTGCTTGGGCGTCGCTTTGTAGAAGATGAAAACCTCCCCACGTGGTAGACTTGAATCTACAATTAGGCGTAAAGGCGATCTGCCACATCTACTTGTTCTGTGGGTTGGTCTCCCTTGATGACATGGGGGTTTCCCTAGTCGGCCTGCTTAAGGCTCTGACCCTTTTGTTAGCTTTCTCTTTAGGCGAAGACCCCGTCCGTGACGGTGGACCCAAATTAGCGCTTAGCGCTAATTGTAACCCACACATGGATTTTGGGTTCACCGGTGAGGGCGGAAGGGGATGAATACACTTCCCCCCTCCCCTCCTTCCTCCCTGTGGTGATAAAGGTATAAATACTCGTGGAGAAAGGATTAGCCTGCAGTGCGTGTGGGAGCCTACCGATACAGGGCGTATGCTTCAAAGACAACGACGAGGGTGTTAAAGACCCAGTTAGAGGTTGCCTGCAAGCTCTACAACACGCTCCTACACGTAGAAAAGGAAGAGTATGAGGAGAACAAGCATACACTGGGTATAAATGAGCTTTGGCAGCTCGCCTTGGAGCTGAGGAGGCGGAACCCAGAGTTCCAGGTGCTACACTCACAGGTTGCGCAGCAGGTTGCTGAGAGGTTCTACCGGGCGCGGGAGCGCCTTCTTGATGGGCTCTCAAACAAGCCGAAGGAAAAGAAGCCACACAAGCACCTCTCCCTGGTTTACCCTCAATCGGGCTGGAGGCTTTCTGATACAAGACAAGTAGGGCGGGAAAAACAAGTAGAAAGCTCGTTTGCGGCTGAGTAGGATCGGCTTCTTCACACTAGTGTTACACAGGGATTTTCCCTTGGAGCGGGTATCCCAAGTTTACGTTAAATTGTACTCCTCTGGTGTAATCTGCGTGGTCTTCTTGGTGGGGGAATCCGAAAGCGAGTTGGAGAAAACACTGGGGCAACCCGGGAAAGCTGTGGGTGTGGACCTGGGGATAGCGAGGCTTGTCACGCTCTCCGACCGATGGCCGCTTCCTTGGGAACCCTAAGCCGCTTGAGCGCTTCCTGGAGAAAATTAGGGGGCTGCACAAGAAGCTTTCCAAAAAGGATGTTTCTTTCGAAAAACTGGTTTAAAACCAGGAAAAGGNTCGCTAAAGGGTGCGAGCGCTTAAAGGGTTTTAGGTGTGGCCTCTTTTTCAAGCTTGGTGTTCTACTCGCAGAGGGGTACGGCGTGCTGATTTTGGAGGACTTGGACACTATGGGTTTTATCGAGAGGGGTGGAGCTAGGTCGAGGAAGCGTAGAGTTTACGATGCCTCCCTCTCCGGGCTCAGAGGGTGCTTGGAGTGGGTGTTCGGGAAGCGGGGTAAAACGGGTTTTGGCGGTGCGAGCCTATAACGCCTCCCGCGCGTGAAAGCTTCCGGTGCGTGCGGTGGAGTCAACCGGGATTTAACGCTGAAAGATAGGGTTTTCCGCTGCCCCCACTGTGGGTTCACTCTGGATCGGGACCTGAATGCTCCCTTGGTTCTTCTGAAGAGGTCGGGGGGGGTGCCACCCTCTAGGGGTTCCTGTGGAGCTTGGCCCAATACCTCCCCCACCAACCCTCCTTGGGGTTAAAGAAGGGGAGGCGTGGTGGGGCTGTGATGCGGGAAGCCCCGTCCGCCTCGTGAGACGGGGTAGTTCACATCTGTTTTGACTTTTTGAGTTGGTCTATGATTTGGTTGATGACTTGGCTGAAGCTTCCGTCGGACACCTGTGGGCGTAGTGGTAGTCTGTCTAATAGTCTACTCACTATGTTTGAAGTGATCGCCCTGCCACCCTGCCCGTATGTGAGTAGTATCACTTGCTCTATTTTTTCTGGTTTTTTCCACCACTTTGAGACCTTGATACCTGTTCTGGCTTCTATGTCCTTAATCATTACTGGGCCCACGAGGCCATAGGTTGAGAACGCCTCCTCTACGGCGTCCTCGAATATATCATCAAACTTCATTAGCTTACTACCTACCCAAGATTACGGCTCGTGTAACAATATTAATGAGCGGTATGATAAAGATTTTGCATATTAAAAAGAAAGATGTTCTATATGTTTGAAATTGAGCTTAAACTAACTAGATAAGTAGGCATAGTCTAAAAGCCATAGATAAAGTTTAAAAGTCTTCATGTATTTAGAGACATCAGTATATGGTATAATTGTTTAAATCTGTTATAGTATAAAGGGGGTAGATTTCGTCTTACGCAGTCTTCGAGTATAGGCTTGCTAGGTTTTTGCTTTGAGCTCTTTGAGTAGTCTCTTGTACGCTCCACGTGGCTCCAACGTTCCAAGTTCGGAGATGTATGAGCCGAGCTCACTGCTATCAACCCACTCGAACACGCTGTTATAGCCGCTACGCAGGCCAGCCCTATCCCCACTCCTACTGGCTTCTGCGACTTTCCACTTTGTGGTGATGGCGTAGATGGGCTTAGAGTAGGCTGCGCACAGGTGGGTTAGAAGGCCTGTTCCGAGCTTATTCACAAATCCGCGTTCATACACCGCGTCTGTGCCAACAACCACGCAGTCCACGCGACCGCAGAGTATGTGTGCTGAAAGGTCGGGTGCCATGGTGGCTGGTTTTCCGTGTTTCTTAATTGTTTTCGCGAGAATTGCTCCCTCACCTCCCGGCCTTGATTCCAGCACGTATACCATTGCGGGGCTGAGCGCCGTAAAGAGTTTTAAAAGCTGGTCGCTGTTACTGAGTGTTAGGAATCTCTTATAGCCCCCCAATCTTATAACACCCTCCCCAACGCACTCTTCCACGCTGCGGTCGAGTTCTTCAAGGATCTTTTCGGCGGCTTCACTGGGTGGGGCGCCACGCTCGATTAGCTTATAGCACGTGGAGGACACGTTGCGTAGAATCACCATGCTTTTTGCGGATGAAGAGATTGTTTGAAGTGCAACAAGGGCCTCCTCGGGGGTGGGTTTTGTTTCTACCAACGCTTTGAGCAATCTTTTGGCTAATGATGTTGACCCGCTCACCCGGTCGGCTAGAATTCTGCGTGTCGCTTCAACTATGTTTGTGCTCATGCGTATCTGGAAACACAACGCTGGTAAACCTTATAGTGTTTGCTGTGAGTGGATGTTTATGCTTGCGGACAAAATCGCGGATTACGCTCTATCCCTAGAGTATAAGGACCTGTCAGAGCGGGCTCTACGTGAGGCTAAGAGGAGGATTATTGACACGGTCGGCGTGTGCTTTCCAGCTCTGGAGGCGCCGCCTGTGAAGATTGCCAGAGACGTGGCCGCGTACTCCACATCGCGTTATGGTGCAACCGTGTTTGGCTCGTGGGTGAAGTCACCCGTTCAAGAAGCGGCCTTCGCTAACGGTTGTGCCGCGAGATACTTGGACTACAATGACACCTACCTCTCAAAAGAAGCTCTACACCCAAGCGATAATATACCTGCGGTCTTGGCTGCCGCTGAAGCCGAGGGTGTCGATGGGCGCGAGCTTTTGCTGGGGGTGGTGGCCGCCTACGAGGTCGCCTGCAGGCTTGGTGATGCTTCAAGCATACGCGACAGGGGCTGGGACCACGTTACCTACATAGCCATCTCGGCCGCGGTTGGCGCGGCAAAGGCTATGGGGCTTGACAGGGATAGAACAGTTCAGGCTGTGAACCTAGCGGCAACACCCAACATCGCTTTGAGGCAGACGCGTGCTGGTGAGCTTTCGATGTGGAAGGGATGCGCGGCTGCCAACGCTGCCCGTAACGGGCTGTTCGCGGCGCTCCTCGCAAAGCACGGCATGACTGGTCCCTCACCCGTGTTTGAAGGGGAAATGGGCTTCTTTAAACAGGTTTCGGGACCCTTGGAGCTAAGCTTTGGTTCAGGTGAGCCAAAGCTTGTTGAGACACACATCAAGTATTACCCAGTCGAGTACCACGCTATGAGCGCTGTGGATGCGGCTAGGAAAATTAGAGAGAAGGTTGCCCCCGACGAAATATCCGAGGTATATGTGGACACCTTCAGCGTTGGGTGGAGGATCATAGTTAAAGACCCAGAAAAGTGGGATCCAAAGACGAAGGAAACAGCGGATCACAGCCTACCCTACGTTGTAGCCGCAACCTTGGTGGACGGCTCGATCTGGCTGGACAGCTACTTGGAGTGGAAGCTGCGGGACCCTAGTGTTAGGCGGCTCCTAAATGTGATGAAGGTTAACGTGGACCCAGAGTTCGACAAGATGTACCCCGAGTCGACGCCGGTGCGCGTAAAGGTTGTCACAAAGGGTGGGTCAGCATACACTGAGGAGGTCACGTATCCACGCGGCCACTTCAAGAACCCCTTAAGCGACGAAGAGGTTGAGACAAAGTATCTCAGGTGTGGGGGACCCAAGGACGCTCTTCCCACACTGTGGGGCCTGGAGAAGAAATCGGTCAGGGAGCTCGTTGAGGCACTTAAGACGGGTTGAGGGGGTGGCGTGTGTTGAGTCAAGCTGAATCCCAACCCGCCAAGCTAGCTAGGCTCCTAGTTGGTGGGGGGGTGTTGGTGGCTCCCGGCGTGTTCAACCCAATATCAGCTATTATCGCGGTTAGGGTGGGTTTTAAGGCGTTATACTTTTCAGGTGGGGGCTTCGCTAACTCGCTTGGCCTACCGGATCTGGGTGTCACAACACTCACAGAGGTGGCTACAGAGGTGGGTAGAATATCGAGGGTTGTAGATGTCCCAATTATTGTTGATGTTGACACGGGTTTCGGGGAGGCTCTGAATGTTGCTAGGACCGTTAGGGAGCTCGAATTGGCTGGTGCGGCGGCTGTACATCTCGAGGACCAGGTTATGCCGAAGAAGTGCGGCCACCTGCCCAACAAGGAGGTTGTTGAGATTGAAGAGATGGTGAAGAAGATACTCGCCGCGGTTAAAGCGAGGAAAAGGGGGCTGCTTATAGTCGCGCGCACGGATGCGAGGGCGGTTGAGGGATTCGACGCAGCGGTTGAGAGGGCTAGGGTGTACGTTAGGGCTGGCGCCGACATGATTTTCCCCGAGGCGCTTGAATCCGAGGGGGAGTTCAGAGAGTTCGCGAAGAAGGTGGATGCGCCGCTGCTTGCCAATATGACCGAGTTTGGGAAGACCCCGTATATATCTGTCTCGAGATTCCAGGAGATGGGTTACAGGGTTGTGATATTCCCGATGACCGCGTTCAGGGTTATGCTTAGAGCCGTTGAGCGGGCCTACGCCGAGCTTTATTCACGTGGGACGCAGGCTGGCCTGCTCGATGTGATGATGAGCCGAGAGGAAGTTTATCGTCTGATCGACTACTACTCCTATGAAAAGGAGGACGCCAGCCTTGCGGGTCAGGCGAAAGAATTAATGCGCACCGTGCACAACTCGTAGTGGGTGTTGTGTTTTGTCAGATAAGATAAGGGTGCCCAAGGGGTTATACGGCGTCGTTGTGGATGAGTCGGCGATCGCGAAGAGTGATGTGAGCGGCTCTCTTGTTTACGCTGGCTACTCGATAGACGACTTGGCCGAGCATGCATCATTCACCGAAGCCGCCTTCTTGGTGCTTAACGGTCGACTACCCAAGAAGGGGGAGCTAGAGGAGTTCGAGAGGCTTCTAAGAAGTAATTCATCTCCTCCAAGCGATGTCTACCGGATCGCTGGTCTACTGCCAGCTGATTCACATCCGATGGATTCCCTCAGGACGTGTATTTCCGCCCTAGGTGCAATGATGAGCCACACCCAGGATAGGCATACCGCTGAGCTTAGCTTGGCGGCCAAGATGCCGGCCCTAGTGTCCAACTGCTACAGGATAGCACATGGGCAGGTGGTCGTGCACCCAGACTCTTCACTGGATTATGCATCGGATTTCCTACGCATGATAACTGGGCGTATCCCAGGTCAGACGGAGAGGTGGGTTTTTGAGCGGGTGCTAATGTTTTACTTAGAGCACGACCTGAACGCCTCCAGCTTCACGGTTAGGGTCATAGGGTCGACGCTGGCCGACGTGTACGCTGCCGTAACGGGTGGCCTCGCCGCGCTTAAGGGACCACTGCACGGTGGGGCTAACGAGAACGCCATGAAGATGCTCCTCGAAGTGGGTGATCCAGCCAAAGCCCAGGCGTTTATTGACTCCATGCTAGCTAAGGGTGAGAAGGTTCCCGGCTTCGGCCACCGCGTATACAAACGAGTCGACCCTAGGGCGCAGCTAGCAAAAGGCCTACTTAAGAGGCTTATAGAGGAGGTTAGGGCAGACACCTCCCTCTACGAGTTATGCGATGCAATAGAGAGGTACATGTGGGAGAAGAAGAAGCTTCCAGCCAACGTCGACTTCTACGCTGCACCAATATTCTACCTACTCGGGATACCCATCCCACTCTATACACCCATATTCGCCGCAAGCAGGGTGTTCGGCTGGATAGCCCACTATAATGAGCAATTAAAGGATAACAAGATTATTCGACCAGACGTTGAGTACGTGGGTCCACGCGGCCTAAAATATGTGCCAATCGAGCAGAGATGACCACCCCTCACTCCGCCAACCATCTTTACGTCGGTTTAAAATCAAACTAGCGCGCTTAATAATTTGGACATGTTTGAATTTACCGATCGCTTGGAGTTTAGATTGAATAGAAGGGTACTGGATACTCTGCTTAATCCAGCTATTATAGTGGCTGCACTTGAGAACCCGCTTTCAATTTCGAAGGGTCAGGAGGGGGTATACTCCGCCGTGGTGCGGAGGTTTATGGGGACTAAGACGCTTGAAGTCAAGGCTTCCGTTGAGGGGGATGGTGGAAGGGTTGCGTGTTATGATCAGGGTGCGCCGCGTTGGTCGTACTTTGTTAAGTGGTGGAATCTCCCAGGCTCGGCTACAGTAGAGTTAACGTTGGGACTTCAGGGTTATGATGATGGGTTAAAGGGGAAGGCTAAGAGGTTGCTCAATGACCTAAAGGTGCACGTGCTAAACGGTGACGTGGAGGAAGCCTACTCGAGGATTTTAGGTTACTTCAAAGATGGTTCACCAGCTACGAGCCAAGCCCAGCCAGTGTTGGGTAACCCCGCTCAGAAGTCACCCATCCAGCAGGAGCCGGTGCGCCATGTAGAGAAGAAGGTCTAACTCGGTGTTTAGGGGCTTTCGAGCGTAGCTGTTTTTAGTCCAAGCTCGAACCGTGTTTGTGCCCTTGTGTTAGTTTTGCTCTACGCTACGTGGTGGCTCTTTGGTGCCTTCGCTCATGGTGTTTGTTGTCTGTTTGATTTGTTTTGAGAGTGATTCCCAGGTTCGAATCTCGTGTAGGACGCCCACCCCATGTAGATCGCTGCTACTATAATTAGGGCTTCCATCACGCGTGTGAGTAGTGAGGTAACCACTTTTAACCTGGCTTGGCTAAGTGAGACGAGGCTAACACTTAGGGGGGTTATCCTCCCACCGTATACTTCAACGACTATGCTCAGGTTTAGATGATGTGGTGCGTTGAAGCCGAACTCATATGTACCGTATCGTAGGGTTATGTTGATCACACCGTTTTCTGCTGGTATGGGTGTGCCGTTAACGCTTACAAGTGCGCCTCGAGGCGTGACGGTTCCAACCACTTTGCCGTATGGGTTGGTCGAAACACTGAAAACGAAGACGTATGAATGAGGTGATGGGGCGTCTATGACCACTGTTTGGTTCGGCTCGGTGCTGAATAATCCCGCGTAGAGTGATAGCGTGAGGCCCGATGACGAGTAATTGTACGCAAGACTCATGGGTGCACCATCCACCAGTGGAACCCAGGAGGGTGGGTTGAGCGTGCAGATGGCGAGTAGCACGAGGACTAGTTGCCCCAGTGAGTCGTTGAAGGTGTAGTGACTATGCCCTGAGGCTGCGTGTATAAGGTAGTTTGAGTAGCCGTCTGAACAACTCATGTAGCCGGCTACACCCCGATTCGCCTCAAAACCATAGTTTTGCACGCCTGGCTCCTGGCTCCACCAAATCGCTGTGTTGGTTGTATCAAAGAATAGAATGTGCCCGCTGGTATGGTTTATCGAGGAAGAGTAGGCCACAACAAGCAGCTCGCCCCCAACACTGTTTTGAGCGGATACGTTGACGAGGCCGTGCACTGATTGGAACACATGTGTGCAAGTGGGTGGAATACCTTGTGCAGAAGCTTCTATTTTCCTCCAAACGTAAGGGTGTGGTCCACCCACAGGTATGGTTATACTGGCCAGTAAAAGTATAATAGCGAGTTTGCGGCGCTGAATCATTGCCGGTGGCTTGCACCAACAATATAAATCGCTATCATAGATAAGCGTTAGGTGTCGTAGGCGAACCATCAGTCTAAAGAGGTGGTGGGTAAATGGTGGATGCTTTAGTTGATTTGAGTGTTGTGTCGGATTGTGTTGCTGACGAGTTCTTTGAGGTTAATGGTTTTCCCATAGTGGAGGGCTCCGTGGTTTTGGCTAGGTCAAGCGTGGTTTCGCTTGGTGGGAGCTGTACGGTTGCGATCACAGCGTCCCGGCTTGGGCTTAGGGTCACAGTCGTTGATAATGTGGGTGAGGACGCATTTGGCGACATGGTGCTAGAGGGGTTAGAGAAGGAGGGCGTGAGCGTCGACCATGTTAGGAGGGTTAGAGGTGGAACCACTTCTAGGTGTATCGTGTTGTTGGGCGGAGGTGGTAAACACGCGTTTTTGGGTACACTTGGCCCGAAGCTCACCGAAGACGATATCCCACTGGGGGTGTTGACGCGCTCGCGGGGTATATTCTTCGACGGGTACACTTTGACCAATATGACTAAAAGAGTATACAGCAAGTTCGCCATTGGTTTAGGGCAGGCGAGGATGAATGGCTCTAAGGTGTTCTTCGACCCTGGACCGGTGCTCAAATCCATCGATGAGCTGGATGATGTTGTGGACTTGTGTGACGTTATACTTATGAATGAATCCGAGGCCGAAGCCTTTTCATCCCTCTACGAAAGAGAGCTAGCTGAACTGTCCTCCGTGCTGGGTAAAACGTTCGTGGTGAAGCTTGGCCCGAATGGCTCGCTTGTGATCCACGATGGAATCAAGCTCTACTCACCACCTTTTGCAGTTGAAGTTAGAACCAGCGTTGGGGCGGGAGACGTGTTCAACGGAGCATTCATATGGGCCTTTCTCAGCGGGTTTAGGTATGCTGAATCCTGCATGCTCGCGAACTTGGCCGCAGCACTCAAGGTTACGGGTATCGGCACCTCATCCATCCCCACACGCGAGAGGCTTTTCGGTGAGGCAAAGAAGAGTGGATTGGCTGGTTCCAACTGGGATGCGCCTAAATAATGATGCTCTACCCGACTCCCCGCAGTTGCTCTGTGCGCCATATGAGGTACTGGTGTTTAGGGCGTGTGTACAAGTGTACACATAAAGTTTATAAGGTTTAATTACGTAAATGCATATACATGGTGGTTTGATATGCCAAGGAAAATAGAACTCAATCTTGAGAAACTGGGAAAAGAGAAGCTCACACTGAGCAAACTTACCCAAGCGGGTTACTCTCCATATGCGATGTATGGTTGGTGCGCTTCATGTAGGCGTTGGATACACAAGTCTGAGATTATATATAAGCAGACTGAGAAGAGGCTAGTCACCATTTGCCCCAACTGTGGTAACTTCGGTGTAAGACTAAGACCACATCAGAAGATCGCCAAGAATAAGGGTTGGAACCTAACCAATATACCCGTAAACGCTAAGGTTAAAGAAGCCCGAAGAAATTAGGGGTAGTACTACTCCGAATTCAAAGCCTGCAGGGCTCTGAGGGCTTCATCAACGTGTCGCTCTGGGTTTAGCTGGCTGTTGTAGACATACGAAATTTTACCTTTTTTATCTATTACGAATGTAACCCGCGGTGGTAGGAGTAGCCCCTTCACACCGTATAGCTCCCTTATCTTGTTGTTTGGGTCGCTTACAAGGATGAATGGGAGATCATACTTCTTTTTGAAGGCCTGATGAGATTCAACACCATCGGAGCTCACACCTATGACCACAGCGCCACGCTGGGTGAGTTTATCCCAGGAATCTCTGAACGCGCACGCCTCCCTAGTGCACCCCGGCGTATCATCTTTAGGATAAAAGTAGACCACAATATTCGCCTTGCCAACGTACTCCGAGAGGGAGAATTTTTCACCAGTATCGGTCACACCCTCGAAGAGGGGTGCGTCATCGCCGACTCTTAACACCATACATGTTATTTATACCACAGTATGGAATAAACCTAACTTCAAGTCGAACATCGCTTTGCGTTAAGTGTAATAATGGTTGTATGCCTTATGCCCTTATAATTTGGTTGAGTGTTGGCCTGACTGTTAGGGTGGTGCTAGCCCCAGAGTAACAAGTACCCGTAACGCATAAATGGGGTGGAGTGAATCTACGTTTGCGGGTATGTAGTAGCCTCCGTAACGCTTGGTAGCTTGTTGAGCATAGTGGTCGACCCAGTACACTGCATTCCAGACGCAAGGCGGGTAGTCCACGCCTTTTCTGCTAAATCAGTCTTGTACTGTTTGCCTTGTTTAAGGGTTTAAAGGATTGAGTAAGCGTTAAGAGGATGGTGATGGGGGTGTTCTGTATGGGCCGTCGTAGACATCCCCGTTCTTCCTTATCTGTTCATCTTCGTATGCGGCGTTAACCCGTCTCTTGTATTCGTCTTTGACATCGTTTACTACCCCTATTAGGGCCACCTTAAAGTGGTCTAGGGGCTCTGTCTGGAGCTTGTGGGCGCAGGCCTCAAGCGCACCAGCTGTGACAGCATACACCCAGTAGCGCATACTCTGCTTCCATAGCCCCCTATCCACAAGCTTCTTTGGTACAACCTGTATTAAACGTGTAAATGCATAATTTAGGTTACCTAGAATTCCCTCCCTCCAAGCTCCCTCTTCGGCGTGCTTTTTTGAGACTTCTAGTAACTTCGCTGCGAGCTTCTCGGTATTACTCCTATTCGGCGCCCCTCCAAGCGCCTGTAATAGGTATAGTGTGTTGCATACATCGAACAACTTTTTAAGATAAACCTCGCCTAGTTCGATTGTTTTACCACCCAACTCGTCAACGATTTCCTCCGCAACAAAATCCACGTAGGGATCGATTTCAGGCCTAATCTCCCTTCTTATGTAAGGCATACCATACCATTAACCCACTTTGCGATAAGTCTTCCTACAAGCCCTGGAACCACTCAACACTATATGATCTTCTATAGTGTTCACTGTGAATCCACATTAAATCATCCAGAACACGCGATGCATTATTCAGAAAAGTTGGAACATCTTCTGGTAAAATTTAGCGGGTGTTGAAAGAAATGTAGAAGAAGGGGGAGAGGGGTAACACATCCCATGATGTTTCTCGAAATTTAGCTGTTGATTGGTTACTCCAATGTTTTAACAAGCTCGATGAGGTGTCTATCAGTGTTCCTGTCACCCATTAGCTGTACGCCTAAGGGTAAACCGTCAACCGTTAGGCCAGGTACGCTTATGGCTGGCAGACCTATATATGATGCGTAGACTGTGTTACGTGTGAGGACAGCCCTTACGGCTCCATCCTCCCTACCTAGGACTTCGCTTATTCTTGGAGCAGTTATACATGTTGTAGGTGTCGCGAGCACGTCGACTCCCTTTAGGGTTCTTTTGAGCTCCGTGTAGACCTCACGTCGCGTAGCTAGTGCGTTTATATACTCTGTGGCCGATACGCTCAACCCCTTCTCGAGTAGTCTCCTCACATCTGGGAAGCACTCCCCCCATGATTCCCTCTTATCCAGATGGGTGCTTGCCGCCTCCGCCAGCCTAATATGGGGTAAGAGCTTCCAAACCACCCTCTCAGCTAAATCCATTTTCACTTTAACCCACTCTAGACCCAGCCTATCCAAGTGGTTTTCGAATGCGTGAACGCACCGCTCAACGAGTGACGCGTACTCCTCGGGGGCTTCACCCCACCAATCAACCCAGCTTGGGACACCCACCCTTATGCCACGGGTATTACCCAGATCACCCTTAATCGTTGGAAAAATGGTGGTGAGTCTTGAAAACCATGATGGGTGAGAGGCTAGGAAGCCAACGCAGTCTAAGCTCGGCGAGAGGGGGAGGATGCCTCTTAGACTTATCTTCCCGCTTGTTGGTTTGAATCCGTAAACACCGCACAGGGATGCGGGTATCCTCACAGACCCCGCTGTATCCGTGCCAACAGCGAGCTCGACTATGTTCGCCCCAACCGCCGCAGCCGACCCCCCACTGCTACCCCCACTTATCCTCGATGGGTCATGCGGGTTCCTTGTTGGTCCAAATATTGATGAGGTGGTTGTTGCGCCAGACGCCAGCTCGTGCGTGTTGGTTTTGAAGACCATTACACCACCAGCACGTTTAAGCGCTGAGACAACGGCTGCGTCAAACGTGGGCACAAAGTCGGCGTAGAGTTTGGATGCCATGGTTGTCCTGATACCCTTGGTGTAAACGATATCCTTCACGCCGAACGGGAAAGGCTCCACACTCCCCCTACCCACTCTCTCCGCCTCTGCTAGTGCACTCCTATTTATGGTTACAACCGAATTCGTAGTGTCCCTTTCGGCGCGCTCAACCGACTCTTCAACACCTATTTTAAACATCTATACTACCTCTGCATGTACATATGTAATTACAGCGCTAACCTGTCTCCAATACTTGGAAGCACAGCTTTGGGTGGTGGGGGTATCATTATGGCTTGGCTCGGATAGTCTGGATGTCTCTAGTTTAGGATCACACACTTTGCATAACCTCTTCTGAGAAGAGGCGAAGCGTGTGGAGCAATGTGTTCTTTGATTCTGTGAGGAAGGTGGATAGAACGTGGTGTCTCACACCTAATGCGGTGTACTGGGCGATTCTCTCGGCTATACTCGAAGGGTCACCCACGAGTGCGTAGCCCTCGAATTCCTCTGGTTTCTCCCCGAAGTCCGAGGCTATTTTGGCAGCTAGTGCGTGTGCTCTAGACTTGTCGTTATCTAGTATGAGTGCGAGGTGCGAGCAAATCTCTAGGGAGCTGGGTGGCTTACCGAGCCGGCTCAGCTCGGCTCTAAGCTTTGGTATATTATCCTCGTATTCTTGGAGTGAGAGGTCGGTGGGGATCCAGGCGTCACCGTATCTAGCGGCTCTGCGGATAGCTGAAGGACTGTTGCCTCCAACCCAGATGGGTGGCGGTGCCCCCTCCACCCCCGCACCGACATCCACTGCCTCAAACCTGAAGTGTTCACCCTCATAGCCTACGGGGTCCCCTCTCCATGCGAGTCTTAATATCTCTAGCATTTCATCAGTTCTCCTACCCCGCTTCGCATATTCCACGCCTACAGCGTCAAACTCCCACTGCCTCCAACCCACACCCACACCGAATATGAATCTCCCACCGCTTAATCTATGAATGCTTGACACCTGCTTCGCAGCAAATAGGGGGTTTCTGAGTGGTAGTACGTACACGCATGTCCCAACACTCAGCTTCGAGGAGGAAAGCGCGAAACCCGTGAGCGGTATTAGTGGTTCACCCTTAGAGCCTAGGCTATCAGCTAAGAACACCCCCCTGAAGCCTAGGTTTTCTATCTCGGTTGAAACACTCCTAAACCACTCTGGCCCCTCTGACCCGTCGAGGCCTATGTGAACATAGAACGTGGGCTTACTCAAAACTCACCAGAAAACTATACGTGTATATCTATTTAAAGCCGATTCCAATATGAATAAATCAAAAATGGTGTGAGTTAAAAAAAAGAGTATGGGATACTTCATGTGTAGTGCATCGTGTTGTAGTAGTACCCCGTGAATGGGTTGTAGATGAAGCCTTGGACGTAGGGTTGCACGAAGAAGTAGGTTATGGGGTTGGGCAGCCAAATGTATGGGGCATAGTTGTAGGTGATGTTGTATATCTCGGCCACAAGCTGCCTCTGTTGCGTTGTGTTCGTCAGGAATGGTAGTGTGGCCATTATGTTGTTCACGCTTGTTAGATTCATCCAAGCGGGGAAGTAGCTCGTCGTTGTAACGGCTGGCGCTAGTTGCTGGAGTATTGGGTCTGGCCAGTCTGGGTACCATGCAAACCACGTTATCGCGGGGGTGACCTGCGGTGTGGTCCACGTGGTGTAGAACACCGATGGTGCCTCACCCTCTAGACCCACGCTGAGGCCAAGCTGGGAGAGCTCTGTTACCACTATCGTGAGCTCCTCTTGAAGGTAGGGCGTTATTGGTGCTGGGTACACTATAGTCAAAGGCTGCAGTGGTGGTGCACTCGTGTTTCCAATCACAGTACCATTCGGGAGAGTCACGCTGAAGCCTTCTTGGAGTCCGGCTTTGTTCAGATAGCTTATCGCGAGTTGTATGTTGTACGTGTATGGTGTTAGGTTATCAGGGTTGTAGAACTCGGGGAACTGCTGGCTTATTGGTCCAACATAGGTTGACGCTAAAAGTGTGCCGTTATAGCTGAACACCTTATCGAGTATTAGTGTGAAGTTTATCGCGTGGGCTAGTGCCAGTCGGAAGTTGACGTTCTTGGTTGGGTATATCTGGGTGTTGAGTGATATCATCTGAACACCTGGCTGAGAGCCCTCGTTGATGAATATCTGGTTGAAACCATAATACTTCTTATACTGGTAAGCAGAGAACATCTGGGCAAGGTTTGTGCTCCCAGCATATGAGATCTGGGCTTGGTTTGACGCGAAGCTCTCTATCTGCTGGTTCTGAGTGAGTGCATAGTTTATTATTATCGTGGGTATGCTCGGGGGTGAGAGGATGCCTGTACCGTGCACTGCCCAGTATCTTGGGTTTGTTTTGAGAACTATGGTTGCAAGCCCTGGTGCAACGTAGCTAAATTCATAGGGTCCGGTGCCTGGGGATCCATTGTTGTTGATATATGAGTTCGGCTTGTTGCCTTGGACTCCTCCGTGTGAGTCAACGAACACTGGGTCAACTATTGCTCCCCACCAGGATGCTATGTCGAGTAGGAAGGGCTTGTAGGGTTGCAGCAAGTTGATGGTGAAGGTAGCGGGCCCACTAACAACGTACGCTTGGTCGGGGTACTCGATGACCTTCTGGATTGTTGCGTTATTCGGGTTAAAGTTGCTCATTATGTTGTTGAGTGCGGCGACGGCTACACTTACATTGGTGGTTGCTGGTAGCCCCGTGGCCGCCTGTATGGCCGCTCTTATACCCCACGGGAAATCATAGCCCGTTGCCGAGACCTCGGAGAGGTTGAGTGTTAGCTCCTCATAATTGGATATGCCAACCGCTTGGCCGTCGTAAACCTCACGTACAAAGCTGAACCAAACAGCCGCTGGTGTGAGTGGGTCGCCGTTAGAGAAGGTTACATTCTGCCTAATCGTGAACACAAACGTTCTACTATTATCTAACACAGTGTAGTTGGATGCCAAAACGGGTATAACTTGGCTTATACTGCTCCCGTTAAACTCGACAAGCTCTTGGTAGACCGCGGTGAGCATCGGTTCATCCTCTATTCCGAAGGCCTGAGCGGGGTCGAGTGCGTCGGGCGCGACCTGCTGGTAGTTGTCTACTAGCTGGCTAGCGTTGGGTGGGCCGAGTGTAAATGTGGATGTGGAGGTTGCGGTAGAACTACCCTGGGTAGTTGGGGTTGACTCAGTGGTTGACGAAGGGGTTGTGAGACTGGCGGTAGAGGACGTAGAGGTTGTCTGGGTTGATCGCGAAGGCCTAGTGGCGATGATAACTGTGGCGGCAACAATGATTATGACAACCACTAATATACCTAACACTGCCTTTGTTGAAGTACCTTTATTCTGTCCACTTCTAACTGTTCTCACATAGACTAACCTCTCTACGTAAAATTTCTACAATTATTTAAATCCACTGGAAGAAAATGCACGCTGTACAAAAATCCACCCAGTTTCTCTCAACAGTTTAGATACCATATCAAGATCTTAAGAAAACATGTTTCTCCCAGAATTGTATCTCGTTTGTTCCCAAGCTCGCTGAAACAGGTCTCCACATGTACAGAACAGTGATGAATAAGTGTGCAAACCTCGGCTTTTAAGGCGATGGTTACCGGATAACGGTTCTCCGCACTTGGCCACCGCCGCAACCAACCTCTAAGCCAGAGAGCATCCAGAAGCCTTCGTTAAGAATATATTGATGAATGGCGTAGTGTACTTGCCGGATGAGGAGAACTTAGCTCGCGGATATATGTGAAGAGGTTATCCCCGACTGACGGTATCTGGCCTCCTACCACCCCAAGAGGTAGATCAAACATGTGCTTAGCGCTGAACATGCTTGGCACGCGGACTTCTAATCTACTCTTTGTGGCTGGGTAGCCACACTGTGCAAACCGAGGGCTTTGAGAAAAACGTATTAACAATAGCCTAGTATAATCTCCTTGTCGTAGTATTTTTGCGATGGGTGACGGGTATGGGTGAGCTTCGTCAAAATGTGTTTTTCAATACTTACTACTATGGTAGAAGTATCCTAGAATTTGTTCAAATACTGGTGTCGCACGGTGTTAAAACCCTTGTGGATACTAGGTCGAAGCCCACCAGTAGGCGCTATGAGTTTGATGGTCAAAATCTGGCTAGAAGCCTAGCGGAGCACTACATTGTTTATATCGGCGCGCCCCAACTTGGTTGCCCAGTCACCCTCCGCCTACGTGCGTGGAGGAGGGGTGATTACAAAGAGTTATGGGATTGGTACACCAAAAATGTTCTAGCTGGACCATTGTGGGACTTCATTAAGGAGTTAGCGAGTTATCCAAAACCGGTTGCCTTCATGTGTGTGGAAAGAGACCCGGCTCTGTGTCATAGACATCTTATCGCAGACGCATTAAAGCGAGTGGGCTACAAGGTTATCGACATCTAGTAAGGATAGCGGTTTTTAGGGGTAGCCGTTAGGCCAACCCAATTTGAGCAAATTAATCACGTCAACATATATGAGGCATACGGTTAAACGAATGATTAGTGGTTAGTAGATACAAAAAATGGTTACCAAACCTGTTTGTGCGTTAAACGAATGATTAGTGGTTAGAGAATGGTCCAAAACGGGGGAGGGCGTCATGGGTTCTGGGTGGGGTTTTGAACCCTGCGTCGAGTTAGCGTGATTGTGAGGAGTGCGATGATAAATACTGTTAATAGTAGGAGTGCTTCAGGCGTGGTGTGGTTGATTGATGGGGGGCTGAGTGTTGTGTTGGGTGTTATTGGGGTGCTTGACGTTGGCTCCGCTGTGGTTGGTGTTGTTGACTCATTAAGTGGTGTGGTTATCATCGTGGTGTTTGGCGTGGTTAGGTATTCATAGTCTGGTTGACCAACGCTCACAGCTGCCGCTCCGCCTCCCAGGTATCTCACGTGAAGGTCGTACGTTGATTCGGCGGTGTCGGCTCCGAAGCTATAGTAGGATGGGAAATGGCTTAGTTTGCTGCCCGCCTGATAGTAGAGGCCGAGTGTGGCGTTGAGATGTGCGAAATTTGTGGGCGCACCGTTCGCCTCACCTCCGAAGACGAGCTCTGCGTCATAAAAGAACCCAGCAGAATCAGTATATATGGGTGGGGTTAACTCGTAGCCGCTTACGAGAAAATACGCGTTCTTGGCGAGTCCTTGGCGAATCGTAGCGTTATCGTACCACTCCAGCACGCCGTTTGCTGTTGTGCCGTTGCGTAGAA
Source organism: Candidatus Marsarchaeota G2 archaeon ECH_B_1 (assembly GCA_003019535.1). GTDB lineage: Archaea > Thermoproteota > Thermoprotei_A > Marsarchaeales > Marsarchaeaceae > ECH-B-1. The sequence continues at coordinate 66,605 of NEXG01000009.1, forward strand.
TCCGCACCCCCATACCCACTTGTACCCCTAACCCTCTAACCACCCTTTCACTGGTCACCAACTCGAGTGATAGGGGGAGCATGTAAGTATAATTATTGGAGGTCGAGCCGTAAACCGGGCCGCGGCTTGTGTTTGTAACGTAGCCCCCACTGTTCGAGGTGATTGAATTATTTGTGAGTGTTGCGCCCACACCGCTCATGTTCCAGATGTTGTCCGCGTAGAATAGCGTGGAGTTATTCGTTAGGAAAACTATGACGTTCTGCACCCAGTAGACCAGCGTGGTGTTGGTTGAGTTAACGATGAGCATCGTGTTGAGTTGAAGGCTCGCAGCGCTCCTGCTCGCGTTGTATAATGAAGCGTTAGGGTAGTATGCAGCAATAGAGCTCAGGTTGAGCTCGCCGACGAGTGTGTGTGCTCTAACAGCGTAGCCTGATATAGAGCCAGAACTGTTTAGAACACCGTACGTAGCAAGCCCAGTGGGTTTGGGTGGATTTAGACCCGATGAGAGCGGATTCACAACATAGCCCAGTTTGGATGAACGAGGCTCAACATGAATAGCGCTCTCAACACTATGCGGCTGACATCCGCGGCGAGTGAATGTTGATAGGTCACCGAAGTGTTGGGGTGCCACAAGCATAACTATAGACAGTACGGCTATGAGTACCATTGAGTCAATTCTGGCGTTCAAAGCTAACCAAGTCAATCATGCATCCAAACACAATTTAGCTTTATCCCATCCACAGATAAAGAGATTATAGTTTGGTTGCGACTACTTCACCTAACCAAACTACTAGTTTCCGACAACCATGCTCTCTAATTCTTTAGATGCTCAACTCTACTTGGATGGAGGGAAGTGTACAGAGTTTAAATGTGTGGAGTTCGATAAGAGCTTGGTTAACTTGTCCTCCACCGAGAACCCCAAGGTGTACTTAGAGTTGGTGCATGACTACGTTTTTAAGGTGAGTTTCCCGGATACGAAGTTGGGCTACTTCATAATGGATGAACCATCCCCCCTCGGAAACCTTGAAGGACCCAACGCCTCAAGGGTTTTAGCGGCTGCGGTGGGTAACTGCCTTAGCGCAAGCCTAGCATTCTGCCTTAGAAAGTACAAGGTGAAGCTGAAAACTATAAAGACAGAGGTGGAACCTGTGGTTGAGAGGAACAAGGAGGGCTACTGGAGGGTTACACGCATCAACGTAAAGATAGCGCCTGAGTTTGAGGGGGAGGTTGATTCAGCCCAGTTCAATCGATGCCTCGAGTTGTTCGAAAAATACTGTGTTGTGACTGGTGCCGTGAGGAGCGGTATAGATGTGAATGTGAACGTCAACACACCCCGAACCCAATGAGTCCGTACACCACTTACGTTTTATAAGTGGCTTATAAAAGCATTTATATTTCTCCTACCCACTTGATTTTTTATGGCCGCTTTAAGGAAGCCGAACCATGTGCATGGTCTGACCCGTTCGCATAGAGTGGCTCTCTCAGCGCTGCTGGTCGCCCTAGGCGTGGCTCTATCCGTTTACCCTGGACCAATACCTTTTGGTCCAGCCAAACTCTACCCCTTCCAGTCTATGATAAACGTGCTAGCAGGGTTTCACTCTACGTAGGTATACGTAGGTACGCATCAGCATACCTGTCGTACGCGTAGCAGAGCTTGGGCTTCAGTGCATCATATAGGGACCTCACGGGTTCATTGATCCCCTTCAGCTCCGCCCCTGTCAGGACGCACCCACCCAAGAGAGAAGGTAGAACCACGCGGTCCCACCATTCCTTCTGGGAAGCGCCCTCCATCCTCAGTTCAACACGCTTCTTTCCACCAACCCACTTCTCGGTGTAGCCGAACATCATTCTCATGTAGAGGTTGACCGCGGCGTTGAGCTGTCTATTGATTCTGAGCCCGCACCCGCCGCACACGAAGATGTCTGCCCCATTCAGGTCTTTGTTCTCCCACCCACACCTGGAGCAGTAGGAGGATGAGCCGTACGGGTCGAGCTCCACCACTCTGGCCTCACCCAGCCTCCCTTCTAGGATTTTTGCGATACCCCGCCAGTCACTCCTCGAAATCCTGCGGTTCCATATGCGTGAGCGCGTGTACATGCCCTGCTTTTTGAGCTCTTCGAGGCCCACCGGGCCGCACAGTGATTGAATGACACGCGCGATTTCGAGCTGGTGCCTCCTCGCACGGTTCCTCTCCCTTTTTGAGTACTTTGAAAGAACTCTTCTTGCTTTTTTCGAGCGTGAAGCCTTCCTCTGCACACTACGCCTCTTCTCGAATGATGAGATGTGAATAGATGCAAGCTTCGATGTGTCTATCCTCACCCACCCCGTCTCGGGTGAGTAGCCATCCAGGGAAAGCAGGTTGAAGTCCCACGCAACGCTGGGGTTGCTGTTTTGAGCATCTTCTTCGTAGTGTACTGGGAGGTGCACCTTTTCAAGCGTGATTACTGGCTCGCCGAGGCCGGCTGAGGACACCTCGCTTGGTAGCTTGAAGTATCTAGCTGA
>NEXG01000010.1 GCA_003019535.1 Candidatus Marsarchaeota G2 archaeon ECH_B_1
ACGAGTATGATGAGGAAGACCGCGAATATCAACCCGCCGATAACCCTCTCACTAACCATAACTACCCAAAGCGAAATACACCCACACACTAAAAAGCTTTTTTAAACAATCTTGGCTCTTACCAGGAATTTAAGTGATGAAGGTTAAGTAGGAAACCATAATAGCTTGACGTTTGGACTTCTCCACTTGTTTAAAAGTGATTTCTTAGAAAAGTTGTGTAAATGCTCTTAACCTGCCTTATTGAGAGCGCCACGCTCACAGGCGCATGGTGTATACTTGGATTTCAAGTCGCTACGCTATCTTGGGGTGACCTGTAAATGGATGATGACCCTGTCACTGAGGACTTGGAGTTTCTCCACGAATGGTTTGATGGGGTAGTAAAATCCGTTTTCAGTGTCTTTGGTCCAGCGTCTAAAGATGTGGTTAGCAAATTGGAGGGTTTGATTGGTCACCGCTGTGGCTGGCTTGGCAAGCCCCAACAGCTGAGGGTTTCCATGCGGGATAGGTATGGGTTGGTTGGTGATGTGCTTGTCACCGTCCTCTTCGAGGAGGCTGTAAAACAATCTTATAAGCTCGGTAAGAGTGAAAGGCATACCCTGCTGAGGCTTATCGGCGCAAGAGTGGATGCATATCGACACACTCGACAGGATGAGGTGGCTTAGATGAGCATAGACTTGCAGACGTGTAACTACTGCGGGTCGCGTAAACTCCTCGTGGGCCGAGATGGCTTCCTCACCTGCGGGGAGTGCGGCGTAGTGCTTGAAGAGATGACTTCTCCGCATCCAAGCTACGCTAATATAAACCAATCCTATATATTAGCACAGCTAAACTCAAGGCTTAACAATAGTTCAAACGTGGTTCAAGAATGCCTAAAAGTTTATGATTACATAACGAGTAGGGGATTTACTGATCCAGCCTACTGCGTTGTCCCTTTAATATTCATCTTATCATTGAAGCCAGCCGAAGCCGCCGTGGTGCTAGGGATGCCAGAGCCACTGGCAATTTACGCTGTGACATCCTTCTTGGACGGTCTGCCCCTCAAGATGCCGTACGGCCCCAAAGCCTTCATGCCCCTGAGAAAAATGGTTCTACCAAGAGAGGTCGACACGGTCAAGCTGAGGTTACACAGTGACGGGGTGATGTACGTTGACTTTAATGGACGAGTCCCGCTAAAACCCCTCTACGCTGGAAAGCTAGCCCTAAACAACGCTATACTCAAACACACAATAACTGAGCTAATCGCTGTGAGGACTCGAAGTGGAACAGTACTCTGCGCCAATGTGGGCTGCGTGCCCAAACAACTACCCATTAAAAAAAGATTCCTAGAGGTCTTAAAAACTAGAGGCTAATGATTCCGACAACNCCAGCCACTACAAGGAATAGTCGTCGGCTTGTCTTCTCAATCTATCGAGAAAGGCATTTGTCGGCGCCTCACCCAGTAGGCTCACCAACACTTGACCAACTTCTTTTAACGTGTACTGCTGTTGTTCACCAATCAGAATATCGAGATTCCTCATAACGGTCTTCGAAATGCTTGGACCAAATAGTCTAACCAGCAATTCGGTTAGACGTGTTCTATCCACCCCCTTCCCAGCTTGATTGTTGATTACCCAGTAAAACTTCTTCTCCTTACCATCTCCCTCAGCGGAGACCACGTGCGTGCGGCTAGTGTTCACTCTTTTAGTTTGAGAGGTTCCCAATTTGGTTATTATCCCATATAGGTTGTACACCGCTTGCTTAATCTTGGCCTGATCGCCTGAGCCGAGCACCACACCCGCACCGTTTCTGAAAAGCCTGATCGTGCAACCAGTTTGTGGATCACGCCAAGTGACAGCTGGAAACCTGGATCTATCAAGCTTGGGGCCGGGAGTACTCTGAGCGAAGAGCGCTATGTCCACGGGTCGCCTAATACGGAACTGGGCTACGCTGTTAACGACCCTTAGCCTAACATCCTCACGGGGTTGGTAGCCCAAACTTTTTAGGTCAGATGCAACATCACCCAATATCCGCATAATAATCTCGTTATTATCCTCACCAGTAATAATTATGGAACCATTCGAAAAGAGTAGCACGGTGCCCGATGCCTTACGTTGCCCCCCACCCTTGTAAACAAGTCCAGGGAAATTCTCCCTAACAGAATACTTATCAGGTAATTCAGATCTAAGCCTGTTAAGGTCTACCATACATCCAAAGTCGGCTCTACAAACCTTATTCCTAAGTCTAATCTCAACGTCGGAGTACAAAGCTGTGCACAATATAAGCTAACCGACTTTTTAACCATGCCCCAGACAATAAGTAACGACGAAATTTGATGTTGGCTTCAGGGTTGTTGACCCCCAAATATTCTGGATGTCTATCTGGGCGTGTAATCAGATCGACGTATGGGTTTAAAGGATGTAGACTTGTGTGCAAGGTCCGTTTAAAAGTCTGGCTGGGCAAAGCTTGGGTGAAAAACCCTGTACACAAACAGAGGTAAAAGGCGTAAAAAGGGTTTAGCCGGTCTGGACACAGCCATCATCCTAATAGCCTTCATCATAACGGCTTCAGTGCTGGCCTACGTCGCAGTGAGCATGGGAATCTTCGTGACCCAGAAAGCCAAGACAACCATAAACAAAGGTGAGGAGACTGCATCAACAGCACTCAGTATTACAGGAAACATACTCTACGCGTCAAACTATCCCACGGATACATATAGCTACTGGATATACTTCCCAGTCTCTCCAAGCTCAGGTGTGTCATCCGTACAGCTTTCACCATCAACCACAGCTATATCATTTGAGGCTTCATCGGAGGGGATAGTTCTAACAAACATCTATAACTACACACTGCTAACAGTCACAAGTAATCAATATCTACAACAACAAACATCAGGAGGCCAAACATACTACTACTACCCAAGCGTGCACGCCGCATTTTTGGCTCTACAAAACGTAGTACCCAAGAACATATTCAGCGTCCAGTCTAGTCCAACAACTTGTGCGTCGTCATCCACGGTTAATGAGTTCGAGTTTACTTATCAAGGAACTACGTACTGTGCTAGTGTCTATTATGACTTTGCGTTTACATTCCCAGTAGCGGGTGATGCTCTGGTGGGTAGTGCAATCGCGCCTGCTGGAAGCACTGTAGGGGTGGTCGTGCTTTTTGGCCCTTCCACAGGTCATAACGTGTTCCAGTACCAGACGTTGACAATCACAATAACACCCAACATTGGTTCGCCGCTCACTGTTTCACAGTACGTCTATCAGCCTGAGGGAACAGTCTCAGTGATAGGCTAGACCTTCCACTCCTCCTCTTTTTTGTGGTCTGAAATGTTTGTGGATGGTTTTTCCTTTCCGATTAACCTTGGCTCTCTTTCATCATCACCTTTTTTCATCGTCTTTTTGGTTATTGTTGTTCCGCTTTTGGGATTCGCTTTATATTTACAATTTGTGGTTCTCGGGCGTAGAAACTCGAGTAGGGGTGTAGGGGGAGGCGTTAAAGAGCATGTTGGTACTTCTGGTAGCCAGCCCGTTCAGGCTCAGACCGAAGCTGACCGCGATGAGGAAGTAACTAAGATGCTTTCCCAGGTTAACACCAAGATTGATAGGGCGGAGGCGAACATTACGAAGGCTTTGGCCTCAAGTTTGGGGGAAATTATGGGTGAGCTTAAGAATGTGTCACAGAAGGTTGAGGACGCTGTTCTCGCAATTAAGGCCGCCCAGTCTGACGCCGCGTCCCCGTTTAACGCACTAGTAATCCCATCCAATACCAACCGTGGTGGTTCAAATGATGAACCCAGTAGGGATGCATTGGATAAACCAGTTGGAGAGCGCACTTTCAAACAAGAGTTCGATGACTATGATTTGGGGAAGCTGCTCGAGGCGTGCGCTGTGCTTGAAATACTCAACTATAATAGGGAGCAGATTGAGTGGCTGTTCGAGGTGGGCCTCCTAACCGTTGAGCACTTGGAGCTTATAGGTAGGATTGAACACGTGCTTGAAAAATATGGTTCGGAGCTTAAGGCGAAGGATATAGCTGAGATCGTGCTCAAGACGAACTCACCTCAGGCGATGTTTCAGGAGACTCCTAGAAGGGTTCTGAGGGTGCTCCATGAGATGGGTGATGGTGGTGCCGGGAGAAGCGGTCAGTGAAGCCATACTCATTATTGCGGGGGTCATCATGATAGGCGTCTTGGCGGGCGCCATATACCTTAGCATTTCCTACATAGGTAGCGCTATGGATGCATCATACCTTGCCGGCTCACAGCGCCTCCTCACGGACGTGCAGATAGTTTTCGCGACCAATACCACCTCCACAACCCTCTACGCATATCTGCAGAACATAGGGGAGGAGCCAGTGTACAATTTGCAGCTTGGCACACTCTACTTCGGCTTGGAAAACCAGCAGCAGCCCATAGGCTACAACTCTCCTGCGCCAAGCTGGACTGTGAACACTCAGGTGTTAAACCCCGGATCAACAGCCACCATAACAATAACCCTCTCCCAGCCTCTGGTTAAAGGCTCCTACTACACTGTTATGTACGTGACCCAGAACGGTGTTCAAGCCGAGTACACGTTTCAGGTGGTCTGATGGCCATATCCCAAGCAGTGGTTTTCGGCCTTGTAGCCTTGGTTGGGCTTTCCTCGTTCCTTACGGTGATGGGTGTGTACCAAAAGAGTCAGGCTGAGTATAACTATGCGTTGAAGGTCTACCGCGAAAACGTAGTCGACGCCGCTCAGACATCCATTCACATCCTAAGTGTCACGGTGACCTCGAGCACACTATTACTTAAGGTTTCAAACAATGGGTCCACCAGCCTCTACGAATACGGGTATTTTGCACTCGTAGTTGATTACTATGCCAATGTGTCGGGTTCAGCTGTGCTTATCGTTTCCCTCTATAAATATTCTTCTTCACCAACAGCGTATGAGTGGACGAGTCTGACGGGTGAGCTCTACCCGTCGAGTGTAGGTGAGTTCAAGGTAGTTCTGCCATACCCACCATACGCTGGTCGGGAGGCGAGGATTGCGCTCGCCACAAACTATGGTCCGGGTGCGTTTTGGAGTGGTACGCTATGATGATTGTGAAGACAGGTAACGAGGAGCTTGATAGGAGAATTAGCGGTATACCTCACCCATCCACAATAATAGTTGAAGGAGATCACGGTGTGGGTAAAACCGTGTTCGCGGGCCAGATAGCCTACGGCTTCCTCCAGAACAATATGAGGGTTGTCTTTGTTACAACCGAAGCACTCAGCTACGACTTGGTTGTTAAGCTACGCGGCGTGAAAGTCGACTTGGTGGAAGCCTTCCTGGAGGGTAGATTTAGGGTTGTCCCAGTGAACGTTAAGCGATTCAGCTGGCTTTCAAAGCAGGCCGAAGACCTGCTCTCAAGGCTTTTAGAGTATGTTGGAGGGGTTGCAGTGGATAGTATAATAGTGGATAGTCTGAGTCTTATGGCATCATATGTTGAGGAGAGGGCTCTGCTTGACTTTATACGCAACCTCAGACAGCTCCAAGATAAGGGTAAAACGGTGATACTCACGGTTCACCCCCCCACTTTCGACGAATCGCTCCTCACCCAGGTCAGAAGTATGGTGGACGTCTACTTCAGGATTAGGGCTGTAAGCATAGGGGGTAGAAGGCTGAAGTCTTTAGAGCGCATCAAAAATACTGGGGGATTTGTTGGTTCAGATGTTGTGTCGTTCGATATAGACCCCGCCTTGGGGCTACGGGTTGTACCATTATCGATATCGAGAGGATAAGGCTGTGTCCCAAGGGTTATGGAAACCAGCTAACTGGAGTGAGCCCTACCTACTCACATACCTATCTTCCCTTCGTGAACCCCCCCAGCGGGCGGATAACCCATCCCAGTATAAGGGCTCCGTGGTGTTCAATGTAATCTACAATGTGTGGGATGGTGTCTATATTCATGCTTTCAGCTCTAAGAGCCCTGATGGGTTTAACCAGTATGTTATCATTGAGCCCCCGAGGCCCAGTTTGGCCACGTTACTTAAGATCGAGAAGATGTTCGCGAGGAAGGTGGGTGAAAAGGACCCGCCAGCTTCAATTGAGGGTAAGGAGCAGTTCATGCTAAAGGTGCTACTCGATCTCACGAAGAGTATGAGTGAAGATGACAGGTTCGCCATAATCTACCACTTTGTCCGCGACAAGCTCTACGCTGGCCCCCTTGAGCCATTCATACGGGACACCAACATCGAGGACATATCCATACCTGGTAGGGGAACCGTGTTCATCGTCCACAAGGTGTTTGGACCTATGCAGACCTCTGTTAAGATAGAGGACCCACTCGAGCTTAATGAATTGATAATCTCGCTGAGTGAGAAGACCATGAGGCCGGTGTCACATAATAGGCCGATAATTGACGCATCACTCCCAGACGGCTCCCGTGTTAACTTTGTGTTCGGTGAGGATATCAGTAAGCGTGGATCCAACCTAACCATCAGGAAGTTCTCCAAGGTGCCGTTGAGTATTACCCAGCTCATCTCAAGTGGGTCCATTACGCCCATGCTAGGAGCCTACCTGTGGCTCATGCTAGATGAAGGTATGAATGTCTTCGTTTGCGGTGAGACGGCATCGGGTAAGACGACAACCCTCAACGCCATCACGACGTTCATACCACCACACCTCAAAATAGTTTCGATAGAAGACACACCCGAGCTCACGGTACCACACGCTAACTGGGTGTCTGAGGTTACACGTGACACTGGGGGTGAGGGTTCAATAAAGCTCTTCGACCTCCTTAAAGCCGCCCTAAGACAGCGGCCCAACTATATCTTGGTTGGTGAGATCAGGGATAAGGAGGGTAATGTGGCTTTCCAAGCCATGCAGACGGGTCACTCGGTTATGGCCACCTTCCACGCTGCCAACGTGAACACACTCATTCAGAGGCTCACCTCGTATCCCATCGAGGTTCCACGCACCCATGTGAACAACCTGAATATCGCACTGTTTCAGACGGCGCTGTACGATAAGAAGGGTATCCTGCAGAGGAGGGTGATAGAGGTTGATGAACTCATAGATGTGGATCCAACCACCAACGATATAGTGTATGTGCTCGCGTTCACATATGACCCGATTGAGGACAAACCGGTTTTCGCGGGCAGAGGCTCATCCTACCTCATCGAGAGCAAGGTTGCCGTGAGGAGGGGGTTGGATCGTGAAAACTTGGTGAAGCTTTATGAGGACCTTGAGTTGCGGGCGAAGTTTCTATCCACGTTAACCCAGAAGAAGGTTTTCAACTACTTTGAGGTATGGTCCCAGATACTCCGTGCGAGGCAAATAGGTTTGGAGGCCGTTATGGATGAAGTTATCGCGTGAGTCGAAGGATGAAATAGACCCCTACTACCTCTTTATGATCACGTTCTCACAGGCACTCTTCTCATCGGGGTACCCGGTTGCAGAAGTGCTTAAGAGGCTTGGCTCACAGGAGTACTTTTCACCATACCACCACTACTATAAGAGGATAAGCAACTTAGTGAACGGCTTTGGGTATAAGATTTCCGTGGCGATAGGTGCAGTTCTCGTCCAGGTGAGTATTAAACCCTTCAAAGACTACTTGGTAAGACTATCACAAGCTATATCGTATGGTGACGACCTCGTGGATTTTTTGGGTAGGGAACTTAGGACATCCATGGCCTTCTTTGAGGCGGTTAACTCGAGGAAGCAGGAGTCGATGAATACGTTCCTAGCCTTATATGGCACGCTTAACAGCGCCCTAGTATTCCTTATTGTGGATATAACCGTGCTCGCAGTGCTCTACGGCATCGGTGTATCACTTATTGTTTTGCTCTCTGTGGCTGTGGCGATGATTTCGATGGTGATGAGCCTTGTGCTCTATGTTCTCTATAAACCGTATGCGAGAATCATTTTCCCAAGGCATGCCTATGTGACTTCGAGTTTGGTTGGGTTAGTCGGCCTCCTACTTGTATTCGTAGGTCGAAGCCTCCCATTCGTTGTGGGCGCAGGGGTCATCATGCTTGGTATGGGCCTCTACTATAGGGTGATTGAGAGGGGGATTGAGAAGCTTGAGGGTGACTACTTGGTGTTTGTCAGGTATTTTTCACGAACATTCGACGTGGTGAGGAATGTTCCGGAATCGCTTTTAGGGGTTCTTAGGGGTGAGCTCGGAGCTGTGCGAGGTCTTGTAAAGAAGATGTACAATAGGATCGTGCTCGGAGTGGACAAGCGTATTGTTTTTGAAACCATGAGTGTTGAGAGCCGTAGCCACACGGTGTCTATGAGTAACGCTGTGGTTAGCTCCACACTTGAAGCGGGCGGCAACCTTGGGTCGATAGGTGAGAACTTAGCGCAGCTATTGGAGATGCTCTCCAACATCAAAAAGAGGCGTGAGCAGAATGGTAGAACCTTTGAGACAACCGTGTACACACTCCAGCTCACAAGCTCCGCCGTTGGTGGGGCGCTCATAGCCATAGTGTCAATCTTCTCTAAACTATTCCAGGCTATAGCGACCTACAATGTGTTCACGCTTGGTAACGTCAACATACAGCAGGTGAGCTTTATAGTGCTGATGGTTTTACTCGTGCTCTGCTTTACTAATGGGTTCACAATCGCTGTGGCATACGGTAAACCTACACCACTCTCGGTGTACTATATTGGTATTCTCCTTATCCTCACAGTTGTGGCCTACGATGTTACGCTCACGCTTACAAACAACCTCTTCTCAACGCTCTTCTCCCCAGGAGGAGTCATTCAGCCTCCCCCCTCATCCTAGGAAGTATAGCTCTTAAGCCGTTAAAGGCTATAATATTAAACCATAGATATTCTATATACGAAATCTATAATAATAACTATACTTAATTGGTTATTGGTAAGATGCGTATCTCTAGAAGCATTTTGGTAAACAAAGAGCTCGATGGCTACTTCAGAAGGTTCATAGAGCAAAAGTACGGCTCTCTCTGGGGTAAATACTCACTGGAGGTCGAGCACGCTATGCTAGTCGAGATGGCTTGGTGGCGGTACACGCCGCTCGACGAGCTGGGGTTCCTTAGGAGGACGGGGCAGAAGTCGCGCTCCGCCTTTGCGAGGGCGTTCAGGGGTAAACAAGTTTTGAGGGTGGTGAAAATAGACTCTACGCTTGATGCCACATTCAAGTCGTTTGTGCTCTTATCTACGGGGAGAGTGTGGGGGTCATACTCTACGAGTATAGAGAGTGGTATGGCTCTCCTTATGCTCTTAAGCCGATTCAAACCCTTCGAAGAAGTCATTAAGAACACTGATGCCGCGATTTTGAGGCGCCGCATCCAGCGGCAATAGGGAGTGCCCGGGATGTTTTAAAAATGCGTAGGTCTGGGGTTAAGCGTTTAAAAGCTGTTAAGACATTAAAACAGGATTCTTTTATGTCGCTGAGTGGTTCGACCCGTCTGACTGCTAAGCGTGTTCAAACCCTGCTATATAAGGAGGGTTTGACCCTTAAAGGGGATGGTGCGAGGGTTCTGGTGTACACGCTACCACACGTGACGTTTAAGGGTGCAACGGTGTGCTTGGGGTATAGGCTCTACTATAGTGAGGACGCGTATAGGGGGTTGCTCTCCCTCATACCGGACGAATTTAGGAGTGTTATCACGCCGGTGACTATGAGTGTGGAGGAGTTCAATTCGTCAAGGAATGGTTACTATATTGGTGGGCTGGTCTTCCTTGAAAGTGATGATAAGGGTGGGCTCTACATTCACGACCCATACACGGATGGTAGGGTTTACTTGCCGTCACTTGTAGCCTACCACCCTATGTCTGTTTATAGTTTTGAGATGGTTCCCATTGACCAGATACGTGTCCTCGATGAATTGAGGTATAGGGATGACTATGATGTTGATGAGTTGGCGGAGAATATATGCAGGTTCGGTCTCCTCAACCCCCTAATCATATATAGGGATAAAAAGGCCTACAGATTAGTGGCTGGCTATAGGAGGTACTATGCGCTTAGGAAGCTCGGATGGCCGCGTGCACCGGCGCTCGTCTTGAATATGCCGCCCGAAACCCAGAACTTGGTTCCGCTGATAGAGAACTTCTTCAGGCTCCAACCCTCAAAGGAGGAGTATCAGAGGCTTGTACGCTATATATTGAATAGCTATGGTGGATTCACCTCCTTATACGACTTACTGCGCGCCCTACATATCAGGGATAAGAAGACTGTGCTCAGGCTGCTCAAGGAAACCGGTCTAGAAACGAGTCAAGACTCGGTGCACGTCGATCATGGAGTTGAAGAAGATACGTCTACGGAGGATAGGTCTCTACTGGACTTGGTTGGGCGATTGCTGGAGGAGGCTGAAGAACCCGTTCCACCTCAGGGTTACGATACTGAGGCTATAAGGATGAGGATTGAAGCCCTGAGTAGTTTAGACGATGAACGTGAGAATGGAGAGGGGGATGGACAGGTCTTCGAGCCTGGTGTTCATGGGGAGTCTGAGTTGGGTCGCGATGGGGATGATGATAGTGTGGGTCTAGTAGAGGTGCCCATGGGTTTGCTGAAGAGGCTAGCGAACTATTTGGATGCGAAGGACGCCGATGACTTCAAGAGAAAGCTGGTGGAGTTTATGGAGTGCTTGGTGGACTCACCCATACTCTTGCTGGTGGCTCACCCCGATGATGGTCACGTTGCCTACGCGAGGCAGGTAGCTGGGTTGAGCGGTGGGAAGCTTGTTGTGGTCGAACCCGCCAAGATATAGCACATTGCAGAGTAGATAGGTAGCCTCCCATCCCTCCCCCCGACACACGTTTTTTAGGTGCTTTATTCCTACTCGGGGTGCCAGTAGTCCTCGGCTACACTCGTCTTCTGGTTTATGTACACCGCTAGTGTGAATAGTAGGCTTGAAAGCCTGTTGAGGTACACCGCTGTGGCCGTGTTTGTTTGTGTATCCTCTGCGCATAGAGCCCACACATCTCTCTCAACCCTTCGGCACACAGTTCTAGCAAAGTGTAGTAGCGCGGATTCTTGACTGCTTCCTGGTACAATGAACGCGTGGGGCGGGCTCGCTTTGAGTGAGTCTATGGTGTTCTCCACCTCTTCAATGTCCACCTCAGATATTCTACGCAGGGGTTTAGGGGTCTTGGCGTCTAGTGGTGTGGCTAGGTCTGCTCCAAGCCTGAAGAGTCTAAGCTGCTCCGTGAATAGTATTTGCTTTGTTCGCTCATCAGTTATAGAGCTCCTTGCGAGGCCTAGCACACTGTTGAGCTCGTCAACCCCGCCGTAAGCAACCACCCTTTTCTCACTCTTTTTAATGCGCACTCCGCCGTAAAGAGACGTGTCACCCCTATCACCCGACTTGGTGTAGAACTTCACATACAACCAATCTCTGAGCCTAATTTTAGGGTTGGCAGACCATCGTAGTAGAGCGCAAAGTGGAATACGAGTGGTTGAGTGTTAAGAGGGTCCTTAAGTTAATAGCATGAACAGCTCAAAAATGAAATAAGACTAACCTTATAAGTAAATCGTATTAGATGTATATTCAAAACCAATTAGCTGTAGTATTATATAAAAATATAATTCGACTACTTTAAAATTGATATTTAGACTAGACTGCTTCTTAATAATGTGAATGTTTAATAAGTATGTTTGGATAATCCATCCCAATGGTTGAGCTATGTTGCTAAACGGTGCTCTTTTAGATGTGGTGCAAGGGGTCTTTTGGCGTGGGCGTTCAAACAAGTTGGTCATTGGCGTCTTGATCGCTACGCACAGCTTGATGCGGGAAGCGTTGCCTCAGTGCTGTGGTTCTAAAATGACAAATAAAGCTTTTTTCTGTATGGTATGCTAAGTGGAGGCTTTGTGTCGTATGTTTGTAAGGCGGGTTAGACATGGGGGTGATGTTTGGGATAAGCCTGATGGGCTTATCGATTTCAGCGCGAACACCAATCCCCTCGGCCCACCCCGTAGTCTGCTTGAGGCCTTAAAGTCCAGCTTGGACTTCGTAACCCGCTACCCTGACCCAGAGCATCGTAGGCTACGTGAAGCGTTGAGTGAGGCTAATGGGCTTAGATTCGATGAGATACTGGTTGGGTGTGGTTCAACCGAGTTGATATATCTTGCGGCTCAGGTTGTCTGGAGGTTGCGCGGGAGTGGGTTTCGTGTTCTCATAGCTGAGCCCACATTCGGGGAATATGAAGTAGCTGCCGCCAGGTTCATGGGTAGGCCTAGCTACGTGTTTCCACGCAGGGATGATCTGAGGTTTGAAGTCGACGATATTATTAAGGGTATACCGCGTAATGGACTCGTCTTTCTGTGTAACCCCAACAATCCGACAGCCCAATCATTCAATGCACGCGGTGTTGAGGAGGTTGTCTCCGAGTCTTGCAGGCTTAACTCTGTCGTTGTTGTTGACGAGAGCTTTGTCGAGTTCACAGCAGACCCAGAGGGTAACAGTGTGCTTAAACAGGTGGAGGGCTATGATAATCTCATCGTTCTTAGGTCTCCTGCGAAACTGTTCGCGGTTCCGGGTCTGCGGGTGGGCTATGGAGCCGCATCCATTCGAATAGCTCACCTGATACGCTCACTGAAGCAACCCTGGAGTGTTGGTGTCATGGGTGAAGTGGGCCTACTCGCCGCGTTAGCAGACACTGAATATATTAGGTCTAGCACTCTATATGTCCGCAGGGAGAGGGAGGTGTTCGCTGAGCGGCTGGCCGGTCTTCATGGTCTTCGGGTTTACCCTTCAGACGCCAACTTTTTACTGGTTAGCACGCGGGGGGTGGGTGTGGGTGGGCGTAGCCTGAAGAGGAGACTTGTGTCGAGGGGGGTGCTTATTAGGGAGTGCTCGGACTTTAGGGGGCTTGACAACCACCATATTAGGCTTGCGGTTCGTCGGGGTGAGGAGAATGATTATCTAGTCAAGGTTTTAGGTGAGGTCCTAGGAGTGTGAGGGGTGCTTCGATTTGGCTTCCACACTTATGTTCCAGGGCACGGCGTCCCATGTGGGTAAGACCACCCTTGTGGCGGGCATGTGTAGACTGCTTGCGAACATGGGCTACCGCGTCGCCCCCTTCAAGGCGCAGAACATGTCTCTCAACTCCTATGTGACGACCGACGGATTCGAGATAGCGAGGGCTCAGGCGCTTCAAGCATTCGCTGCTGGAGTGCCCCCGAGTGTAGACATGAATCCAATCCTGCTCAAACCCAAAGGTAAAGGTGTCTCCCAGATCGTTCTGAGGGGGAAGCCCTACATGGATGTCAAGGCTGGCTCCTATTACGACGAGTTCGCACTAGGCCTCGGCTTGAGGGTTGTCAGGGAATCGCTCGAATCACTTCTTGAAAGGTTTGAGGTGGTAATCATTGAGGGTGCGGGTAGCGCGGCTGAGCCCAACCTTTACGACAGGGATATAGCCAATATGAGGGTGGCCAAAATCGCTGGCTCCCCAGTCCTCCTGGTAGCCGACATAGATTTGGGGGGAGCCTTCGCAAGCCTGTTGGGTACACTCGACATACTGAGAGCCGAAGATAGGGCTTTGGTTAAGGGCTTCATAATAAACAAGTTCAGGGGGGAGCTAAGCCTGCTTGAGCCAGCGCTCAAATTTCTAAGGGAGACCACTGGTAAACGCGTTGTGGGTGTGATACCGCACCTAGGGGATATAAGGCTTCCCTCCGAGGATTCTGTGTCCATAGCTAACATCAACCCCTCGGGGAGGGTTGATGTGGCGGTGATAAGGCTTTCATCAATATCGAATTTCACAGATGTCGAGTCTTTCGCCCTAAACCCCAACGTCAAGGTTAGATACGTTGCTAGCGTGGAAGACTTGGGCCGGCCACACATAGTGGTTATCCCAGGCTCAAAGAATACGGTAGCCGACACCGAGTGGCTCAGGCGGACGCGGTTATTCGACGCGCTCAGAGCGTACGCGGATAGCGGTGTTGGGTGGATAGTGGGTATATGCGGGGGGTACGAGATTTTGGGGAAGCGAATCGTAGACCCATATGGCATAGAAGGGGATGCACCCGGTGAGTACAAGGCTCTTGGGTTACTTGATGTAGTCACCGTTTTCAGGAAATATGAGAAGACCACTAGGCTGGTGGAGTTCAAGTTTGAGGGGGAGTCACCGGATATTGTGAAGGGGCTTGAGGGGGCGAGGTTTGAAGGCTACGAGATAAGAATGGGTGAAGTGGTGCTGGGTGGCGGAGCATTGCCCCTCCTCAAGGCGAGGCCTAAGGGTAGGGTGGATGCTCCATGGGAGGTTGCTGGTGCTTGGTCAAACACCTATAAGGTTTTGGGAACCAGTGTGCACGGCTTTTTCGACAACCCCCCACTCGTAGCGCGCATTCTCAGAGCGCTGGGGAGGGGTACAAGGAGAGTAACCTCACTAAGGGCTGAGGATGTGTGGGACTCGGAGCTGAACAGGGTGGCGGAGACAATAAGGGTAAACATGGATTTAAAGTATGTGTTCAGACTCATGGGTCTAAGAAGACCAACCCGCACGGTAGCCATATAGGTGTGTAGCTTGGTGTCCTCACCCCATTTAGGCGTCCTAATCACAGACCTATTGGACCCATATGTTGGGTGTGGTGGGTCACCTCACATAAAAGACGGGTCTTGTCACCCCAGCCACCGCGCACAACCTCCTTCTACAAGGGTCACGGGGCATCGGCGTCCGCAGGCGTGGTTTACCCGTGCTCCATGGGTACAATTACCCTGGCGCAACGTGAACCCCAGTTTTTCCCAGCCCCCACCTACCTAGTGGGTGGTATATTTTTGGCGCCTCATAAGGCCGTGGCCTTGATTATGGCTGGAGGCAGAGGTGAGAGGCTCGGCGGGAAATTGGAGAAGCCAATGGTGAAGCTTGTAGGGAAACCAATGGTTGAATGGGTCGCCCAATCTGTGACCCGGTCTGGGCGTGTTTCAAGGGTCATAGTGTGTGCATCCCCTAACACGCTCCTCACAGCGCGCCACGCAAAGCTTCTAGGGCTGGAGGTGTTCACGGCCTCTGGTCGAGGCTACGTTGAAGACTTGATAGAAGCAATAAAAGCCCTCCAGCTTGGTGTAACACTCGTGCTACCCTCTGACACACCACTTGTGAGGCCCTCCACCCTCCACACGCTTGTGAGCGAATACTTTAAGAGGGGGACGGCATCTCTTACGCTGTGTGCACCTAAGATTGATGTACTAGCCCTCGGAGCTGAGCCGGGATACTGTGTGACTGCGGGTGGCCGAGAGTTGTGCCCCGTTGGGATAAGTGTACTGGATGGGCGAAGGCTGCAAGCCCAGGAGTCAGGGGTTGACGAGGACTACCTAGTGTGGCGAGACCCGGCGGAGCTCCTGAATGTGAACACACCCAGCGAGCTTCGATTAGCGGAGAGATTACTGGGCGAGAGGCGTCATGCTAAGGAAGAGTTATAGTGTACGAGCCCACTGTGCCCCCGTAGTTCGATCTGGAGGGTTGCTGTTAACCGATGTTTACGCTGTTGCCTCTAACGGCGCCCTCTAAGTTTTGCGGCTTCGATGAATCGTCTTGCAAAGCTGGGGTAACCCGCAAAGTGTAGGTGAGTGTAGGAGGCGAGCGCCTCGTGGCTTAGGCATCCGTCCAACCCACCTATTATACCCCTCCCACGCCTCACCTTATACGCAAATCTGCAATCTGATGACACGTTTCTCGCCTCCGAGTAGTGGAACTCGTGCCCCCTCAGAGTTTCCCCCATCTGGGTAAGGAGAGTGTTAACAGCGGCCTCAAGCTCTGTGTAGCCTAGGGTGAGTCTGCGGGTTAGGGCGGTGTCCAAGTCGAGCACACCAACCATGGTGTGTTTTCTACCATCGGCGGTCTCAATGCTGCGTCCCAAGTACATGAGTCCGCCGCACTCGGCGTAGACGGGTAATCCCCCCTCTACTAGTTTTTTGATTGAGTGTCGCATCTGGGCGTTGGCTTCGAGCGCTTCACCCTTGAGCTCTGGGTATCCACCACCCATGTATAGGGCGTCCACGTTGGGGGGTTGCTGGTCTCTTTCAGGGCTGAAAAACACTAGTTGTGCGCCCAGCGTTCGAAGAATCCTAAAGTTGTCCTCATAGTAGAAGGCGAAGGCTTCGTCGAGCGCTACGCCAACCCTTACAGTAACCCCTGCATGAATCCCACCACCAGAATCCACACCCACCCCACCGAGCGGAGGCGCTTCCCGCGCTATGCTTAGGATTCTGTCTATATCCACTGAGCCTTCAACCTCGTCCACTATCGACCTAATCTTTTCACGCTCCTCCTCCGCTAAATGAAGTCCCAGATGCCTCGAAGGCAAGTTAATCTTGGGCGTATTCTTAAGCGCCCCAATCACGGGTATACCGGTAACCTCCTCTATGGCGCTCTTACAGATCGCCGCGTGACCCTCGCCACCAACACGGTTGAGTACAACCCCCCTTATACTGTAGCCCTGGGCCATCTTGGCGTAACCCAGAACTTGGGCGGCGGCGCTGCGACCAACGCCTCTGACATCCACGACGAGGATCACTGGTGCTCGAAG
Source organism: Candidatus Marsarchaeota G2 archaeon ECH_B_1 (assembly GCA_003019535.1). Lineage (GTDB taxonomy): Archaea > Thermoproteota > Thermoprotei_A > Marsarchaeales > Marsarchaeaceae > ECH-B-1. The sequence continues at coordinate 16,447 of NEXG01000010.1, forward strand.
CAGCCTCGCAACCTCAGATGTGCTCTGAGCGTCGCTTCTAGGTGTTGAGCCGTCGAAAAGACCCATCACACCCTCCACTACCCCGATGTCCGCTTCCCTCATGGCCGATGCAAACGTCTCCACAACTCCCGCCTCACCCATTAGCCAAGTGTCGAGGTTATAGGAAGGCCTACCACTGGCAAGTCGATGATAGGTGGGGTCAATATAGTCTGGGCCAACCTTAAACCCCTGGACACGGAGGCCGCGCCTGACTAAGGCGCCCATAAGCCCTGTTGAGACTGTTGTCTTCCCAACGTCGCTTCCCACACCCCCCACAACAAGCCTCGCGTACCCCATGTGTAATATCACCTCTTCAGAGTTTTAAGACGCTCGAGAACCACTAATCCAATTGGCTGCAAGTATCCGTCGAGTGGCTGCACTACGAGCTGAGTTGTTGTTTGCCCCATATGGTGACGCTCCTCTTTTTACCAGTTTCCACACCGTAGCGGTACCATGCTGCTGATACGGAGACCCCAGCCGCGAAAATCGCGAGTCCCAGGTAGAAGTATTGGGTTATGGGTAGTGTTGAGGCGTATAGGAGTACTGGTATTGACCCGCCGAGTGAGGCCGTCCTCACAATCGCCGTGTAGAATCCCCTCCTCTCAGTGGGCCAGAACTCGGATTTTAACGCGTCCTCCGCGAGGAAGAACACGTTCACGAAGGCTGAGAGGATGATAAAGAGCAGCCAGAAGAGTTGTGGGTTGGCGAGCCACACTCTCTGTGTGGGTAGAAATATAGATGCGGTGGCAAGTGTGGCCACGGATGAAGCTAGCAGCAGCCACTTCCTGCTCAGCCTATCGGCCGCGAGGCCCACAAAGCCTGAGATGAAGGCCGCCACCCCCGCTACAACTATGAACTCATCAGTCAGCCGTGGGAAGAAGTATGGTCCTAGGGTAAGGACAAGTAGGCTGAATCCCGCGGTGTACGCCCACCCCAAAACTGAGCCTGTTACCACCCTAAACCAGATTGGGACATCCACCACACCCCTGGAAGTATCTTCTTGGTTGGGTGTGGCTCTTTGCTCATAGTACTTTTCTAGCTCACGCTCAGCCTGCGTGTTCCTACCTTTGGCCTCCAGCCACATTATCGACTCGGGTGTGCGCGTTCTAACCGCGAATATGGCCGCGACCGCCAGCACAAGGGTTATGCCTAGAACGATTCTCTGCGTGTGCGGTGAAGTGTAGTTGGCCATGGAGAGTGCGGCGGCGACTATTCCCCCAAGGTTTGTAAAGTTTACCACCAAGAATATGGATGCGCTCCTATTCCTACGTGGCACCAACTCGTGTGTGGCTACAAGTATGTTCTGGTATTCACCCCCCGCGGAGAAGAGTAGTAGTGATAGGGAGGCGAGTATGGTTTGGTAGTTTGAGGCGAAAACCAGTAGTACACCCCCGATAACGTAGAGCGTCATAGTCACGTAGAAGGTTTTCTTCCTACCCACGCGGTCAGAGAGTGGGCCTACTAGTAGGCCGCCCAGCAATAGCCATAGAGGTGACCACACTGAGAAGAGCGCTACGATTGTTCTCGGAAACCGCGTCCACGTCTCAGCTATGTATGGGAGGGAGTAGACATACGCCTCTATCGCTGTACCAGTGCTGAATGCTAGAAAAAGAAGTGTGTGTGCGGCCCTCCACTTTGACTCCTCGGCGACCCTCGAAGCGGACATTTCAAGTGCACATCTCTGTGGACTAGGTGAGCCTAACGGGTTGGGCCACAACCCCTTTAAAGCTACTGGGGTGGATGAGGTTGGCTAAACACTCTAAGTTGTCCACGAGTCTTGGTCCTAGCCTCGTGAACAGGTTTCCCTCATCAACCACGTAGATTTTCCCCCTGCGGTACGCTTCTGTCTTCCTCCACCACTCTGAGCCGCGGAGTATATCCACCTCGTTGAGTGTTCTCTGAATGCTAAACCCAAGTGGCATCAGCAAGGTGATTTCGGGATTACACTTTACCGCATCCCTATCACCTCTTACACTTATAGGCCTCTCATCTGTGTTAAGAGCACTATAAACACGTTGAATTATGCGAGTAATACCTCTCTTGGAGAACGCCATGGCTATTACACCTCCTAATTTGGACGTTCGCAGCCTATAGTATGCCAGGCAATGGTGCATAGAGTATCACATGGATGGATAATACAACCATGATTCTAATAAACTTGTTCCAGTATATATTCAAGCTGTTAAGCACATGCATGATTTACAATTCCAGTTATTGTCCAAACACGATGATGCACTAATTAGGGTTGGTAAGTATAGTGTGTGAGAATGGAATCCTTCCAGACACCATCCAAAGGTGACAAACTAGTATAGATACATCTCACTTTAGATACCACTTTGGGTGTGATTTATCTGTGGGTGACGCTCAGAGGTGGTTACGGCTTCAGCCATGGTTGGCGCTTGCCGAGTTTTGATGACGCCCAACTATTTATATAAGCATTGAAAGTGGTCCGCCATCAAGGAAAAGCTGATATTGTCGTGTGAGTGTCTTTTTCGGTGTTCTAGGTGGCTAAGTTTGATGGCGTTAAGGGTTACTTGCTACTTGAGATAGAGAAGAGTCCTAATGAGGTGACGCTTGTGTTCAGGGATAACCGCTTCCTGTTTATATCTGCCGAGGGGGGTGAGATAGTGCTTGAAGGGGATGATGTTGAGGGCTCCGAGGTGGAGGGTGTATCCGAAACGGGTGGGCAATTAGAGGTGCGTTTCAAGGATGGAAAGAGGCTTGTGGCGAAGTCAACTGTGGGGAAACTTCAATCGGAGAGTATACCTGAATAGTTTGAGTTGATAGGCTTCGAAATGGTGTTCGACTGCCATATCCACCTCTCAGAGTACCCCGATGATAGGCTTCGGAGGTATGCTAGACTCAACGGGTTCTTCTACACCCTTGAAGAGTTACTATCCTCGATGGATAAGGAGGGTGTGAGTGGAGGGTTGCTTTTAAGCCCCCTCTTGGAGGATGGCTCGGCTGTGCCAAACACCCACATCCTGAAGCTGTGTGAAAGGAGTGGGGGTAGGCTTAGCCCCGTGCTCACGGTTGAGCCGAGTAGGGAATGGGTTGAGGATTGTGTTGAGACCTTTACGAAGAATAGAGGACTTGTGAAGGCATTCAAGATCAGGCTTGGCTACGTGCGTGTTAAACCAGTGAACCAAGTGTTCTCGAGGATATATGACCTCGCGGAGGAACACGGTGTGCCAGTGATGTTTCACACCGGGGACACGGCAACAGAGCGGGGAAGCCTCGAGTACTCGCATCCCCTCTTACTCGATGAGCTGGCCGTGAGCCGCCCAGAGCTCAAGATAGTGGTGTGTCACTTCGGTAACCCGTGGATAATGGATGCGGCCGAGGTTGCCTACAAGAATCCTAATGTTTACTTGGATATCTCGGGTCTGTTCACTGGGGGTGGAGAGTATAGGGATAAATACGTGGAGTGGCTCTCGAACAGGGTGAGTGAGGCAATATACTTCATGGGTAGCGCTGGCCGGGTGCTCTTTGGCTCGGATTATCCGGTTGAGTCGCTGAGTGAAGCGGTTCGGTTTGCACGCAGCCTAAAGGTTTCCCCAGGTGATATTGAGCGTATTATGTGGCTCAACTCGAAAGAAGTGTTCGGGTTTGGCTAGTGATGTTAACATCGTGGATGCTGGGGTTGACAGGAGAAGGTATGAGTGGATTCTCGAAGAGGGCTTCAGCGGACTATATCTCTGGCACGCCCGAAGGACTCTTCACTCAGCTGAATTAGTTATGGTTGCGCTTGTGGAAGGGGAGCCCGCGGGGCTCGTGATACCTAAGAGGATAGGCTCAGATATTGGATACGTGTACTATATAGCGGTTGCCAAGCGTTTCAGGGGTATGGGGGTGGGTGGCGTACTGCTCGACCACACCCTACGCTTCTTCTTTGAGGAGGGTCGAAGGGAGGTTTACGCCAGCATCGAGGATGATAACACCGAGTCAATACGCCTCTTCACATCACGTGGCTTCAGGCCCACGGGATTCGAAGAGTTAAGGCGGAAGTATGGTGGTATAAGGGCCACAAAAATATACGCGGAGATGCTAGTTGTACGAGGTGAGACCCTCTACGTCCTAGAGCTAACTCGAAGAGACGAGGTAGAAAGGGGAAGGGGGGATAGTTATTCCGCCACGTGAAAGCGGTTTCCATAGGAAGCTTAAAAGAATGATACGCGACGCAGGCCTAACACTCGGCTACGATGCGAAATGCGAGAAGCATCTAAGTGTGCACTCCAAGAGGCTTGTAGTGGATGTGGCCTACACACGGATGGGTGTGGTTAACGCGATTTTCGAGGTGGAGAGAGGCTTCACCTGGGACACAATGCACGTGTTAGGCCACCTTGTTACACTCAACCTCTACGCCCAAAACCTCAAAGAAGAGTTGCCATGCATATTTGTGTTCGATGAAAACCGCCACCCATCGTCGGGTGGACACACCGCCACACTACTTAAAACCTGGTCGTGGTACACTGAGGTAAGCGGCCAAAAACAGAACATCAGACTGCACACCATACCAGTATACTGGGATAGGAGCGCTACACCTAATACGCGCTCAATAAGTGTTGAATGGCTCACAAGCAGAATAGCCCAACTACTCACTTAACCTCCAAGGGGAGCATGCTTCAACACGGTGTACAGTCATGTAAACTCTAGGTTGAAAGGATTCACGTACTTTTAGATTTCGGTCTTACGTGTTTCTAAATATCTCGAGGAAGTCCGTGATCCTCACCTTTATCCCGAACCTCTGCTCTATCCTCTTACTCTTGAGATAAGCGTATAGCAGGCTTGGAAGTGTGCGTGTGGGGGACCATTTTCCCTGCCACTTTGCAAGTATAGCTTTGTATATTGGTTCGAAGTAGAAGAATTTTCCTTTTAGCCTAGAGGTGTATACATCTTTGTCTAGGGTTCCATTAGATAAGCATTCGAAGAGTATCTCCGCTGATTGGAAGCTTGGTATTATTCCCTCTCCTAGAAGGGGGAAAACCGTGCCTATGGCTTCACCTACGCCAACGATATGCGTGTCGCCCTTCTTAATGGAGACGGGTTGTGTGCGACCGAAGGGTAGTAGGCGTATCGGTCTAGCTATGGTTTTAAGCTTCCTTCCCCCGTGTTTAAGCATGAATTCTTCAACGTACTCCTTTTGTCTGTGTAGCTTGTCGCCTCCACCCACATGTGCTACTCTTGGTCCCAGAGGGAAGAACCAGGTGTACCCCGTGAGTCCAGGGTAGGGTATAACTGTGAAGTCATCGTAGGGTGGCTGCCTATCATATTCAACCCTGTATTCCAAGTTAGGGAAGATGATGTCATCGCTGATCCTAGGTAGTATTGAGCGGTAGACTCCTGAAGCATCGACTATAACGTCAAAGTTTGAGAGCTCCTCTAAAGCCACTTTTCTCCCACGGGTTATCTTCGCGCCGCCCTCCACTGCGAGTTGGACTAGCTTCTCCTCAACTCTGTTCTTGTCGAATGTTACGAGGCCGACTGTGGGTATGGTCCTTTCCCCTTTCCCATCGAAGAGTACGTGTAGCTTTCTCCCCTCGTAGAGGATGTATTCTTCGAAGTCCATGTCGAAGGGTTTGAGGATTCTTGAAAGCTCGTGTTTGGAGCCCCCCCAGGCGCATTTTGAGTCAGGGCATGGGAGCATGTCGAATCCGTGAACCTCGTGTTTCGTCTCCCGTGAGAGTCTAGCTACCAAGTAGCTTCCAGCAACACCTAGACCCACTACGGCTACCCTGATGCTACCCACCATGTTTAGAGTGCGCGAAGCACTATTTCAGTATATCTATTTTGAACATCATATGAAGCTAGGAGACTTCCCAGCATTTGTGCTCCAGACCTTAACGGAGGCGTAATAGTTGCTGAAATGTGTCACCTCCTCCTATAGTATTAGACCGACCCTTTCATGTTCAGCCTGCATAATCGGGATGACTGGCTATTATGGTTTTAGCGTTTTGGTCTGTGTGGGGGGTTGTCATTAAGCTTAATAGTCTTCTTTGTGCACATCTGGAGTGTCCAGCTTGGAGGTCAAAGACCTTTCTGAAAGGGTGAAGATGCTACCTGTTTCCGCGGTGAGGGTGCTTTCTGATTCGGCGAAGACCACCGATGTTATCAGGCTCACAGCTGGTGACCCCGACTTTAACACCCCAAAACACATCGTTGAGGCCGCGCTGAGGGAGGCAGAGGAGGGACTGACTCACTATACATCGAGCGCGGGGCTACCACAGCTACGGGAGGCCATAGCTAGGAAGCTCAGAGTTGAGAACACTTTGAGCTATGACCCCATGAAACAGATTGCGGTAACCAACGGGGGCACCGGGGCGCTCGCCCTAACATTTCTTGCTCTACTCAATCCGGGTGATAGGGTGCTGATACCAGACCCCGGCTGGACGAATTATAAGCCGATGATAATAGCGGCTGGCGGCGAAGCAATAGGCTACCCCTTAAGAAGGGTGGATGGCTTTAAACCCAATATATCGGAGATAGAGGCCATGGTCACGGATAGGACAAAGGTGATCGTTGTGAACACCCCCTCTAACCCCACGGGCGCCGTGTACGATAAGGACCTTTTAGGTGAGCTCGTGGAGCTAGCCGTAAAGAAGAACCTGTACATCGTGTCCGATGAGGTTTACGAAAAAGTGGTTTTCGATGGCCACAGCCATGTGAGCACCGCTGCGCTCCCTGGCGCGTTTGAAAGGACAATCACTGTGAACAGCCTCTCTAAGACCTACGCTATGACGGGTTGGAGGGTTGGCTACGCCGCCGGACCTGAGAAAGTGGTCTCAGCCATATCTGCGCTCAACTCTGCGCTTAACTCATGTCCTTCGTCTGTTTCTTAGGCTGCGGCCATAGCAGCCATAAATGGCCCCCAGGATGTTGTGGGCAAAATGGTGGAAGAGTACAGGGACAGAAGGAACTATTTTATAGCCTCACTAAACGAGATACCTGGGGTTGAGGCTTTAAGGCCTGCTGGAGCCTTCTATGCATTTGCTGACTTTTCATCCATAGAGAAGTCGTCTGTAAAGATGAATCAGCGTCTACTCAGCGAGGCGCGTGTTGTAGGAATCCCTGGCTCCGCCTTCGGTAATGCGGGTGAGGGCTACATCAGGTTCTCGTTTGCCTCATCAATGGAGGAGTTAAAAGAAGCCGTCAACAGAATGACGGTTACCTTCAGGAGAGGTTAGTGATCGGATTTCCAAGAAAAGACCTAGGTCAAACAATGCATTGATTTGATTCTATCCAGTTAGGGACGGGTAAGCGTGTTATCAAAACGCAAGAACTTGTTATCTGTGTACTATTGATGTTTCAGTGCTGTATTATATTGCGTTTGTAGGAATATTGCTCCGTTAAACTAGATTTTCCTTGGACTTTGTTTCTTGGTGCTTATAATGCTACACTTTTTGACTGGTGTGCTCAGTATATCTCTTCTCTAACTTGAGGGTTTCTAACACCAGTAACAAGCTTCATATATATAAATACGAATCCTTCAAATACTTGGCAAATGTAAAACCATAAACCTAATCTAGATGTACCCGGAGGAATTGTGAACAAAATCTATAAGGGTTTCGAAGGACATTTACAAAGTTAAATCTTTCTACGTTTTTTGAAATCTTTTTTAAATGATTGAAAAATCTTAAATATGGCTGTTTGGTTGATTTGTTATATGCAGGAGTCCGCTCATCTTGGTTCTAAGAGTGTTTCAGATGTTACTAAGGAGTTGACTTTTGGTACTTGGAGGAAGCAGTCCTCGTGGAGGCCGCTTGTTGTCACCCGTGCTGAGGGTGTCTACTTTTTTGATGATGCTAACAGAAGGTACCTGGATTTCTCGTCGCAACTCATGTGCTCTAACCTTGGTCATGGTAATAGGAGGGTGATTGAGGCGATTAAGTCTCAGGCTGAGAAGCTCGCGTATGTTTCTCCCGCTTATGCGACGGAGGTTCGGGCTGAGTTGGCGCTCAGGTTAAAGGATGTCCTACCGGAAGGGTTGGTGAAGTATTTTTTTGGTACCTCTGGAACTGAGGCGAATGAGGCGGCTGTTAAGATGATTAGGATGTACTACTCACGTGAAGGTAGGACAAAGATTGTGTCCAGGTTTAACTCCTATCACGGTTCCACCGCCGCGAGTATTAATCTGACGGGTGACTTCAGGCGTGTGGCGGTTGATGCTCACACCTCTCTCCCGGGGTTTGTGCGTATACCCGACCCCTATTGTTATCGCTGTCCCTTCGGCCTGAAGTACCCTGAGTGTGGTGTGGCGTGTGCAGAGTACCTTGAATACGTGATTAGGAGTGAGGGCAACGTTGGGGGTGTGGTGGTTGAGCCGGTTACTGGTACGAACGGTGTTATCGTGCCTCCGAAGGAGTATCTTCCGAGGATAAGGGAGATAACGAAGGAGCACGGCGTCTTCCTTGTGGCGGATGAGGTGATGAGTGGTTGGGGTAGGACGGGTGAGTGGTTCGCGGTTGATAACTGGGGTGTTAAACCCGACATACTCACCACGGCTAAGGGTATCACCTCAGCGTACGTTCCGCTCTCACTCACAGCCACCAGCAAGGAGTTGGCTGACTACTTTGAGGACAACTACTTTGCTCACGGGCACACCTATGAGGCCCATCCTCTAACACTCGCGGCGGGTGTGGCCGCGATAGATGAGTACAGGGAGCACGACCTGATAAAGAGGTCTAAGACGCTTGGCGGGTATTTGGGTAGGAGGCTTGGTGAGCTGGCTGAGAGGCACCCATCGGTTGGGGATGTGAGGGGTCTGGGTCTATTCTGGGCTGTTGAGATCGTGAAGGACAGGGAGAGGAAGACCCCCTTCAACACCTCCGAGGATAAGCTTGGGGGTAGACCCCTTATGACGGACAGGGTGGCCTCACAGATGATGAAGAACGGGGTTTACGTTAACTCGTGGGTGTCCCACTTCGTGGTGGCCCCGCCACTCATAGTTAAGGAGGAGGAGATAGATAGGGGTGTTGATGTGTTCGATGAAGCCCTGAGGATCGCCGACGCGGAGGTGACGCACGCTTGAGCCCCGTTGACACAACAGTCTACGGGCCCCTACCCAACTATGTTGGTGGGAGGAGGGTTGAGGTTACCTCTGAGATACGCTACCCTGTTTATAACCCCGCGTTTGGCAGCGTTATCGCTGAGGCTCCAGAATCGGGTGTAGACCATGTTGCGAGCGCTGTGGACGTTGCTGAGACGGCATTTGAGAAGTGGAGTCGTATCCCCGTCACAGAGAGGGTAAAGTTCCTGTTCAGGCTTGAGAGGCTTATGAGTGAAAGGCTGGATGAGTTGGCCGCGACGGTCACCCGTGAACACGGTAAGACGCTTAGCGAGGCGCGTGGGGAGGTGTTACGCGCAATAGAGAACGTTGAAGCCGCCGCTGCCTCTGTTTACCATATTATGGGGAGAAACAACCTCGACATATCTGAGGGTATAGACGAAGAACTCTACCGTGTTCCTCTCGGTGTGTTCGGCGTCGTCTCACCCTTCAATTTCCCACTGATGGTCCCCTTCTGGTTTATACCCTACGCGGTTGGGTTGGGTAACACGGTGGTGGTTAAACCCTCCGAGAAGACTCCTGTTAGTATGACGCTTATAACCCGTCTCTTCGAGGAAGCGGGCTTCCCCCCAGGTGTGGTAAACGTGGTTAACGGTGGCACGAAGAGTGTTGACGCACTACTCAGCAACCCCAAAGTTGAAGGGATTAGCTTTGTTGGATCAACTTCGGTTGCCGGATATATATATAGCCGTGGTACGGCGAGCCATAAGAGGGTGCAGGCTGGTGCCTCAGCCAAGAATTTTGAGGTGGTTATGCCCGACGCCGACTTGAACCTGGTTATACCGAGTCTGATAAGCTCCTTCTTCGGTAACGCTGGGGAGCGATGCCTTGCCGGCTCGGTTCTAGTAACCCTACCCGAGAACCATGAGCGTGTGCTCAAGTTGTTTGTCGACGCGGCATCCAGGCTGCGTCTGGGTTATGGCCTCGTGGCGGGGGNGGATATGGGCCCACTCATTCGACGTGAACACCTTGAGAGGGTTAAGCGCTATATTGAGGTGGGGGAGTCGGAGGGTGCAAGGTTGGTGCTTGATGGGAGGGGTGTGAGGCTCAACGATTACCCCGATGGTTTCTTCCTAGGCCCAACCGTGTTCGACGAGGTTTCAGCCGATATGAGGATATCTAGGGAGGAAATCTTCGGTCCAGTTGCGAGTGTTATGACTGTGAGGAATCTGGATGAGGCAATAGAGGTGATCAACTCGAGCAGGTTTGGTAACGCTGCCACAATTTTCACGTCTAGCGGCCACCACGCCCGCGAGTTCGTCTCCAGAGTGGAGGCTGGTAACATCGGGGTCAACATAGGTGTGGCCGCACCCATAGCCTTCTACCCCTTCGCGGGTATGAAGGACTCCTTCTTCGGCGACCTACACGCCCAGGGTGGAGACGACCACATCTATTTCTACACGGAGCGCAAAATAGTCATATCGCGATGGGGTAACCCCAAACAGATTGCTTCAGCCCACTAACCAAACAGTTTTCTCTATGATCCTCTGCTGCTTCCTTCTATTAGGCTGATCACACCCATAAGGTGAGGTCTAGGTCAAACAAATTAGGCTAGGTTTATGTGTAGGAATCTGCTTACTAGTATACCTGCCCCATGTGTTGCTAGGGCTGCGCCTATTGCGAGCGTCATCATTTGTAACCCCTTCCTCCATGGGTTAACATCGCTGAGTGCACCGATGATTGACCCGATCACGAATGTGGCGAGTGCGGATATCGCGTAGGAGCTTATAACAGCCGTAAGCCCCGATACACCCACTAGGTAGGCTAGCACGGGTATGGCTGCCCCCCCGATGTATGAGATAGCTGTGTGAAGGGCACTCTTTTTGGGTTCACCCTCTGGCTCCGAGGCCACGAGGTTGTGGGCTATCCCCTTAAGTTCCCCCGCTATCTTTGTTGCGGCCGCTGTGTCCAGCCCCTTCGATGTTAGCATTCGGCTAAGCCTGGCTATAAGTGTGTCCTCGCTTAGCGAGGCTTGGAGTTTAGCCCTCTCCATCTCGCTTTTAGCTATCTCTACGTCAGAGGTTGTTGAGAGGTATGCGCCTACAGCCATGGACAGTGCTCCTGAAAGGCCAACTATCATCCCCGCTACAGCAACTATAAGTGGTGAGGTAAATGCGCCGGAGAACCCCGACACAACCGCGAGCACCTCAATTAATCCGTCGCTCACACCATAAATAACATCCCTGACGCTCTCGACGCGGAACTCTTGGCTCATAAGCGTGTACTCATGTGCTATTTCATCTTTGAGCACATCGTCGAGTAGCGCCTTCTCCTCACTGGTGAGGTCGCTGCGTTCGAGTAGCTTCGCATACTTCACTATGGCTTGCTGCTCGTCTGACTCGAGTAGTCGAACGGTTATCCTAAGACCCATAAAGCTGCGTAGAAGCCTGTAGGCTTTAGCCTTACACTTCTGCCTTACACCAGCCGGCCTCAGCGTGAGCCCACGCTGCTCCGCTAGCCTTGACCACACATCGATGTGTTTACGTTCAATTTCTGAGAGTCTAGAGAGTATATCTCTAATCTTAGGGTTCCTCTCAGCTTTGGCGAGCTCGGCGTAAACCGTGCAATCCACCACCTCATCCAGGTAGTTGCACTGAATGATCTCTGCAACCTCAGCGTTGAACTCCTCCGCCCTGCTAAGCGTGCTCGCCATATAACAAAACCAACTAAATACAACCAAACATCTTGATAAACCCTACCCAAAACGAGGCCCATACTATAAAAATAGCTTCAGAATGAATTCTAACAATACCCAGCTCTTTGCTCCCACTTGCAGCAAGTTTTCCACTACTATGTGTTTAGAGTAGGGAGGAATACAGTACATGGGTTTTACGGTAGTGTTTATATGCCTAAACATTAATGTTTGTGTTGATATGGGTTGACTTGGGTTAGACTTTGCAGTTTACGCGAATTAGAGGATGGTAAACCTAAGAGTTTTAACATTAGGGGTCGAGACATCGTTGCTCTAAGGGTTGGCTCCATGGTTTATGTGTGTGACCGCTGGTGTACGCATGAGCAGGGCGACATGGGTATGGGTTGGGTTGAGGGAACCGTTATCACCTGCCCCGACCACGGCTCACAGTTTGACTTGGCAAAGGGTGGTAAGAACGTTTTGGGTCCAGACGGTGAACCAGCTGGGAGTGTAGCCGACCTACATGTATTCGATGTAAAGGTTGAAGGCGCAGAAGTTAACGTGGATATCTAAGGCTTAGAGAGTAAATCTGAAACCCGCCCCGAGCACTACTTTGAGATGTCTACAACCTCCGCCCCGCTCACCCTTATAAGGTCTTGTGTGGGCACCCGCATTAGGGAGTTTTGGTCCCCGGCCGCAGCCCAGACGCTCTCGAAGCGTTGGATAGACCTATCCACAATTACTCGTACACCCATCCTGTGGGGAAAGGGTGGTACACCCCCCACCCTGTAGCCGGTTCTATCGTAAACTTCCTCTGGTGTGGCCAAGCGAAGGTTGAGTCCAACGGTGTCGCACAGCCTTCTCAGGTCAACCCTCCTGTCACCTGAGAGCACGACAACTAGCGTGTTGTACTCGTCCACGAAGACTATGGATTTCGCTATCTCGGCTATGCTGCAACCCAACGCATTCGCCGCCAACTCCGAGTTCCTAGTGGAGCTCTCAAGCACTCTGATTTCAGCGTCCACCGAGTGTGTCTGAACGTAGTCTCTCACTTGGGCGGTGCCATCCACACCCACCACCATCACTGCCTGGTTGCGGCCGCTCGTTCAGTGTTCTCTTGGATTTTCATCAGCGAATTGTACATGGATGCCAACTCTTCGTGTGTGAGATTCTGGAAGAGTTCACGTGTTGTTTCACGTATGACCTTTAGACCTTCCTCGAACACCTTTTTACCCCTATCCGTGGCCTCTATAAATATTATACGCCTATCCTCGCTACTCCTAACCCTGACAACGTATCCCTGCTCCTCAAGTCTGTCAATTAGGTATGTGACCCCGGCCTGCGTGAACATTATTCTCTCGGCGAGCTTGGCCATAGATGTTCTTCCACTCACCACTAGTTCGCCTATTACCTTGAATTCTTGGTAGCCTATCCCCATGGGTCTGAGTCTGCCGTCGAGTAGTTTCTGCACTGCTCGCAGGGTCTGAGCGAAGCTTCTCCACAACTCTAGCTCGTCTACTCTCGTGGAATCATTCATTTCCCTCATCCCTTTGCCTTACGTTGTTATTAGCATTACCCCCTTTCTCAGCGTATATGGATGCCCCATGCTGCTCTCTCTTTACCCCAAGTGTTTCGAAGCCACCAATCGTCTGGGTAGCTGGGTTCTCGGGCCTCTCAACGCCGATGATAATGCTGCAAAGAGTGAGGGCGTGGCGCCAATATAGAAGGTTGGGTGGAGGCTTGAAGTGAGCTACCGCGCCCTTGCCAGTAGATCAAAAATCATGTTAGCGTTCGTCGTTAATCGGGCACAGGTTTTTGGTCTACCGTCGCGGACGGAGCTTCCTGCTTCCACAACCAGACTCGGTGCCCATACCACCAGAGCGCAGTTTCCCTTTACCGGGAAACCTTGCTTCGAGCCACGTCTGGAAGGTGGGTTATGGTGGTCTTGATCTCCACAGGCGTGGATTCCCCGTGCTCCGCGGGTACCAGCGAGTGTTTACACATGGCTCCACTTAAAGCCTTCGCTTCGAATCCCCGCCTTAAAAGGCGTGGTTTGGAAACCTTATAACACCCATAGCAGGTATTGAGATGAGGTAAGCGGGTTTATCTTAAGGGGGGTTGGGGGCGGAAGACTGCACCAGCCTCCTAGGGCGGGGATGAATGGCCCCCTCCCTCCCTTCCTTATAGGGTTTCCGAAACCCCACCCTTCTCTCCCTCGTGGGGGAGTATGCGGGGAGCGGGGATCACAAAAGTATAAATGTGGGTGCGGAGAAGATTAGCTGTACGTGCGTGTGAGAGCCTACCGCTTCCGAGCGTACGCTTCAAAAACAACCGCGGGCGGGGGTGTTAAAAACCCGGTTGGAGGCTGCGTGTAAGCTAAGCATATATTTATTTGTCTAGGTGTGTAGTCCATGTCTACTCAGGGTGTTCCACGTAGGTTGGCTGCAGAGCTTGTTGGAACATTTATATTCGTGTTTGTAGGAGCTGGCGGCGTTGTAACCTCAACCCACTTCGCCCCCAACATGGGGCTACTCATAGCCGCATTAGCCAACGGTTTGGGTCTCGCTATAGCTGTCTCTCTAACAATGGGGGTGTCGGGTGGCCACCTTAACCCCGCGGTCACGTTGGGTATGCTTGTCACACGTAGGATAAGGGCTGCTGAGGCGGCTGGGTACATTGTGGTCCAAGTGGTGGGTGCAACCCTCGCGGCATACACCCTTGTGCTTCTTGTGCCCTCCTCAATAGGTTCGGCGGCCAACTATGGTGCTCCCTCCCTCGGATCAGGTATAAGTGTAGGTGTGGGCATAGTGTTTGAGGCGGTGATGACGTTCATACTCCTAAGTGCAGTGTTCGGCACCGCTGTCGACCCTCGGGCTCCAAAGATAGGTGGGTTCGGCATAGGCCTAGCAGTGTTCCTCGATGTCTTGACGGGTGGACCCTTCACGGGAGCCATGATGAACCCTGCGCGGGCGGTAGGACCAGAGATAGCTGCACACTACTTCTCAGCGTGGTATGTGTACTGGATAGGGCCAATAATCGGTGGAATTGTTGGGGCCCTCGTTTACCAATATGTTATAATGGGTCATCAGGTTAGTGACACCCCTCATTAGTTTCACCTATTGCGGGATGCCACAGTTGTGGTTTAGGTGTGTTTCGAAGGGTTTAACCCCTTGTTAAACATTTTAGTTTGGGGTTGATTTGCTTGCCCAGAATAGTATTCCTAGGAACAGGTGCAGGTGGGTTCAAAGGTTCAGGAAGACTTAAATCCTCTGTCTACTTGGATGGTATGCTGTTCGATTGTGGAGCAGGTGTTACTGGGAGGCTTGAGGACCTCGACCTGTTAGACAAAATTGATGCGGTGTTCATTACACACCTACACAGCGATCACTTGAGCGGGTTATATGACACGCTAGTCTCTATGGTTGTTGAGAGGAGAAGTAGACCTCTTAACATTTACGCGCCCCCGGGGCTGAGCAGTTTGCTCAACACCTACTCCTCGCTCGGTAACAAGCTGAGCTCACCTGAGACGGGTTTCAGTGTAAACCTCTTTGTGAGTCTCAGCACTACGGCTAGAGTGGGGGAGTACACAGTGGAGGGTGTTGTACTGAATCACGTGGTCACCAATGTGGGGTACATTGTTAGGTGGTCTGATAGAGTGCTTGTTTATACGGGGGATACACGCGAACCTTCTAACCTGCTCAAACATAAGGTTGACTACCTTATCCATGAAGCTACTTTTACAGAGAGGTTTAAAGATGTAGCCAAAAGGTATGGTCACACAACCGCCCTTGAGGCCGCCAAGACAGCTGAAGCCGTAGGAGCCAAGAAACTCTTTATAACACACATAGAGAATAGGGGCGACCCAGCTGAAGCTAAACTCAGGGAAGCGCAGAGCGTCTACCCCGAAGCCATTATGCCAAAAGACCTAGAAGAATTCACACTCTGAACAGTGGGGACTCATCGGTCCTGACACTGTTTTAAGTTTTTGGAACTATTACACAGCGTGGCTCACGTAGGGTTGACTGCTGTCTCTAAGCTTAAATGGGGTGGAGTGTTTTTATTGTTCGACCTCTCGTGAGCCTGTCTGAGAAGGAGTTTTACTATTCTAAGCTGGGTAAGGACTTCGTTTTTCCAGGCTATAAGGAAAAGTATCCGCGTAGTAGGGGTTATCTCCTCAAGCATATAAAGTTTGAGGGTGATCTCGACTACTCAACTAAGAGTTTGAAGGGGCGTGCCACCCTGAGCTTAGTTGTTCTGGATGGTGGTGGTGTGATTGAGCTTGACGCTGTTGACTTTAAACTTGAGGGTGTGAGTTTGAATGGTAGACCGGTGGAGTATACCTATGATGGTAGGAAGCTGGTTGTCCCCTCAGGTATGGGGCCTGGTTCAGATGCAGAGCTTGTTGTAGAGTACTTTGTGCGTGAGCCGAAGAAGGGGTTGTTCTTCATTGTGCCAGATGCCGACCATCCTGAGAGGCAGTATCAGGCGTGGACTCAGGGTGAGAGTGAAGACAATAGGTATTGGCTTCCCGTGTACGATTACCCTAATATGAAGTGTACTTCAGAGGTTATTTTGAGTGTGCCGGCCAACCAGTTTGTTGTGTCGAATGGTGTGTTGGTGGAGGTTAGGAGTGAGGGTGATAGGAAAAAGTATCACTGGTATATGAAGCATCCGCACTCCAGCTATCTCATATCCTTTGTGGCTGGGGAGTTCGACTCGAAGGAGGAGAGGGTGGATGGCGTCTTGCTCCAGTACTTTGTACCCAAGGGTAGGGGTGGTGATATTGAGAGGAGTTTCTCTAAGACGCCCGATATGCTCAGGTTCTTCGGGGAGTTTACGGGTGTAGACTATCCTTACGAGAAGTACAGTCAGGCGTGTGTGTTCGGGTTCACGTATGGTGGGATGGAGAACATTAGCGCCACTACACTCACCGAGAGGACGCTCCACGATGAGGTTGCCCACATGGATTTCTCGAGCGACGGCCTAGTGGCCCACGAGCTAGCACACCAGTGGTTCGGTGACCTCGTGACGTGCAAGGATTGGTCGCACATATGGCTCAACGAGAGCTTCGCCACATTCTTCCAAGCACTCTACTTCAGGCGTGACCGTGGATTGGATGAGTATTATTACGACTTGGTGGGTAAACTCGACACCTACCTTGAAGAGTCGGCTAAAAGGTACATTAGACCCATATCAACCAAGTTCTACTCGATGCCCGAGGAGGTGTTTGACAGGCATGCCTATGAGAAGGGTTCACTCGTGTTAAACTCCCTCTTAAACCTTGTTGGTGAGGAATCCTTCAGGAAGGCGATAAAACTCTACTTGGATAGGCACAGGTTCGCGAACGCTGAGACCGACGACTTGCGCAAAGCCTTCGAGGATGTTACTAGTAAAGACTTAGAGTGGTTCTTCGACCAGTGGGTCTACTCCTCAGGTCACCCCCAACTCAAGGTTAGCTATACTTATGATGCTCAACAGAAACTATTGAAGCTAGTATTCAGGCAGACCCAGCAGGATCTGGGGTCATTTAGGCTCCCACTACGCCTCGTGGTTAACATCGAGGGTTCACGTAGGGAAATCAGGGTTGAGCTCGATGGGAGGGAGCACACCTTTGTCTATCCGTGCGAGGCTAAACCAAAGTATGTGTGTGTTGACCCCAACCTGAGTGTGGTGGGCGTCCTAGAAGTCGAGGAGGATGAGTTTTCATCCATAGCTAAAGCCAAAGAGGATGAACACCTCTACTGTCGAGTCATAGCCATAAGAGGGCTGTCCAAGAAGTCCTCGGCCTCCGTGGTTGAGGCACTCGAGGAACTCCTCCTATCCGATGGTTTCTGGGGTATAAGCGCAGAGGCTGCCTTCTCACTTGGCTCTATAGGCACCAAACGGGCCTTGGAGGCGCTCCTGAAAGGTGTTCGCCACAATCACCCTAAGGTGCGCAGGGCTGTGGCGAAGGCGCTGGGCAGCTATAGAGAGAGGGAGGCATACCGAGCGCTCGTGGACATCCTGAGGAACGAGCCAAGCTACTATGTTAGAGGTGAAGCAGCGCTCTCACTTGGTAAAACACGTGTCAAGGAAGCATACGACCAGCTGCTCCAAGCGGTCAACATCCCCTCCCACACAGATGTTATAGCCTCAAACGCTCTGCAGGGCCTATCTGAGCTCAGGGATGATAGGTGTGTAGACCTACTCATAGAGAAGACCTCGACGAAGTACGGTGAAATGCTAAGACGCGCCGCCGCTCAGTCACTGTACGCGTATATCTCAAACGATAAGGTTCGCGGCAGGCTCATGGAGCTCTTGAAGGACTCTGACTACGGTGTTAGAATAAGTGCTCTGCAGGCCATTGAGAAGAGTGGTGACACCCGCTTTCTAGACGCGGTCTCAGGGGTGGTTGAGTCCGACTATGATAACAGGGTTGTTCGCACCGCCATGGAGGTGAGGCGTAGGCTCACCCAGGTTCAGCAGAACCAGTTCGGTGAGTTGCGCGCAAAGTACGAGCAGCTATCCGAGGAGAACAGGCGTCTTAGAAGCGAGGTTGAGGAGCTCAAGGCGAGGTTGAAGTAGGTTGCCCTCTGAATACAGTGTGGGTGAAAGGCTTAGGGCTGAGTTAAGCGCCTCTGGACTTGATGGTTTCATCCACTTCCAGACTGGGAGGGCGCACGAGAACGTCACGCTGCGCTATCTGAGTGGTGTGGGTGGTCTGGAGGACTCGGGGCTCGTGTTCCCAGTGGATTCAGAGCCCGTACTCATCGTCAAGGACTTCGAGGAGGTGAGGGCTAAGAGGCAGTCATGGGTCAGGGATGTTAGGGGGGTCACCACAATACCCCTCAGCTTAGCAACGCAGAGGATAAGTGAGGTTGTTCGGGAAAAGAGGCTTACTGGTAAGAGGCTTGGGGTGGATGAATCTGAGCTCACACTCGAAGTATACTTGGAGCTATCCAAGCTTGGTGTCGAGCTCGTGCCCTTCGGCTCTAGGATTATGCGTATGAGGATGCGGAAGACTAGGGAGGAGGTGGAAAAGGTTAGGAGGGCTGTGACAATCGCGGAATCAGCCATAAAGAGAATAGGAAGCCTTCTCAGTGATGGGCTCACGGAGGCAGAGCTGGCGGCTGAGGCAACACTCGCAATGGAGAAGGCTGGCGGCTCCAAGGCCTTCGTTCTCGTCCAATTCGCTGAGGACGCGGCTATGGCTCACGTCCAACCCAGTGGTAAGCGTGTGAAGGGTGACGGTCTCCTCGTGGTGGACCTTGGGGCAAACTATGATGGCTATAACTCGGATATTACGCGCACATTCGTGGTGGGTAGACCGCCAACTGCGCAGCTTGAGTATGTGAAAACTGTCTGGAAGTCTATGGATGAGGCGGTTGCCGCAGCTGCGCCAGGTGTGGGTGTGGCTGAAGTGGCGGGGAGGGCGCGTAGGGTTATACGTGAAAAAGGGTTACCGCAACCCCGGCACAGAATAGGCCACGGCCTCGGCCTGAGCGTCCACGAGAAACCCATCGTTGAGGAGGGCTTCGAGGATGTACTCGAGGAGGGCAACATAGTGACAGTCGAACCCGGAGTCTACTTTGAAGGCTTGTGCGGTGTAAGGTTCGAGGTGGACTTGCACATAACTGGGGGAGGCTGCGAGGTGCTCGATTCAGCAACACTCGTAGAGCCCTAAACGCTCACATTTGCGCCTATGAGCCCCAGCACAACCTGTGTGTCTGATACGATGTTGGGGATTTTGGCGTATTCGTCTGGCTGATGCGCGGTTTCATCACACGTCATCCAGACAACCGTGGGTATCCCGTTAGCCCTGAAGTACTTGGCAACGGTGCCGCCCCCTATACCCTTCGGCTTCACAGATGTACCCCGAATCCTCTTCAGAGTCTCAGTGAATCTCTTCGCGAACTCTGAGTTGGGGTCGGTTGGTGGCGATGGGTCCTCCCTGCTCACCACTTCAACACGGCAGCGCACACCGTTTCGCCCGCAGAAATCCTCCACTAAGCGCT
Source organism: Candidatus Marsarchaeota G2 archaeon ECH_B_1 (assembly GCA_003019535.1). Lineage (GTDB taxonomy): Archaea > Thermoproteota > Thermoprotei_A > Marsarchaeales > Marsarchaeaceae > ECH-B-1. The sequence goes on from NEXG01000010.1 coordinate 36,176, forward strand.
CAACGTCGCCCAGAACTTGGCTCGTGGTATAGTTTGGGAGAATCCTGCAGTCAAAGTAGAACGTGTCCGAGCCTGGTACAGTGTTCACGTTGGGCACATTCGGCTCACGCTTGGTGGGTTCAAACGTGGAGGTGGGCGGCTCGAAGAGCTCGTCCCTCGCATCATACTTCCCATGAAGATAGTCGTCGATGAGAAGCATGAGCTTCGAGCCCAGTCTATGGGCGTTAACCCCCTTCTCAGGCGTGCTCCCATGGGTTTGGACACCCAAAACCTGCACCCTGAACCATAGCACACCCTTCTCAGCCACCTCTAGAAGTGAGCCATCACTGTTACCCGCGTCGGGTACTAGCACCCAGTCGTCATCACCTATTACCCCCCTCCCAACTGAAAGTAGGTGGCGCACACCGTAGACGCTGCCCGTCTCCTCATCTGACACCAACATAACCCCTAAGTCCACCTCTGAGTCGAGTTCACGCTCAGCGAGGCTCTTGGCCGCGCACAGTCCGAGGAGGATTCCCTGCCCGTCATCCTCGGAGCCCCTACCGTACACCCTCTCATCGATGAAGCTCGCTTTGAACGGCTCATGATGCCATAGGGAGAAGTCACCTGGAGGCACCACATCCAAGTGACCCACAACCCAAAGCGTCTTCGGCTTATCACCGTAAAAACGGGCTACAAGATTGGGTCTCAAACCACCCCCAGCCCTAGGATCCCTTGCATCATACCTCTCACACCTTTTGAAGCCAAGTGAGCGAACAACACCCTCCAAATACTCACACTTCTCAAGCTCCCCCTCTCCCCCATTATCGGGACCAACGGCTTGAATGGGGAGCATCTCCCTGTAAACCGAACGAACAAATTCCTCCAGCCCACCCCTACTCAAGCTACTCACCATGAAAGCGTACATCAATTATCAGGATTAAAGCCTTTCTTCTAACAGATCGAGGAAGTCAGGTCTAAGCAAAATTCTAGGAAACAAACATGAAACGCGATAATCAGGAAACCACTATTATTAGCCTTATTGGGTAAGAATATCTGAGGTTCTTTTGGCGCCTTTGTTGATTAGGTCTTGATCATCGCTTATTAGTGTGAGATTATATTTTCTGCTTAAAAAGAGGTAGGCGGCATCATAATATGTTATTCTCTCTTCCATAGCAAAAGTTAGTACCTCATCACTTAATCCTATACTTTCTATTTTTAGGAATTTTAGGATATTAATAAAATCTTCCAGCAAATGCGTTTTTCCTACTTTCCACAGGAAGTTCCCTATCTCATAATACGCTAAGTCTACCGTCATGCTTTCTTTGAAAACGTCTATAACCTCATCACTAAGTTTCTCGGTTAGGTTAATAATTGCAGAGGTGTCTACTACGTATCTCATCTTTTTCTATCTTCTTTTATTAGCCTCACCACTTCATCTTCACTTAGATTTAACTCAGCAGAGATTTTCTTCGCGGATTTCCTGGCTGCATCTTCTTCTCTTTCATTAATTTCTTTTTCCAGGGCATTTCTTAGGATTTCTGAGACGTTAACCTTATACTTTTTAGCCTTTTCCAGAGTTTCCCTCCTAACCTTAGTTGACACAGTAACCCAATCCATATCTCATTACTATATTATTATGTAGTAAAAAAACTTTACTACATACTAGTAGTAATATTAAGAAAAGAACCTGACAAAGGGGGTTTGTGAGCTATCCCACCACGAATCGTAGTTACAAATCCGCACTTGACGTTGATTGTGTCTCGAACACGAATTTTGGGTCTATGGTGAATGTTGATGTTTTGGAAACTTTATAAAAAAGACATATGTGTAGTTCAAGACTTTGGTGTAAATGTGAGCTGGCACCTAAAGCTGCTAGGCACACTAACCGCTTTCTCAGGTTACTTGCGTAACCATGTGTACATTTTTTTTTAAGTACGCGGGGATGACTGGCGCTCCTTAATGGTTTTGCTTAGGCTGATACCGAATCTTCCCCCTTCATTCCCGCTTAATACATATGTAGTAACCAGGTAATGTAATATGTAAGCACGATGACTGTATGGCTGTTTGGTGACGTAAGGTAAGTTTAGAGGTAACAGTGGTTTCCCTAGTTGTCAGACTTTCCTTATGGCTATGCGGATTATTAGCGACTCAGTTTTGCTCCCATTTTGGTCGTAGTTAGAATGAAAAACTTTTATGGGTGCGCGTGTAAGCCATCACTATGCGTGACACGGACTACGATGTTATCGTTGCGGGAGGAGGTATGGCTGGGCTCATCACCGCTGCGAGTATAGCTGAATTCTCAAAGCAGAATGCGAGGGTGCTGGTGGTGGATAGGAATAGTGAGGATGAGCCTGGGAAGAAGACCTCCGCTGGTTGGATTTGTGGTGACGCTGTGAGTAAGAATAGTCTTGACTTCCTTGCTAAGTCCACTGGTATTGTTTACGGTAGACCCGAAATCGAACATGAAGTCGAGGGTGTGATGGTTTACTCACCCGACCACTCGACCAAGGTACTCTTCGAGGGTGCGGGCTATATATTAAACAGGAAGCTTCTCCCACGCCGCCAGGTTGAGGATGCTAAGAAGCGTGGCGTGGAGTTCCAGTTCGGTGTGAGCCTCGAATCACTTATAGCGGAGGATGGCTACGTGAAGGGTGTGGTTGGGCGAACTAGAAACAACGAGGTATTTAAGAAGACCGCTCGCGTGGTGGTTGACGCAACAGGTTCAGCCTCCCTGCTCAGGGTGAGGCTGCCAATAAAGGCGAAGATACAGAGGGAGATCGATAGGGATGACATGGTGGCCACAGGTCGCTACATATACGAATTCGATGTAGCCGAGGAGGACCCATCCTGCTTCGACCCCAAGTACGCCCTAATACACCTAGACCAATACTTGGCGCCGGGGGGCTACGCTTGGACATTTCCCAAGGGGCAGAACAAGGTGAATATTGGGTTGGGCTACCAGAAAAGGGCTCTCGATGCCAGAAACAGGAGATTCGGGAAGTCCGACGGCCTCCAAGACCTCATAGATGAGTATGTTGCCAAAAACAGGGTTATCAGGAATCCGAGGCTCTCATCCTCACCTGACGATAAGGGTAACGAGAAGGGTCACTGGCAGGTGCCGGTGAGGAGACCCAACGACTGCATGGTTGCTAACGGGTACGCCGTCGTGGGGGACGCGGCCTGGATGCCTAGACCCATCGACGCGGGGGGGATAGGTCCAGCCATACATGGCTCCGTGATACTTGGAAGAACGGTGGCCGAAGCCCTAGAAGCTGGTGATGTGAGTGAAGCGGGTCTCTGGAAGTATAACGTGGAGTTCATGCGCTCCTACGGCTACCAGATGGCTAGCTTCGAAGTGCTGAGAAGATACCTGCAGACCCTGCCAAACGAGGACATCGACTTCGGGATGAGGTATTTCCTTTCACAGGAGGACATAGGCCTAATAACACACAGAAGACACCCCAAATTTTCAAATCTACTCAACCCAGCCCTTATGGTGCGCGTCATGGAGAAACCGGGCCTTGCGCGAGGCCTCAAATATACGGTAGACAAAAGCGAAAAGCTCATAGCCCACAACCAGAACTATCCCGAAACCCCACAAAAATTCGACGAGTGGCAGAAAGCACTACTCAAAGAGCTGCAGGAAACATACATAAAGTTTGGATTAGCATAGCACTAACTACCGATCTTATCTTATAAATAGTTTGGCCTCCGAGTTTTCGTGATAGATAACTGATACAGAGAACCCTTTTTATCTTAACGAGGGTTAGGGAGCGGAAGACCCCATCCGCTAGGAAATGGGTAGCCCCCACAGATTTAAACATCATTTTGCGAAACGCTATATTAATGATAGTCACTAACTGGGTAAGCGTCACCGGCACGCCTCAGTTAAAGCAAGGGTCGACGAAGTACACATCTACTTTACCCAACACTCCTTACGAGAGACAACATATCCATATCTCCGGGGTCGGAACCACCCTCAGTGCCTGTGGAGCTTCGTTTTCTATCCCTTATGGGGCATGGTGGGGCTGTGATTCAGGAAGCTCCGTCTGCCGGTCGGAGCGAGGTGGTTCACCGTTAGCATACCAAGGAGCCAGTGTCCATCTTCTTGATCGATTTTTCATATAAGTTGTGAGTCGACTTGAACATTCTGTCGCACTCTTGCTTAGGAAAGCAAAAATGTTTATTCAGGCTCGTATAGTAGTGTAGCATATACTTATCTAGTAGGTGAGTAGGGGGTAAGCACCGCGTTGACAGTCAATCAAAGGTCTATGCTTACTGTGTGGATTAAGCCGAGTGTTTACTTATCTACTGTGTGAATGGTAGGATAGCTTTTTTGATTAACTATGTGATTAGCCAAAATGGTCTCACATTCTATCTATATTATTAGCCTCGTTCTCTCACCGGGAATAAATTGAAAAGCCTGAGTGTTTCATTCGGGGACGCCTGTATAAGCCAACAAATTTAAATAGTTCTACTATGTATCACTTCATTTAATATGGACGAAAAGAATACGCCTTATATTTACATAGCTGTGTTCGCGGTGGCTTTTCTAGTAGCTCTGGCTGCCTATAGCCCTACCGTTAGGTCGCAGACATCTTCAAGCACTTTTATAATAGGCTATGGTGGGACGCCTTTCGACACCTTTAACCCGTTTACAACCTACACTGTGGTCTCAACCATGTCGACTTTAGACGTGTATGACTACCTGGTGAGGTATAATAGCACTTTTTCACCTGTGGTTCCCGACCTCGCCTACAAGTGGGAGGTGTTCCCGAATAACTCGGCTGCAGAGTTTTGGCTTGTGCGGAACGCTACTTGGAGTGACGGTGTGCCGGTCACAGCGCAGGATGTGATATACAGCTTTGAGGTGGCGAATAACAGCGCGTCTAGGCTTCAGCCGCAGGTGTCCATAATAACCTCGATACAGGCTCCTAATAACTATACTGTTATCTTCCACTATCACCCCACTGTTCTGTTTATGGCGTACACCGCGGCGGCCGTGCCAATAGTGCCTGAGCATGTTTGGATTAAATATGTTCCGAATCCGTCAAACTCTACTGCTCTGACTGACTACCAGGATTATCCGTTGGTTAGTAGTGGGCCGTTTGAGGTAACCAACTATGTGCAGGGGCAGTATATTGAGCTCACAGCTAACCCCAACTATTTCTATGTGTCTATGCGCCCACACATTCAGCACATCATAGTGCAGTTCTTCAAGGACACTAATAGCATGGTTGAAGCCTTGGAGGCTGGGCAGATTGATGCTGTAGCACCAACGATACTTCCATCCCAAGTCAAGACGCTTGAAGGGTACCCCAATATTCGCGTGGTAGTTGAACCAGGTGAAGAGTTCTGGTATATCGCTGTTAACGTGTATCCCTATGGTCACGGTAACCCCACGCTAAAAGATATTCATGTGAGGCAAGCGCTTGCGCACGCGATAAACTACACTGAGCTTGCCCAGGTTGTCTGGCAGGGCTACGCAACACCCGCTGGGGGTCTACTACCCGTGGGTAACAAGTTCTATGATCCCAACCTCACACCTTATCAATTCAACCTCACACTCGCAAACCAGATACTTAATGATGCCGGCTACAAGATGGGTCCTAACGGGGTGAGGGTGAGCCCCAGCGGCATCCCGCTTTCATATACACTCTACGTGATAAACGAAGCGCCCGAGGAAGTTGAGGCGGCGAACATAATAGCTGGGTGGTGGAGTGAGATTGGTGTTAAGGCCACGGTTGACGCCGTTGATGCCGGTACACTTGCCAGCATCATCTGGCCGAACTTTACCCAAGACTTCGACTTGTGGGACTGGTTCACGTCACCCGCCTTACCCACATTGCTCGATGTCTTCCTCTCCAATCAAACCGAGACTGGTACATCGGATAGTGGTTACAATAATTCTGCGTATGATGCGCTTTATGGACAGATGATTACTGCCACAAACTATACGACGGTGTACAAGGACGCCTACGAGTTGCAGCAGATGCTCTACCAGGATTTACCCTACATTATGCTCTACTATGTGAAGTCGATTGAAGCCTACAACTCACAGGCCTTCACTGGCTACTTCGACAACATGACTGGGGGGCCATTCTCAGATGTTAACTGGTACACCTTCATAGACCTCCAACCCGCAAGCTCGCCGCAGAGCTCCTCTACAACCGTGCAGCAGTCTTCTTCGACATCGTCCGTGAGCACGCAGTCTTCATCTTCGTCAAGCCCACAAGCATCATCGAGTAGCACATCGTCTGCACCATCACCGTCAACCACATCGTCAGGAGCGATATCCACGCCGCTTATAGCTGGTGTAGTTGTCTTAGTTGTCATAGTGGTGTTGGTAGTTGTGGCGCTTTCTTTGAGACGGAGGCCAACAACGTAGTGAGGATGGGAAGATACATAGCTAAGAGGGCTTTGACCTCCATCATCACTTTTTTTGCTGTTCTCGTCCTAACATTCATCCTCTTCAGGCTTCTACCGGGCAACCCTGTTCTACTCCTATTCAGAAATCCCCAGCTCACCCAGCAGCAGATAGCTCAACTCTCGGCTCAGTTCGGTTTGAATCGACCCCTCTACGAACAGTTTATCCTATTCATCGTGAATGTTTTCAGGGGTAACTTGGGTCTCTCCTTCTATTATAGAGCGCCTGTAACCCAGGTTTTGTTCCCAGCTCTCCTCAACTCCATAATCTTAATCCTCCCTTCAACTATACTCGCAATCCTCATAGGCGTCGGCCTGGGCGTGATCTCGGGGTGGAAGAGAAACACGCTTACCGACATGGCCGTGCTATCTTCAAGCCTCGTGCTATATGCTATACCCACCTTTTGGCTGGGAATACTGCTCATCATGTTGGCTGTCAGAATAGGGGGTATACCCGTCTCGGGTATGCTCTCCATCGGTGTAAGCTTCACCTCCCCCACCCAATACTTGGGAAACCTGCTCAGACACCTCCTGCTGCCAATGATTACCCTAACACTCGTCACACTGGGACAGTTCAGCATAATTATGCGTACGAGTGTGATAAACGAGTTGACGGAGGACTACGTTGTGGCGGCCTACGCTAAGGGGATGAGTGAGTCGAGGCTTATCAGGAAGCATGTTGTACCCAACGCCCTCCTCCCCACAGTGTCGATTATAGCGATAAGCATCGGTACGGTTGTGGCGGGTGCTGTGCTCACTGAGACCGTGTTCTCGTGGCCGGGTGTGGGTACACTGATATACGACTCGATCGCTAGGAGGGATTACCCCGTGCTCCAAGGCGCCTTCCTTATAGTGGCTCTCTCAGTGATTATCTCCAATTTTATCGCTGACCTTGTGTACGCATACCTTGATCCTAGGGTGAAGTACTCTTGAGCGCTCACTCAACTCTGAGGAGATATCTCGGTAATAGGAAGGGCTCGCTGGGTCTCGCGATACTAGTGGTGTTGGTGTTTATGGCGGTGCTTGCACCAGTGATATCCCCATATAAAGCCACCCAGATTGACCCCACCGCCATACTTCAGCCCCCCTCCCCCAAGCATCTGCTTGGTACAAACGAGGTGGGTGAAGATATTTTATCGTTGATAATTTGGGGCTCGAGGATCTCACTCCTAGTGGGTTTTCTTGCAACCTTTGTGGCTGTGCTTGTGGGGACCGCTGTGGGTGTTGTGGCGGGGTATATTGGCGGATTCACCGATGAGGCTCTAATGAGGATAACTGATTTCTTCTTGGTTATACCAGCAGTTGTGCTCGCGATTGTTGTAGCCGCGCTGCTCGGTAACACATTGCTCAACGTGATTCTGATAATTGGGTTGCTTAGCTGGCCCTCCACAGCGAGGGTTGTCCGCTCCGCCACGCTTGTCTATAAACAGATGCCCTTCGTTGAGGCGAGTAAGTGTGCTGGAGCTGGCACAGCCTACATACTTAGGAGGCATATTCTCCCCAATGTGCTACCTCTTGTGTACGCTAACACCTCGCTCACAATAGCCAACTCCATTTTCACGCAGGCAGCCTTGGTTTTCTTGGGTGTGGGTGATATAAACGATATAAGCTGGGGGCAGATTCTTCACTTCGCATATGCCTCGGGTGCTATAACCGCGGGTGACTACTGGTATGCTATCCCACCCGGCCTAATGATTGTTGTTGCCGTGCTCGGCTTCGCCCTCACAGGGTACGCACTGGATGAAGTGTTGAACCCCAAGCTTAAGGCTGGTGTTGTTTTTGAGTCTGCTTGATATCGAAAATCTAAAGGTGTACTTTGCGACGCGTGCTGGTATCGTCAGGGCGGTTGACGGGGTTGACCTCAACGTCGGCATAGGTGAAGTGCTTGGTTTAGCGGGTGAGTCTGGCTCGGGTAAAACCACTCTCGGCTACGCTTTGATGCGTGTTCTCCCACGCAACGCTAAACTCGATGGTAGAATAATCTTCGAGGGTAGGGACCTGCTCTCGTTTAGTGCAACCGAATTTAACAGGGTGAGGGGTAGGGAGATAGCTATGGTTTTTCAAGGTTCGATGAATAGTCTTAATCCCGTTGTAAGGGTTGAGGATCAGGTTGCTGAGCCCCTCATCCTGCATGGTGGTTTGAGTGAAGATGAAGCCAAGAAGAGGGCTAGGGAACTCTTAGCTGAGGTGGGTGTTAGTGAAGATAAGGCCAAGAGTTATCCTCATGAGCTCAGCGGTGGGCTCAAGCAGCGTGTAGCGATAGCCATGGCCATCTCCACGCGACCAAAACTTCTCATAGCTGATGAGCCAACCACCGCGCTCGATGTGGTCACACAGGCTCAGATACTCAGGCTAATCAGCGAGCTCAGAGACAGGTTTGGGCTGAGCGTGATAATGATAAGCCACGACTTATCTCTCCTATCAGAGGTGTGTGACAGGCTTGCTATAATGTACGCTGGAAAAATAGTGGAGGTTGGCAGTAAAGTTGAGGTTGTGAACACGCCTGAGCACCCCTACACCCAGGCGCTCTTAGCGTCAATACCCAGCGTTGAACGAGTGGGTGTGGACAGCCCATCCATCCCGGGTGAGCCACCTGACCCCATTAATCCTCCGAGTGGGTGCAGGTTTATGCCTCGCTGTGCGTATGCCAGAAGTGAATGTAAAGAGTTTAATGGCTACCTTTACGAGTTGAGCTCAACTCACAGGGCTGCGTGTGTTCTGGTTGGAGGTAAACCCATTGAGCGAGTACCTCGTTAGCGGGGTTAAACTCACAAAGCACTTCGAGTCTAGGAGGTCACCCATAGAGTTCCTCACTGGTAGGAGGCCTCCACCCATACGTGCAGTTGACGGTGTGAACATAGAAATCCAGCGGGGTGAGATCCTAGCCCTCGTGGGTGAGTCTGGCTCGGGTAAGACCACCCTCGGCCGCCTCCTACTCCTCCTCGAGAAACCCACATCGGGTGAGGTGTGGTTTGACGGTCAGAGAATCGATAACGTGGGGAGCCGCACTCTGAGGGCTTATAGGAGGAGGATGCAGATGATATACCAGGACCCATATGGATCACTCAACCCGAAGCTCAGGGTGTCGGAGATAGTATCCGAACCACTTAGAGTCAATGGTATCGAGGTTAAAAAAGATAGACTCGCAGAGTACCTTGCGGTATCTGGCCTACGCCCCCCAGAGAAGTTTCTTGACCGCTACCCTCACGAGTTGAGTGGTGGTCAGAGGCAGCGGGTTGCTATAGCGCGTGCAATGATATTGGAACCCGAGTTCGTCGTGGCAGATGAGCCCGTGTCCATGCTCGATGTCTCTCTTAGATCCGAGATACTTGGCGTTATAAAGAGGTTCAACCAGATGCTCAAAACAAGCTTTCTACTTATAACACACGACTTAGCCGTGGCTGCACAGGTCTCGTCGAGGATAATGGTGATGTATCTTGGGAGGGTTGTCGAGGAGGGGGACACTCTGGGGGTTTTGAGGAGACCAAAGCACCCCTACACTCAGACGCTTCTCTCAGTTGTGCCGAGGCTAGGCGGCTCACTGCCCAAGACGCTTCCCAAAGGCGAGATCCCAAGCGCCAAAAACATCCCGTCGGGTTGCCGTTTCCACACACGCTGCGCGTATGCTCTCCCAGTGTGCTCGACGGATGAGCCGGAGCTGAGACTGGTAGATGGGTCACACGTTTCATGCCACTTTGCAGAGCAGATACTCAGTGGTTCGACCAAGCAGAGCACATCATAGACGGTGCTCATGTGTTCGAGAAGTGGATGGTGCTGTCAAGCCAGGGTATCGCTTTTAAGATGAAGCTTGGGCCGTGATGTGCGAGGAAGTCGTAGGGGGCGGGTGTTATGTACACTCTACCATGAGTGAGGGCCGATAGTTTCGACCAGCCTCTGGTGCCAAGCATGTCCAAGACCTCCCCAAGTGTTTTAGACCTGAACATCTTCGGTTCGTAGATTATAACTTCTGGGTCACGCTGGAGCACCACGTCGAAATCGGGCTTCTCCCACTCGCAGGCGTGGTCCGCGAAGATGTTCCTTGCCCCAACTATGCTCAGCGCATCAGTGATATAGCTGTAGGCTCCGAATGTGACTGGGCCACCCAAGTCCACCTCCACGTACACACTCGGCGTGGTCTGAATGTCCCTGACGTGTTGGGCGAGTGTTCTTAGCATTCCCTTTGCGATCACCCTCGCTCTGTCCTGCTCGTTCACAACGAGGCCAACCTTTACCACCATATCCACTATTGAGTTCACGCTTACTGGGAGCTCGACCACGTAGGTGGGGTAGAGCTGTGAGAGTTGGGCTGCGAGCTTCCTCTGATAACCGCTTGTCAGGAAGATGAGTTGGGGGTTGAGAACCCTAAGTTTTTCGAGATTCGTGGTGCTATAGCTCCCGAGCACGGGTTTTTTACGCGCCTCAGCGGGGTGGACATCGAAGGCGCTCACACCCACAACACGCTCACCTAAACCGAGCATGAAGAGTGTTTCAGTAACGGCTGGGCTGAGGCTCACAATTCTTTCAATCCGCTCCGGTAGCTCAAGTTCGCGTGAGGTTATCTCACAGTAAATCTTCCTCACTCTACAACACTCTCCAAGGTCTTATAGCTAAACAAAGAATGTGGGTGTTGATACATTTCCCTCGGCGATAAACTTTATTGTTAGCTCTTGGCACGTGTCCCCGAAGCCCAAGCGTGGGGGTGCTGTTGCGATGGCGGAGTGTATGGCTATGTGTTATATACATTGTGCCGCTCTCACCGTGCTCACCGCTCGGTGTGAGTGTGGACGAAGTCAACCACGGCTTTCACCACCGCTGGGTCTGTTTGTGGGAGCACGCCGTGGCCTAGGTTGAATACGTGGCCGGGTCTGTTTGACACGTCGTTGAGTATGCTCTTTGCTTCTTTTAGTGCTATTCCCTGTCCGCCTAGGAGTGTTGATGGGTCGAGGTTACCCTGCACACTCTTCTTACCTACTTCCCTCCACGCCACGCCTATGTTTACACGCCAGTCGATGCCAAGAACGTCGAATTCTAGGTCGGAGAGCTCTTGAAGTAGGCCGGCTATGGAGGTCCCAAAGTATATTCTTGGGACACCCACTATCTCTGCGAGGATTTGTTGGACGTATGGCTTCACGTATTCCCTGAAGTCGTTTGGGCTCAGCGCGCCCACCCAGCTGTCGAATAGCTGTAAAACCTCTACGCCATGTCTCACTTGAGCTTTAAGGTAAGCGATAACCGTCTCCATAACGTTTTTCATAAGGCTTCCCCATGCTTCCGTGTTCCTATACATGAAACTCTTAGTCTGCTCGAATGCACGTGAGTATTGGCCCTCAATCAGATAGGAGGCTAGGGTGAAGGGTGCACCCGCGAAGCCTATTACCGGCACGTTAGGCAATGTCTCCCTTAGTAGCTCGATTTGTCTATAGATGAACGTGAGGTCCTCAGCCCGACCAGGAAAGATGTGACCAACACTATCTGGCGTCCGAAGTGGCTCGCGGATAACTGGTCCAACACCCTCTTCTAGTTCGAGGTTTACACCCATAGTGGTGAGGGGTAAAATTATATCTGAGAACACTATGGCTCCGTCGAAACCGAAGCGTAAAACCGGTTCAGATGCGACCTTGGCCGCAAGCTGTGGGCTACGTATTATCTCTAGTAGGCTGTGGGCTCGACGTAGCTCCCTGTAGCCTGGGAGGTAGCGCCCCGCCTGCCTCATGAACCACACGGGCGTACAATCAGTCTCCTCACCTAAACACGCTTTAATAAGGCGCTGCATTAAAAGTATTAATCAGCCAATCAACAAAAGAGTTACTTAGGATTGATACACTCTGGGTAACAAACACAAGGTGCGTGGCTGGGTGTGCTGTTTCGTTGCCAGGACTCCGTCTGAAAATGAGGGAAGCTTTTTATATAAGTTTGTCAAATGTATACGCTATGACTGGTGGTAACCAAATCAGATAGGGTTGAGGTCTTGGATACCTCTTTAAGGGATGGTTCGCAGGGTGTGGGCGTGTCCTTTTCTTTGAAGGATAAGCTAAGGCTTGCTGAGCTCCTCGACAAGTTGGGCTTTGACTATGTCGAGGGGGGTTGGCCCGGTTCTAACCCTAAGGATGAGGAGTTTTTCAGGGAGGCTAAGAAACTCTCTCTGAGCAGGGCGCGCCTCGCAGCGTTCGGGAGCACTAGGAGGAAGGGTGTCAGACCATCGGAGGACGTGAGTCTTCAGGCGATACTTGACGCGGATGTCCCTGTGGGTGTGCTCTTCGGTAAGTGTTGGCTTGTCCACGTCAACAAGGTGCTGGGTGTCACACCGGAGGAGAATGTGGAGATGGTGTATGAGAGTGTGGCCTACTTGAAGTCCCACGGCCTAAAGGTTGTCTTCGACGCGGAGCACTTCTATCAGGGCTACTATGATAACCCAGAGTACGCGTTGAGTGTGCTGCGTACCGCTGAGGAAGCTGGTGCCGAGGTTGTTGTGCTGGCTGACACGAACGGCGGCATGCTACCCAACCAAGTGTATAAGGCGACGCGTAGTGCGGCCTCAACGCTGAGGGGTAGATTGGGGTTACACATGCACAATGACTCCGGGTGCGCGGTCGCGAACACCGTTATGGGTGTGGTCGCCGGCGCCAGGCATGTTCAGGGCACGATTAACGGTATAGGTGAGAGGACTGGTAACGCTGACCTAGTCCAAGTAATCCCCGCTTTGAAGGTCAAGCTCGGCTTAGATGTGCTTGGAGAGGGTTCCCTAAGCGGTCTCAGAGAGGTCTCGAGGTGTGTGTTCGAGATGCTTGGAGCGCAGCCTCACCCCTATCAGCCCTATGTGGGTGAATTCGCCTTCGCCCATAAGGCGGGCGTACACGCGGACGCTGTGCTAAAGGCTCCCGAAGCGTACGAGCACATAGACCCCGCAGTCGTTGGCAACTCAAGGAGGATAGTGGTCTCCGAGCTTAGCGGGTCATCCAACCTTGTGAGCTACGCCAGGGAGATGCTCGGACTCGACCTACCAAAGACGGATGAAAGGTTGAAGAGGGCTTTCACCGAGATCAAAGCCAAGGAAAGGGAGGGCTATGCGTACGACTCGGCACCCATGTCCGCGCTACTAGTAATAATGAAGCACCTCGGCCTGTGGTCGCAGCGTGTCAACATTGACTACTGGAAGGTTATCACCGAGGGTGGGACCTCGATAGCCATTATAAAGACCAATTCCCACATCGAGGCCGCGGAGGGTGTGGGCCCAGTGGCCGCGGTGGACCAGGCTCTGCGGAGGGCTCTCGAAAGAGAGTATCCCGAGCTAGCGGCCGTTAAGCTCACGGATTACCGCGTACTCATACCAGGCGAAGCCAAGGACACGCAAAGCGTTGTCAGAGTCACAGTCGAATTCAGTGACGGTGAAAGGAAGTGGAAGACCATGGGTGTCTCAGCAAACGTAGTCGACGCCTCGGTAAAAGCCCTAGTTGACGGGCTCGACTACTACCTACAAACCCGCAACCAGCCACCCCGGCAAGGCTAAGGCGGACTCGGGCTGGCTTGTTAGACCCATCTAGAAAGCGACAAAAAACAAATTTAAGCGGTACCATAAGGACCCAGATTTGGGATCTATCCTAGTATGGATACGCTGGGAAGTGGAGAGTTGCTGCCATCATCATAGGATTCCACACGGGAATAACACTTTTTCTGGATACCGCTGGTTTCCGCCACACTGTAAAACAACGATACATGGATGCGTAGGAGAGATAGTTGAAAATGTGGCTAGTGGTATTGGGGGGTTTTAGAAGGTTAATGTGGGGCTTATTAGTCCCAATCTAATAATAGTTTTTGTGGAGTATTATCCACGAAAAATTGATGAAAAATTGGAGAAATGGATGAGGAGAAGGGAGGTCCTTCTCATTAGGGGTCCAAGACAGAGTGGTAAGACCACGTGTCTTCTGCATCTTCGGGATATGCATGGGGGAAGCTATGTAACCTTAGAAGACGCTGATGCACTACGAACATTCGATGAATCCCCTAAAGAGTTCGCCTCTAGATATTTGGATAGAGGAGGCATACTTTATCTGGATGAGGTTCAATACAGCAAGAATGCTGGCAAAAACCTGAAGCTAATCTATGATACTTATGGTGATTCCCTGAAACTGGTGGTTACGGGCTCTGGCTCGTTTGATGTGAAGGTTCAGGTGGGAGGATACTTGGTGGGTAGGGCGGCGTACTTTGAGTTGCTTCCACTCTCTTTTGGAGAGTTCCTCCTCTGGAGGTCACCCGACCTCTCAAAGTTGTTTGAGACATGGCGTAGAGAAGTTAAGGGATTCATCAGCGGCTCGGGAAGAATAGAGAGTTCTCCAGCTTTCCAAAACGAGTTCCGCGCACTACTAGAAGAATTCGTGGTGTACGGTGGATTCCCAGCTATCGTCAAGGAGAACGACCCAGAATTCAAGAGGGAACTACTGTCAAACTTGGTGAGGACATATCTTGAGAGGGATGTGTTCTTCTTTTTCAATATAAGGGAGATGGAGAAATTTAGGTCTCTGCTCACGTATCTAAGCCTGTCAGCGGGCTCCATGCTCCAAGTATCATCAGTGATAAGCGACCTTCGAATGGATTTTAGAACAGTCGAAAACTATCTATCCGTTCTCTCAAACACCTACGTGACCATGCTTATACCTCCCTACCATACGAATCCAGTAACCGAACTCAAAAAGACTAGGAAGCTATACTTTGTTGACACAGGGCTAAGGAACGCGCTGCTCGAAAACTACCTACCCCTTCAAAATAGGACCGACGGTGGTGTGCTCCTAGAGAACTTTGTGTTAAACGAGCTCAGAGACATGGGGTTTTCACCCAAGTATTGGCGGACAACCAGTAAAGCTGAGGTGGACTTCATCATAGAGGTGGATGGTAACCCTGTTCCAATAGAAGTGAAGAGTCGCGGTAAAGAGCAGAGAGGCTTTTACAGATTCGTGGAATCATACTCCCCGAAAACGGCGCTAGTGTTCACTGAAGGGGATTTCGGAGTAAAATCCGCGGGCAAAACAAAGATACTTTATCTACCACACTACTTCGTCTAGTAGTGGTGACATCCTTCCACGGCTGAAGCACGTGGGCTTCCTGCTTCAGCGACAAGGCTTGCCCATCCAAGAGGGGTTGAGGCCTCATCTCCACAGGCGTAACTTCCCCGCTGCCCGCGGGTACCGCCCTCTTCTTTATGACTAGGGAGGAGTTGAGGTCTCTGTCGGCGGTGAAGCCACAGTTGGAGCATCTGTGAACCCTCACCGACAGGGGCTTTCCCACCTCCAAGCCACAGTTCGCGCACTCCTGCGTGGTGCCCCCCGGGTCTACGAGCACAACCCTCCCACCAGCGCTTGAAGCCTTATAGTAGGAGGTATATTCTACCAGCTTACCCCAAGAGGCATCCGTCACAGACTTGGAGAGGCGACCGTTTTGAACCATGCCTTTTACGTTCAAGTCATCGAAGGCTACCAGGTCAAACCTCCTAGCAAGAGTGTGGGATACCCCGTGCAGGAAGTCATCCCTCTGCCTCTCCACCTTCCTGTAGAGCTTGGCAACCCTCACCCTCGCCTTAGCCCTGTTCCTTGAACCCTTCTTCTTTCTGGAGAGGACACGCTGGGCTGTGACCAGCCTTTTCCCGGTCTTGGAGAAGAACTTTGGCGGCTCAACGTATTCTCCTGTACTCAGGGTCGCCAACTTCTCTAACTCGAGGTCTATGCCCACAGGGTTTGATGCCGATGGTCTCATCGTGGTGGGGTCGGGTTGCTCTGTGACGAGGACGACGAACCAGTCTCCAACCTTATCCTTATTTCAGGGTGAGCGCCTTGATTTCACCCTGTGGTTTGTGGTGCATGAAAACCCTGAGCTCACCTATTCTGCTCACCCATATGTGGCCGTTCGACAAGAGTTCGAACCCGCTCCGCGGGTACGTGAGCGACCTGTACCTCTGCGCGGGCTTGAGCCTCGGGAGGCCAGCCTTCCATTTTCTTTTGTTTAACCCTCTCGAAGAACGCTTTGAAGGACTTGTCCAGCCTCCTCAGCAAGTCCTGAAGCACTTGGGAGTGGATTTCGGCGTATTCTGGGTGGGCCTGTTTTAGCGTGGGTAGCTCGTTCGCCTGCGCAGTGTACCCTAGGCTTACACCGCTTCTGTGAGCCCGTATTCTTTCCTCCAAGGCGGCGTTGTGCAGCCTGCGGCACAACTCGAGGGTTGTGTTCAGCTTGGCTTCTTGTGTTTTTGAGGGGTAGAAGCGGTATATGTATGCTCGGTTCACAGATGCTCTGAGGGTTAACCGTGGAAGCTGTGTATTAACCTTCCCCACTGGACTGGGGGGAGTCCGTGTATCTCCCTTAGCGCTGAAGCAATTGAGTTTTACAGCTTCCCCCACCCAGACCCCTAACAACATCTATAAATAGTGGCGCGTCTCGAAGCTCCCCTTGACCTGATTGTCGAAACCAACATGGCTGGGTGACCCCATCAAGGTAAGTTGATACACTATTCCTCAAAGAACGGGTAACTCTAGGATTCCATACTCGCTAAGCTCGAAACACTCTTCACCACCACTCTTTCTGAGCTTAATGCGGCCCGCGTTGACTTTGATTAGACAGCGTGTCCTGTCGAGATTGAAGTCTAGGTGATTGTTGCCGAATGTTAGACCCCTGAACCATAGGTTGACTTTGACCTCGCTGGGTGGGTCGATTATCAACGTGTTGGTGAAACCATCATAGCTAGGCTTCAACGCGGCCTCTATCAGTGATGAGGCGTACGCGGAGTATGACCACGCCTGGGTGTGGCAACCCAAGTTGGGGGCTACCTCGGCTAAGTAGCCTGGGCCGCTCGTTCCATATATGGATATGAGTTTGTCGACGGTTCTCCACCCATCATCCGTGTAACCATATTTAAATAGTGATGATGCCAGTAGGCCTGTTCCGATGGGCATCGAAAGCGGCTCACCCCCACCTTTACTGGGCTTTGGTGTTTCCGTGTTTTTGTTAAGGTATAACCCGTAGCGCCCACTGTAGGGCTCCTTGGCCAGCCGGCTTAAATCCCTTCCCCTTTCGGGTGGCGCTATACCCGTGGCGAAGGGTATAATGTATGTCCAGTCCCCTGTGTCTATGTATTCTCCGCCAAGCTTGAGTTGCCTGTAGGTGTGTGTTTTGACGGACCAGTACCCGGTGTTTATTTCTCTTGTAACTGTTCTCCAAGCTTTCTCCCATCGTTCGCATTCCGGGTCCCCTAGGAGTTTGGCGGCTTTGGCCATGGCTCCGTAGGCTAAGGCGGTGTAGCAGGCCACGTCTATCTTCGCACCCCTCTCCCGCGCCTCTCTCTCAACTATGCCTGGCCCCTCGGCTACTAGGTCTCCATCCGCGTCATACCGCTCCAAGAATCCTAATAGGGTGCTGCACGTTTTGTACGCTTTCTCCAATAGCTGGAGGCTACCAGAGTCGAACGCACACTCCAGGTATAGTTTGACGAAGAAGGGTGTTTCCTCTAGGTCCCCAGGGTTGTAGACCCCTCCGCCGTGAGTGACCTCGTGTGGTATGAGCCCAATTCTTGGGTCACGGTTGGATAGAAGGCTTGTGAGAGCAGCCCTGCGCAGCCTGCTGAAGCCCGTGAACCTTGTTTGTTCGACCACATAGCAGGTGTCCACGCCGAACAGCCATGGAAATTCTGGGTGACCCGCGGAAAAGTATTCACCGAGTGTGTCGGCTCTGGCCAGGCTGCTCAGGTTCCTCATAGCTCTGCTGTACACTTCCCCGTATATTCTCGGGTGACTTGTACACGTAGAGTACTCGTCCTCTAATCGCCTTACACGGGGAGGTGGTTGGCTGACCTCTAATTCGATGTGGACTCCGCCTATACCAGTGTACACGAGTTGGCCGCGTCCGATTGATACCAACTTCCCCTTCAGAGGGTGTGTATGTGCCGTGATGTTCATGGTGCCTGCGCGCCAGTTGAGGTGAACCGTGTCACCCTGACTTCTGAGTGTGAGCTCAAATTTCAGGTCGGTGTTCCAGCTGGGCACACGACTCGTGTATAACCTAACGGTGAGCGGGTATCTGTAATCACTACTAGTGTAGTGCACCTCTAGGGTGTTCCCCTTCAGGGATACGTGTCTTTTAACGGTGAGCCCTGCGAGTGTGAAGAGGTGGGTGACCCAAGTGTACCCGTAGCGGAACCCTTGGAGCGCGCCCTCCTCAACCTTCGCTGAGCCCGCGCTACACTCGAAGCCTTTTAAGATTTTGACTGGGGGATACCAGTAGCCACCCATTTCACCCCTTATGTGTTGGCCTATGGGTGGGAAGCCACCCCGCACTGCGCCGGTAAGATAGGATGTGGGTGAAGTGATGGTGTAGAATCCCTGATGGACACCTCTACGCTTGCCCATAGTGTGGTTAAACCTCTAGACCTCAACCCTAAACTGCACGCTTGGTTTCACCGTGAACTCATACCGCACCTTCAGATCACCCCCCACCCTCACCACGTCCACTCTGAGCCGGCCGCCCAAAACGTGTAGGTCTCCCACCTTTAGTCGGCTTAGGCGTGCTGGTAGGTGAGGTTTGATGCGCACAACGTACCCCTCATCCCCACGGGTAACGCTGATACCAAGGATTGCCTGTGTTACAAGGAACACTGCGCCCGCAGCCCAAGCCTGAGGGTAGCATCCGAGCGGCTTGGGTTTAAGGTCGCCGCACGCCTTAAAACCCGAGTAGTGCTCTGGGAAGCCGTTTATCCCAAGCGCCTTATAGGCTTTAAGCAAGCCGGAGACGAGCTCGTCCAACTCTTGAGTGAAGCCGTACTCAGATAGCCCCTTTATTATTAATGAGTTATCATGGGGCCACACCGAACCATTGTGGTAGCTCTCAGCGTCGTGCCTCAACTCATGGAACCCCAGCGTCTTCACCCCGTAGCCAGAGTTGAGTTGCTCCGGGTCGGAGAGCATGGAAGCTATCCTCTCCGCCTGTGCGTGTTCTACTGAGCCAGACCACAATAGGTGGCCGGGGTTGGATGTGACTATCTCGGCTCTCTCACCTTCACCATCCAATGCCTCAGAGTAATAGTTGATCTTGGGCGACCAGAAGGCTGCCCCAATCTTCTCCCTGAGATGGCTCGATTTTTCAAGAAGCCGCCTACTCTGGTCGCCGCCCATACTAGCGGCGAGCCTCAGCGCGAGATCAGCGTAGCCCTGAGCCTCTACTAGGTATATGGGGGGCCTTAGAGGTGAGCCGTCTGAGTGGAACACGGAGTCGTCAGAGTCCTTCCACCCCTGGTTTCTTAACACACCGGGAGTATAACCCAAAAACCCATGGGTGTCAATCTTGGATGTAACCCACTCTAAGCCCATCCGCGCCGCGCGCTCCACGGTGGAATTCGGGGGTGTGCTTGGGTGGGAAGCCTTGAATTCGTGGTAGAGAGCTACGAAGAGGGGTGTGGCGTCGACGCTCCCATAGTAGGCTTTGAAGGGGGTGAGTCTACCGGATAGTTCACCCCTCCTAACCTCGTGAACAACTTTGCCCGGTTCCTCTTCAGTGTGCTTATCTACCTTCCTCCCAATATGGGTGGAGAGCCTCTCAAGCACGCTTAGGGAGATCCTAGGTGAGAACATCAGGGTTTGGAACCCCACGATAAGCGAGTCTCTTCCGAACACACAGTTAAAGTATGGTACACCCGCAAGGGGGAACCAACTGTTTGGAGGCGCCTCGAGTAGGCTGAATAGATCCCTCGCCGATGATTCATACGCCCGAACGAGAAGGTCGTCGTCAGCCGAAATTCTTGGGAAATCCTCGGTGTATTTTGCGTAGGTGACCGATGGACGTCTGACCCTGTTTGTGAGAAGCACCTTCAAAGTTAAATCACCGCTTCTAGGTGTCGCCTCCAACCCATCGTTTAGGGTGAGCCTCCCATTCGTCTTAACCTTGAAGACCCGCGCCCTGCTGTCTGTCCCAAGATAGTGGACGAGGACCCCATCACCCTCACTGCTAAGCTTGGCTACTGGCTTGGGTACACCGAGCGAGTCACGGCTAACCACACCTCTAACCTCGAAGATATCCGAGAAGTCCGGGGTGAGCCTGAGTACGAGGCCACTTGGTGCATGGCTCACTCGTTCGATCAGGCCGCCGTAGACAACCTCAACCCTCCTTGTGAAGCTGCCGTGCGCCGTGTTATACGTGTAGGTAAGGCTGAATCCCTCCCTGTCAACCCCTGTGGGGAGAATCCTTTGGTCGTCTAGGAAGTATACTAGTTGACCGATGATCCTTGTGTCCCCCCAGTACACGCCCGTTGGGGGTTCACCCGTCACCTCGCCACTCCTCAGCGTTGCGTAGAATTCACCGAGGTTGAGGACCTCCGTGTTAGCATACGTGTTTAGCCACCCTCCAAGATCTCCACCCTCTCGGCTATCACCGTCTCAACAAGGGCGTTCTCACCACCCACTTCTACAAGTGCTTTTCCAGTGTCAAGCGTAAAGCTGTACACCTCCTCCTCGATGCGTGTGTCCAACACCTTACCCTCAAGCTGGATGGGTTTACCAGTTCTAGTGTTTCTTCCCTCAACCCTGATCCTTGGCCTGACTCCTCTTCTCAAGATCTTTGAAAGAACGTACAGAGCGGCTCTCTGATTCGTATACACCTTCTTGTTATAGCTTCTTTCCTCTGAGAATAGTTCCTTGGCTTTGAACCAAGCTATGAAGAAGTTGTGGTTAAAGAAGTCTGCGACCTCTTTCTCCCTGAAGACAAGTGTGTTGGACTCGTTTGCATCCAAAACTGTTCCGGAGAAGAGTTTGCGTGGCGCATAAAGACATGTCGCCTGATCCGTGACACAGAGTAGGTAGTGACCCAGACCAGTGAAGCGGACTTCACTCACACCGCTCTCGACGAGTCTCCGCTTAACCGCATCAGTCGGCTCCCCACCGTAGAGCAGAAGGTATACTTCGACCCCCCGCTTAGATTTTGTGGCAAGCCTCCCAAGCGTGGAGCTAAGGAGGCTTAGGGGTTGCTCCATGAGTATTTCCGCCGACGCCTCCTCGATTATGCTCTGCAGCGTGCTAACCGTGTTCCTCCGCCCCTTAACGAACCAGGCGATCGGCTTCGAGCCGTCGCCAGCAGAGGCGGGGTTCCTATAGAGGCTGCTGAGCTTCTTTTCACCGCTACGAAGCTCGCGTATGGCCGCCTCAAACACAGTGGATGGGTCAACAGGGACATATAGCTTGGGTCTGCTACCAGAAGCCCTGACGAAGCCCTTCCTTGTGAGTGAGAGTATAATGTTGTAGAGCTGGGGTTGATGGATTTTTAGCTCTGAGATTATATCTGAGCTCTTAGCGGTGCCACGTCTCAGAATTGAGAGGTAGACGGCTGCCTCCATGGGTGTTAGGCCTAGGAGGTCTAGTGTGTGGGTGAAATCACCTTCTTGATGACCCATTTCACTCACCCCTGCCTTATTGCCTCTCCTTCAGTGTTAAACCAGTAGAGTTTGGCTGGGTCCAGTCTAACCCTGAGAGATGTCTGCCCCGCGTAGGTGTGAGATGCAGCGCGGATGACGAGCCTTGTTGAACCCCTCTTCGCGTGAATGAGTACTTCGTCACCTAGAAGCTCAGCGTACTCCACTTCAACATCGAAGCTAAGCGGACCATCCCCTATGGCGACATCCCCAGGCCTGAACCCCACGCTTAAGCCACTGAGTGAGCCAGACGGGGAAAGACCTTTGAGTCCATCCACACCGACCAATTCCTCGGCTGATACTATATTCATTGGTGGGGTACCAAGAAAGCTTGCAACGAACGTGTTCCTAGGGTTCTCGTATAGCTCAATGGGGCTCCCAATCTGCTGTATCACACCTTTATCCATCACGGCTATCCTGTCACCGAGCGTCATGGCCTCAACTTGGTCGTGTGTGACGTAGATTATGGGTGCGTCCACCATTCGGTGAAGTCTTTTGAGCTCGGCGCGCATCTCTACTCTGAGTTTGGCGTCGAGGTTGGAGAGCGGCTCATCCATAAGGTACACTCGGGGATTCCTAACCATGGCCCTCGCGAGAGCCACCCTCTGGGCCTGGCCTCCCGATAACTCTTTGGGTCTATGGTTGAGTAGCTCGGTTATTCTCAGCGTGTCAGCCACCTCCCTCACCCGCCTGTCCACCTCCTCCCTCGGAATCCTCCTCACCTTCATGTTGAGGGCTATGTTGTCATACACACTCATGTGTGGGTAGAGGGCGTAGTTTTGGAAGACCATCGCAACATTCCTATCCGAGGGGTAGACGCCGTTCATAACCTTTCCATCGATGAGAACCTCACCCTCATCTGGCTCAACGAGCCCAGCTATTATCCTAAGAAGCGTGGTCTTACCGCATCCCGAAGGTCCCAGTAGCACGAAGAGCTCCCCATCCTTAACTTCAAGGTTGATGTTTCGTGCAGCCACTATTTCTTGACCCTTCAAGAAGTACTTCTTAGTAACCCCCCGAAGTGTGACTGTGATAGCCCTTCACCCCTTCGAGCCGCTGAGGGCTATACCCTTCACGAAATATTTTTCGAACACAACGTAGATCACGATTGTGGGTATCATGGTGAGAACCTCCGCCGCGGTCATTTGATTCCAGTATATTTGTGAACCGTTTGCGCCCTTGAAAAAGTTTATTGCGAGGGGAAGGGTGAACATTTTGACTGAGTGGAGGACGAGCAGCGGCCAGAGGAAGCTATTCCAAGCACCAATGAATGTGTAGATAGCGCTCGCAGCGTAGGCGGGCTTGGCTAGTGGCGCCGCGACTCTAAAGAATATCTGGTGGGGTCTCAACCCATCGATCTTGGCCGCATCCTCCACTTCCTGAGGGATCGTGGTAAAGTATTGGCGCATCAGGAACACGTTAACAGCGGAAGCGGTTGAGGGGACAATCACCGCTTGATATGTGTTAACCCAGCCCAGATCCACCATGAGGATGTACTCAGCGATTATCACAACTGGGAAGGGTATCATGAGTGTTGCTAGCACGGTATAGAAAAGTATATCCCTACCCCTAAACCTCAACCTGGCGAACGCATAGCCCGAAAGAGAGCCTATGAATACGCTCGCGGCGGTCACACTTAGAGCTATTAGCGTACTGTTCAGGTACCAGTGGGGGAAAGCGCTGAAGTGCCACACATACACGTAGTTACCAACTGTCTGCAGCGTCGGGAGGAGGTTTGGTGGGAAGTTTGCGAATATGGTGAATCTGAAGGATTTGATCACCATCCAGTAGAATGGGATAATATAGATGAGTGCAAGAATGAGTTGAACCGAAACCGTCAGCGCTAAGAGTGCGACTCTTCTGGGTGATATCCTACTCATGCCCACCTCACCTCACTTATCAGCCTACGCTGGGCTAGTGTTAGTATCAGTATGATTACGAATAGTATGAATGAAGCGGCCGCGGCTGCGCCGAAGTTATCGAATACGAAAGCTTGGTTATAAATATAGATGAGGGGTACATACGTAGAGTTACCCGGACCCCCATCGGTCATTATGAATACTTGGTCAAAGAGCTGCATTGAGCCTATGATTCCGAGGACGACAACGAAGAACACGGTGAACTTCAGCATGGGGAAATAAAAGTACCTGAACCTTTGAAACGCATTCCTCACACCGTCCAGCGCGGCTGATTCTAGGATGGATGAAGGTATGGATTGTAGACCTGCTAGATACATAATCATGAAGTAGGGTGCTGTTGTAAAGATGTTGAGCCCCATTATGGCTGGGAACGCCCAGGTTGTGCTCTCCAACCAGTTCTCGGGGTGAACACCCAAATGCACTAGGAAGGCGTTGAGGAGGCCCTGAGCTGAGAACACCCATATGAATAATACGGATATCACCGCCGAGCTTGTGACTGCTGGTATGAATACTATTGCACGTGTGAACCTGGACACGGGTGTCTTCTCATTGAAGAGGACCGCGAAGAAGAAGGCAAGGAATGTTTGAATCGTCACCACGACCCCAGTATACTCTAGGGCGTGCAGCATCGAGAACCAGTAGAGTCGACTTGAGGCCACATATTTATAGTTGGATAGGCCTACGGGGTACACCGTGTGGAAGAATGGGTCATAGTGCATCAGGCTTATCCACAGCGAGTAAACAGCCGCAAAGAGCACGAATACGCCGAGGATTAAAAAGGTTGGGAGCACGAAGAGGTAGCCCGTGAGTTGCTCCAACCCCGAGACTCTCTCGTGCCCCCTCAGACGCCTCACTCCGCCCACCTAGGAGCCCTTAAGCGACTCGTTGGTCTCCATGATTATCTGCTGATAGGCCTGCTGCAGTGTTATCGTCCCAGCGAACAGGTTGGCAACGGTGTCGTGCACCTGTGTGTGCATGGCGTCCCAGTTTATCGTGTTGTACGCCCACCCATAAGCGAAGGGGTACTGCTCAGCCATGTACGCCTGGATTGGTTGGTCGTGGATATATGTGGAGTTATCGAGTATCGAAAGCCTCGTGGGCAGCGCCAAACCCTTCTCCACCCACTGGAACTGACCCTGCTCTCCCGTGAAGAACTCCACGAACTTAACAGCCGCCTGCGTCTGCGCAGCGCTCAGGTGTGAGTTCACAGCCAGACCCACCGTGAAGAGCATTGTACCCCTCTGCACATCGCTCGGCATCCACTGCACACCCCACTCACCCATCGGAACCTTCGAGCTGTTGCTCTCAAGCACAGGTATGGTCCAACCCCCACTCACAACCATGGCCACCTTCCCGAGGGCGAAGTCGCCGCCATTCCAACCCGCAGCCAGATTAGTGTTCAGCGTAGCGTATCCATCCTGGTAGAGCCCGTACCAGAATGCTAGCCCTTCGTAGATTGGTGTTGTGTTAGAAGGCGTGCCCGTCCCCTGAGCGTTCACCCAGTCGCCGCCAGCCTCATGTACGAATGCGAGTATCCTAGCCCACTGGGGTCCGAGGACCATGGGGTAGTAGCCTGCTGGCAGCTTGGCTTTAAGCGTCTTAAGATAGTAGAGGAATGTACTCCAATTCCAGTTCTGCGGAGGCGGCGGTAGACCCGCCATGGCTAGCAGCTGCTTGTTGTAGAACACCGCGAGCACGTTCCAATCCTTCGGCACAGCGTAAAGCTGCCCATGATAGTAGAAAGTGTTGATTATGCTTGGTATAAAGTCTGAGAGGTTAAACGATGGGTCGGCTTTGAGGTAGGGCGTCAAGTTGAGAAGGTAGCCGCCCGCAGCGAACCTGGGTAGCTCGGTGTTCTCCATGTAGAACACGGATGGACCAGTACCAGTGGTGAGCTCGGTTGAGAGCGTCGAATAGTAGTTGGTTGTGATGGGTGTAAAGTTCACCGTGATACCCGGGTTGAGCGAGTTGAACTCGTCAACCATCTGCACGTCGAACTGGTACTCCTCACCGCTCGAAACCCAGCCAGCGAACGTGATCTTCACGGGACCACTCACCGAGGATGTATGCGGCCTAGTCACTTCGTACACCACTCCCACAACGGCCAGAACAACGATCACAGCGACCACTACAGCCAGCACCCTAGAAAAGGCGGACTTTCCAGCCCCGAATCCGCGATTGGTGTGCATTTTAATAATATAGAAATATAGTAAATTTAAATATTTCGAACCATAACTTTGAATCATGTAGAGAAATGCTTTATAAACAACTCTAAGTATTTGAAAATATACACACAACAAGTTTGCACTGGGAACAATGGTACAGGCAAGCACAAATGATTCGCTAGTCTCCAAAATATATCGAAGCCTTGCCTAAATGTGATTCAAGCCAATGGTACTCTAAACAAATAATTAGGGTGAACCTTGAGAGACTTACAATTTGTAAAACCAAGTGAACCTTAATGTCATAAAAAGAGCAGGCTAGGCTTATGTGGGGTGCATAAAAATCTTCAATTTATAAGATTCCCAAAGCTTCGCCTTTCAGGGTAAATCAAAATTCACGCTTAGCCCCATAGAATCCTAAATACAAGTTTTAATCTACTGCTCTAAGATCCCTAATACCGAAAACGTAGTGGTTTAGAGCATTAAAAGACTTTGCGAGTGGCTACACGGCTACCTGTGGGGCGCGGGGGCATATACCCGTGTAGATCTCAACCTCGCGCCGTTGTCAGCAATTTCAGGCTATAAGGATTTATATCGGTTTATGAAATATATCTGTGGATGTGTGAGCGGGTGTACGCCCTCAAGAGGCCGCGAACACAGGGAGGCCGCCGAGCGTGCTAAAGAGCTATTCACTCAAACATGAATGTGGAGAGGAGCTCTTAACACTCTGGGTTGACTCCGCCATAAAGACCGCCTACTCCATACTCAACTCCTGGAGGAAAAACTACTTGAAGGGTGACCGGGAGCGGAGGAGGCCCACCGCGAGAAGACTCTTCGCCAGAGCCAAGCAGACGCTCGTGAAACTTGAGGGTGAAAAGCTGAGATTAACCGTTAAGCCGGGTGAGTACGTGTACCTCGACCTCTCAAAGAGGTAGTTTCCTCTGCCTGGGGAGGTGTCCTCGGCGGGTCTGGGTGAACCCATAATCACACCCGAAAAGGTGCACCTACCAGTACACTGCGGGGATGTCGATCAAGGCGGCAAACCCGGTGTGGCCTGGGACTTCAACCT
>NEXG01000011.1 GCA_003019535.1 Candidatus Marsarchaeota G2 archaeon ECH_B_1
GTTGTTCTCCACAATCATATTCAAGCGAATAGCTTCTCAGCACGCCTGTAACCCCATATAGCATAAATCCATTTAAACCTATCTATATTGAAACTGCTGACTGCGGCTCGGAGACCATATGTATAGACAAGCCCATACACAAACATAAACCTATGTGAAATCGCAAAAGCCGTAGAGTACACTTATAACACGTGTGAAGAATCAATTGGGAAAAATTGTGTGGTGCAGTGGTATATTATGAGGTTGCCGCGTCTTTAGTTAGGCGGGAACACTAACGGGAAGGGTCATCCGTAAAAAAGGATGTTAGCTTGTGGTGGTCTGTTCGGATTCGGCTCGTCTTATGGCTTTCCAGATTTTTTCGGGTTTGAGGGGCATGTCTAGGTGTTTGATTCCTAGGTGGGCGAGGGCGTCGACCACGGCGTTTACAACCGCGGGTGTGGCGGCTATTGTTCCTGTTTCACCTACACCCTTCACACCCAGAGGTGTGACAGGTGAGGGTGTGACCGTGTAGTCCGTTGTGTAGGTTGGTGCTTCGAGGGCGGTTGGTAGCGCGTAGTCGTTTAAGCTCTGTGTTAGGAGGTTGCCCTGTGAATCGTAGACCGCCTCTTCATATAGCGCCTGAGCGAGTCCCTGGGTTATCCCGCCGTGAACCTGGCCTTCCACGAGCATCGGGTTAATCTGGTTTCCACAGTCGTCTACGGCAACATATTTCTGTATTTTAACTTCACCCGTCTCACGATCCACCTCAACAACGCATATGTGGGCTCCGAATGGGAACACGAAGCCTGTGGGGTCGTAGAAGTGGGTGACCTCTAGACCAGGCTCCACGCCGGGGGGAAGATTCTCCGCTGTGTACGAGGCTAGAGCAACCTCCTGTATGGTCTTATACTTCGCTGGTGCACCCCTAACATAGAATTTACCGTGCTCCCACACCACATCCTCCTCCCTGGCCTCGAGTAGACCCGCAGCTATCTTCTTCGCCTTCTCCACAACTTTGCGGCAGGCGCCCACTATGGCCATCCCCGCAACCGGGAGGGTTCTGCTACCGTAGGTACCCATCCCGAATGGAGTCATAGCGGTGTCCCCGTGCACAACCTCAACGTCCTCGAATGGGACACCCAGCTCGTCAGCGGCTATCTGCGCGAAGCTTGTCTCCTCACCCTGACCGTGCGGGTGGGCTCCTGTGTACACACTCACCTTACCAGATGGGTGAACACGCACAACAGCACTATCCCAGAGACCTAATCCGAACCCCGTTGAGCGCACAACCTTCGATGGTCCTAGACCGCACACCTCAACATAGGTTGAGACACCTATACCCATAAGCCTACCCTGCTCTCTGAGCCGCCTCTGTTCCTCCCTCAAACTATGGTATCCCACTAGGCTCATCGCCTTCTTGAGGGTCTCTTCATAGTTACCACTGTCGTAGAGGAGCCCCGTTGCAACCGTGTAAGGAAACTTATCCTTTGGTATAAAGTTTTTGAGCCTAACATCCACTGGATCCATCCCCAACTCATGCGCAAGCATGTCAACCATCCTCTCAACGATATATGTTGCCTCAGGCCTACCCGCACCCCTATAAGCATCCACGGGTGCAGTGTTCGTTAATACACCGTGAACCTCACACTCAATAGCGGGTATCCTATATGCCCCGCTGAGCATTATGCCGAAGAGTATTGTTGGTACACCCGGTGCGGCCGTGGTGAGGTACGCCCCAAGGTTTGCGTAGGTCTTTACCCGAAGCCCAAGGATTGTACCATCTCTCTTTGCCGCCAATTCAACGTAGTCCACGTGGGCGCGGCCGTGAATAGTGCTCAAATAGTTCTCCGAGCGTGTCTCCACCCACTTAACGGGTCTCCTAAGCTCCTTTGAAAGAAGCGTGACAACAGCCTCAAAGCCGTAAACCTGAATTTTGCTACCGAAGCCTCCACCAACGTCTGGGGCGATAACCCTCAGCTTCTGCTCGGGTATCCCGGTCATCGCGGATACAAGGAGCCGGTGGATGTGCGGGTTCTGGGAGGTGATCCAGAGCGTGGCTTCACTCCTCGCAGAATCATACTCCGCCACCGCTGCACGCGTCTCCATGGCCGTGGGTTGAAGCCTCTGGTTCACAAGGCGCTGCTTGACAACAACCTCAGCCTGCCTGAAGGCTGATTCAACGTCGCCCCCCTTTAGCCTCCACACAAAACTTGTGTTCCTATCTATACCATCATAGAGACGCGGCGCACCATCCTTCACAGCTTCCTCCTGATCCACCACTACAGGTAAGGGCTCATACACCACGCTAACACGCTCAGCCGCCTCCTCCGCCGCCCCCTGCGATTCGGCTACAACCACAGCCACGGGGTCACCCACATATCTAACCTTATCCACCGCCACAGCCCTATACTCTGGAACCTTAATGGGCGGCTCGGTTGGTACAAGCCACGCACAGGGCACGGGTCCAAGCTTGGATTTAAGGTCTGCTCCCGTGTACACGCCAAGCACACCCTTAACCTCCCTAGCAGCGGAAGTATCCACGGATTTAATCAACGCGTGGGCGTACGGGGAACGCACAAATTTCACGTAAACCATACCTGGAAGGGTGACATCTGCAACATAGTTACCTGTGCCAGTTATAAAGCGTGGGTCTTCCCGCCTCTTAACACGTGAGCCACATAGGGAGGCGGCCAAAACCCTCACCCACCGTTGATAGTAGGAGCCTTAGCGCGAAGCTCTTCGGACGCTGCCTTAACAGCCTTAATGATATTCTGGTAACCAGTACACCTGCACAGGTTTCCGCTCAGACCAGCCCTGATCTCCTCCTCCGTGGGCGCCGGATTCTGTTTGAGGAACCAGTAGGCCTGCATTATAAAGCCCGGCGTACAGTAACCGCATTGGAGGGCGTGGTTCTCCCAGAAAGCCTTCTGAATGGGGTGCAGGTTTCCGTCAGAGGCTAGTCCCTCAATTGTGAGTATCTCGCCGCCGTCAGCCTCAACCGCGAACTTAGTGCACGACTTAACGCTCCTACCATTCATTATAACCGTGCAGGCACCACAGTTAGAGGTGTCACAGCCGATGTGAGTACCAGTCAGCCCCAAATGATCCCTGATGAAGTCAACCAAGAGAAGCCTAGGCTCAACCTCTTTAGTGTATTCAACCCCATTCACACGGACCCTAACAGTTCGAGTACTACTCATAGAGCCTCGTACCCAATACTCACACTCGAAATTAAAATTATCGGACTGCAAACAGTCACTACATCTACTTTGATACTTACAGTTGAAAGATTCGAGCCCAAAGTTTACTGTGGCAAACACAATTACATTGATACAACCAAACACGTTAGAACAAATTTCGCACCATCAAACTAAAAATTATGGTGCGCTTTTACGTACTGGCTTGGTTTAGCTCTTCGCCGCTGCTATAAGCTCTATCTCTACCAAGGCATCTCTGACTGGTGGCTGGGCCTGGACTGTCGTCCTCGCGGGTGGCTCCTCAGTGAAATAGGTCTTATACACTTGGTTCATCCTTTCAAAGTCGGCTATGTTTGCTAGGTAAACTGTGACCTTAACCACATCCTTTAGTGTCAACCCAGCCTCTTCGAGTAAAAGCTTAGCGTTTTCCAGAGCCTGACGTGTCTGCTCCTCCACAGTTGAACCAGCGAGTTTACCCGTTTTGGGATCAACTCCGAGCTGGCCCGAGACAAAGACGAATCCATTTGAGAGCATAGCGGGTGAATAGGGCGCTATAGGCTTCGGTAGCTTAGAAGAGTAAACAGGCTTCCTTACTGACTTGGACATGTTTACCCCTAATTATTCGGGTAATAATAGTTTATTGCTAACATTGGTGTTTAGACGGGGCCAAGCTGTGAAAACTCTAGTATTAGACCAGAGATAGGAGCACACGAACTTCTCCCAGTAAAGTCGATTTCTCTTTAAATTCTCCATGCGGTCTTGTGTTACCCGCGACGCGTTGGGGGGATACGGATAATCAACGCTTGCGGACACCCGACTGACCCCTCCGCAACCTAAGGTGGTGGGGTTCGACCTGATTGTGGTTGAGGCTGGAGCTCCTAGACCTCAGCTGAGGAGTAGATCACACCTTCCGCTTTAGGGTTCCGACTAGACTGGAAAGAGCTCCTGTATCAGAGGTGTTGATGAACTGGAACATGAAACCATGGACCCCAAGCTCGACCCAACCCTTAAGTTGTTCAACTGCGTCCTCGGGTGTGCCCACGGTGATACCACGCTCACGCAGTTTTTGAATAAGCGTTTCAGTGTCGCCTCCAAGCCCCCTCCTCTGCGCGAATTCGGCAACCTTCAAACTCAGACTAGATTTATCCTCAGAAATTATGAATGGGCCCATCATGGAGATTTTGACTTCTCTTTGCTTCCTCTGCGAATCGAAAACCCTCTTTAGCTTAAGGTAGTCTTGAATACTAGTTGCAAAAAAATTCCATTCGTCAGCGAGTCTAGCCGCCAACTCTACTGTGCGCCTACTACGTGCGCCAACCACAACCCAAAGCTTCGAGGAGGGCTTCGGGTGAAACTCGAGATCACATGAATAATACTTCCCACGGTGGTTGACTCTTTGCCCATTTACAAGCTCCCTGATTATCGTTAAAGACTCTTCTAGTCTCGCTATTCTCTCTGGGGTGCTGGGGAAAGGTATACCGTAGGATTCGAACTCGCTCTGATACCACCCAGCACCCAAACCCAGAATTAGCCGCCCACCAGAGTAGATTTGGAGGTCATGGGCCATTTTAGCTAGCAGGGTGGGGTGCCTGAACCCTATAGGTGAGACAAGAGGACCAAACTTTATGTTGGTGGTCGCGCCTGCGAGCGCGCTCAGGCTCACCCAACACTCCGCGGAGGGTATCCCCCTCCGACCACTTGTTGGGAGGAGGTGGTCCGACCTAAAGAGTCTTGGGAACCCCATCTCCTCGGCCTTCTTAGCTGTATTAACCACGTCGCCGACAGTCAAACCCTCTTGCGGCTCAAGCATTAGAGCCGAGATATCCATAAGCCTCATGTTGAATCAGGTGTTATACTAAGCCAAAGAGTAAAGCTTTTCGAAAAAATTCTGCTGATAATTAACACAGTAAGCCATCTTGGAAAGGGTTGTGAGCCTTGTCTATATGGCGAACATTTTCTGCGATCTACGGTAAGCTATTTAAATGTGTCTCGGTGAGATTCATTGTGAGAATACTGCAACTGGATGTTGACTACGTTGAGTTTGAGCTGGTGGAGCCAGAGATAGATATTCACGATGAACCCTCGGAGAAAAGGGTTCGGGTGGAGGACGCCCTACTACTCCTTACGAGCATTGAGAGGGGTGACAGTATTGAGGTGGTTCGTAAGGCAATCGGGGACGTGGCGAGGTTCGCGTCGCAGATCAAACGAAGGAGGGTCGTTATCTATCCATACGCCCACCTTAGCAGCGATTTGGAGGAGCCGAGTAAGGCGCGTGAAATACTGCTCAGCATGAGGAAGGAGGCTGAAGCCGCGGGCCTAGAGACTTACACCGCCCCCTTCGGTTGGAACAAGAAGCTCAGTGTATCCACGAAGGCCCATCCCTTGGCGGAGCAGAGCAGAAGCTATCGCTCGGATAACCAAGTTAGCACGCAGCCAAAGAAGTGGAGGCAGGTTGAACTCACTGAGGAACAACTACTCGCGAAGATAAGGAAGAGTGATTTCAGCGGTTTACCCGACACCGATCATAGGGTGATAGGCGAGAGGCTAGATTTATTCAGCTTCCAAGAGGTTTCACCCGGCATGGTGTACTGGCACAATAATGGGCTGATTATCCGAAATATATTGTTAGAGCTGATTAGGGGTGAACTTCGAAAATATGGTTACCTCGAGATAAGCACCCCAGCGCTTGCGAACACCGCGCTCTGGCGTGTGAGCGGCCACTGGGATTATTATAAGGATAACATGTTTCTCACTTCGATGGGCGACGAAGAGTACGGTTTGAAGCCCATGAACTGTCCCTCCACATTCCTAGTGTACAAGTCGAAGCGCTGGAGCTACAGGGATCTACCACTCAAGATAGCCGACTTCGATCCGCTCTTCAGGAATGAGCTTAGCGGCGTCACGAGCGGCCTCTTCCGAGTTAAGATGTTCACACAGGATGATGCACACATATTCGCCGCCGAAGACCAGCTAAAGCAGGTCTTCGGTGAGCTGATCCAGCTAATGAAGTATCTTTACGGGGTGTTCGGTTTGAGCTATAAGGTGAAGGTTTCAACTATGCCCGATGACCATCTTGGAAGCGTGGAGCAGTGGGAGAAGGCCACAAGAATACTTATGGATGTGCTTGAAGAGAACGGCTTAAAGTTCGAGGTCAAGGAAAAGGAGGGCGCCTTCTACGGGCCTAAGATAGATGTGGATGTTATGGATTCGATGGGTAGGGAGTGGCAGTGTGCAACCATGCAACTCGACTTCCAGATGCCTCAGAGGTTCCGCCTCACCTATATGGGTGAAGACGGGAAAGAGCACACACCCGTGGTGGTGCACAGGGTAATATACGGCTCCCTTGAACGCTTTATAGGAATACTCATCGAGCACTTCAAAGGTAATTTCCCCGTTTGGATAGCGCCAGTCCAGGTGCGGGTAATAAATGTGTCAGAGGCCGCGAAAACCTACGCCCAGCAGGTTCACGCTAGGCTCCTACAAGAAGGGTTCAGGGCTGAGGTTGACGTGTCAAACAGAACGCTTGAATACAAAGTTAGGGAGGCCGAGTTGAGCAAGATACCCTATGTGCTCGTGGTGGGTAAAAAGGAGCAGGAAGCCAACACAGTATCTATTCGGGTAAGACATGGTGAGCGGGTCAACGGGGTGCCATTAGAGGAGTACATTCGACGTCTGCGGGATGAGGTCGATAGGAAACTACTCACCCCGCCCTAAATGAACGTAGTTAGTCGAGGTTTCTCCGTGTAAATACGAGCAGGGTTACAGACGCAAGTAGTGCTAGCAGGGTTGCGAAAACATATGAGTAGAACTGGTCTACGCTAAACAGCACACCCATAACTGTGTTTGCGATGAAGAGTCCGAGGCTTCGATAAGCGCTGAGTAAACCCATACCAGTGGATTCTTCAGAGATCCTCACCAAGTGGGAGGTGAGGCTTGGCTCATAGGTCTCCGTGACACCCACACCCATACCGACTAGGGCTGCTGAACCATAATAGGCGAGCGAACCAGAGTGCAGTAGATAGCTCACGCCTATTGCAAGTGTTCCAAGCGCAGATAGAAGATAGCCTAGCAGTGCTAGAGCCTTCACTTCGTCGAGCTTCCTCGAACCGAAAAGGTATCCAGACATGGCTGAGAAGCCGAGGAAGACACCGTACGTGCCAGCCCCATACACATAGCTGTGCTGTGTCTGGGAAACCGTTATAACAGGGAACCCCAAGCTGTAGGAGCTCAAACCAAACAGCATAGACGATACGAGCAGAACCCGGAAAATCTTCCTACGCTCATCCGACTTCTTCGCTCGAAGGGTATCCGATTCAGCTGGGGCACCAACCATCCTTTCTTCTTTTCGCTCATCCACGAACACGAGTAGGAGTGTGGATACGATGAGTGGGATGATGCTGAAAAGTATTACCCTGTAGATCGGTTGGCCCAATGCGAGAAGAAGAACAGCGAGTACCACGGATATCATCCCCCCACCAACATCCAAAGCGTGAAGGAAGCCGAACACCCTTGAAGCATGCTCCCTCGAAGAAGACTCTATAAGAAGGGCTCTACGTGGTGGAGTTCGGAAATTCCTCGACCACCAACCCGCCGTGAAAAGCAGCCCAGAGGCGACGGGCGTGCTAAGCAGACCGCTCAGGGATAATAGGGGGATAAGCGAGTTGCCGAAAACCACAACCCTCTTCTTCCCGTACCTATCCCCCAACCTACCACCTAAGTAGGCAAATAGTGACCCAAGACCGTAGCTAAGCGACATGAATACCCCGAACACGTAGGGGGGTGCCTTAAGCACCAACACTAGGAGGACCGGTATCAGGGCCACCACGAGCTGGTATCCTAGATCCGCGAAGAAGGCTGAGAAGCTAATTAGAAGCACATTCCTCGTGAGCCAGTGCTCCTTCTCACTCATACCATCAAGCCCTCTCGCCTATAGAAAATATTGAGCGAAGAGTCGTATGGCTTCAAGCTGCTCTCCAATATTCACCCTACCATCATAGTTGGGAGCCAACACTATGCCTGTTACACCAAGCGACTCCAGTTCGGCTATAAGCTTCTTGTTCTTATCAAAGTCACCGGATAGTATAGCCCTCCTCTCACCTTGTGGGCTTGTGTACTCAACATCGCTTCTCTTTATGTCGTAGGCGGCCCTAACGACTACCTTCTTGGCTGATGAGCCCTCGATCGCCCTATACTCTCCAACAAGCTTTGAGAAGACGTTCAGCGGGTAGAGATTGGGGTGCCAACCGTCAGCATATCTTACGCTGCGCCTCATAGCCGCACGGCTGTTACCTGCGATAAGTAGCTCAATATGCCGCTGAGCCGGTTTAGGGTCAAAAACCCCATCCCTCACTTTATTAGGGAGGATTCTACCCTCGAAACTCACTGGCCCTGCCTCATACCAGAGCTCATTAATGAGGCGTAGCGACTCATTCAGTCGGCGCCCACGCACATGATAGTCTGCTCCCAGATTCTCAAACTCCTGAGCATACCAGCCCGCACCAGTTGCAAGCACAACCCTACCACCAGAGAGCTGATCGAGCGTTGCCAGCTGTTTTGCCACCACCACTGGATTTCTAAGACCCATAACAAGCGATGAGACGCCAAGCTTGATTTTCTGTGTTAGCGCAGCCACATAGGTCAGGGTCGTGACACTCTCAAAAATCCTTTCATAGGGAGTGTGACTCCCAGCACTCATAAGGATGTGGTCTGTTGTCCAAAGAGAAGAATAACCCAAACTCTCGGCTTCTTTAGCGAAATCCACGATTCCTCTAACGGTGGAGGTCTCCCCATAGTTGGGGACACAAACACCGAACTCCATACCCTACTGTGAGCCGGGACACCCTCTATAAGGTTTCCGAAACACCGCCTTTTTACATTGGGCCCAAAAGTATATTCAAGCAGCGCACTAACTCTGAGCACTATTCTTCAAGCTCTACGTCTGCCCGCAGAGGATTACGACTTCCTAGTCCCAGAGGACCTAGACACACGGGGCTTAATAGGTAAGAAGAGGGAAACCAGCATGGAGAGGCTGCGGCTCTATGATGCCTCCCCCTCAGAGCTCAGGGGGTGCTTGTAGGGGGTGTTCCACAAACATAGTAAATCAGTCTTAGCGCTACCAGCCTACACACTCCCCGTGAGTGCTCCCAGTGCGGTGGAATCAATCAAAACTTGAGACCGCGTGTTCCACTGACCAATCTGCGGCTTCACTTTGAATCGTGATTTGAACGCTTCCCTGATTCTCTTAAAAAGGGTAGGGTGGGCGCCACACTCCCACAGGTGTGCCCACTTGTGGCGGGGCTTTACCCAGCACCTCCCCCACCAGCCCGAAGCATGGTGAGTGGGAAGAGAGCAATGACTCAGGAAGCTCCAGTCTCCAGGCTGGTGGGGGGAGCCTCACATGGGTATTGTGCGTCACAGTGTCATTCAACCGTGCTTGGCTGGTGTATCCACGCCGTTTCGGGTTTTAGCGGAACACGTTCTAACCCGGAAAATCTGCCGCCCAATGCGTCTGAAACAGCGTTGGCTATGGCTGCTGCCGGCCCAACTATGCCGCTTTCGCCGACGCCCTTCAAGCCGAGCGCGTTGAGGTTAGAGGGTGTATCCAAGTGGTGTACATCGAAGCTGGGCGTCTCCATGGCTGTGGGGAGAGCGTAGTCCATGAGGTTGGATGAAAGAGATACTCCTTGATTCGTGTAACCATACTCCTCTAGGAGTGCCTCACCAACCCCCTGAGCCAAGCCGCCTAGGATTTGGCCTTCGACAATCATGGGATTGATCATTCTCCCAGAGTCGTGAATCAGGATGTATTTGAGCAGTCTGACGAAGCCGGTATCTGGGTCGAGTTCCACGACGGCCACATGGAGACCTCCTGATATCGTAAGCCCCTTCGGCTCGTACACCGCTTCAGCTTCAAGGCTAGACCCTACTCCATCTTGACGCGTAGACGACTGATAATTGAGCCTTGCAACCTCAGCGAGACTCAACAGTTTAGCACCGCTATCCCTACTTGTCACCCAACCATCACTATACTCGAGCTGGTCGAGCTCTATACCTAAAGCCCTAGAAGCAAATCTGAGAACTTTCTGCTTAACTTCTTCGACGCACATCATGAGGGCGCCAGCACCCACCACTGCGCTTCTGCTTCCCCAAGTGCCAAACCCGTAGGGGGAGCTAAGCGTGTCACCATGGTACACCATGACCTTATCAACGTCAACGCCAAGCAGCTCCGCGCACACCTGTGATAGGGTTGTCTCCAATCCCTGGCCGTGCGGTGAGAGGCCCGTGAATAAACTAACAGAGCCGTCAGC
Source organism: Candidatus Marsarchaeota G2 archaeon ECH_B_1 (assembly GCA_003019535.1). GTDB lineage: Archaea > Thermoproteota > Thermoprotei_A > Marsarchaeales > Marsarchaeaceae > ECH-B-1. Next base: position 10,484 of record NEXG01000011.1, read on the forward strand.
CTCAACCCTCAGACGCACACTATCAAACCCCTTATGCCTTGCACCCACAGAGTCTTGTATGCACACAGGACCTATACCGCCACTCTCGAAGCCGAACGCAAACCCAAAGCCAACACGCCCTCCTTGAGAAGAGGGGTGGAGGCTTCCAATCAGCTCCTCACAAGTCCGAATCATACCCGTGTAGTCGCCGCACTCAAGAACCCTCCCAGTCTTAGTTGTGTACGGGAAGCGGGTCACAACATTCCTCTTCCTAAACTCAAGCGGGTGCAAACCCAAACTCCTCGCGGCTTCCTCGACCAGCCTCTCGAGCACGTAGGCCGCCTGCTGCTGGCCGTACCCCCTATAAGCCCCAGTGGGTGGCTTATTGGTTGCAACGCAGTTCAACTCAACCCGCACAGCACCAATATCGTATGGACCCGTTAAGCTAAGCTGGGTGATCACTGATGGGCCGAAGCTCATCGGCCCAACGGAGCCCAGGTCTGCGTAGACCCGGTCGCGTAAAGCCACTATCCTGCCCGCACGGTTGACGCCTATCTCCGCATAGTGAACTTGGAGCCCTGACTGGACCGTTGAGTGCATATCCTCCGACCTTGTGGCAACCCATCTCACAGGAGCCCTCAGCTTGATGGCAAGCCAGGCGAGTACAACCTCCTCCCTATAGAAATCCTGCTTGTTACCGAATCCGCCCCCAACGTCTGGGGCGATAACTCTTATCTTGGATTCCGGTCGACCAAGCACCTCAGAGAGTAGTGTGCGTACGAAGTGTGGCCACTGGGTGGTGGACCACAGGGTGAGAGTATCACTCGATTCATCGTATTTCGCAACGACACCCCGAGGCTCAAGCGCGGAGCCATAGTTGGCTGGAAACACGAGCCTCCTAGAAAACACCATATCAGAGGTGGTTAGGGCGCCTTCAACGTCGCCATCCCCAACGACAGACGTGTAAAGCGTGTTCGTACCCAACTCTTCATATATCAGCGTTGACTTCTCCTTTGAAGCGGATTCAACGTCGAGCAAAGCATCTAAGGGTTCATACTCAACTTCAACCCTTTCCAATTCATCCTGAAGCCTGTACCTATTAAACGAATCGCCGCAGACAACCACGCCCACGGGCTCACCGGCGAACCTAACCTTACTGCTCGCTAGGGCGGATACATTCGGGAAGAGCGAACCCTTAGGTCTAGTAATAGCCGGTAGCGATCCAACCTCATTCTTCATATCTTCCCACAGGAAGAGCCTAACACCCTCGGATGAATCGGAAACACCTCTTATACGCGCATGGTGGTGTTGGCTGCGTACAAAGACACAGTCCAAGGCACCAGGCACGCGCAGATCGGCGAGATAGGTCGCGCCACCCAATAGTACCCTCATATCTTCCCTTCTGGGAAGGGGTACACCGATATACTTATGCGCACCCATTTTGTTCTTGTGCGGCCGCAATCTTATAGAAGTTTCGATTGATCAGCGAAGAATCAAGCCTCTCAACGAATCCTAAAGGGGGAAGTTTGGCTTGAAAATTGCCTGAACATCGTGATTCGCTCACCCACCCATAAACATTGGTCCGGGGATGAAGCTTCCAGCTGGTTTACTCGTGAAGCCCACACCGTACTGGTAGACAACCCTCCCACGAACAATGGTAAACATCACCCTCCCCCTCACCTTCATACCATCAAAGAGGAAGGTTTCCCAAGCCTTTGTGTGAAGCTCTGAAGCCTTCAACGCATACTCTGCATGCGGGTCGACGAGCACAACATCAGCGTCGAAGCCCACAAGCAAAGAGCCTTTACGTGAGCCCAAACCGAAGATCTTAGCAACCGAGCGGGAGCAGAGCCTAGCTATATCCGTGTAATTCAAGCCCCAAGCTTGAGCCATAGTGAACACAATTGGTAGCCTAGTCTCAACACCAGGGGTACCAGAGGGGGCATTCCATATAACGGTTCTCCCAGCTTCCTTCTCATCCTTGGTGTGAGGCGCGTGGTCGGTGACGAGTATATCCACGCTACCATCCTTTAGACCCGCAACGAGTGATGAGACATCCTCCTGCCCACGCGCAGGGGGGTTGAATTTCGCATACGCACCGAATCTCTCAAGATCCTTCTTTGTGAGCAGCAGATATTGGGGGCAGGTTTCACACGTCACCCTTACACCCCGCGCCTTAGCACGCCTAACACACTCTAGGGCCTCCCTGGTGCTCACATGGACCAAGTGGAGCCTCACACCCGTCCTCTCTGCGAAGGCTATTGCGCGCTCAACAGCCAGCGCCTCAACCATATTGGGGCGCGAATCATAGTGGGCTTCGGGGTCAAGCCTGCCCGCCGCCCTCAGCCTTTCAGTAAAAAAGGAAACGAGCTCCCCGTCCTCCGCGTGCACAGCGTGCACAACACCAGTCTTAGAGGTTGCCTCCATAGTCTTTAGCAGGCCCACTTCGCTGACGCTAACAATACCTTCGTATTCAGGTGAATTGGGGGTTGAAGGCCCAACCATGAATGTCTTAAACCCAATAACACCAGCCTTCGACAAGGCGTTTATCTCCTCAGTGTTGGCTTCACTCGCACCTCCATAGAGCCCAAAATCAACAAAGCTCTTAGTGGAAACACAACGAATTTTATCCCTTAGCCTTGACACATCAATGACTGTTGGAACAGTGTTGGGCATATCGAAAACCGATGTGACACCACCCGCAGCCGCAGACATACTTCCAGATTCAAAGTCTTCCTTATGTGTTAAGCCTGGATCTCTGAAGTGGACGTGTGAATCGATCAATCCGGGTAGAGCGATGAGGCCACGACCACTAATCTTTAAATCAGTCTGAGCGTCTGGCGATGACAGCCCAATCATAGCGATCCTCCCATCTTTGACACCGATATCTCCATCTACTAGAGAGTCTCCGCACACAATTTTAACGCCCTCTATGAGTAAGTCGTACTTCAACCCAAGGCTAAACACGCTTCAAACTTATTTGCATTTCGCTAAACGAGAGATAGTGTCCGGATAAGCGTTTCCCACGCTTGGAGGCCACGGCGCCCGCCAACCCCTAAACCGGACACCATCAAACAAGAGGTAGTGTCCCGATATTTGCTTCCACGATTGTGTTCTCACAAAATCCACTATCTCGACACCGTCAGGCAGGAGATGAGGGCTTTGTGAGCCACCCTTCCCATAAGGAAGGAGATCTCTGCTTCAGCAGCCGAGGGGACGCGATCGCCCTCCTTCCTCCGCCCACCCGAGGCGGAGGCTCCATCAGCGGAACCGTTGCGCGGCGCCCCGTGCGTGCGAAGGAGGGTGTTTCGAGCAGAGGCCTTCCCGCGCAGATGTCCACAGGCGTGAATTCCACCACACCGGAGGTACTCTTAAGCATGATCCAAAGCTTCCATCTAAGGCTTGTGAGACAGGCGGTTGGTTTGGGATGCCCGCCCCTTGGCAGGGGGGCGTAGTTTTGGAAACTCTAATTCGCAACATTGAGATTAAATCAGCCAACCTACGCTTCTACGATTCTTGTGCCAGCAAAGCCCTTGAGAGCGTCTCTGAGTCGCTCCGGAGAGGTGATAAGCGAATCGTTTTTGGTGGCTCTAGTGTACTTCGCGCACGCCAGCACCTTTGGAGCCATGCTCCCCTCTTCCAATACGCCCTCGCTGAGAAGCCTCTCAGCCTGACTCACACTAAGCCTAGGTATAGGTCTCTGGCTCGGTCTACCATAATCCATCATGACGGCGTCCACCGAGGTAAGTATGATGAAAAGCGTTGCCCCCAGCTTCTCAGCGAGCAAGCCAGACGCTAAATCCTTGTCTATCACCGCGTTAACACCGGTAAACCCACCGTTCACCCTAATAACGGGTATACCCCCTCCCCCACAGGCTATCACCACGCTACCCTGCTCCAAAAGGACTCTTATAGACTGCAATTCAACCACATCGATCGGCGACGGTGAGGGAACAACTTGTCTGTACACTCGATGCCCATCCACGCGCAGCTCTCTAACACTAAGGCCTTGGCGCACAAGTGCGGCAGATTCAACCTCGTCGAGGTATCTTCCTATTGGTTTGGTAGGCTTCGAGAAGGCGGGATCATCCTTTGAAACCACAACGCTAGTCAACACAACAACACATTCAGCGCGGGTCACACTCCTAATACTTTCAGCGAGAAGTTGGCCTATCTCACCCTGAGTCATGGCCACTAGTAGGTCGAGCCTCGAAGCCAAGGGTGATCCAACCTTCAGAAGCGCAGCCTGAAGCTCACCCACCTGTGGGCCGTTACCGTGAGTCACAACAACACTGTAACCCTCTCCAAGCAGGAAGCCCACAATCTGCGCGGTGAACATTATCCTAGCCGCGTCAGGCTTACCACCGCCACTCGGGTCCTCTATCGCGTTACCCCCAAGCGCCACGACAGCCACTCTTTTACTCATGTTGGGTGAGCAACTGTACACCATGCCGGAAAATAACGCTTACTAACATTCAGCCAAGACTTGCAGTAAAGAAGCATATTATGCTGTGTGACAGAAATTTACAGGTAAAAAAGGCGAGACACGCCAGACTAAGAAGCTAGCAGTGCAGGTTAGTCCACGGCCTAATTGCCTTATATTATTCGAAAAACTCACTGGCCGCTTGTCTGCTGCACAATGTGTTTCTCTTGAAGTATGGCCTTAAGGTTTTCGCTAATCTTTTCTAGCTTATCGGAGTACTCTGCGTAGTCTTTATAGGACTCTATGAATTTCAGACCTTTCTCGGTTGTCTTAAATATTCTCCCTTCACGCGCAATCAGACCATTCTTAATGCAGAACTCCAAGTATTTTTCCAAGATCCTCGGGTTAAGGTTCACTCTGAACAAGAGAGGGGTTTTTCTCAGGCCTGGGACCGCTGCCTGCAATATATCGTAGAGTATCTCCACACTGCTTCGACGCTTATATTTATGCACACGTAGGGCACGGGCTGGGTCAAACATATCAGTTCACCTTTCCACGTATATTAAATCGTGTCAAACACCGTATAAATCTTACTGTTTGTAAGCAAAACCTTTTTCGGAAAATAAAAGCAAAACCAGCTAAACCCCTCAATATTACAAAAGATTTGAACACTAAAACAAGACACGCGACATGATGATTGCCATCCACACGATTAGTGCGAACCAACCTGTCATGATGGGGATCGAGATAGATTTACAAAATATGCTATCCTCAGGCTAGCTGTGAGCAACGCCTACGACAGGCACCCATTCGCAAGCCCGGAAACCCCTTCTGGCTGCGCCATTCAGTTAGGTTTCACTGCGAGTTTGAAAGGTGTGAGTTCACGCTTACTAATGATTGATTTTACCTGGGCCACGAACTCCTCCAAGTTTATTTGTGGCAGTGCGGTTACCCCAGGCGGTAGGGCCTCAAGCTTTCTGAGGCCCCTCTCCAGTATGCTTAGACCAACATTGGGTCGACCCTTCTGGGCGTGCACTAGAGCTGCAGCTATGAGTATCAATCCCTGTAACAGCTCCTTCCTCGGACCCTGCGGCTCCGATCGCCACAGTGCTTCAACTGCCTCGTGGAACTCCCAGAATCTCTCCTCGTTAAAGAGTTCGATGGCCCTGCGAATAATTTCGTCATACGACATAGCCGAGTAGTGATCCACTGATAGATCAACAACGTCGATAAGCTGCATCCATTCCCCGAATACCCTTCTAACAAAATCAGTGGTGTCATCATCGTTCACAATGAAGATGTCCACCTGAATATTCAGGTTTGACACACGTATATTGCTGAGCCTCACACCCAGTTTTTTACTATGAACGAACTCTGATAGGGAAGACCGGATTGCGTGTATATCAAACGGTGTGAACCCACTGTTTTTGAACACAGCCAGAATACGCTTCTCATTCAACAACAATTCACGCTACCCTTCTCCTTACCTTAGGGTCAAATTAAGTTGACAGGACAAACCGCGCACACCCATTAGCGGAACACCCCGCGTCAACTCTTTTCGCCCGGTTTATGATAATAGTTCTTTGCGGATTAGCAATTATTTGTAGTTTGAATAGACTTTTTAAGAATAGGCAATAAGTATATTATATAGTTAAGTAGTATTAGTTGTTATGACTGGTATAAAAATTAAGGAGTTTGTGAATAGAAAGCCGGTTGTTCTCCCCGTAGACTCAACTATCCGTGAAGTGGCCCAGCAGATGAGCCTTAAAAATGTGGGACTGGTTGTGCTCGTCGACGGTGAGAAGCCGCGAATACCAGTTGGAGTGGTCTCTGAGAGAGACGTTGTCAGGGCTGTGGCCAAAGGCGAGCCGCTGGACGCAAGCGTTAAGACTATTGCTAGCACAAAGCTTGTTACTATTGGGTTAGAGGACGATGTGGGTGAGGCGGCTTCAAAGATGCTGAGTAACAATGTTCGACACCTTGTTGTGCTCGACGACTCTAAAAGGCTTGTGGGTGTTGTCTCCATAAGGGATATCGTGAGAGAGCAGAACACTCTGCGAATGCAGGCACGCGAAGTAGAGAGGGAGAGGGAACTAGAAGGAGATTAGGCGGGCTTATTATTAGACTTTAACAGGCTAGTTCTTCCCGATTCGATCAGGTATAGTTTATCCGCGACTTTGCCTTCATCCGCGCTTTGTGTTGTATAGAGCACATCAATCCCCCACTCCCCGCTAAGCCTTTTATAAGCCTCCAAAGCTTTGACGGAGTCGTGCAGACTCGAAAAGACTTCGTCCACAAGTATTGCTTTGGGTGTGCTTAGCAGCGCGGTCGCCAGAGCCACCCTCAACTTCATCCCCAAGCTAAGCTTCCCCACTTTTCCATTATAATTTATACCCAGAGAGCTCTTAACAAGCTCAAGCCTCTTCCTATCCGTGCTTAACCCCTTTAGCTTTAAGCCATACACCAAGTGGTCGTCCACCTCCATGTTGGGTAAATGAGAATTGTGGTTGACTACAACTATACCTCTCCGATGCGCTTCAAGTCCTGTAACATCCACACCATTCACCACTATGCTGCCACTATCAACCTCGTAGAATCCGGCTAACGTGTTGATGAGCGTCGTCTTACCCGAGCCGTTCTTACCCATTAGACAAACGAAGCCGTCAACTACAATGTGCGCTTCGAGCGTGAAGGATCCAAGCCTCTTGGTGATGTCGGCCTGTATCAGCTGGGACCACCCAGCACGAATACTGGTCTGAAAGCATACCGCTTAATCAAACGTGAGGCCAAGAGGAGTATCAGCGAGAACCCTATCATGAGGGCTGAAGCTGTGACCGCTACTCTTGGACCGCTGTAACCATACAGTTCATAGATCTTAACCGAGGCACTCTCAACACCGTAGAACGGCTGCTGGAGCACGTAGTAGGCCACTATGGCCACTGAGCCGAACTCGCTCAGAGCCCTCGAAATGGATGTGAGAAGCGCGTTCACTATCCCACCGTAAGAGCTAGGCACAACCACGTCTGTAAACACCCTTTGCGGCGGCGCCCCAAGGCTTACGGCAAAGTTCTCAGCCGACCTATCCATCGAGTCAAAATAGGATCTTAAAGCGGTAACATATATGGGGGCGGAGATAATTGTGAGCGCCGAAACAAACCCAAGATAGGTATCAAAGAAGTTGATGCCCACACTTAGGAGGGCTCTCCCAATAGGTGTTAGGGGGCTATCCAACAGCAGTAGAGATATGCCCACTATTGGGTGGGGTATGGATGCGGGGATGTCGGATAGGGTCGCCAAAAGCTCGTTTCTGCGGCGTGACACATAGTAGGCTAGGGGCGTGAACAGCGCCACGTTGAGCAAACCCGCCGTGGCTGAGCCTGCGAAGGAGAGCTCAATTGATCTGAGCACACCCATAGACACACCGGTCGAATCATACATAGGGCCGAAACCTTCGTACACAAGCAGCGCTACTGGTAAAACAAGGATTATTATTGAAAAATAGGTGTATGGTCTAAGCCAATTCATAGCTGCCCAGCGTATTCAACGTAGCTCTGGCTGATAAGCTGAGCTATTTGAGCGGGAGGCGCTGTCGAATTGTATAGGTAAGCTGGTCTAAGTGGTGTCAACCCGAACTTCGTCAGAACATCCGAGTTCTCAAGCACGTAGGACACGAATCTTAATGCTAGCGTTGTGTGGGAGGCTGTAAGCGGGATGGTTATGTATAGGTATATAGGTGAGCCTTTGACCACTCCCGTGGTAAGTGTATAGTTGAACTGGGCGTAGAACTCGGAGTATCCTGGATCGCCTAGATTAATCTGGGGTGGAAGCCCCAAGTATCCCAAGTGTTTAGCTATGGCCGATGACCTATAAATAAATAGGAAGTTTATTTGGCCAGAGCTTAGTGGGGCTACTAGCTGAGCCGCATTGCTGGCAGTGTAGTTAGAGTGGGTAGATCGTAACATATCTGAGAAAAGCGTTGTATTGTGTGCGTAGAGGTAGCCGGCGGCTTCGAGCACGATCCAAGCCCTGAATCCGGCTGGGTCGGAGTTGGGGTTCGATATACCAACCTTGACTCCCCCAGAGCTCAGAGCTAGGAAGAAGTCATACCAATACTTAGTGTTATTAGGGTTGTCGGCTGCAAGCGTATAGTTGGCCAGCACGTGTCTCGCATATTCACCCTGTACTGACACGTTTGTGTAGGCGATCACCATTTGGTCAGCTGCAAAAGCAATAGCCCAGCCAGGTGAGTAGTTGTGCAGGTAACTCTGTGTTACAGCGCTTATTGCAACAGGCATAAAAACGTCCACCTTCTCACCCATCCCTATCTCTTGGGCTAGTGTAAAGCTTCCCCCACCTGTCACGAGCGGTTGTGAACCGCCTGTAAAGTTACGAAAACCAGATGCGAGAAACTCGGCTTCACCAGTGTACGCATCTGCAACGTAAACCACAAGGGAAGCCCTATTCGTCTGAGGTCTAGCATAGTAAACACCCAAAGCGACTATGCCAACAACTATCAAAACCACAGTTAGAGCCGTAATTTTTAAATTCATGTGAAGTCGTTATGTAACCCATATCATAACGATATTTAAGTGTGTCGTAGATCATGATTAGTGCAATGATTCCAACCAAGAAAGACCTGCAACCAGCGTTCAGGTTATGGCTCGAAGGTAAATCAAAACAAATAGTGTTTGACCAGGTAGATGCCATGCTTCTTCGTAGAATCAACGAAAGCGGCTCGCTTAGTACAGCTGCTAAGAATGTTGGGTTATCCTATAGGGCGGCTTGGGGGAGGATAAAGAAGCTTGAGAGAAATCTCGGGAAACCCATAGTCATAATGAAGGTTGGTGGGAAGGGTGGGGGTAGTTCAAGACTCACAGAGGAGGGTCTAAACCTCCTTTCAGAGTTTAGAAAGTTACGGAAGCACCTATTCAACGCCTTAGAAGACCAAGATTTCTGGGCGCAGGTGGGCTATAAGCTAAGTGCAAGAAACGTACTCGACGCTAAAATAGTGGGATTACACAAAGGCGATATAGTCTCGAAGCTGTCCATAGTAGTTGAACACCCTGTTACGCTCACATCAATAATAACCAACGAAGCAGTGGAAGATTTAAAGCTAAAGATAGGAGACAAAGTTTACGCAATCATAAAATCCACAGACGTAATAGTCGCCAAGAGCCCCCAAAGGAACCAGGATACCCGAGAAAATAAAGCCAGCTAATCTGAGATTCTTACCACCCCTCAATCAGTACGAAACTTCCCGCGTCAACCCTCACCCTCCCCCCTTCATTAAACTCAGTAAGAGGAGAGTAGGCAGTGGGGTTTCACTCTACGTAGGCATACGTAGGTATGCGTTCGCACACCTATCGTACGCGTAGTGGAGCTTGGGCTTCAGTGCATCATATAGGGACCACACGGGTTCACTGGTCCCCTGCAGCTCCGCCCCTGTCAGGACGCACCCACCCACCATGCAGTGATGGTAGGACTGTGTGGTTCCACCACTCCACGCTGGGGAGCGCCCTCCAATCCACCCTCAGTCAGCCTCACCCTCCCTCCTCCCCCCATGTGTGTGCGTGTACCCCTCCCTCAGCCAGCCAGCGGAGGTCTTGGGTCTCTATCTGCTACCACTCACCCTCCCTACTGCCCATGCACAACCGGATCATTCAAATCCAGAAATCCATATAAACCTATCTATTTTGAAACTGCTGACTACGGCTTCCGCGGGTGTTGGTGTCGCTAGTACCCGTGGTTTGTGGGCGTAGAGTATAAGCCTGCGGAAGTGATGGCGGCTGCCTTAACCCTGCAGTGGGGGGATCAAGCTTGGTGGCTGGAGTAGGAGGCCTCCCTCTTCGTCAAGGGTGGAGTAGATGACGTAGTGTGAGTTGTGGGTTCGTGAACGTTCTATATGTTTAATCCGAAGGCTTCTGAGAGTTTTTTGAATTTCTCGTATTCTTGGACGTACTTTTTTCCTTTTGGGGTTAGCGCGTAGCTCTTCTTTTCTCCGCTTCCTTTCTCGGCTATGAGGCCTTTGCTTACTAGATCTGAGAGGATGCTTGAAAAGCGGTTGTAGGGTAGGTTGGCTTTGCTCATTATGTGGGTGAGCCTCTGGTCTTCGTTGTCCTCGCTTTCCACAGCCTTTAGCACATCCACGATTATGCTCACACGTGATCGGTATCTCTCCTTGGTCACTTTGAGTTTACCTTCCACACTGCGTAGAATATGAGCGCGAAACCGGCTAGCTGTATGATTGATGCGAACAGATAGTCGAATGCGCTGTCGAGGTCGAAGATTCTGACGAGTAGCTGGATAAATAGTAGTGTTAGGCCTACGGCGATTGGGGCTGCGTATGAGGCCTTCCTAGAGAAGTACTCTTCGTACACTTTCACTAATACGTAGAGGAGTAGTGCTGCTGAGAACACCTGCACACCGTACTCGAAAAACACCCTGAAGTTCAAGAATAGTCTTGTGACACTGTTGAATGGATTCTTTCTATACGCGAACACGCTTAGGGCGGCCGCCCCGACCTCCCCGATGCTGTAGGCGAATGCGAGCACCATGTAGCCCGCAAGCATGAGGATAGAGTAAAGTAGGTAGCCTTCACCCACGAATAGTCTTGGAAGCGCTATGCTCTCGACGAGGGCCGCTGTAGCGTAGAAGGTCTGGCTGAAGAGGCCTAGTGAAAATAGGAGGAAGGAGATGCTTAGAAATAGCATTTTAACTGAGCCTAGAAACCTGAAGGCCTTGTACGCTGTGTACCATATGATTAATGTAAACACCGCGCTCACAAGGTTAACAAAGGTTGCGATGGGGAGGAATGCGTTTGGGGCCATGAATCATTCTAGCTATTCTAACCCTACATGCATGTTAGATTTGCGGTCGTGGTTCGATTGTGTCCAGATAATTGTTTTCCACGCTTGGTTACCATGCACACCGCCCTCTAATCCGGACACCGCCCGTGGTTCAGCACAATAGGGATAAATACGCTGTGAACGTGTTAACCAAGCGTGTACGCCTGTTCTCTATGTGCTATGCGTGCTCCGTTCGGCTGACGCCGTAGTCAGCGTTTCGGTACAGATAGGCTTTCATGGTTACACACCGTTTTCTCAGGCTGAGAAGCCAGCCGGTGTGCCATGGTGTGGATCCCCTAAGTGTACCTTGGAGACCCGAACAGTAGGATAGCTGGTTGGTGTGCGTGTGGGTTGATCTAAAGTCTAAAGATAGAGGACGCCCCCAGCGGTGGAGCTGTGTAATCCCACCATCACTGCTGGGCGGGTGCGCCCTGACACGCGGGGGCGGAGCGGAGTGGAACCAATGAACCCGTGAGCTCCCTCCACGATGCGCTGAAGCCCAAGCTCCACTACGCATATGATGGATATGCTGATACATATCTACGTATGCCTGTGTAGAGTGAAACCCCCTTGGCAAACTGTAGACCCAAAAGAGGAATCTAGGTGGTTCGGCTTACTCCCCGTGCTCAGGGTTACCAGCTTCCCCTAACCTCTAACAACTCCTTAAAATATTGGTTGAGTTAACTCTACTTGTGGTAGCTGAACTGGGTTTCGTTGAGGGTGTTGTGTATGAGGTTATCGCTGTGAGCTTTTCCAGTAAGCCTCACCCGGCACCCATAGGTGTCAGGTTTAAAGATGGGCTTTTTGAAGCGACTATTTATCATGATACTGCAACCTATGCCAACCTCAAGGTGCATCCCATGTGCACTCTGAATGTTGTGAGGAGTGGTCTTCTATTCTATGATGCGGTGTATATGAAACACAAACTCAGAGTTATGCGTGAAGGTGATTACTGGTTCTTGGCTGACGCTGATGCTTGGCTTGGTGTCACTGTTGTCGAAGAGTCACCCGACAGGGGTAGGTCGGTTTTCAAATTCAAGCCAAGCATGTTACACTTATCCCAGGTGAAGCCCAAGCCCTACACTAGGGCTGATGGCGCGCTGGTAGAGATGCTCGTTCACGAGTCCAGGATCAAACCCTATATTGACTCCGGTCTGCTTGTAGAGGCTAAGAGGCTTTACGATTTGATAGTCCACTATAACGAGTTGATGGCTAGAATAGCGCAGAACACGGAGTACCAAGCATACGCCAAGGCGATTTACGAGTCAGCTACACGTAGAATGGGTGAGTTAAAGGGTGGATAGGGAGGAGTGGATGGGTGTCTGGTATCCTAGGATTGCACGCACCCTTGGTCTGAGCGCTGAGGCTGACACTCAGGCGGCTAGACTTCTCGAAGAGCTGAGTGATGATGCGAGGACGCGTGAGGAAGAAGCTAGGAGGATGATTGAGGGTAGGACGTGTGTTGTCTTCGGTGCTGGTCCAACACTCCGAGACTCATTTAATCGAGTAAGCCTTGATGGATGCGTGAGTGTAGCTGCTGACGGTGCGGCGCGGATATTCATGGAGCAGGGAAGATCACCCCCGAATGTTTTGGTAACGGACCTCGACGGGGGTGATGACGTGATTACTTGGTGTGCAATGAATGGCTCGATGGTGGTGGTCCACGCTCACGGTGATAATAAAGACGCCTTGAGAAGACTAATACCCATCCTACTTGAGAAGAAGACTAGGCTGATCCTGACGTGTCAGGTTGGGTCGTTCGCTAAAATCAGGAATTTCTATGGGTTCACAGACGGCGATAGGGCTGCTTGGTTCTGCCATGCCATGGGTGCGGCTAGAATTGTCCTCGTTGGTATGGACTTCGGCTCACGTATTGGTGAGTACTCCAAGCTCGCGGGCCACCCAAACCCAGACCTAAAGCTGGTAAAGCTCAGACTGGGAATGGAACTTGTTTTGAGACTGGCCAAGGAGGCAAAGGTGTACACTTATAGGGGTTCACCTAGGCTTGGAGACATACCTGAGACCGACTCCCTCACATAACTCGTATGACATTACCCATTCCCGTGGGGTTGTTAAATCGTCAACTTGTGTGGATAATTTTGGTAGCGTTGTAGGTGTTTCAGCGCAAGGGTTATAGCATGTTTGGTTGATAAAGCCATATGCCAAGACTTTGGGCGGTAACCATTTATGTGTACAGTATCTCTGATGCCGTAGAGTTCTACGGTGATGTCTTAGGTCTTCACCTGGTGGAGCGTAATGACACGGATGGGTTGGCGGTTTTCGACTTGGGTGGGATACCACTGCTTCTACGGATGCCCGAGGTGGGTGAGGAGTGGAGGCATCCTGAAGGTGGGCCGAGTCTGTTTATAGAGGTGGAGGACCTAGAGAAGGTTGCTTCACGTATACCCCTGAGTAAGGGGAGGCTTGTGTTCGGACCCGAGACCACTGCAGCCAACCAAGTGAACATGGGTGTAGAGGACCCATTCGGCAACCAGCTCGTGCTAACATCCTCTCTGAAAAACTGAAGTGTGAGCTATCCGCGCTGAAGAGCGGGTTTTTGGAATATCTATAAGAACCAGCAGATTAACTAGGGTGTAGCACTGGTTTCCTCCTCGGTTATGAGGGGGTTAACGTTTTTTCGACGCGCTGGATTCCACTGTCTCTACATGTGATATATAGTTCATGAGTTCATGTGTTGAGCGCATGGCTTCCTCTGAGTGGTTCGATAGCACCACGGGGGTCACGGATACATTGTTCTCGACTAAAACCGTGTGCACATCTGTGCCCTCCTCGAAGCCGTGCTTTAGCCTTCCCCCCAGCCAGTAGTATTTTTGCCCGCGTGGGTCGTGTCTTTCGAGCACGTACTCGTCGAACATTGTTCTCGCCATGGGCACCACCTTGATGCGTGTGTTCTCATCTATCTTGCTTGGGAAGTTGACGCTTAGTACATCCACGTTTTTTGGGAAGCCCTTCTCGAGTACGGCTTTGATGATCATGCGGGCGTATTTGCTTGCTCCGCTGAACGCCTCGATTGGCGGCTCGTCCTTGTAGTCGATAACCATTGAGAATGCGATACCGTTTATACCGTTGAGTGCCGCCGCCATCGCGGCTGATACGGTGCCACTCGTGTAGAATGATTGAAGCGTGAGGTTTTCACCGAGGTTTATTCCGCTCAGTACGAGTTTGATGTTTTTGCGTTTAAACAGCTTGTATTTCGCTAGGAACACGCAGTCGGTGGGTGAGCCGTTGACGGCGTAAGCGGTGGGTCCGTCGAGTTTAACCCTTTCTATTCTTAGTGGTTTGAAGAATGTTATACTCATACCCGCGGCGCTCTGCGGTCCGCTGGGTGCGACTACCTTCACGTCTTCCCCGAGGTCTGATGCGGCTCTGTAGAGTGCGAGTAGCCCAGGGCTTCGCACTCCGTCGTCGTTGGTGATCACCATCAATGCTTTTCAAAATAGTTCTGCGTGGGCTCAATAAAAGTGTTTCAGGCGCCGCCTAGTGAGTTGATGGCTACATGGGCTGCGTGTATCACTGGGCCCTCGAAGACGCCTAGTAGCACTGTTAGCGCTAGCGCTATGAGTATGGGTAGCAGATATGACCACCGCTCACGTGTGATTTGAGCGTCAGGTGGGGGCTGGTTCTCCACGCCGAGGTAGATGTTCTTGATGACCCTCGCATAGTAGTAGAGGCTTAGGGCACTGTTGAGCACACCCGCCACCGAGAGCCATATCCACGCTCCGCCAGCTTGCACAGCGGCGTAGAACATGAAGAATTTGGCTACGAAAACCGCTAGTGGGGGTATGCCTGCCAGGCTGAGTAGGAATATTGAGAGTGAGAATGAAGCCACCGGTGACCTTCTCCCCAACCAGGCGTAGTCTGTGATGCTTCTCGCCCCGTAGGTCGACTCGAAGTTGTCGGCCGCTATGAATGAGCCGATCTTTGAGAACACGTAGGCTACGGTAAAGTATAGGAGTATTGCGTAGGCGTAGCCCGAACCCAGTGCTAGGCCTATGAGTATGTATCCCGATTGGCTTATGCTCGAGTATGCGAGTAGTCGTTTAAAGCTCGTCTGAACCAATGCTGCGAGGTTGCCTAGCGTCATGGTGAGTAGGGCTAGTGCTGCGAAGATGAGTCTCCAGTCGAGCCCCGCTATGGCTGTTACGCTTGGCCCCATATAGAAGAATATTTTGACGAGCGCCGCAAAGCCCATGACTTTGGATGCGCTTGATAGGAAGCTTGTGGTGGGGTATGGTGCACCCTCATAGGTGTCTGGTAGCCACATGTGGAATGGTACCGCGGCAACCTTGAAGCCGAAGCCGGCTATGAGGAGTATGAATGCCACGCTGAGTAGTTGGGATCCCCCGTGGATTATTGTGGTTATGGGTGATATGTTGAGGCTACCAGTAGCTATGTAGAGTAGCGAGATGCCGTAGAGTATTATCCCGGAGCTCACGGCGCCCACCACGAAGAACTTTATAGCCGCCTCAGCTGAAGACTTCTGCCTTCTAGAGTATGCTGTCATTGCATAGGTCGACACAGTCGCGGCCTCGAAGACAACGAATAGCGCCATGAGGTTTGTGGCGGCCGCCACAAATGACATTGCGGCCGTGGCTGCGAGTATGAGAGCGTAGAACTCGAAGGGGTTACTCTTTGTCTCCGTGTAGGCTGATGACTGGATGCATGCAAGTAGCGCTGAGGCTGAGAACACGGCTGTGAAGAAGAAGGAGTATGAGTTGAAAACGAACACACCCCCCACACTCAGGTGTGTATGCGTTGTTACGAGGAGTGTTGAGATAAGGCAGACAAGGGTGAGTGTCACGCTGGTTATTGCGAGTGTGGTCTTAGAGTTCTCCCTGACTAGGTCCTGTGTGAAAACGGCTACAACACCCACTAGGAGTACGAGGATGGGTGAGTAGTCTAGTGTGCCTGGATCCACTTCGCCTTCACCACCCAGTTGTGTGTACGATTAGCCCCGCGGTGGGGGATATGTACGATGTGAGTAGGTAGGGGTAGACGCCGAGTATTATTATTATTGCGCTGAACACCGCGAGACCCACTAGTTCTGAGCCTGACAGGTCGCCTTGTGTTTCGACCTGCTTTGGTTTTGAGAACACCATTCTCTGAAGCATCCACATATAGTATCCAGCTGAGAGTGCGAGCACGGCTGCTAAGCTGATGCCCACCGCGAAGCCGTGGGAGAATGCGGCTGTGAGTATCATGAACTCCGCGACGAACCCGCTCAGGCCGGGTAGACCCACTGATGCAAGTGATGTGAAAGTCATGAGTCCGCCGAGGCGTGGTATGAGCTTGGCTAAGCCGCCGAGTCGACTTATCTGCCTTGTGCCAGCAGTCTCACCCACGAAGCCAGATAATAGGAAGAGTGAGCCCACTATGATGCCGTGGCTGAACATTTGGAACACCGAGCCAACTATACCAATGGATGTGAGTGTGGCTACACCTACTAATACGAAGCCCATGTGGCTTATGCTTGAGAAGGCAACCATTCTTTTCACGTCGTCCTGCCTGTAGGCGACCAGCGCCGCGTAGACCGCACTCACTATACCGAGCACCATGATGGGGTAGGCGTAGCGCTGGGCAACTGAGGGTATCATTTCGAATGCGAGTCTAATCATGCCGTACCCACCCATCTTGAGTAGTAGGCTTGCGAGCACAACACTCACGGGGCTTGGCGCCTCAACGTGTGCGTCGGGCAACCATGTGTGGAATGGGAACACGGGCATCTTTACGAGGAAGCCTAGTACGAGTGCGGTGAAAACGGCTACCTTGAGGTACTCTGGGAAGCTGGGGCTTGTTAGCTGCTGGGCTATGAACATTAGGTTGAAGCTCACACCACCCGTTGAGAAGTAGGCTATGAAGAATCCGACTAGCATGGCTACGCTTCCAACGTGTGTGTATATTAGGAATTTGTAGGCTGAGTATACCCTTCTAGGCCCACCCCAGATGCCTATTAGGAAGAACATGGGTATGAGCACGAGTTCCCAGAATATGTAGAACACGAACAAGTCTAGTGATGTGAACACACCTAATACGCCAGCCTCACTTATCATTATGAGTGAATAGTAGAGCGCTTTCCTGCGTTCTATTACTTTCGATGATGAGAGCACAACCACTACCATGGTTATGGTTGTGAGCAGGACTAGTGGAACGCTTATCCCATCCACGCCGAAGCTAAGGTTTATACCGAGTTGCGGTAACCAGTGGTAGCTCACGTATTCGCTGAATGAGCCGAACTTCCAGTTTAGCGGCTGGAGTCCATACTCTGCGAGTAGACCTATTGAGAATACGAGTGTTATGAGGGTGCCCACGAGTGCGAGTCTCGAAGCGTTGTTTTCACCCCACTTTGATTGTGAGGCGATAAGGAGTACAAACCCCCAGGCGAGGGGGAAGAAGACTGTGGGTGTTATCCAATCCATTTTAGAGCACCTCAACTAATATGACTATTAGCACTATTCCGACAACCATGATGGCCAGATAGTTTCTCACCCTGCCTGTCTCAACCGTTCTCACCCTACGGCCCAGTAGGGTTAGACCGTAACCCACTCCGTTCACTGCGCCGTCGATGAGTCTCCTATCGAAGAAGTCGAGTGCAAGGGATAGGCCCTGGGAGAGACCCTTGGCAACGGCGGCGTAGGCTGCGTCGAAGTAGTATCCACTTGAGACCAGTTTGTGGAGGCGTAGGCCGACCGCGCCCTGCCTTAGCCTTGCGGGGTCGAACAAGGAGCGCATGTAACCCGAGTATGCCAAACCAATACCGGTGATGGCGAATATGAGTGAGACTGCTGTTAGTGCGATCGGCGCTGTGGGTGTGGGGGGTATAAGTGGGCTGTAGGCTACGAATGGTTGGAATATGTTGGTGATGGGTGACCAAAGCCAGCCGGTTATGAGTGTTAGCGCCATGAGTATTATCATGGGTATGCTCATTACGGCTGGTACTTCGTGTACTGGTTTGTCCCTTGGTTGAGTGGGTGGTAGGACGTAGCCTACGAAGAAGGCTCTGAATATGTAGGCTGCTGTGAATATAACGCTTACGAGTGTTAGTACGTATATGTAGTAGTTTCCGCTGGTTGCGCCGTATTCATAGGCCGCACCCAGTATTAGGTCTTTGCTGAAGAAGCCGTTGAAGGGTGGTATACCGCTGAGGGATAGCGCACCAACTAGGAACGCGGTACTAGTGATCTTCATTTGCCTCAGCAATCCACCCATCTGTCTTATGTCCCTTGTACCCAGCACGTGCAGAACTGCGCCCGCCGAGAGGAAGAGTAGCGCCTTAAAGATGGCGTGGTTGAGTAGGTGGAACATCGCTGCGCCGTAAGCCCCCACTCCTAGTGCCGTCATCATGTATCCGAGCTGGCTCATTGTTGAGTATGCGAGGATCCTCTTGAGGTCTGTGGATACTAGGCCCATCGTGGCTGCGAGGAAAGCTGAGAGAGCGCCAACCCAGGCCACAACCGTTAACGCGTGGGGGGCTGCCAAGAAGAATGGGTAGAGCCTGGCTACGAGGTAGACGCCGGCCGCAACCATGGTGGCCGAGTGGATGAGTGCGCTCACGGTTGTGGGTCCCTCCATAGCGTCCGGCAGCCACGTGTAGAGTGGTAGCTGCGCGGATTTCCCTATGGCGCCCACGAATATCAGTATGGCGATTGTTGTTCTAAGTGTTGGGGAGACTATGGTTGTGGTTGGCTGGGTGAGTAGCGCCTGCAGGCTGAGGGTGTGGCCGTAGAGGTATATGAGTACGAAGCCAACGAAGAAGCCAACGTCGCCAACCCTAACCACAACGAATGCCTTTTTGGCTGCCGCGGCTGCCTCTGGCAGGGTGTACCAGAAGCCTATGAGTAGGTATGAGCACGCGCCTATGAGTTCCCAGAAGACGTACATGAGTAGTATTGAGTCGGCGAGCGCGAATCCCATCATAGAACCCGTGAAGATCATCATCTCCGTCCAATATCTTCCCAGCCCCTCCTCGTGACCCATGTATTCCAGTGAGTAGATGAGTATGAGGAGTGCTATCCAGGCTGTTATGTTAACCATGAGTGCGCTTAGGTGGTCTAGGTAGAAGCCGACCCTTAGGGGAATTGCGCTGCCTGTGAGTAACCATGTGACTGAGTAGTCGACTGGAGTGCTTGGAAGCCTGAGCAGAACGATCCCGGAGAGTATCGCTGAGACGCCAATCGAGGCGATGGCTACGTGCCCACCTCCCTTGGGTAGCCTCCCCCCGAAGAGTATTGGTATAAAGGAGAGGGCTATTGGTAGAAGTGGGATTATCCATATTATTGTTTCAAGACCGATCACTTCCCACTCACCCTTTGAGCTCCTTTATCTTGTCGACGTCAACAGTCTTGAATAGCTTGTCGAGTAGGAGGACTATGGCTATTCCTATGGCCGCTTCGGCTGCTGCTATGGATATGGATATTATTGCCAGTGATAAGCCCTCTGCGAGGCCGGTGGTTGAGGCGTAGGCAACGAAGTTTACGTTTGCTGCGTTGAATATGAGTTCAATTCCCATTAGCATCCTCACCGCGTTTCTAGAAGTTAGTACACTGTAGACTCCACCGCTAAAGAGTATACCTGAGAGTGCAACTATTTCTCCAAGCGTTATCATTTCTCTATACACCACCTCGAGTGCCGTCGGATTGCTTTTTCTCCTTTCTTACAACGTATATCGCGCCGATACTCGACGCGCCTATGAGTGCTGCGAGGGCGTACACAACCCCCCTGAGTTGCACGTAGAGTGATGTGGCCACAAGCTGGGGGCTCACGTAAGCGTATCCGAGGGGTGATGTAAGCCCCGCTGACGCTCGCAGTATAAGCAGGAAGAGGAGGGCCGCGAAGACTAGGTATGTGAGGTTCTCATAGGAGGCGAGCTGTCTAAGCCTGCTTGTGGGCGCCTCCCTACGGGTTAGCATCACACCGAAGAGGAATATCACTATTACAGCACCAGCGTACACCATGAGCTGTATCATGGCTAGGAGCAGGCTGTTCATGAACGCGAAGGCTGCTGCTACACATGCAAGCACCACTAGGAGGAGGCCCGCCGCCCTCACGATGTCCTTGGTGACCACGAATCCCACCACTGAGAGAAGCGTGACCAACACGATGATATAGTATGCTACGTCAACGATCACGATGAGTCACCCCACCTCAGGCTAGCGCCCCATGCATCATGGCTACGTGGGCCACGAATGGTGTGAGTATGAGCCAAACGGCGCTCACGGGTATGAGTATTCTCCAACCTAGGGCGAGCATCTGGTCGATCCTCACCCTTGGGTAGGCCGCCCTGATCCACACGAGTACTGTGAATACTATGATCGTCTTCAGGAATAGCCATATAAGTGGTGGTATGGGTGCTGGTCCAAGCCACCCCCCGAGGAAGAGGCTCACGAGTATCGCTGAACCCGCGAAGGCCCTTATGTACTCTGACAGATAGACGAGGAGGAATTTTGTTCCCCCATACTCGGTGTTCCATCCCGATACGAGTTCTGTGTCGGCCTCTGTGAGGTCGAATGGTGTTCTCTCAAGCTCCGCGAGCAGGGCCACTGTGAATGTGATGAAGGCTGGGAAGGCGAGCACTGCGAAGGGCCAGGAGTGAGCCTGTGTCTGGATGATTTGGAAGAGGTTTAGTGATTGTGCGAGCACCACTACGCTTAGGAAGGAGAGCACGAGTGGTATCTCGTAGCTTATGAGCTGCGCAGCGGACCTAAAGCCTCCTATTAATGTGTATTTACCCCCAGCCGCCCATCCGCCGAAGAGCACTATTAGTGGTTCGAGGGCGAAGAAGCCGAATGCCACGAGGAGGCTTGGGTCGAAGTTTGATGCCACAAAGGTGAGGGGGTGCAGTGAGCTCGGGAAGAGGGATGCCACGGTGTAATCGAATGGTATGGCGAGTAGTGAAGCGAAGGAGACCGTGACGCTGAACACTGGCACCAAGTTATATATTGTTTTGTCAGCTGCCGCGGGTGAGAAGTCTTCTTTAACTAGGAATTTCACCGCGTCAGCTATGAGTTGAAGTGTTCCGAATTTACCCACCTCAGTCGGCCCATACCTAGACATTATTCTCGCCCAAAATTTGCGTTCGATGTAGAGCTCTATTAGCGAACCGATACTGACTATTATGAATGCGACTATGGCCACGAGTAGAAATCGTAGGTAGACGTTCCTTTCTATAAATACGATTATCCCGGTTAGAGTGATCTGGGTGTTCATATCCACTCGAGGTCACCTTTGGCTGAGTAGTAGCCCACCACGGCGAGCATCACCGCAAGTAGCAGTATGATGGGTGTCCAGTAAACGTAGCCCCAGCCCACAGCCCAAGGTATGGCTAGGGCCACCACTATGTCGAACGCTACGAAGGCCACCGCGTAGATATAGTATTGTATCCTGAACCTTATCCTAGCTGTGCCAACCGGGTCTTCACCCGACTCGAAGGGCGCGAGCTTCTCGGGTGTTGGCCGCGGCTTCGTGAAGAGGCGGGGGATGAACTCGGCTGCGAAACCAAGTGCTCCGCCGAGGAATAAGAACATGAGTATAGCTATATTCTCGACAAACGCCAAATGGGTTCAAGCACCCATAAATCGCGTGTTATTTAGGCTTGACGTGTGTCTAATTCCCTTCAAATTGGAGGGTTGGGGTGCTAGGTGAAGACGTTCTGGGGGATTGCCACCCTCGAGAGGACGTAGTTTGGTCTACCGTCAATGTACACTAGGTCTACGGCAGTGTAACCCGCGGCGAAGTACGCCTTAAACNCCTCCCTTGTGAATAGCCGCCACTTCAACGCCTCTTCTGGGTTCCTGGCCTTGAGTTCAACGATGTCTCGGGGGATCTCCACAAGAACCTTTCGAGCGTTGAGGTCAATGTTGTAGCCTAGGATGCGTGTATGGGTGTTCGCCGTATCTACTTGTATTGCCTGGTGTGAATCACCGACGAGTCTTAGGCTACGCCTAGCCTCTTCTACGGCTTTGTCCTTTATCCACCACTCGGCCACAACTCTATCCGTCTCCCAGCCAGCGTTTATAGAGTCATCCATCGGCCCATAGTAGTTGGCCTTATAGGTTCTGGTCACTACGCCCAGCTTCGCAACGTTAAAGTGGGCGTTACGTGAAATTATCGGGTCGTACGTCCACGCTATCAGGTCGAATCCTCTAGTGGTGCCGATCTCCTTCTGCTTCTGCTTTAATAGGTAGCCCACACCCTTAGACTGGTACTCCTTGGCCACACCAGTCTGATGTGAGTACATGAAGAGTTTACCCTTACGGTAGCCTGGGAAACTTAGTGCGAAGCCAATGAGTTTACCCTCATCGAAGGCACCCAACACTAGGCCGCCGTTATCCCTTATAGCAATCATAATCTCCTTGGGTGTCACCATTAAATCGCTCATACCCCACGCTTGCTTCTGCACCCGTTCGGCCTCTATAAACTCCGTAGGGCCTTCAAGCTCTCTTACGATGATCACAACCACCTCAAAACCAGTGGTGCTATAAGCATCACTTTTATGGGCCGCCCACATGAACGGTTCATCGAAAATTATGCTCGAATACTTACTTCGACTCAAAAATGAGTGTTTTGTTTTACTGTTCGAAGGTTGACGGGGGAGTTTTTATAAAGATTTCAAAACCTCGCCCCTCAGAGCGGGGTAGCCTACGTTGGATTTATTCCAAATTTTTTGGATCTGTCTGGATTAAGCCTTCGCGTTAAGATATTGTGCTCACCACCTCCCAATTCGGACACCATCCAAATTTTCTAGTAAAGCTTATATCATTAATATGTCGTTAGATACTAAAGGAAAGGTACGGAAGGCTTTGTCGGATAAGGAAGAAAACCAGGAGTTTGGTCGTAAGCGTTTTGCCGGTGGACTTTCGCCTAAGCCGGTAAAAGTTGGCGACGAGGTTGAAGTAACCATAAGCGAAGTTAGCAGAAGAGGCGATGGCGTGACCAGGATTCAGGGTTACGTCGTCTTTGTGCCAAAAGCAAAACAGGGCGACCATGTCAAGATAAAAATAACCCAGCTTCGACCAAACTATGCAGTGGGCGAAATAATTTAAAAGGTTGGGGGGTACAACCCCCACGCATTTTTATCATTCTTCCGAGTCTACGTTGTAGTGTGGCGATTCACAATAGAGTGGTCGGTGTATTCGACACCTACTTAGAAATAGTGGCGTAAGGGTTTTGTTGGAGTTAGTGATATTGTTTATCGCATATGAGGAGTATACTCATCTCGATTGTTAGGTCGCGTGAGTTATCGGCGTTTGTGTTTGTTTGGGCTGTGCAATATATTGTGTTCTGGGTTGTGGCTAATATGGGTCCCAATCCTGTTATTGATGGGTTGGGGAGTGCGACTCTTATTAGGAACACTGTTAAGCCGCCTCCCCCAACGAGTGTTCCGAGTGTTGGGCAGAATAGTTTGGGGGGGATCGTGACAATAGCAACACATCCTTCGCTACTGCATTACACCTTGGAGATATTCTCAACCAATGTGCTCATCATGCTTCTCGTCTCGATTCCCTTCTTCGGTTTGGCCTATGGGGAATACATATTCTTAAAGATTGGTGCTGTTGTCAACTCTTACAGTGCGTCTAACACCGAGCTATCATTAGAATTGTTTGGTGTGTATGATCCCAAACACCTTTCACTGCTCTTATCCGGCTTGCTGCTTACTCAACCGTTCTTCTACTTGGAGACGTTAAGCTACGCGCTTGCCTGCTCGGCTGGTCTTCTTGGCGGGGNGACGCTTTTTAGGCCTCGTAGGAGGCGCGTGCTATGGTATTTAACCGCTGTTGGTGTGTCCGCGCTAATGCTTCTTCTTGCTGCGTTCTTAGAAGCTAGTTTTGTTCTTCACTATCTTTGAAGACGAATTTCCTTTCAGGGTTTCTCCATCTCACGTTGAAGGGTATCCTCTGCCGTGAGCGGTCGTAGAACGCTGCGTCTCGTTCGGATGAGTAGGGTGGACCCACTATCAGCATTACCGCACCCGCGAAGTTGAGCATATCCTCATCCGAGGGGTAGAGCACGCCTGAAGGGTGGGAGTGGCCGCTTCCGACGAGTCTGCTGTCCACTACACCCATGTGTGCCCAAGTTGAGAACCCGTGTCCCTCCACCCTTTTGAATGGCAGTATTGTCTCGGTGACCTCTACTTCCCCGTGTTTGTGGATTCTTCCGCGGAGGGCGACGATGGCCTCCCTAGGGTAGACCTCCCTAGCGTATCCGAACAGGAACCCCAGCGCCTCCTCATCTATTGTGACGCTCAGTATCTTCTTATCCACAACCAACCATGTGGCTAGGGAAATATAATGTGTATGTTTCGGTGTCAGGGTTGAACTACGCGCGCTCTTCCACCGATGGATGTGTAATCCTCTAAGAAGTGTGGGTAGCTTTTAATATAGCACTCAAACCCTCTAACCACGATGGGTTTGTGTGCGCCAACAGCTGCAACAGCCGCGGCGAGCGCTATTCTATGGTCGCCGTGCGAGTCAACTAAGCCGCCTCTAATCCCTCCACCCTTAACACGTATCTCTCCACTTTCAAAACGGGCGTCCACACCTATGCTTTTTAGCATATCCACGACGGCGTCTATTCTGTTGGATTCTTTGAATACGAGTCTGCTCACACCTCTTATCCTGCTCTCACCTTTCGCGTACGCGGCGATAACTCCGAGTATAGGTGCTAGGTCCGGTGTCTCGGTGACGTCGACGTCGAATCCCTCCTTTACATCACCACCCACCTTGGCTGTGTCGCCGCCCAACTCCACATAGCACCCAGCGCCTTTTAATACATTTAAGACTTCACGGTCGGGTTGAAGGCTCTCTGGGTTGAGGTTGCCCACCTCGACGTGCCCCCCGATTGCTCCCGCAGCTAGTAGGAATGCTGCCGACGAATAGTCGCCTTCAATCTTAACATCAATTGGTTTGAGTCTGCTTGGGTGTACCTCGACTTGGTTGAATTCTTCGCTGATTTCTGTGTTTGCCCCAAACCATTCGAGTACGTGGGCGGTTATCCTGATGTATCCCCTTGAGACCACTCCTCCAGTGTGCGTGATAAATGTGGGTGTATCGGCTCTTGTGGAGCCCACCATGATTGAGGATGTGAACTGTGAGCTTATGGAGGCGTCGAGCTCAACTTCGCCTCCCCTTAACCCTGTGGGGTGAACTATTAGTGGAGGTGAGTATCCGGGGGATGTTTCGATTTTCGCCCCAAGCTGTGTGAGTGCGTCTATGAGAGGCCTGATTGGTCGGCGTAGTAGTTGTGGAGAGCCCGTTATATGCTTGATTCCTGGCGTCACACATGAGACAGATGTGAATATTCTCATTGAGGTAGCCGAGCCACCGAAGTCTAGAGTGAACTCTCCGTTGTTATGGTGTCCGCCATCAATCTGGATGTAGTTTTCTCCTTTATGGATAAGTGCACCCATATTTTTTGCTGCGAGTAGCGCCCTCTCTGAGTCATCGCAGCCAGTATAACCACGGATCGTAGTGTTCCCATCAGCTAGGAGGGCGCAGGCGATAACCCTCTGAGTGTAGCTCTTCGATGCTGGTGCGCTCACGAATCCCGATATCTTGGCTGGGTCAAACACTACTTCCATGGTTGGAATCCTCCCCGGAGTTTCTGGTTTCGGTGATTATCAGCTTCCCGTGAGCCGACCACTTTTTAGCTAATTCCTCCAAGACCCCGTTCTCGGCGAGTGCGGCGTAAGCAGGCCCATTCCCCGTTATCCCAGCAGCGCTGGCGCCGAGTCTCCACGCCTCGAGTGTTGGCTGATTCGGGTAACCGTAAGCGTACGCGTACACTGCACCGTTAATGTTTAACGCCTCATGGTATCTACCTATTAGTGCTAGCCTATGGGCGGTAACCAGGCTACACCTCATATCTGAAGAGAGCTTCTTGGTTACATCTGGCCTGTGTAGGCCTCGAGGTATTAGGAATATGGCTTTCTCTGGTTTGGCCGAGTAGCGTCTGAGTATGAGGCCTAAGCGGTTATCTGTCACAGTGACCCCACCTAGGAGGCATGCTGCGGCATCGTCCAGTGCCCCGGTATAGCTCACGCCAGCCCTGATAGACGCCGAGGTGTTTATCGAGAGCACATCCATATGACTCATAGTGAGGTTGTAGGCGTCGGCTAAGGCTAGTATTAGTGCGTTGGCCACACTACTGCTACTCTTCATCCCCATACCGCCTGGTAGGTCGGTTGTGATTAAAGCCCTGATATCAAAGGCTTGAACCTTCGTTTTCTTAAGGAACTCGTCGTAAACCGCGCCTAGCAGGTCTCCCGCAGAACCACTAGCCCTGATATTAACCCACCCCTCCTTTGCCTCGCTTGAAACCTCCACCCTCGTCCTAAGTCTTACACCAATCGCGGCGCCCCTACCCGTGACCAGTGCGTTAACAACTGTGAGCGCCCCCCACGACACCCCCACCCCGAACACGCCTACCACTCCCACCACAAGCTGCTTCTCACTCGGCCCACACACCGCTTGCTGTCGTGTTTAAGATGTGTACTCGCTTGATATACTGATACACAGGGGTATAGTCGACGTGTCCACCGAAAAACAGTTTCATAGCCTCCACACCCTGCCTAGCCAGAAGCTCTATACCGTCAACATAGGTGACACCCATCCTTGAATAATTATTCGATGTTTCGTGGCTATAATACGAGTATGGAAAATCTATTATTATCTTCGCCTTAATAGGGTCTGTGATTACTTGGCCCGGTGGGAGAGGGGTAGCGTTTATGAGCAAGCCGTACTCCCGCCCCCCATTGTACTCTAGTATATTTGGGAAAGTTGACTTGAGGGAGTCTAGCCTATCCCTAGACCTGCCGTATACATAGACCTTCCCCACTAGTGGTTCGGGGTTTAACAGGCCGTAGATGGCCGCCGCGGCGGCTCCACCAGCACCAAGGATGAGTGCGGAATCGAATCCCCCACCCCTTGAGGCCACAGCCTGCCTGAGGGCTATCCAATCCGTGTTATAACCCTTGAGCTCACCGTTCATCTTTACAACCGTGTTGATTGCCAAGAGTTTATTAGCTGTATTGTCAACGCCGTCTAGGAGGCCCATGATTTGGGATTTGTATGGCATCGTGACGTTGAAACCCACGAATCCAGGCGTAGTCCTTACCCATCCGACAAAGTTGGTGAGTTGGTTCGCCTCTAGCTCACATTTGAAGCTGAGGACCCTCAGACCCATCAGGCTCGCACAGTAGTGGTGGAGGTAGGGACTCAAACTGTGTTGTACCGGTTTCCCTATCACCGCTAGGAGACTCAACTCGATCCCCGCAGAGCTTGGTAGAATTCACGTAGGGTTTGGACGTCAACTTGGCCGGGCGCCGTCTCCAGCCCAGCGCGTAGGCTTGCATAGGTCCACGCGGAGCCGTAGAGGGGTGCGAGCACTCTTGACACCACTCCGAGTTCACCCATACAGAATATGATGTTTGGCACTTTAAGCTTAGATGTGAGCTTCAGCGCTGTTATGTTGTCTGCGAAGCTTTGGGCTTTGAACGCGAGTTTTACGATTTCACACCCACTTTTCCAGGCTTCGTTCACCAACATCTCAGCCTGCTCTATGCTTATACTGTGCCATACATGCCTCGACCTTATCCGCTTCGCATTTGAATCCTGAGGCGGCTCAACCTCCGTGTCAACGTATTCCGCGTACCCTATAAGCTCCCTGAGCTGGTTTGGGGTGATCTTTGAGCCCAAGCTCAGAGTTGGGTCGTCGTGGTAGGTGAGCACCAGCGGCTTACTTAGACTCTTCATAGTGCTCTTCAGGCTCGTGGGGTCATCATGTAGACCGTCGAGGCGAAGCTCTATATAGTTGGCCGAGGAGGAGTCGGCTTCGCCGAGCAGAACGGTGGCTTCACGTGCTGTTCTCGGAGCCACCGATACGCAGATGTTTGGCTCATTTCTCAATAATGAACTCATCCACCTTTGCACCAAAGTGTCTACCCGTTTGCTCCGCTAGGTGGACGAGCACCATCGACCCCTTCCCAAGCTGGGTGATGTTCACTGGCTTACCCAATGTGTCTGTGAGCCGTATTGTCTCGGCCCACTGGAGCACAACCGAGCCGGTTCTCTCCCCCACCTTTGCTCTAACCAGTACTAGTGGTCTTCTCTCGATTTTCGCCCTGCCCACCGTCACCACCCTTGACCCATCCTTGGAGACCACTAGGACGCTGTCGCCCGCCTTGAGCTCGGAGAGGTAGTTCGTTCTACCACCCTTCTGTAGCACGTAGCAGTGGACGGCGCCCGCGTTGATGCGGAATG
This sequence comes from Candidatus Marsarchaeota G2 archaeon ECH_B_1, assembly GCA_003019535.1. Classification (GTDB taxonomy): domain Archaea; phylum Thermoproteota; class Thermoprotei_A; order Marsarchaeales; family Marsarchaeaceae; genus ECH-B-1. Next base: position 39,004 of record NEXG01000011.1, read on the forward strand.
GTCGAGCCTCCGTGTACTGTGTCTGAATATTCTCGTTGTGCACTAGGAAGAGGAAGTCGGATGTGTTACCCACTAGGAGCCCCTCGCCCTCATTGAGTATTGAGGTGGTGTCAACACAGACCCTGTCACCCAACCCGACCTGAATGATTTCTATAACTTCGGCTTCAACAAGCTTCGGGGTCTCAGCAACCCCCAGCGAGCCCTTAACGAATTCAAGGTCCCGCTTGGATGACACACGCACAATGATGCCGTCAACACCCTTCTCCATCACGGTGAGTAGGGTGCCAACGCTTTCCGGGTCTCCCACAGCGTAAATCTCAGCCCCCTTCAGGTGTAACTCGGCTATGAGGTTTTCATAGGGTATAATCGACCAATCCGAGGTCTCCACCACCACCGTGGAACCAGGTTTAGCCTCCGATATAACCCTCTTCAGGTCGTCGCCTCCAAGGATTCGCGTATAAGCCACATCCACCCTTTCACTCCCCCCCTCCTTGTACAAGGCCACGGTGTGCCCACCTATCTCAGCGAAGTCGTCGAAACCCATCTTTCTCGCTTCAGCTATCAGTGAATCATCGCCGACGCTGAGGAAAACCTTCTTAGATTTCAGCTCCGTGATTTTTGAACAACTCCAAAAACCTGCTCGAAGGCTGAAGCCGCGTCTAGGCCTTGGTAAACAACTAGTGCGAGCGCACGTGTTATCCTCTCTGGGTCCCTATGCGCAAAGATATTCCTACCGAAAGTTATACCCATCGCCCCCGCGCTCACAGCGTTTTGCGCCATCTCCAAAACCTTAAGGTCGTCGTCAACTTTCACGCCGCCCGCGAGCACCACCGGAACGGGGCACTTTTCAACCACTACTCTAAACCCTTCTGGGTCGTCTGGGAGAACAGTCTTTACGATGTCAGCTCCAAGCTCAGCCCCAGCTCTGGCCACGTGGGCCACTGTCTGCGTGTCTGCACTCTTTATCCTAGGACCCCTTGGGTACATCATCGCTATGAGTGGTATCCCCCACTCGTCGCATTCATCCGCTACGGCTCCTAGGTTTTGTAGCATCTCTGGTTCCTCGTCTGAACCCACGTTTATGTGTATGCTCACAGCGTCCACGCCGAGTCTAATGGCCTCCTCAACGGATGTGACCAAAACCTTTCTGTTGGGTGCTGGTCCCAGCGCTGTGTTCGCATTCAAGTGCAGTATAAGACCTGTGCTTGGAGCCTCTGGAAGGCTTTTGAATACACCTTTGTGGGCTAGTACGGCGGAGGCGCCCCCTCTACTCACTGCTTGAATGGTCCTCAAAGGGCTTTCAAGCCCGGGGATCGGTCCGTTTGTTACACCGTGGTCGATGGGTACACAGAGCATTTTACCCTGTCGTGTTATTCTTGCGAGCCTGAGTGCTTTACCCGTAACCACTATACGAACCCCTCCGCAACCATGAGTTCCGCTGTGAGTATCGCTCCGCCTGCGCCGCCTCTTATCACGTTGTTACTCACGTGGACATACTGCACACTCCTATCGCTGAGTCCCCTCCTAATTCTCCCCACACTCACAGACATACCCGGAACGCTTCCAGCGTTCCTATCCAAGCGTGGTTGGGGTCGATTTGTGTGTCTGAGGAGTATTATTGGCTTCTCCGGCGCCGTGGGTAGCCTTAGCTCCTGCGGTCTTCCGTTGAAGTTACTCATTTCTTCCTCCACATCCTCCGGGCTCACGTTTTCTTCGAGTTCAACGTGCATCGAAACCGTGTGGCCATCGATAACTGGGACCCTGGTGGCTGTGACAGCGAAGTGGATTGGCTGGGCTTGTCTTCCGAGTATCTTGTTTGTCTCAGAGGCCACCTTTTCTTCTTCCCCGGAGATGTAGGGTATTAGGTTATCGGTTATGTCGAGTGAAGGCACGCCTGGGTATCCCGCGCCTGAGAGGGCCTGCATGGTTGTGGCCACAACGGATTTTATACCGAATGGCTCCAGGGGTTTCAGTGTGATGGCGACACCCACGGCTGTGCAGTTTGGTGTGGCAACTATTACACCATCCCAACCCCTCTTCTTCTGGCTCTCAAGAAGCGAGAGTTGCTCTGGGTTGACTTCGGGTATTATGAGGGGTATGTCCGGATCCATTCTATGAGGTGAAGCGTCAGTTACAACTGTGAAGCCAGCCTCAGCGAATTCCTCCTCTGTTTTTCTTGCAACATCGTTGGGGAGGGGTGAGAAAACTATGTCCGCATCCACCTTCTTTGGCTGGGTTGGCTGGATCTCGAGGTCACCGATGCTTTCAGGAACATCCTCCTCTAAGACCTCACGGAGGGTTTTTCCGACCGTGGTATACCCCGTGACGCTTCTAATCCTAAAGAAGGGGTGCCGGGATAATAGCTTGACGTACTCCTGCCCGAGTGTTCCCGAGACACCGAGAATTGCAACATCCACACTCTTCATATAACTCTATCACCCGCTATGGGTATGGAGTTAAGCGACGCGGTAATCAGACTCTTAACCTTTTCAACCAAATCTCTTTGGACGAACACTCTAATATTGTTCGCCGAGGTGCTGATACCATACAGGTTTATACCATGCTGGTATAGGGGTTCGGTTATTCTTAGTATCACTCCCGGGGTGCCCTCCAAGTTCCTCCCACTCACAGTTACACACGAAAGATTCCTTTTTACGGCTACAGCCTTCACCATACCCTTCTCAACTAGTGCGTGGAGTTCACTTTCATTAACACTCTTTGTGGTATAGAGTGTGGCCGAGTGAGAGTCAAAGGTTACCGCTAGTGGGGGTGTTCCCTCTTGGCTTACTAGGTCCACTAGCTCTGATTGGAGCCTACTATTCCTCAGCCCAACGAGTGTGATCATGTTCACGTCGTCGGCGCTGATATTCGAGCTCACCTCCTCTTCGGTGTCAATTATAAGTGTGCCTCCATTGAGGCCCTCCCTGATTGAAGTTATCCTAAGCCTGTAGCCGTTGACGTACCTTAGCGCTTTCTCGTGTACAACTTTGGCGCCAGACTTGGCGAGGGCGGCGATTTCATCCACACTCACCACGTCTAGTTTTCTAGCCTCCTTTATGCGTGAAGGGTCGGTGGATAGTAATCCGTCAACGTCCTTTATTAGCACAACTTCATCCGCGTTTAGACACCTACCAAGTAGGGTTGCCGTGGTATCACTTCCACCTCTGCCAAGCGTGGTTACTTCACCGTCCTTTGAGATGCCTATGAAACCGCACACCACTGGAACAATGGATTTCTCAATAAGCGGTCTAAGCTTCGCTTCACACGCTTGAGCCGACTCGTCTAGGAGTGGTTCTGCATCCACGTGTCTCCCATCGGTGATAACAGGCCAAAAAGGAGTGTCCACGTCGACGATAGTGCATTGGACTCCAACTGCGCGTAGAGCTAGGGTGAATAGTCTTGCGGATATTCTTTCCCCCATTGATATGAGCTGGTCGTAGACGTCTGGGTCGGGTTTGTCGCTCACCGAGCGCGCCTTGCTCACAAGATCGTCTGTGACACCCTTAAGGGCTGAAACCACAACCACTATATCGGCTTCGTTCCTTGCTGCGGAGACAAATTTCGCCGCATCCTTAATTGCTTTTTCGTCTGAGAGCACCGAGCCACCCAGCTTGAGGACTAATAGCCTCCTCAAGCCCGATAACACCCCGGGGACATTTTGTGCTTGTTGCTTACATAAAAAAGTGGTCTAGCTGCGCCAAACGTGGTCGCCCACCGGTAGGTAAACGCGACCACCTGAAACTACACGCGTTTGCACCTCTCCATACACCTTTCCAAACTAAAAGGGTAAGTGTAATAAAAGGTTTTTCATCGAGAAAGCCTTTAACTATGACTAATTTTATGACATAAGTAATGTTTAAAAATCCTTCCTAGTTAGGTATACACGGTGAACATAATTGTCAGCAACTCAGAAACAGGTCTCAAACTATGCGCACCCCGAAGTCTTAGTGGATACCCAATGGGTACAAGAACACCTTAACGACCCAAAGGTGAGGGTAGTAGAGGTTGACTACGATCCTCAATCCAATTACAATCAAGGACACGTGCCGGGAGCGGTACTCTGGGACTGGAAGAGAGATCTTAACGACCCAGTGACTAGGGATATTCTAACACAAAAGCAGCTAGAAGACCTGCTTGTGCGCTCTGGTATAAGCGAGGACACCACTATTGTTCTCTACGGTGACTTTAACAACTGGTTCGCTGCCTACGCCTTCTGGGATTTGAAGTACTACCAGGTTGAGAATGTGAAGCTTATGAATGGTGGACGTAAGAAGTGGCTTCTCGAGGACAGGCCGCTCACCAAAGATGTGCCAACCTACCCGCCTGGTAGGTACACGGTTAAGGGTCCCGACGACACTATTAGAGCCTACTTTGACTACGTTCTCCACTCGATCAGGATGAAGGATAAGGTGCTGGTGGATGTGAGAAGCCCCAAGGAGTACACGGGCGAACTGCTAGCCCCACCAGAATATCCAAACGAGAGCGCGCAGAGGGGTGGACACATCCCTGGCGCGATAAACATACCCTGGGCTCAAGCTGTGAATGATGCTGACGGTACATTCAAACCCAGAGAGGAGCTGGAAAAACTCTACACGGGTAAGGGTGTGACTCCCGACAAGGAGGTGATAACATACTGTCGGATAGGTGAGAGGTCCTCGCACACGTGGTTCGTGCTGCGCTACCTACTGGGCTACAAGAATGTGAAGAACTACGACGCGTCTTGGACCGAGTGGGGTAACAGGCTTAGGACGCCCATAGAAAAATAGACTCTTACACCACTTTTTTCACAAGGTAGTGGTGTACACCGTCCTCAACCCTTTTTTCGAGTAGTAGTTGACCCGTCTGTTTAGCCCATCGCACCATCTCCACATCAGCCGTGGGCTCATCTGACGCTACGTGGACAACAGTGCCAATAGGTGCCCTTTGAATGTACTCGTTGAGTTGAACCAGAACAGCTGAACACTCAACTCCGAAGGCGTATAGCTCATGGTCTGGGACGGCCTTATAGCAGTGGGCCTTGAGTTCGGACACCCTGCTTTCTAGGTGCTTCCTCGCCCGCTCTAGGCTCACAAGCTGTGCTCCCTCTAAGTTTGTGTCTTTAAGCCTCAGTTTGGCGAACCACCCTGCATGGTATGAGTCGTTTTGGAGAAGTTTCGGGTCAGATGTAAGGGTGTGGTTAACCTCGACGATTTCACCCCCAAGGGGAGACCTAACCACGCCGAAGTGTTTTGGCCCTTCATATGAGCCTATAACTGAGCCTCGCCCAACACGTGTGCCTATGGGTTTAAAGTATACTGAGCTAACCCTACCCGCAAGCCACGCCATGTACGAGTTGAGGCCAACCGTGGCCACACCGTCCTCCGATAACCTAACCCACACGTCGTGGGCCAAATCATAGAGCACATCCTCAGCGAACTCGCAGCTGTTTATCAGCATGTGGAACACATCTCCGCATCTAATATAGGCTAATGGTGTTGTTTAACTTAACGGGGTTAAGGGGCTGGAATCCCCCTCCATTCGTGGAATAGGGGCCTTGCTGCTGTGTGAGACGCGGGCGAGACGCCCGTTCGTGGGGATGAGTACACTTCTACTTGCGAGTAGTATGCTGGAGTACTTTTCCCGTATTCCACGTGTGAGGGTAAGTGTACCCGTAAACCGGGAAGCCTCAACCCCAAGGGCGGGGTAGCACACCTTTTCACGTCTTCCGTAAGCGAACTCTAAGCGTGCTTTGGTTTCTATGAGAGTTTTCTTGGATAAGGTTTTATAATAAGTGTTCTCTAGAAGGTTTTGTGACAGAGTCCTTGAGTGCTAACGCCAAGCTTCTCACATGGGTTAAAAGCCTCGCTGAGGACTATTCGGATTTCAATGCTTATATAACGTATATCTACAGGCTGTACAGCAAGCGGGAGGACGCTGAAGGGATAAAGATACGCTCTTCGCTAATCACAATGCGTTCATTCTTCATCCCATGCGTGGAGAACTTGGCTAGGGTTACCACGCTTACACGCAGCATGCCTTACCCCTCCATGCTTGCTGAGGTGAAAATGTATGCCTCCAATGTTAGGCCACAAATTGAAGCAATCACAAAGGAGTATGACACCCTCTCCAAGTTGATAAACCAGGAGGGAGTAAACGAAGTTGTAACCCAGCTCGGAGGGATAGTGGCTGATATAAACAGGCTGTTCGAGGAGCTTAAAACCCTACAATAATGATGTGCTCTTGCTTGGTTGGCCGCAGAGTTTACCGTGGTCAAATGCTCCTTATCTTTAAAATGCACACCAGTGTCTTGAGTTTGTGTTAGAATAGTCCGCGCGACTTTGCGATTGTGTATGCGATAATTGTGGCCGCATGCTTTACCTCACTCCTTCTTATCTTGTTCTCCAAGTAGCTAGGTGTGATGAGTTTGACCCTCTGCAGCTCTGACTCCTCCCTCCTTGTCGCCGTCTTAGCCAGTCGATCGCAGAATAGCACGTGGCCCTTTTGTAGAGTCCTAGATGAAACATAATACCAGCCTAGGTAGACCAAGTTCTGCGCCCTGTAGCCGGTCTCCTCCTCCAGTTCCCTCGATGCAGCTTGGATGGGTGCCTCCTCATCCTCGATGTGGCCCGCGGGTAACTCAAGGAACCACTCATCAGCGGGGTATCTGTAATTCTCTATCGCTATTAATCTACCATCGTTGAGAGCCACGATTACGCAGAAGTCTCGGGCAGCATACCAGTCGTAGGTTATTTTAGAGCCACTAGGTAGGCGTACAGTATCTGTATGGACCTCAAAATACTCAGATTTATAGGTGAGCCTACTCGCCTCCCTAACCCATCTCTCCGTCTTTTTATCTCCCATTTGGTGTGCTATTAGGGGTGGATGTGAATTAAGTCTATGGTGGGGAATAGGCTTAACATGCGCCAGAAAATATTGATGTTGAGCCTAAGTGGTTTCAAATAGTAGGGCTAATAGGGTTAGATTCAGCCCCTTTTGACGGCGGCGACCATGCACCTAGCCGCACCGTAGCCTCCCGTGAGTGCGTCCAAGTCTAGGGGGGTGACATCCACGCCCCACTCCTCTAACTCCTTCTTTCGGGGGAAAAGGTCCCTTGCGGCTTTGAGTTTGTTGTACTCATACATTGCTTGGTCGCAGAAGGCGGCGTACTTGTGGGGATCCACGGCTCTGAGCCTCTGTATTTTCGCGAGCGTCGTCTTTATGTTCCTCTCAGAGTCAACTGCGAGTATTTTTCTATCATCGAGTGTAAGGAAGTTGGGGGCGTAGGCTAGTTGCTCGAATGTTGAAAGTTTGATGAGGTTAAACTCCTTTTGTTTAAGGTATTGGGCGAGGCTTACCCCGCTCGCCGCCTCGTCGAGCCTGTACTTATTCTTCCCCATCTTGACATAAACTTGGACATTGGTGTTGTCTATGAGTGTACCCGCACCCACCGCTAACCCCTCCCCTGGGATGTTAAAGTATGTGTCAAGGTGCATGTATAGCATGGGGTCGTATCCTCCAGCTATGAGTGGGTGTGCTGGCTTGCTCACCACGACCACTTCATCGTAGCTTAAGCCGTGTCTGAGGAGTTGGTCCACGCCCTGCCTGTTAGTTCTATCGCTTAAACCTATAAGGGCGAATTCACCAGCAGGTATGAAGTCTCCTCCTTCAAAGGTGGCTGGAGCCCGTGTGGTCCAAGCGGTGGGTACGCCGAGACCCTCAAATGTGACCTTGGTTATGAGGACCTCCCTTCGTCTTTGAGGTTTGGCCATCCTTCCGTACACGAGCCCAAGGTCTGTCGCAGCTTGCTGATCCCGCAGGTAATAGAGGTTTGCGAGTGGTACCTGCAGTGTGACGTAACGATAGATTATTCTTCTTTGACTACCAGCTCCGTTCTTCTTCATCCTTGTCTCAATGGATGGGTTAAGTAGGAGTATATTGAAGAGTGTTTCCCCATCCATAGAGTTCACAACTCTTTCAAGATATTCTTTGCCACTCTTTGCGGATGCACCCAAGTACCTCACGTTTTTTAGAATATATTGAATAACCCTCTGCCTGATTATCTCCTCTTTCTCAACTACCCTGACAAAAGATGGTTTGAGGCGTTTGACATCGACGCCACTACGAGTAAGTGCGTGCTCCAAACCCATGTGCTCAAAGACAGCCTCATTCATACTGAAGAATCTGTCGTACAAGAAGCTGTACGGCTCAAGCAGCCCGAGGAACATCTCAATTCCAGGCCTATGGATGTATGCTTCCCTAAGCTTACCCCACTCCGCCTTAACAACCATAACGAGACTACTAGACTCCTTCATATATACCCTATGAAAGCAAGCTTGATTAGACTCCACTCTTACTTTGTTAAATCAATATCTCATACTATAGGTTAGTACGTCTATAATTAATTTAATCCGCGATTTGCATACTACATGCATGATTTTAGGCTTCAGTTAAAATGATCAACTCCTGATATTAGAAAAAGTTTGAGTGTGTAGAAATTGATGAAGTGGTTTGAGGGAGAGGGGTCATCTGGAGACTTCTTTTTGGAACTCCGTGTATGCGTGCTTTACCTCCTCCACCGAGGCCTCATCCTCAAGGGTTGCGACATCTCCAATCGGTTTACCCACAGCCACCGCCTGCACTACTCTTCTCATTATCTTGGCGCTTCTCGTCTTGGGTAGCTTCGTTACAAAGTAAACGTTCTTTAGTGAAGCTATGGGTCCAACCCTTTCTCGCACCCAGTCGTTGAGCTGCTTGGCTAGTTCCCCGTTCGGTTGGTAGCCTTGTCTGAGTATCACGAATGCGACGGGTATCTCGCCCTTCACCTCGTCTGGTATGCCCACTACTGCTGCTTCGGCGACCGTGTTGTGCTGCACAAGCGCTGATTCAAGCTCGTATGTCCCAAGCCTGTGGCCGGCGACCTTGATTACTTCATCCGCCCTACCCAGAATCCAGAAGTACCCATCTCTATCCCTAACCGCGAAGTCACCTGTGTAGAAGTATCCGTTAAACCTGCTGAAGTACACCTGCTTATAGCGCTCGGGATCCCTGTGGATAGTTAGGGGCATGCCGGGCCAAGGCTTTTTTATAACAAGATACCCTCTCTCCTCAGGCTTCTGCGGCTCACCGTTCTCACTGAGTACGTCTGCATCAATCCCTAAGATTGGGGGACCGTTTGTCCCTGGCTTCATTGGGACAAGGTATAGCCCTGGTAGGTGGCTTATTAGTATGCCGCCTGTCTCAGTCATCCACCAGGTGCTTCCGAATGGCACCTTTCCACGGCCCACTAGTCTGAACATCCACCTGAATGCTTCTGGGTTTATTGGTTCGCCCACGGAGTGCATGAGTCTTATCGATGTGGTGTCGTGTTTCTTTACCCATTCATCACCGAACTTCATCCACCCCCTTATCGCTGTAGGAGAAGTGTAGAGTACGTTTACGCCATGCCTCTCGATGATTGAAACCCACCTGTCGGGTTCGGGGTAAGTTGGAGACCCCTCATACATCAATGTTGTAGCGCCCTCCATGAGTGGACCGAACACTATGTAGGAATGCCCTGTGACCCAGCCTATGTCCGCTGTGCACCAGTACACGTCCTCGTCGCGTATATCGAAAACCCAGCGCATCGTTGCGTGTAAGAGGGTCATATAGCCACCTACATCGTGAACCTGTCCCTTTGGTTTACCCGTTGTTCCAGATGTGTACAGAATATAGAGTGTGTCATCCGACTTGACACGCGCTGGCTCAACATTCACGTTCAACGGTACGCTCTTAAGCGCATCATGGAAGTATGTGTCCCTTCCCTCCTTCATGTTCACCTGCGTATTCAACCTGCTAACAACGAGCACACTCATAACACTCCTAGTTTTTCCCAGAGCCTCGTCAACTATCTGTTTAAGCGGGACAATCTTACCCGCCCTCCAAGCACCGTCTGCGGTTACAAGCAGCTTGGCTTCAGCGTCATTCATCCTGTCAGCGAGCGCATCAGCGCTGAAACCCGAGAAAACCACGCTGAAAGCCACACCCAGCCTGGCTGCGGCCAGCATAAATATGGGGAGCTCGGGTATCATGGGTAGATAAAGGCCTATCACGTCCCCCTTCTTGAGCCCATACAAGTTCTTCAACATGTACGCGACCCTATTCACCTGAGTGTATAGCTCCCCGTAGGTGAGCTTCCTAATCTCCGTGGGTCGACCACCCTCAAACGGTTCGCCCTCCCACAAGATGGCCACCTTATTCCTCCTCCAACTCTTGGCGTGCCTGTCAACGCAGAGGTAGGATGCGTTAAGCTCGCCTCCAACAAACCACCTATAAAGAGGAGGGTTGGAGTCATCTAACACTTTTTCCCACGGCTTGAACCAGTCCAGCTCAGAAGCCACCCTAGCCCAGAACTCCCTATAGTTTTCGATGCTCTTTGAGTGCAACTTGTGATAGGTATCCACATCCACAACGTTCCTCGCATCCTCAGGAATGATTCTCTCATCAAACGGCAGAGCCCAGTTAACGGACATGTTAATATCACTCCCAATGTTTGATTTAAAATGTTTGGTATCCATCTCAATCGGGGAGCTTAGTGTTAATAGTGAGTAGCATAATTTCTAGGGATCCACCCTTAACTGAGCTAAAAACACCAGCCAAACTAGGGCTCTACGGGTAGGCTCTTAACGTGTTTAAGATGATGCTACACATTCGATTAACGGGTTTGTGGGTTCAGTAATGCTCCTACTATTTCTGATGGGGTGGGGTTGTTTGCGGGTGGGGCTAAGAATAAGTATGAGTTATGCGTGGATAGGTTGTGTTCTTGGATAGAGTTGAGGCTTCCCCATCTCTCGAGTTGGTGAATTTAGTTCTGAATATGCAGGCGCGTGGCGAGAAGGTTTACTCGCTAGCTATTGGTGAACCCTCTTTTGATACGCCGCGTGAAATTGTTGACGCCGCCTACAAGGCTATGGTTTCGGGGGATGTGCACTACACATCATCTTATGGGACAATGGAGTTCCGGGATGCCGCTTCGCGGAAAGTCAAAGCGAAGAATGGTATAAAGGGGGGTGTTGATAATGTTGTGTTCATAACCACTAAGCTCGCGGTGTACGCCGCGCTTATGGCTGCCTCCCAGGAGCCGTATGAGGCGCTCATCCCCGACCCGGGCTACTTCTACTCCGAGCCTGTTGTGCTATCAAATGGCACACCCGTTTATTACAGGTTGAATGAGGATTTCTCACTGAATCTCGACGAGATACGGAGGAAAATGAGTGATAGGACTAGGGTGATAATTATTAATTCACCCTCTAACCCCACTGGTAAGGTGTACTCCAAGTCTGAGTTGGCTGAGCTCTACGAGTTATGCAGGGAGAGGGGTGTATACATAATAAGTGACGAAGCGTATGAAGACATAGTGTACTCTAGACCCAACTTCTCGGTTGGCTCACTGGAGGATGAGCCCGACTTAGTGGTCACCCTCTTCAGTCTCTCCAAGAGTTATTCGATGACAGGTTGGAGGGCTGGTTACCTAGTGGGCTCAAAGAGGATAGTCTACCTTGTCAACAAGCTACTCGAAAACACCATGACGTGTTTCCCCCCATTCATACAGCATGCGGCCGCATACGCCCTGAACCATGGTGATAAGTTCATCGAGGAGTTTAGAAGGGAGTTCGCCGAGCGTAGGAGGATAGTCTACGAGTGTTTGAAGGATGCGGATAGGGTTCACCTCAACGAAGCTGAAGGCGCTTTCTATGTTTTCCCGAGGCTGAGCATCCAAAAATCCTCTACGCAATTCGCCAGAGACCTGCTTCAAAAACATAACGTGGCTCTGCTTCCAGGTGTGAGCTTCGGCCCGTCGGGCGAGGGTCACGTGCGCATATCCTACGCGGGGTCTGTGGAGGTGTTAGAGGAAGCGTTAAATAGGTTTAAGACCTTTCTAAGGGACTACCAATAGCCCCCACTGAAAACATTGTTAACTCAACTAGTTTTAGAGTAGCTTATCCAAGGGAACACATCTTTTCTCCGTTCGTGGTGGGGGGGTGCTCGATGCCTTAAGATAAAGCTTGAAGCTTGGCCACAGCTCAGATGTTAATAGGAGATTTCGCTCCTGTTGCGTCCCTTGTTGTGCCGACAGGTTCTTATGGAAGCGCGCCGTATACTTGGCTATGGTTGAGGGTGTTTATATCAGACAGTCGCTGTGGAGTGATAGGGAGTCTGCTTGGCGTGAGGTTATGCCTGGTGTTCGGCGCAGGATAGCCACGTATTCGCTTACTGGTATGATGGTTTACTATAGGATTGCTCCAAACAGCGTGTTCCCGATGCACACCCACCCACACGCACAGTACGGCATATTCTTAGAGGGTGGAGGTACATTCAGGGTGGGGGAGTCCGTTTGGAGTGTTAAGAAGGGTGACGCCTACTTTATTCCGCCCAATGTTCCTCACGAGTTAAGGACATCCTCTGAAGAGTGTCTAATAATTGACTTCTTCACCCCAATGAGGGAGGACATGCTCTCTGAAGTCACCCCACCCGATAAGACATAGAGTTTTCGCTTATCACAAGATTATCCGTGCACCGCGGGAACATAGTGAGGGATACCGTGTTTCGAAGGGTTAGAAAACCGAGTTGAGTAGTCCCCCATCTACGGGAATCATTGCGCCCGTCACATAGGAGGATAGGCTGCTTGCTAGGAAGAGAACAACGTTTGCCAACTCTTCAGGTGTGCCAACATAGCCGAGGGGTATCTGCTTCACGAGTGATTCCAATGCTTGTTGAGGTGATACGTTAAGCCTTTTAGCCGTGTCCTTTAACACCTGTTCAACTCTCTGTGTTGCTATGTATCCTGGCATGACTCCGTTCACCCTTATTTTCCAAGGCCCTAGTTCGCGGGCGAGTGTCCTCACAAGCCCCGCCACACTGATTCTACACACGTCTGAGAGCGCTAGGTTGGGCACCGGCTCCTTTATCACGTAGGAGGAGAGAAATATCATGCTTCCACCAGAGCCCTGAGAGAGCATCTTTTGGGCTACCAGCTTAGCCGTATAGGTGGCGCTTAACACGAGTAATCTGGATGCTTCCTCCCAGTCTTCGTATGTCTTTTCCATGAAGACTCCGGGTGACGGTGAACCTGCCACATACACCAGTGTGTCTAGTCCCCCGAGTTTTGAGGAAGCGTATTCAATCAACCCATCAATATCATTCTTTGAACGCAGGTCAGCCGTGAAACCATGCACCTCGCCGAGGCTGGCGAGGCTGTCCACAGCCCTCCTAACATTTTCTCCGTTTGAGGATGAAATAACCACTCTTGAACCGTTTAAGAGAAACGCTTTAGCGACAGCGAAACCGATACCCTTAGAAGACGCGGTAACAAGCACCCTCTTCCCCACTAACCCAAACTCTAAAACCATAAAGCTGCATGCTTGGTAAATACTATAAACCTTGCTCTTAGTTGGGCGTGAACAGCATCCATACGATAAGCTTTTTCCAGATAGTCGTGTATGCTTGAAGCTAGCAGACCCATTTGTTTGCCTAACCATTGGTTTGTTCTAAACCCGACCCTTCCTACCCATGAAAAACTAAGAGTTTTGTGCTAGACTGTATGTATAAGAGAACTAGTCAGGAGTTAATTAGTGTATATTTATGCCTGAGGGCTTGTTTATGATTATTCAGATTCGTATATAAACCTAAAGCCTTATATGCTGTATTACATATTATTCATTCAAAGATGGATCCCCTTCTTGGCAGGTTGGTAACATTCTATAAGCGTGGCGGAAAAACCCTCCTCGTTGGTGGGCGGCCGGGTACAGGTAAGACAACGCTAGCTCTCCAGCTCAGCCAAGCGCTTAACCCGAAAACGGTAACGGTGATCTCCACTAGGATGTCCGAGGAACTATTGCTTAAACAGTATCCTTGGATTAAAGAGTACGCTCCTAGGATTAGGATATTCGACTTCAGGCTTAGCAGCGCTGAGGTTTTGGTGGAGAAGTTCATTGAAGGCGCAAGGGCGGAGGACGGATTGCTGGTTGTGGATTCACTGGACACGATGCTACACGTAATAGCGGATTCTGAGGCGCGAAAAGTGGAGAACACCCTTACAGCCATCGCTGCATCTCAAAGCGACACGAGAACCATACTAACCTCTGAGCTCATCGCAGGGTTTGAGGCTTCAAGCACTCCACTCGAGTTCGCGGTGGATGGAATAGTCGAGCTAGAAATGCATGTTAGGGATGGTAGAATCTTTAGGAAGGCTTTGCTACGCAAACTCAGGGGGAGCGTTATCGACAGGGCGGAGTTCCCATTTACTCTGAGCGGTGCAAAAATCAGGTCGTTTGACGCTTACCGTGAACCCAGACTTAAGCCGCCTGCTGAATCGATTGAAAAGAAGAGTAGCAGTGCTCTTGGAAGGGGTAGGAGTAAGGCTAGCATGGATAAGGCCTTTGATTTCTTTGAAAAGGGATCCATATGTCCATTTGAAAAGGGATCCATATGTCTAATAGAGTTTGAACCCATCGTCCCACTCACAGCTGTAATGTCTTTTATACTCCCAGTGTTGAGCCGTTTTGTAAACGAAGGTGGATCGGCTTATCTTCTACCACCCCAACAACTCGGACCCGCTGAGCTCTCCCAAATAATCCCAGAGCTGGTTACAACCGAGGGTCTGGCGGAGAGGCTCAGAGTCTGGGTGGATGTGCCAGGGTTCTCTGAACCCTATTTTTGGACTTTTACCCCGCAAAGCCCTGAGAGTGACTTTAGCAACGCTGATAGGGTTAGAAGTGAGCTTAGAGAGAGGAGTGCCGCTGGAGGTGTGTTTGTTGTTCGCTCCCTTGACAGAGTCGAGGGTATGTTCCCGAATAGACTTGGAGAGGTCAAAGGAGAGTTGCTAAGGAGTATTGGTGCGGGCACCGCTATGGGTGATGTTAACGTCATAATATCCAGTTCAACCGCTGGTCTTCTGGGCTCAATCTCAGCCATGAGTTCAAGACATATTAAGTTCGAAGCCCAAAGTGGTTCTGTGGTTGTTTATAGCGTCAAGCCGTGGACTCGCTCTTACCTTGTAAGGAGCGCCTCCAGTGTAACACTCTTTCCACACTTGTTTGTCATAGAGTGAACGTTTCGCTGTATGAAAGAGGGAAATTTGGTGGCCTAGTGTTCGAGATTTAGTCCAGTGTTCCTTTTCGCGTGTAATTGAAACCCGAGGTGTACCCCCAGTAGTAGAAGGCGAGTGTGACTGCTATGAATAGGAGGTTGTCCCATGGGAACGGTATTATTCCTCGTCCACCGGAACGGTATTATTCCTCGTCCACCGAAATAGGTTTTGTCGCTCACGTAGGACATGACGAGCACTGCGAGCGCGTATACGGGGAGCCATAAGCCTGCCTTTAGGTCCGCTGAGTCGATTCTTCTTCTCCTATTGAAGAAGGCTAGTAGTACGAGTCCTACGAACACTGATATTATTGATATTGACACGAATGTCCAGCCTGACCAGAAGATTAGCAGACCTCCCACCACGAATGCGAATGGTGAGAGGAGTTTTGCCACGGGTAGGGTGTATGGTCGGTTTTTCCCGGGGTTTGTTTTCCTGAATACGAGGAGTGATACTGCGGATGGTGCGTATGAGAAGACCACCGCGTCCACGAACACGCTTAAAACGGATGCAAAGGATGGCAGTAGTATCAAGTAGATTATGGACACTGCGAGCACCAATAGAGTTGAGTTGAACGGTATTCCATGAACGTTGAGCTTTGATAGTTGGTCTGGGAAGTATCCGTCATACTTCGCAAGAGCGTTACCTACACGTGAGGCGCCCCCATAGTAGATTACGCCGTCACTAAAGGAGGCGATTACCACTCCCACTATTGCTATCACAGCGAGTGTAGTGAGCCCGACCCCTTGAGAGGCGGATGCGTACGGGTATGGTAGGCTTGACAGGGAAGACCACTCACCGGGCGTGAACCCTAGGAAGCCCCAATTTACTGTGCCAACGAATGCGAGGCTTTCGATTATGTACACCGCGAACACAACTAGCAAAGAGGCGATAACGGCCCTAGGTATAGTTCTACCAGAATCCTTTACTTCCTCAGAGTAGTCGATGGGTTGACGGAAACCCGCGTAGGCGAAGATGGTTGCGGATGTGGCGAGAAACACGCCCCCCACACCGTAGGGTGCAAATCCACCGTAGCGGGTTAGGTTGGCTGGGTGGAAGAAGGAAATCAGTGTGAGGGCGACGACGAGTATTAGAAGTGTTTTTATCGTTGTGAGCACATTATTCACCGTGCCTAGGAACCTCACCCTCCTCGTGTTTATTAGCCATATTATCAATGTAGCCACGATCGAGACTAGGAGCCCGCTGGTCGTCAGCACACCGTTAGAGTAGAGTCTAGGGTAGAAGTAGCTTGCATATTCAACAATAGCTGCTACAACGGCGGGCATCGCGAGGCTGTAGCCCACAAACGCGGCCCAGCCGTTGAGAACCCCAGTGATTGGACCGTGGCTCCTGGCAGGGTAGTAGGCCACACCGCCAGCCCGCGGCCACATCGTGCCCAACTCAACATACACGAACGCTATGGGTATTATTAGTACTAAGGCGAAAACCCATGAAAGTATACCTGCTGGTCCACCATCAGCAAGGACAGTTACAGGGATGTATGCCACGGCTGGTCCAAGTATCGCCCCAACAGTGAGTAGCACTATACTCCAGAAGCCAAGCTCCTTCCTATAACCCGAGCCACCAGCGGTGGTGGTGTTATCATCACTCATCCCCACCATCCTCCTCTAATGCGACAACCCTACTCATGGCGCCGCTCGCTCCTCCTATCTTAACAGGTAGGGCGACTATTAGGTACCTTCTACCCTCTTGCAGTTGCTCAAGTCCAGCTAGGTCTTCGATTAATATGATGTCGTGTAAGAGTAGTTTTCTGTGAACCCTGAAATCTGCGTGACTATAAGGTTCAATCCCGAGTGTGTCTATGCCTATTACACCCACTTTTTGGGAGATCAGGAAGTCAGCTGCATCCTCTGAGAGGCCTGGGAACTCGTATAGAAAACTCTTGGTGAACCCTCTCTTCTCACTCCAACCGGTGTGAATGAGTATTGTTGAGCCCCTGTATTCATCGCGCCATTTCTCCTCTAGGTCTGCTTGGGTTATCTCCTGGCCATGTGTTCTTGGGCGGATACAGTAGCCGTGGGAAACGAGTCTTTCTAGTGGAAGGGTGTCCACTGTTTTACCGTTCTCTAAAAAGTGGTAGGGAGCATCAATGTGTGTTCCAGTATGGGTGAGGGAGCTGTATGATTCGACGTTGTAGCCGTCTCTTGCAGCTATACCCACTGGTGTTATTACTGGTAGAGGTGATGTGGGCCAGATTGGCATGTGTGTTTTGATTGTTGCCGTAAGGTCATATATCTTGGCTATACGCATACCACTAGATAAGGTATGAAGGATTTATTCTTTGTGTTGTCCTTGGATTTTTATAGGTGGATGTTGGGTGTGTTTGTTGTAGGTTATGTGGGTTTATGGAATATTTTTCGTAACAGTTAAATATTATTGGGTGAGTTTCGTTGTATGAGCGGTGATCACGGTTACGTTGTTGACCTCTCCGAGGTGGGGATTGAGGATGCGGGGCTTGTTGGGGGCAAGAACGCCGGTCTTGGCGAGTTAAAGAGGATTGGTATCGAGACGCCTGAGGGCTTCGCTGTCACGGTGAAGGGCTATGAGGCCTTCCTGTCACGCGGCGTTAAGGAAAAGGTGGCTAAGATTGTTTCAGAGATAAATTTCTCTGATACGGACTCTGTCCAGGAGGCTTCCGTAAGGATTAGGAATACGATCGAAGAGGCGGATTACCCCTTTGAGCTCGAGGAGGCCATAAGGAAGGCGTATCGCAGGCTTGGTGAAAAGCTTGGAAGAAAGGACCCCGAGGTCGCCGTGAGGAGTAGTGCTACCTCTGAGGATTTGCCTTCGGCGAGCTTCGCTGGTCAGCAGGACACATACCTCTATGTTTCAGGTGAAGAGGATGTTCTCCTCTACGTTAAGAAGTGTTTCAGCTCGGTTTTCACACCTCGTGCAATAATTTACCGCTACGAGAAGGGTTTCGACCACCTTTCCGTTAAGCTGAGTGTGGGTGTGATGAATATGATTAACAGCAAATCGTCGGGGGTGTGCTTTACCCTCGACCCCGTGACGGGTAACAGGGGAGTCGTGGTGGTTGAAGGGTCATGGGGGATAGGCGAGTCGGTTGTGCAGGGCAGGGTTACACCCGACAGGTTTGTGGTTGAGAAGTCTACGCTCAAAATCTTGGAGAAAAATATTTCGGATAAGACTGTTATGACTGTGAGGGATAGGGCGGCCAAGTTTGGAACGTACTCAAAGGAGGTCCCTGTCCCGGATGAATTGAGAAGGCAGTCCTGCCTTACCGATGAGCAACTACTCGACTTGGTGCAGAAGGCGGTGCGTATCGAAGAGCACTATGGGCGTCCGGTGGATGTGGAGTGGGCTCTGGATGGTGATACCGGTAGGGTTTTCATAGTGCAGGCTAGGCCTGAAACGGTGTGGGCACCCAAGGCCGAGGGCTCGAAGAACAACGTTTTGGTCAAGGGTCTCGGAGCCTCGCCTGGAAGAGCCGTAGGACAAGTGCAGGTTATACTGGACGTGAAGGATATATCACTATTTAAACGTGGAGACGTCTTGGTCACCAAGATGACAACCCCCGACTGGGTTCCCGCGATGAGTAAGGCTGCGGCAATAGTCACCGATAGTGGTGGTATGACGGCGCACGCCGCCATAGTTTCACGTGAACTCGGGATTCCCTGCGTGGTGGGCACGGGTAACGCTACAAGTGTGCTCAAGACGGGTAAGACGGTCACCGTGGACGGTAGCCTAGGGGTCGTGTTCGACGGCGCCGTCAAGGATGAGTCAGAGAAGAAGCCGCAGGCCGCGGGTGCGCAGGCCGTGACGTACGAGTATACACCAGTCACGGGAACCAAGATCTATATGAACCTTGGTGAACCAGCGAAAATCGAGGAGTACAAGAAGCTTCCATTCGACGGTATTGGTCTTATGCGTGTTGAGTTTATAATGGCCGACTGGATTGGTCAGCACCCCCTCGACCTGATGGAGCAGGGTGGCGAAGAGGTTTTGGTTGGCAAGCTTGCTGAGGGTGTGGCGAGGGTAGCGCAGGGAATCTATCCGCGTCCCGTGGTGGTTAGATTCAGCGACTTCAAGACCAATGAGTACAGGTCTCTTAAGGGGGGTGAGAGGTTCGAGCCTGAGGAATCCAACCCTATGCTTGGGTGGAGGGGTGTCTCACGCTATGTTAGTAAGAAGTTCGAGCCAGCCTTCAGACTTGAGTGCAGGGCCATCAAGCGCGTCAGGGATGAGATGGGCCTCAAGAACGTCTGGGTTATGCTACCATTCGCAAGGACAACTTGGGAGGTCGAGCGTGCACTCCAGATAATGGCTGAAGAGGGCCTCAGAAGGGGGAAGGATTTCAAGGTGTGGATAATGGCTGAGGTGCCAAGCGTTGTGCTCCTTGCAGAGGAGTTCTCAAAGCTGTGCGACGGCTTCAGCATCGGTAGCAACGACCTCACCCAGCTCGTGCTTGGAGCGGACAGGGACTCCTCAATCCTCGCTTCCCTCGGATACTTCGACGAGAGGGACCCCGCCGTTAAGAAGGCCATGAAAATGCTTATAGAGGCAGCCCACGCCAACGGTGTAACCGTGAGCATATGCGGGCAAGCTCCGTCGGTTTACCCTGAGCTCACCGAGTTCCTCGTGAGTCTAGGAATCGACAGTGTGAGCGTCAACCCGGATGTGGTGGTATCCACACGTAGACTTGTAGCCAGCATCGAGCAGAAACTCATACTACAAGGGCTCAGAAAAAGGTCGGAATAAAACAGCGAAAACACATGGAAACATTTATACACTTCTCTAGATTCTTTCAGAGTGCGCCTCGGTAGCTCAGCCTGGTAGAGCGCCTCCATGGTAAGGAGGAGGTCGCGGGTTCAAACCCCGCCCGAGGCTTGTAGTCCACATCGCTATCATAGTTGTCTGTTTAGGATAGAACGGTTTAAAAGGGTGTGGGTTCACTTCTGATTATGCCCCGTAGGGTTGTTTTGGAAAGAGACCGACTTGTACTCGAGTTTAGCGGGCTTAAACACTTCGAAACCCTTGAAGCCAGATTTGAGGTGCCGTATGAGAAGATTGTGAGTGTCACAACATCGGCGTTTAACTTCCCGCCTGGAACCTTCAGGCTTGGCGGGCTTAGCGTTCCATTTACGGATATAAGGGAGGGTCATTTCGAATTCCAGGGTTCATGGTACTTCGTGTCCTTCGAGGACAGGGAGAAGGTTGTGACGCTCTACCTTGACGGCTTTATCCATGGTGGGAGAAAATATTCGGTTGTAGCATTCCAAGTAGACGACCCAGAAGGGTTCGTGGATCGCCTGAAAAACCTTGCACCAAACATAAAAATAGTGGAGCCCTAGAATGGTTTAGCACAATATTATCGGCTGGGTTCGACTATAACTTTTTACCTATAATATTTAGGGGTGTTACTCTAAGAGCTTTGTGAGTTGCTGTTCAACGTCACTTATCGTGCTCATTAGTTCTTCAAGTTTGTTGAAGCACTTCAAAAACTCTTTACCCTTCTCGGTTGTAAAATAGTAGTTGGCCCTCTGTGTGAGTAGGCCGTGCTGCATCCCGAATTCTAAATAGCGCTTGAGTACAAGCGGATTCATGTTTGAGCCGAACATTATGTGCGTCTTCTTAGCACCACGCTCTGCGGCTACAAGTATGTCCCTAAGAAGCACAGCACCTGTCCTCCTCTTCCTCCTCAACTCGGTGTAACTAAAGAAGCGTTTTCTCCACTTAAGTGAGCCCTTATTCTCTGTCAATACTCTCTCCGAAACATTAGCGTACCATCCTTATCAAGGATTGTGTATCTTCTCAACAAAAAATATAGACCTAAAATCGTTTTTCATTAATCTATGTAAAAGCGAACAATTTAAAGCCGAAACCCCTGTCAAAATCTATAACTAAATCAGCCGTTGTTGAACTGATTTATATTTCTGGGACATGCCTTTAATGATATATGTTGTATCAGGATGCCTTAGACCAGGCGTTTAGGTTATCGCCGGGGATAACTCCCAGGATCGCTGAGTCGGCTATATTCCTTGTGACCCTGAGTTTGGGCTTAGGCTACTTGACGCATAATGAAAGGCTTTTGGGTATTATTCTGAGCCTCGACGTGGGTTCGATGGCATCCTTCAAAGTGTACACCGACTACTCCGATTTCAGGGATTTGGTGTTCGCCTCCGTATCACTATCCATTGCCTTTGTGAACATTCTAGCCATATTTTTGATGTCAAAGGTAAACCCGGGGTCTCATCTGAGGGCAGCGGCTCTCTGTTTAACTCTCCTCTGCGTGGTTGGAGTGGGGCTATCCCTCCTTAAGGTTCGAGGTGACTTCTATGATCCATTTGACCTCCTACTCGCATCCATATCTATCGTAACTGATTTCTTCGCAGCTAGAAGGCTGCTACATATAGGCTTCATGAAGTAGAAAGATACTTTATACGCTGAACAACTTGAGCGTACCCTTAGGCCTGTGAACTACCCCGCCCTCACGAGGCGGACGGGGTCTTCCCCTAAAGATAAACCCTCAAACCCTCGCCTTTTACATGGTATCAAAAATTCATCCTTAACGTTGACTGTGTGTCAAACATAGATTTTTGATGCACTGTTTAAAGGGATGGCCACCTAAGAATTCAACTCGAGTTTTTGGGTAGAGTCCTTAGTACTGTGGCGTGTGGTGGCACTGGGAACGCACATATGTGGACGCCGTAGTCAGCAGTTTCAAAATAGATAGGTTTATATGGATTTCTGGATTTGAATGATCCGGTTGTGCATGGGCAGTAGGGTGATAGTAGATAGAGACCCAAGACCTCCGCT